>NZ_CP094468.1:1408093-2112140 GCF_023347275.1 Faecalibacterium sp. I3-3-89 | reverse complement strand
ATAAGAAATTGGAATTTTTTAGCAGTATGGCGGTTGCCTTTATAGTTTTGATATTGGTCTTTCTTTGCATTCGTTTTTCAGGTCAGGGAAAATTTGCTACACATGGAGGAACCAATCCGTCTGATGTAAAATGTATTTATACTTCAGTTTGGCCGGATAATGAATACACTAGGCTTATTTGTGAGCCGGAAAGTGGAACGATAGAATATATATTGGATGGTTCTAATGCTGGGTATTATGCAATCTTTTATAATAATATCTCTGAAGAAGAAATACAAAAATATATTGACCAATTGAAAACCTTAGGATACGCTGAAGAGGCATCGGCTTCAGAAAGCGTTTCGACAGGCGTTTTGCTAAGAAAAGATGAAACATGGATAAGCATTGCATACTCAGAGGGAGGATTTGGAATCCGGATTTCAGTAGAAAAATCCTGAATAAAAGAGATGCTGGGGAATTCCGGTTATCCCTATATTGGGGCGGCAGAAGAAAAAATACTCTTTACAAATATTTGAAATCTATTTCTACAGATGAAGAATATGCTGAAATAGCATCAAGAATCCTAGACGAATGGCTGTCGGAAAGTGATGGCTCCTAATTTTATCAAAAAAGTGGTGATTCCAATGCAGAAAAAATAGAATACATATTTCGAAAATTGCTACCATCAAACTGTCAAAGAATACAAGTCAAACGGTTCTTTGATTCGTTCTAAAACGGATTACTATCAGGCCATTGGTGGTTAAGTCACTCCGTTTGTAAGGAAAGGGTTGAAAATGGATTTTCTTAAACAAAAAGGGCCATTAGCAAGAGAATTCTGCAACACGTTGATTTACATTATTTCGTTAGTGTCATTAAAGCCTTCAAGCCTTCAGAGGGTGTTGACAGAACTTCAATGGAATGGGATGTGGTTCTTTTCTCTGGCATTTTTCGCTGTCATCTTTATGGAAATGCTGTCCGATTTTTTGCTGGTTACAGATCGCTGCACTGCATGGAAAGCATTAAATGGAAATGTCAGCGAAGCCGAATTTCACAATCTTCAGCAGATTGTCCTATGCAAAAATCAGAAAGTTTCCATTGAGAAGAAACTTGCAAGTACGATACTACTGGTTCTGATGATATGTGCAACTGCTGCATTTGTGTGGTTTACCTTTTTGGCTTGACTGAATAATTTTGGTATTTTGAATTCACATTCTTAGAAATCAGTTTTCAAAAGCAAAAATCCGCCGAGGAATCCTCCCGAAAAAAACGGGAAGAATCCTCGGCGGATTTCGTTTATCGTGTTGGCTCTTTTTCGGCTGTGTCTTTTTCCTCTGCAAAAAACATCTCTACATTTTTCTGAGCTTTCATCAACTCCTGCATCTCATCTTGTGCCTTCCGGTAGTCTGGGTATGCTTCTTTCTTCTTTTTCAGAAGTTCAGCGTATTCGATGCTCAAGTCCTTAGTCTTTGGCAGCTTTTTCAATCCAGCTTCATCAAAAGCAGCTTTTGCAGCCTTATGCAGCGTGATTTCTTCCCGGTGGGCTTCCAGAAATCTCTTACTGTACCCGGCTTTGCGGTAGGCATCATAAACCGGACGTGTCCGGGCGTAATTAACGATGTGCGTCCGCAGAACGGCAATCTCGGTCATGCGCGCTTCTGCAGCTTTAATGGAATCGCCCAACTCGTGATAGCGAGCAGTTGCTGCATCCACACGTTCCTGCATTTCTTTAATGCTGCCGATTTTATGCTCCTGTAAGAAAATCAGCGTCTTGGACATTTCTTTCAGATTATATCGCTTTGCCCAGCGAGCATACCCCATGCTCTTTCCCTCGGCCAGCTTTGCCTGAATGTCCACCAGCATCTGAAACTTTTGTTCCGGTACGATGCGCTTCTGCTTCTGCCGGGGATGGTGTTCGGCTTCCCCAGAGATAACAGCTTTCAGTTCTTCTTCACTATATCCTGCGCCCAAAGTGCGGAACCGGATGAATCGCTTCTGCCGTGCGCCTTTGACGGAGGTGTATTTTCCACGCTTGACCTCATAACCCTGCTGCTCCAGTCCTTGCAGAAAATCTTCGTAGTCTTTGGGCTTTTCCGCCAGAACAGTGTCAATCACGCCACATAGACGGTCACGATTGCTTTCTTTGGGCGGGTAGAGTGTGCGCTTCTGCCGCTCCCGATAGGGCTTTATCTCAATGACGGAAAGCTGATGCTCTAAGCAGATCAGATCGCTCAACCGTTGCACAGCCAGCCCGGACAATAAAAAATCCCGGAATTTCCGGATGCTGTCCAACGCAGTGGAGTTGTAGATAATGTGATTATGAATGTGTTCCCGGTCCGTGTGGGTTGCAACGATAAACGCATCTCCAAAATTTCCAATTCATTGAGTTGAGCATATTACATACGCGAACACTCCAAACCTACAGCTCAGTTTCCACCGCAAGCTGCTCCTGCTTCTCTTTTTCATCAGCGATTTGGACATCAACATCTTCGCGCATCTTTTTCAGAAGTGCAAGGACTCGCTTGATTTGGCTCTTGGTGTTTTCCACTCTGCTCTGCGCCTGATTGATGTGATCCAGAACTGCCCAGTCTGCAAAGAGGCCATCAAAGAAGAAATCTGCGAATTTCAAAAAACTGTCTACCGCAACCTGAAGGTCTGCGGTGATCTCAACATCGGCAAGCTCAGTTTTGAACCGCCGCAGTTCCACTTGAAGCTGTTCCACCTGCTCCTGTGCATTGTCCAGTTCCTCATACTTGGCAAGATCAGCCATCAAACCGCCGCCCATTACGTCCCATGTACTCCAGCCCTCGGCATTATCCAGCGTTTCCAGAACTTCATTGACCGTGTGCAAGGCGGTCTTTCCGGCGTTGATGGCTTCCAGCAGCTCCCGCTTTTGGACTTTCAGTGCGGCAATGCGGCTTTCGCTTTCCACAATCTGCTGTGCGGCAGGGTGGGCAGAGACTTTGATGCTTTTGATTTTTTCGGAAAGAGCAGCTTGATACTGCCTTTCGCAATCGGACAGCCGTTCCAGTCTATTTTGAATCTGCTCCAAGTCGGCATCAACGGAAGAAAGGTCATGGAAAGCAGCATCGTACTTGACACGGGCTGCATAGGCTTCCTGCCGTTCCTTGTCCAGCTTTTCGTCCATTTTTCCAATCACTTGATAGAAAAATGCGGCAAGGCTGTGCCCCTCCAGACGATCCACATCAGCCTGTTCTGCCAGCTTGGATTTTTCCAGCTTTTTCAGGCGGTCCGCAAGCGTATCTCTCTGGGCGGTCAGTTCTTTCTGCTTTGCTTCACAGTTCTTCTTTTCTGCGACCTGCTGCCAAAGCTCTTTCAACGTAGAATCACTCATAAGGAATGTCCTTTCCCGGCATTACGTTTCTTCGTTCAGAAGCTGGTTCAAAAAATGCTGCCGATTATTTACAAATGTTTTGGTGATAACGTAGCTGTCCGTATCTTCATACTGACAAGGATGAATCGTGCCATTGTCGAAGCTAAAAATTTCAGCATCAGGCATTCCGAGGAGAATGGGTGAATGTGATACGATAATGAATTGCGCCCCTTCTTGGGCACACCGATGAATGTTGATCAGTAACGTGAGCTGCCGCTGCGGGGATAAAGCGGCTTCCGGCTCGTCAAAAATATAGACTCCATCTGCACCCATGTAGTCCTGCGCAATAGCGAGGAAACTTTCACCGTGTGATTTTTGGTGATAGCCTTTGGAGGGATGATCGTCATCGGAATAGTCGATTTCCTTGGTGGCTACATTGTAGAAGCTCTCTGCCCGGAGAAAATACCCGAACTTTGGTCTGCGATACCCCTTGGAAATCGTCATAGCCTCACATAGTTCCGAATGGGAGTTGTATGTGGAAAATGAATAGTTCTTCGTTCCACCCTCTGCGTTGAAGCCGTAAGCAACAGCGATTGCTTCCAGAAGCGTAGATTTTCCGCTTCCATTTTCGCCAACAAAGAACGTAATGGGCTTATGGAATGTAAAAGTGTCGATTCCGCTGATGGCAGGAATCTGACGAACATAATTGTATGGGCGCACTCTGTTCCAGTCGATGGTCAGCCCTTGGATAAACAGATCGTTCATACAGCACTCCTTACTATATAATGTAGGAGAACGATTAGTTCCGCTCAAACCCAAGATAGCGGGTGCCCTGAAAACTCAGCTTTCCGATGTCGCCCTGCACGAGCAGACCATAATCGCTTCCGTCCACTTCAAATTCCATCCGGTCGCCGCTCTCCACCTGAAAAGTCACATAGTACGATGTAAATGTGCTAGTGTCGTATCCGTGCGCACCGGACATATCTCCGGCATTGGCACTGCTGGAATGCGAAACATCGGTGCGCTTTGCTACCACTGTTGCCGGAACGGTAAGCCGCGGCGAGTGGTTGTTTTTGTTCCATGTGCGGAGATTTGAAATTAGAGCAAAGAAAAACATTCCAATAAAAAGCAGGAACAGGATTGGGAAAATGAAGCTGAATATAGCGTCAAACCATCCAAAAAACATTTTACTCCTCCAGAATCTCTTCCAGCAGCTCTTTTACATCGTCCAGAAAAGATTCTTCTCCGAGGGTGTTCACCTTGAAGAACACCGCCTGACTGCCGCCTGCGGTGATGGCAGACAGGCGGATCGGACTGTCTCCATTCTGGAACAGGGTCAGCGTCAGGCTCAGGCGGTTGCCGCCCATCATGCTGTACCGTTCAAACACCCGGACACTGCACCGGGCATCGCCCTCTTTGAAATCACTGCCTGCCTCTAAATCTGCCGACCAACTGCTGTCCGGGATTTCTTGTTCCAGTTTCCGAAGCAGCTTGTCAAAATTCTTGTTTCGGATGGTCTTTTCAAAGATTGCCATAATGGTTCCTCCGTTCTGACAATTAAAAATCGGTCCCTTATTTTTGATACGAGCAGAGCCACAGGAAAATTGCGGAGAAATCGCTTGAAGAGAGGAATTTTGTCTAATTTGATTATATACTTTCCGCTTTTCTTGCGTGTCCGAAGGGCACTCTTGATTTTTCGGGAAGTGTCTTTGGCGTACATTTCATTGATGATGTTTCGGAACGGGGCAATATCCATCTGGGATTGCTCGTTGGAATCATAACCATCATTGATTGCAATATAGCGGACACCGTGCTCAGGAAAGAAGATTTCCATATACGTTCCGGTTTCGATGTGGTTGCGTCCAAGTCGGGACTGGTCTTTGGTAATGACTGTTGCCACCTTTCCTTCCCGGATATCATCCAGAAGTTCCTGAAAGGCAGGGCGGTCAGAGTTCGTACCGCTGTAACCATCATCGACATAGTACTGGCAATTCCCGAAACCGTTGCGTGTGGCATACTCCATAAGCATCGACTTTTGAGTGCGGATGCTCAGGCTTTCGCTGTTTGAACCGTCATCTTTTGACAGTCGGCAGTATAAAGCAGTTACTTTTTTGTCCTTTTCCATGTGTACCTCCATAATGGAAAAGAGACCTCATCAATCACATTGTAGCGGATGCTGCGTGACGATGCAAGCCCTTTTCCGCAGTAAAACGTCCAATTAGCCAGCGGCGAGATACGATTCGGCAGTTTTACGAATTTCTTCTTCCACAAGCCGCTGAAAAAGCGTATTCATCGGCACATTGCCGATATAATGGCGTTCCACGATCAGGCGCACGGACTTCGGACTTCTCGGCGCACGTTTGCGTGTGGTGGGCTTCTTCTCAGATTTTTCTTTGTTCAAGGGCAGACCTCCTCATTCATGTGGTGCAAATACGGAAAGGAATGGATGGATTCTATTCGTTTTTCTCTTTTTGTTTTATTACGTTGGTTAGGTGAAAGTTTTCTTCGATACAGTCTTAAAGGCTGCTATACTGCATAGGAAAAATATCTTTTGCAGATGCCATTAAGAATCTGCATCACAGAATCGTGATTTTGGCGGTTCTTGAATCGTGAAAAACGCAGAACTATTCAACATTTGGAATTTTCACAAAGATGTGATTGGGCGAAGAAAACCGCGTTCGTCTGCGCTCAATCAATCCTGCAGCGTCCAATTCCTTAAGCGCACTGGAAACACTGACAGTGCTGCGCCCTAGCTGCTCAGCCAAAGAGCAAATCGTAAAAATGACAAACACGAAACCGCGTTCATCTATCCAGAGATTTTTCTGCGAGAGCGTGGCACGGTCGAGCAGCAGCACATAAGTCATTTTTGCAGTCTGGCTCAGGTCAAGTTCCAAAAGGAAGCGTGGGTATGGGAGAAACGGCGGCAGCAGAGTTTGCGTGGTAAGATATTCTGAAATGTTGATCACCTCCAGCTGAAGCAGAAATCAGAAACAAAGAGTATGTAACGAGAATTGGTGGGTTCCAATTCTCCAGTCGCAGAAAAGCACGAAACAAGTGCTCAACTGCGTTAATAAGTTAAGGTCTCCCATATTGGTCCTCGACTTCCCTAGGAGTGGGGAATCGTCCGGCGGCGGGCTTGCACCGCACCATTGGCATTTCAGCCACCCCGTCTTCGTTATGACCGGGCTGCGAGTTACAGAAGTACCTTTTGTGAAGTACCGGACGATTGAACTATTCACTTGTCAAGGAACATATGGAAGATTTCTGGACTTTGACGGACGAAAAACATCCTTCTACTTGGTAGCCGATGAAAAAGGCCATTTCGTAGCATTGCAAGCAATTTTGTAAACAAAACGTCATAATAGTCCGAGAATGGTCTTGAAAAAGATGCCCTACACTTGGTAGGCATCGAAAACGCCTGTTTCGTAGCATTGGTGAGAAACTTGTAATTGAATTGTAATTCTTGAGACCAAATCTCCGCTTTTGAAAAAATCCTCTCAATAGGTAGGCAACGAAAACAGCCCAAAGACAACCATCTTTTTGAGAATTAACAAAAAGGTCACAAATGACCGGCTTTCAAAGAGGCGCTTCTACTATTAACAGAAAAAGTGGCCTAAAATGGGGGGTGTTGGAGAAAATTTCTGCCTTAAAAGTACGCCTCTACTCACTAGCCGACGAGAACAGGCAAAGGCCAACAAAAAAACATACGAATTATGTATTTCTGCCACTGATTGCAACGGCGTATCGGTGACAGAAAGATCGTTTAGAGCGATTCTTCGCGGTTTGGGGTAGTGGAAGTCGCTTTGTGGTGGGACTTTTTCTGCTGAAGCTGCTCCAGCTGTTTCAGCACCGATTCTTTTTCCGAGGTCTTGCCGTTCGGTGCGGAAAGCTGCTGCTTATTCAGCACCATGTCGATATACTTGCGGATATTTTTCAGTGCAGAGATGTCCGGCTGCAAGGTTTCCAGTTTGGTACGCAGTTCTGCGCTGTCAGATTGCAGCGCAGAAAATTCGGCATCCAATGCCGAAAAATCCACCGCTGTACTGCCGTTCAGCTTCATCAGGGTGCGGACAGCTTTATTGAAGGTGTCCAGTTCCTCTTTGTGCTGGGCGGCGTAAGCGTCCTTGGTCAGCTTGAAGTTCTTCTTGATAAAGGTGTCGTGGATGGGCTTCAGCTTGGCATGGGCGGCGGCAGCATCCTTGATCTGGGCGATTGCCCGCATACGGTTTTCGTTCTGCTTCAACTGCCTACGGAGAGGGGCGGCGGTCTGGTTCAGGTTAGAAATTGCGGTATCCAGATCCTCGATGGTGTTCAGAGAATGGGCTTTCAGATAGTCCACCGCCCGTTTGACTTCCTCAAAGTCTCGGACAGTGCATTTCAGTTTTGCCTTGCCAGACCAATCGCTGCGCTGCTCGTTGCGGAGGTTGAAGTAATCCACCAGCAGGTCGGACAGCATTGGCTCCTTGGCTTGTTCCAGTGCATCCAAAAGAATCTGCTTCTTTTCATTCAGGTCTGCGATCCAGCGTTGCAGCCCACGAATCGCACTGCGGATGGACTGCATCAGGCTATTGGCGGCGCGAATATCCCGGTTCAGGTTGCCGAGAAAAGTTTCCACTCCACGCTTTTCCATCTGGTGTGCGGCGGGACCGAGATGCACGGTCGGTATCTGCTGGATGCCCTGTCGCTCAAAGGAGCGCAGGTCAACACGTTCCGGGCGGCCAGCCGCTTCCAAATAGCGGTTGGTAATGGTCTCCCAGCCATGCCGCCAGACCTCGGCATACTTCTGGTCGTTCCAGTCCACCGTGTTTTCCTTGTGGCACTTCCAGTTGCCGGAAGCGAGCCGGATGCGCTCACCGTTCTCGTCAAGGTCGTACACCTTTCTGGCTTTCGGGAGCCACTTGCCGTGTTCATCTATTGCCCGGAGCGTCAGCAGAATGTGAGCGTGTGGGTTTCCATCTCCCTTGTCGTGGATGGCAAAGTCGGCAATCATCCCTTTGGAAACAAACTGCTCCTGACAAAACTCTTTTATCATGGACAAATACTGCTCCTTCGGCACCTCCACCGGGAACGCCAGCACGATGCGCCGGGCAAGCTGGGAGTTCCACTGGTTCTCCACAGCTTCTACGGCGTTCCAGAGGGTCGCCCGGTCTGCATATCCGGGCGGCGCATAGGATGGCAGCATGATCTCAGCGTGGACAAGCTCTTTCTTCTTGTTGTAGAATTTTGTTCTCTGGTCGTACTCGCTGAACAGCCGTTCGCCGCTTTGGTAAGCGGCCCCGGCAACAGCGGACTGCCCTTGGCTGCGCTTGACGATGGTAATTTTGAAATGCGGACACGGAATAGGCATCACCCCCAAACAAAAAGACCGCCCAGCAAGATTGCTCTTGGTGAACGGTCTGGAATTGTATTCGGTTTTGCTCGCCGCCTTAGAACGGAGTGCCATGCGCTTCGATCTCAGGCGGGAGCCGCAAAAGGATAGCTGCAAAGCAGCGCAAGGAAAATGCAGTTTTCCTTGGGATGGAATCGGGCTGGCGCACAAACGCCAGCTTCGATTTCATCGAGCCGTCTGCAAGACCGCAATTTCACCGGAACGGTGTATAATTGCGCCCTTTATTCTAAAGGGTGCGGAACGCTGCGGCTTTCGTGCAGGTCGTGAATCATCTTTGCAAGAGCCAGCGCAACTTCCGGCTGACGGAACGCAATTTTCAGCAGCTCCATCACCTGATCGTTGGTGAGTTCTTCCGGCGCAATCAGAAAACTTTCCAGCATTCCGGCACGGGTACACAGCCGATGCACACGGGCCTTGCGGGTCAGCTCCGGTATCTGGTGTTCCAGAATTTTCTCCCGGTGCTGGTAGTAGCGCAGCTGCTGTTCTGCTTTGGCTTTCTCGCTGCGGAGATAGGCGAGATCGGTTTTCGGTTGGGTCAATGGCATCACGCTCCTTTTCAAAAGTTGGTTGTATTCGACATTTTTATTGGTTCGTGGTACACTACACACAATCAATGTGAATAGAGGTGACTGCGTTGCTTGCGTTATATCTAAGTGTGCTTGATGATCGAAACTTTGAAGAAGATTTTACCGAGGTGTACAATACATACAAACGGCTGGTTTACCATACCGCTTACAAAATCATGGATGATTCGTATCTGGCAGAGGATGTGCTACAAGAGGTATTTTTGTACGTTGCAAAAAATTTTTCTAAAATTCATCGAGAAAACTGTCACGAACTCGCTGCTTATCTCGTTAGTTGTAGTAGAAGCCGTGCATATGATATGCTTCGCAAACAACGAGAAGAATTGCTGGAAGATGTCCCAAACGAACCAGATGCCGCTCCGGTGCCGGATGATGCAGCAGTTAGCACCGATAACATTGAACGTCTAACAGAACTGATTGGCCAAATGAAACCGATGTACCGTGATCCGCTACGCCTTTTGGCAATGGGATATACAAACCGTGAGATTGCAAAATCGCTGGGATTAACGGATGAAGTGGTACGAACACGGCTCTTTCGAGGACGAAAACTATTATGGAAGGAGATGAACAGCCATGAGTGAGCGGACAGACATTTCATTTGATGCGGCTTTGATGATGGCACTTCGTGCAGATGCGCAAAGAGAACTGGATTCGCTTCCAACGCCAAAGCAGTTTGAGGAAATCTACCCAGATACGTCCCAATGGGACGAACGAATGACAGAGGCCTTAAAGAAGAAAAAGCACCACCCAGTGTTGAAACGAGTACTAATTGCGGCATTGACACTCGTAATGCTGACGGTTGGTGCTCTTGCGGTCAGCGCTGATTTCCGCAGGGCAGTCTATACGATGATTCAAAAATTTCTGCCCATTGAGATGCAGCTGACTTATCAGGTGGATGGCGAACCGCTGGAGTGGCTCCCGGATGGATACAGCGACCATTATGTGCCGAACGGCTTTGAAATGGACGATGTGCAGAAATTTGAGCGAGCAGAAAACTTTTTACATGTTTACTCGTCAAAAGAAACAGAGGAAAGCTACACAGTCCGTTGCTCAATTATCCAGCCAGGGCAGCAGTCCCTGTTTGATAATGAGCATACAGTGTACGAAACCGTAAAGGTCGGAGAAGCAGATGGTGTACTTGGAACCAGTACGGATGAACATGGAAAGAATGTTTATACTCTAAGTTGGGAACATCGGGGGATTACACATACCGTTATGGGAAACATTCCATACGATGAGATTATGAAAATTGCGGAAGGTATCCGTTAAGAAAGCTGGACACTTGTGAGAGTTCACAAATGTCTGGCTTTCTTTTTGTCTGAACTTACAAAGATGGAAAATTTGAAAAATTTTCTCCTGAAAATTGAAACGAAGCGAATGCGAATTGCGTTGATTATACAAAGGCTCTTGATGGGAGCAAAAAAACGGAGGTGTATGTCTATGTCGAAAAAGCGTTTGTTGTCCATTGTTGTTTCAGCGGTGATTCTCTTGAGCTTTGCCTGCACCGCAATGGCCGCTGAAAAGTCTGAACGGTATGTAGGCGATAGTACGGTCAACGGATCTATTTACCAAACATACTATCAGGTTGATGCCCAGACTCGAACTGGAGTAAAGAAAATCAGCGTTTCAGGCGTTCTCTATGAAAAGGGGACAATTGGAACATGGCAAAAAGTAAGTAGCTGCTCAAACAGCAGCACGACCTCAACCTGCATGGTGAGCAGTAGCTTTAACACTAAGCCCGGAAAATCTTATAGGCTTGAGTATTCTGCGACCTTTAGCTATTCCGATGGACGGAGCGAAACCATTACCGGAAGTACCAGTAGATAAGTGGAGTTTGTTATATATTTCAGCAAGTTAGAAAGGTGTGAGGTAATTATAAAGGCGAGACCAACGCGAGTTATCCGATACCTAGCTATAGTCGCACTGTGCTTGCTTTTGGGCTTTATGCTTGGAAGAAAAAGCAAATATGAAAAACGAGATTATTTGAAACAATTCAAAATTGGAAAAGCAACATACTCTGAATCGTTGATATATGAGGCTTATGGCGGATTGCAAAATGATGGGATAATGTTAGCGGTATACTACGATGTGGATGCAGCCAAAATTATTCATCAACTCGATTCATGGGAGAAAATTAATGATTCTCCAACCATATCTTCTATATTAAAAAATGTGTCGTCATATTTTGGATTAGATTTTGTGATTCCTGAAATTGCAAGTGGAAATTTTTTTCTTTATGATAATAGTCAGCATAAGGAACTACGCTCGGAAGCCGAAATGAATACATTGCTTTTACATTCTGAAGATGTGAATTTTAGTCTCGTTGTCTGGGATGATGAGAAGCACACAATTTATATAGTAGAGTACAGAATTTAAGGAGGTTCGTTATGAAGAGGTTCGTATCATTAATTCTTTCAGTGTGTTTTTTGTTTTCGATAAATACTGTGTCTTATGCTGCTAACATAAGCAGCCGTAAAGCTAGCAATCCTGTTATTCAAAGCATGAATGATAAGTATCATGTTGATTTTTCGGGAATGTCGATAGATGAATTAAATAAGTTTATCGATAAGATGAAAGATGAAGATCAAACACGTGCATCTGGAAATTTGTTAAATAATACACAGCTTGCATGGTTGGCAGCTGCGCAAATTGCACGGGATAAGGGATATGAATGTGCGGCTCTTATGGTTGAATTCTCTGTATATAATATTGACTATTCTGAGAGTGTGACGGATTCTTCGACGCCATTGCTTGACAAGTTAAACACGACAACAGTTTTTAATAATTATAAAAACAAAGTACTTAATAGTGGCTTGAAAGATTTTAGTGGAGGAAGTTGGTCTTTTACAATTCAAAAGTCTGATAATGCCTGACGAATCAAAGTGTCGATCTGCTTTCCATAGTTGGTGCGGCTGTCCGTCATGGTGAGCAGGATGCCCTCGATTTTCAGCTTTGGGTTGATCTGCCGATGCACCTTGTTGATGGTCTGCAAAAGCTGTTCCAGACCTTTCGCGGAAAGGTACTGTGCCTGTACGGGTATCAGAGCAGTGTCTGCCGCCGCCAGCGCGTTAATGGTCAGCATCCCAAGGGAGGGAGTGCAGTCCAACAGAATATAGTCATAGTCCTGCTTTGCACTGTCCAAGACTTGCTTCAGCATTTTTTCCCGGCTCATGGTATTGACAAGGGCAACTTCCAGCCCTGCCAGCTCAATGTTGGCCGGGATGAGGTCTACACCCTCTGCATGGTGCAGCACACCTTCACCGGGCGGAATGCACTGGTCGTTCATGGCTTTCTGCATCAGGGTAGAAAGAGTAACGGGCAGTTCGTCCGGCTTCTGCCAGCCCATACTAATGGTGAGTGAACCCTGCGGGTCAGCGTCTACAAGTAGGACCTTCTTACCCTCGGCGGCAAGACCGACACCCAAGTTTTCACAGGTTGTTGTTTTGCCAGTGCCTCCCTTTTGGTTGACAATGGCAATCGTGGTTGCTTTTTTGGAAATTTTTATCACCCCCGTTTCGCTAAATCGTGGTTGGTCTGATTCTGATAGTAAAGCTGCATGGTGGTCGTTGCGTTGTACAGAGAAGCGAGCAGGTATTGCTTCATGTTCCTGATTGGGCTGCTGTTCTCTGCAAGGCACTTCAACACAAATTTGATGTGGTCAGCGTTCAGCTTCATAAACCGACTGCGTACCACCTCGGCGGGCTTATCGTCCCCAGCAATGTGCAGCAGCTTACGGTTGGTAGCGCAGGTGTCCACCAGCAAGTCTACGATCTGGTAGATAATGTCCTCGTCATCCGGGCAGAGCCGGAGCAAAAGGTCTATCTCCAAAGACTGAGAAAAATATTCTTCCAGTTGGGTGCGTTTGCTCATCCCATCCGCTTCTTCAGAATAGAATGGATCAGTCTCACTCATTTCAGTATCATTCTCTTTAGTCTTATTACATCGTGATTTTGAAGGGTCTTGACTTGCGTTTTTGAAGCCTCCAGAATCGTGAAAATCACGATTCTGGAATATTGATTTTGACGATTCTGCCGAAAAGTTCTTCACATACACCAAACTTGGCTTTCCCAGACCTCTGCGTTTTCGTTCAATCAGACCAAACTTTTCGAGTTCCCGGAGCAGCTTGGTCGCTTTGTTGTCTGCGCAACACAACGCCCTCTTGACATCCTCTATCGTGAAGATAATGAACACCCGGTTCTGCTCGTCCAGCCAGCCGTTTTTCACAGACAGGCTCATGCGGTCCAGCAGGATGCCGTACAGGGTTTTTGCATCGGTGGACAGACTCTGGAACCGTGGCTCCTGAAAAAGAGCCTTGGGAATGCGGTAGAACGAAAACAGTTCTCCGGCTTGTCCGTAAAAGTAGTCAAGGGTCATGTGGCTTTTTCAACGTTTTGCTCCAGCTTGTGTTCAAAAAATCAACCGCCTTTCGTTTGAAAATAAAAAGCGCACTCTTTTCTTATTGAAAAGTGGTGCGCTATGTAATATAATGGCTATATAATTTAGCTATCCAAAAGATAGTCGATGAGATATTCTTTCGGAATCATGAAAGATCGTCCGACTTTCAGGCAGCGAATTCTATGTTGATGGATTCTTCTGATGATGGCAGTCTGGCTTTTGAAACCGAGTAAAGTTGTTGCTTCTTCGACAGACAGCACATCAGGATAGTTCACAAATAATTTTTTATAATACTCTTTTGCTTGATTTTGATTCATTATCCTTGACTTTCCTTTCGTTTTGTGCCTAAGCAGAGGAGCGTTTTGCCCTGCATCCCTCCTGAACATCCCTCCAATTTCCATTTGGGCGGTCCAAACCGAAAAAACAGAGTAGAGGAAAAACGCATCGAAAAATCGTGGATATTTCAAATTATTGTTCGTTGAGGCGTGAATTTTGCCTTTGCAGAGTGGGAACCAGATATCACTAGATATCACTGGATGACACCAGATGGAAGATGCGGATAAAAACTCAAAATCTATTGGTAGTAATACCGTGTGGGTTCGACCCCCACCATCGGCACTAAAAAGCAGCTTGAAATCGAAAGATTTTTGGCTGCTTTTCTTTTTAACACACTTCTTCTCATACTTTTGTGTTCTCGGGGAAAATGCTGACGATGGCATTGGCAGAGGACACTTTGCTGGAGAAATCCAGATGTGTATAAATGTTGCTTGTTGTGCTGATGTCGCTGTGACCGAGCCACTCCTGAATCTCTTTCAGGCTCACACCATTGGCGTAGAGCAGGCTGGCGCAGCTATGGCGAAGGTCATGGAAACGGATGCGTTTCATGTTGTGAGAAACAAGGAAATTGGGAAAATGCTGGGTAAGATAATCCGGATGAAAGCGCATTCCCATAGGGTTCACATAGATGTAGTCGAGATAATCCGTGCAGTAATCTTTGCCGCAGACCTTCCGATTCAACTCCTGCTCCTTTTTCATCTTTTTAAGCATTTGCTCACAGGCAGGGATAAGGGGAAGTGTCCGGCAGCTCGATTTGGTTTTGGTCCGGTCGCGTGCTACATCCGTCATAACGCCATCGATTTTCACACCGACAACGGTATGCTGAATGCTGATTTTCTTGTTCTCGAAGTCAATAGCATCCCATTTCAGTCCGACGATCTCACTCCGGCGCAGGCCGTAGAATGCTGCCATGATAACGGCAAACTCTGCAGGGTCACCTTGAATGGCTGTGAAGAGCCGTTCCAATTCTTCTGCACTGTAGACCTCTGATTTGAACTTTTCCTTACGAGGACGTTCAACGCGGTCTGCAGGATTAGAACGAATCATACCAATCTGGAAGGCATACTGTAAGCATTTGCGGATGTTGGCGTGATAGTGAATTACGGTGTTTGCCGTAAGGCCACGATCCAACTCATGCTGGTAGAAGTCTTGGATGTATTTGGGATGCTGTTCCATATCCTGCAATGTATAGTGGAGCGGTTCAAAATATGGGACGATCTTGTGAATGATTGCTCTTTCATAGCTGGTATAGGTTGTGATTTCCACTCGTGACTTCATCATTTTCAACCAGTCCGTGATGAAGTCGGTGAAAAGTACCGGGGAGTTATCAAGGCAGGGGTCAACTTCTTTGATGGGGCTGACCTTCAGCCAATTATTGGCGACGGCATATTGCAGGGCATCGGTCAACTCCTTGTGCCAATCAAGAAGCTGCTGTACACTGGCCTCCTCCTGCTGACGCTCATAGCGGAAGAACGTTTCCAGATCGCGCGGAGAGAGTGCTTTCAAAGACAGCCGCTTCTTTTCAAAGTATGGGACAACTACTCTTCCCAGATCATAAGCATATCTGCCATAGGTTTCGGGCGGAAGGTTCATCACACTTTCCCGAAGCCAGCGGTTCAGATATTCCGATACCGGCAGGTCGGAAACCTGCTGCATCGTTTCAGGGTTAAACTCTTTTTGTGTTTTACGCAACAGAGATTCAGCTCTTTTTTTGTTTCCTTTAACCGGAAGTCCTGTGCTGATGGATTTGGTTCTGCGCTTTCCATTTGTGTCTTTCCAGCTCAGAATCATCTGATACATACCGTTTTGTTCTCTTAAATGTCCGGCCACATTTGTCATAGTGATGCTCCTTTCTGTTCGCAGCCAAACGTCCTTTGCTTAGGCATCATAAGTTTAGAAGACTCTGGAGTGTTTTGCAAGGATGGCGCAAGAGAGTTTGAAAGGCGCATCCCTCCAAGTTGCCGATTCTGATCGATCAGGTACTCTACCACGCAGAGTTTTGGTATCTTATAACTGCGTCCTACACGCGCCGAGTGGATCTTATTCTGCTTGACCAGCAGATACGCATTCTTCCGGCAGATGCCAAGCATTTCCTGAAGAATGTCTACGGATACCACATCCGGGTAATCCTTGAACATCATCATGTACCGCTCTGTCTTGCGGTCGGGCTCTTCCTGAATCAAAGTGCAGGCTGCGATCTCGCTCATTCCGGTCCTCTCCTTTCCAGTTCAATATGTCAATTATTTGAAAGAAAATACTATATGTAAAGAGCAATGGCCTTTTTCCGGGTACCATCGCCCTTGCCAAAGGAGATATTTGAGTTTAGAACTTCATCGGCAGCGCATCCTTCCTGCACTTGCCGTTGTAGGTGGTGTAGATGGGGTAAACGTACCGCCGCCAGCCCGGAAGCTTGGCGGGATTATCCCGGCTGATACGGTAGAGCTCCATGGGATGGACTCCGCTCAGCGCACGGACAAGCCGCTCCGCGCTGTACTGTCCATGATACAGCTGCACAAAGTACATCACGCCCCGCAGGACAGCCGCCCGGAAGGAATCCGGTCTGCCCTCCCACGCTTCCACGATGTGCCGCAGGGCTTCGCAGTAGATTTCTTCGCCCAGCTGGTCGTACAGCTTCAGCGCCGTGCCCACGCAGCTGATACGGTAGTCGCTCAGCTGCATGCTGTCGTAGTTGAGGGACAGCCCCACCCGGTTGGTGGCTGCGACAAACGCCTTGGAAGGCGCATCGCCGCCCACTACCTTGGCGCGCAGCTTGATGCCCGCCGACAGGGGTGCGGCGTGACCGTTCTGCTCCGCAAAGAGCAGGGCTTCCTGCTCCATCGTCAGTCCGGTGTAGACCTTGCAGAGGATCGGGCGGTCCGCGCCACCGTTGAGGAGGATGCAGCCCTCGATGGTGTGCTGCCCGTCCATCACATAGTATCTGCCGTTGCGGAAGCTGACCTTCGGCTCGTTAACGATGTACTCATTGAAGTCTCTGGCGATCAGCTCCACCCGCTTGCGCTCCACGCCCCGCTGGTAGATCTCGCGGGGATAGATCAGCTTGCTGCTGTGGATGACCGAAAGCTGGTACGGCGGGTTGATACCAATGAAGGTATTGTTTTCGTTCAGGCGCATCGCATTTCCTCCTTAATTCTCCAAATGTACTTCTCGGCTTCCTCTAAGATCTCAGCCACCTGCTGCTTACGCTTCGGGCTGGTGAGCAGGCTGGGATTGAAGGTGAAGCTGTATTCCAACCGCTGGATCATGGCATGAACCGCGGATTGCAACTCGGTGTACAGCATCATTTCCTCGATGCTTCCGGCGTTCTCAAAAGACGATTTGATGGGCGTATAGGGGTAGACAGGTGGTTTGCCATCCACCACCTCAGGCGGCGCGTAAAGCGCCGTAGAGCGCCGGATAGGCTCCATCTGCTGGATGCTGCCCATGGGGTTCAGCGCAAGGCTGATACGCACTGCATCATCCACCCTGCGCATCTCCTCCGGGGTCAGATGCCCCAGATACTTCAGCGCCCGGCTCTTGTCGATGGTGAAGATCTGCTCTGCCTGCACAACGGACGGCATATTCAACCCTGCGTTTTCCAACAGGCAGTGGGTCGGCTGGTTTACTTTCTTTTCCGCCTTGCTTGTCATGGTCGCAACGATCAGGGTCGGAGAGTGATAGTTGCCCACGTCATTCTGAAGAATGACCGCCGGACGGTCACCGCACTGTTCCGAACCGGTGCTCGCCCCGAAATGGGTGAAGAAGATGTCTCCGCGTTGGAATTTCCAGTTTTGCTGCAAAATTGTACCTCCATGTTGTTATGTGCAAAGCCCGCTGCCGGATGTTCCGCAGCGGGCTTCGTTCAAGGTATGGTGGTATGGTTGGGTCAGCGGTGCATGACTACATAATCGTAGCCGCGCCGCATCTGGCAGACGGTGCAGGTGTCCATGCTCCGGTCTGCGCTGGGTACAAGTGCGATCTTGAATGCCTTTGCATCCACAAAGTGCCGCAGACAGGTACCGCAGAGGGTGCGGATGGACTTGACCATCTCAGGGGTCAGCTCCATCTCCTCGTAGATCTCCTGCTCGCGCACCGTGGGGTTCAACTCATCCATAAAAGTGTCCTCCTATATGTATCAAAGTGGATATTCGGATAGAGAATAAATTGGGATACGTAAAAAACGGAAACTGCCGGATGCGCAAAAACGTACCCGGCAGTTCCCGGATCAATATGATTAAAGGTCTCGCATATTCGCCCTCGGCCCCCTACGAGTGGGGCATAAACATCTGGCAGCGGACTTGTACCGCTTCATTGGCATTTCAGCCACCCCGTCTGCTTTGTGACCGGGCCGCGAATTACGGAAGTATCATTATCGGAGTACCAGATGACGGAACTATTCAGTTTTCAAGGTTCATGAGGTTGGACGTTTTTCCCTGCGGCGAGTGCCGCTTGGAAAATTGTCCCTTCACTTGGTAGGCATCGAGAAGGGTCAATTCGTAGCATTAAAATTGAAGTTTTTCAAAAATTTAGTAATTCTCTTGATTTTGATACTAATAGTGGGCCGAGATACGCCGTAGACTTTAGAAATTTCAGTGATGTCGTATCCCTCGTAAGCGTACATGGTGATAATTTCCAAATCTTCGGTTTTCAAAGTTTCGAGTGCAGTAAGCAACTGCTCGTTCTCAATCTCACCAATCCATGCAAAACGGCTTTTAGTTTCGTGGTAAGTATCCGTAACGGAAACGGCTTCCTGATACTTGTTCATCAAGGGCGAGTAGGATTCTTCGCTCTGCTCAAAGGACGGCGCAGCCATTTCCTGCGTATGGTTCTGGTAAGAGCGATTAGCGTTAAAAACAGACCAGTCGTAATCGTACATTGCCTGAATCGCTTCGCTGCTCATACCGGCATCTTCATACTGCTTGCGGGTCATAGCCCACTGACTATCAAAATTCTTCTTTTCCAAACCATAGTTGAAGCCCATGTTAAACCTCCAAATTTTCGATAAAGCGTAAAAAGTCGAAAATTTGGAAGGCTACGGATATTTCGCCGCTTGGGGCATCCACGAAAAACGGACAAACATAAAGCCTGCTCCTTTTTACGGGAGCAGGCTACCTGAAGGCTAAAAAAATAGCCGGACAACCAACTAACAGAGCGGTTCTAAAGCAGAATCACTCTATCAGCTGTTGCCCGGCTATTTGGTGCGCGTTTCATACATTGCCTTGCGGCAATGGCCCGTTGCTCGGTGACGAACAGTCCATATTCAGGGTGCAATGCACCCGATTTTTGAAATTGTGTTTTGCCTATAAAGCAATCAACGCCTGCGATAGGCTAAATCAACCGTTGCTACGTTGCCGCACTTGAGGCACTTTATGCGGATAGTGCCTGAACAGCTCTCATCTTTTTGGTAGAGCTTGTGTCCGCAAACGGGGCAAAACCTCCAGCCGATGCTGAATTGTGCCTGCTGTATATTGCTCAGCGGTTTATTTTTAAAAGGACGATTATTTGACTGAATCATGTTTATTCTCCAAATCGGATGATGTCCAATGGATGGCAGTGGATGGGTTTGCCTTTTATGACCTGCATCTGCTGTAGTCTGATCCTGATAGCAGACCACGATACTCCCATCCGCACAGCCATCTCCAGAATTTTTTCATAGTTCGGGTCAGATGCGGATTTGTATAGGATTCCATTCGGCAGGCACAGCGCTGCCCGTTCTATTTCGACGTTGACCAGAAATGTCGGCATCAGCAGCTCTGCTGCAAGGGTGTTTGCCTGCCATTCTTCCCATGAGGGTTGTCCGTTTCGTTCCCGATAGGCAATGTGCCCACGGCACTTGACTGCTTTTCCATAGTCGTTCGGGAACAGATCAGCTAAAATCTGGTGTGCCGCCTCATGCGCTATCGTGAAATTCCGGCATCCGGTGCAGCCGTCTGCCGCAAGGGCAGAATCGATCACAACGTCCTTCGGCATGAATATCTCTACAAGCTTTGTACCATCCCCTAAAGTTACGGTAAAACCGCATCTTTGAAAAACGGTAAGTCCGAGGACGCTGCCATCGCTACATAGCGGCAGCATTTTCACATTCAGCCCAAGAACAGCGCTTGCAAGCCGTTCAGGGTCAATGGGTTCCGGGGCATCTTTGCTGATCCCGAAGCGGGTATAGTACTGGTCGATATACTTACCCGCTATGCGCGAAAGGTCTGCGCGGGATAAGTACCTTGCCATTACGAAGCACGGCTTTCCGGCACGGAGCAGTAGGCTTCCACGAACCACTTGCCCTGCTCAAGCCAAAGATTCCGCTTCTGCCCGCAAATCAGGCAGGTGAAGCAATGCCCTTTCACGCCAAAACGTGATGTACCGTGCTTGACTGCCAAGACACGATCAATGCCATAAGTGTGAGCCTTGTCATAGTTTATGGCAAGAGGGCGGATCTTGCCATCAGGAGTAAAACGAACGTCCACTTCGACGTATCTTTTCTCACGGCGAAGGTTGTAATCACCACACATCAGAAATCCTCCTTTTTTGCAGATTTATCAGAACGCAGCGTGTATTACTTGCGAACCATGCTGCGTGCCACGAGCTGCTTTTCGTTCAACAGCGGAACGGACACTGTATGTTTTTTCCACTCATCCATAGAACAGGTTACCGCTTTGCACAGACGGCATTTTGTCCAGCCATCGGTTGCATCAAGATCTACATCATAGTTCATGGTTCCGCACATCGGGCATCTTACGTTTTCTTTTCTCATAATATCACCTCTTAAAAACACCGAACAAATACGATTTCGGTCCAGAATCAACACCAAAAAGCTGTTATTCGTTGATTTGATTCGATTATATACCTACTTTATGGAGATGTCAATTACGCATTTGTCGCTATTTTGGAGATTTCTTATTGATTTCCTGTATTTTCTATACTATAATAGAGCTACCGGATCACAAAGGAGTGTTCTTGTTATGAAAAAGAAAACCATGCTCACCAAAATGCACATAGCCCCATCCACAGTGCGCTATGATGCAGTCGCTGCGAGGGATAGCAATGAGGTTGGTCAGATTCTCGCAGGCACACGAAAAAGGAATGGCTATTCACTTGTAGCTTTCTCTGAACTTCTCCGTCACTATGGCGTCGATGTCAGTGATAAAGGAATCAGCAAATGGGAAAAAGGCTATACCACTCCTAGCATCTACCAACTAGTTGCAATCTGCTACGCATTGAACATCAAGGAGGGTCCTTCCTACTTTACAAAGAACTTTCAGAAACCCGCCCTTCTAAATGACATCGGGCAAAAAAAGGTCGCTGAGTACGAAATGGACTTGATTGCATCCCGGCGCTACCAGCCAGACGCAGAAGAACCCGCGGAAATCGACTACATAATGATGCCTGTATCAGAGTTGCCAGTATCGGCAGGTCTAGGAGCTTTTCTTGAGGGTGAAATGTTCCAGCAGATACAAGTGCCTGCCAGTAGCGTTCCGGCTGGTGCCGAGTTCGGGATATACGTTAGCGGTGATAGTATGGAGCCACGTTATCATAACGGACAGATTGTATGGGTGAAGCGCTGCGAAGAACTTGAATGCGGGGATATCGGGATATTCGTATATGATGACTGTGGATATCTGAAAAAATACGATGAACATACCCCAGACAAATCCCAAGCAGAGTTCCTTACCGACAGCTATGGCGTGGTGCATAACCAACCGGTTTTGGTTTCTCTTAACACCAAATATTCGCCGATCCTTATATCTCCAGAGCAAAGATTTGAGATCGTTGGAAAAGTTTTGAACTAAAAAGATGGGAGGGATTTTCGTGGATACGATCAAGCGTGTTCAGGATTTAATGCAAGAGCGTGATATGAATCTATGTGTGTTGACAAAAAAATGCGGGATATCGTATTCAACGATCCAAAGTACTGCCCGTCGGGGAGGTCAGTTAAGCGTAGAGACGATTGAAAGAATTTGTCAGGGTTTAGGAATTACATTAAAAGACTTCTTCGATTCCGCCTACCTGTAAATATAGGGGCAGCAAAAAAGCCGTTCGCCACGCTGGAAAATCTGCGTGGTGAACGGCTTTAATACTGCTTCTATTTATCCTTTGGCGATCTCCAGATAAACGCTAATCTCCATGATTGTTACCATTGAAGGAATACATTTGCGACGATCTTCGGGCATACCGAATAAGATTTGCATTGTCAGTTGAAAACGGCTCATGTTACCTATTGCAATTCTGACTATTTGGAATATACTTGTAAGTATCAAATTATTTCACTGTATGAGGACATCCGCACCAAACTTATCCAGTCCGGTGTAATGAAATGCAGAGAATAAAAGACAAAATTGGTATGTTCCACGAAATTTAGGGAGAAAACTGAGCAAGTAGGAAGGCGGAATATATATGAAACAAGATACTTTAGAGGGCAAAGCAAAAACAAAAAATGGGGTAAAACGGCTGTGTTTTTCCATAATCTGCATTCTTCTGGAAGTGATTTTTATTATTACTATCGTAACACGCTTGAATGAATATGCAGAAGTCATAAATTTATTTACAAGGATTTTGAGTGGGATCTTGGTTTTGGGATTGTACGCATCAAATAAGACATCCTCTATGAAAATGCCTTGGGTCATCTTAATTCTAATTTTCCCAATTATGGGTGTAGGCCTGTATTTGTTGATTGGTTTGAATGGTGGCACACATAAAATGCGTGAGCGGTATGCAGAAATTGATAGCAAATTGTTACCAATGCTTCCGGACAGTCAGGAGTGTTTGAGCAGAATAAAAGAAACAATTCCGAAAGCAGGAAATATAGCAAGTTACATACAAAGAAATTCGCAGTATCCAATCTATCAGAATACGGATATTGTGTATTTTGATGAAGCAGTGAAAGGATTAGAGGCACAGCTTAAGGATTTGGAGAAAGCACAAAAGTTTATCTTTATGGAATATCATGCGATAGAAGACGCTGAAGCATGGCATAAGATTCAAGATGTTCTGGAAGAGCGAGTAAAAGCAGGTGTGGAAGTTAGAGTATTCTACGATGATATGGGTTCTATAGGCTTTATTAACACAGATTTTGTGAAAAAAATGGAGACAATAGGAATTCATTGCCGTGTATTCAATCCGTTTATGCCAGGTTTAAATCTGTTTTTGAACAATCGTGATCATAGAAAAATAACAGTTATTGATGGAAAAGTCGGATTTACAGGTGGATATAATCTAGCAAACGAATATTTTAATTACACACACCCGTATGGACAGTGGAAAGATACAGGTATTCGTTTAGAAGGAGATGCTGTTCAGTCGCTTACAGTGACATTTTTAGAAATGTGGAATGCTGTTAGTGAAAAAGCTACGAATGATACTGATTTTAGTAAATACATTATTCATTACGATTATAAAGCACAGCAAACAGGTTTTGTTCAGCCTTATGCAGACAGTCCTATGGATAATGAGCAGGTCGGAGAAGAAGTTTATATCAGTATGATAAATAAAGCTGAAAAATATTGTTGGTTTATGACTCCATATCTAATCATAACAGATGAAATGACGCATGCGTTATGTCTGGCTGCTAAGCGAGGGGTAGACGTAAGAATTATCACACCTGGTATCCCTGATAAAAAATTCATTTATAATGTAACTCGTTCTTTTTATCATGGATTAGTTAAACATGGTGTTCGTGTTTATGAGTGGACTCCTGGTTTCTGTCATGCAAAAATGAGTGTGGCAGATGACTGTATGGCAACTTGTGGAACAATTAATTTGGATTATCGAAGTTTATATCACCATTTTGAAAACGGCTGTTTTATGGCAGATTGTCAGGCAGTTGTGGAAATAAAAAATGATCTGATAAGAACGATGGGAGAATGTCGTGATGTGACAGACCAATATCAAACCGGACGAAGTGCATATTTGCGACTGGGACAATTATTTATGAGATTATTTGCTGGATTGCTATAAGAATCTGATGAAACGACCTTTCAAAAAACAGTTGATTTAGAAGTTAACTGTTTTTGAAAGGCCGTTTTTGCTATATCTAACAGTCTGTTGTACAAAGAAGATTTTGCATGGATGAAAAAACAAACCTTGTTGAGGTTAAATTGAGTTTTCTATTGTATTGTATTGCTAATGAATAAGAATAAGAAATAAAAATGAATCCGGTGATGTACAATGAAAAAGCATAAAATATGTAAAATCCTTCTTGTTATACTGGCAATTTTTTTATGTGTGGCTTTTTATGAATTGCTCGGAATCTGCGTTGCATATAAAAAGCAGCCGGAAGTGTCCAATACAACCAAAAAAGAAACAAAAAATGGGTCATGGAACGAATGCAGTGAAAATACAGAACGGGCAGTAATCATAGAAAAGAATCCAGAAGCGCTTTTACAAAGAGTGCGTTTGATCAAGAATGCAAAAAAGGAAATTATTCTTTCTACTTTTGCATTTCAATCCGATGAAAGTGGAAAATTGATCTTAGGAGCACTGCATGATGCGGCAGACAGAGGTGTACATATTCGTCTGTTAGTAGATGGAATGGAGAGCTGGATTGATATGGAAGGAAATCCGTATTTCTATGGATTATCTTCCCATGAGAATGTTGAAATTAAACTGTATAATAAGGCCAATCCGTTGAAACCGTGGAAAATGATGGGTAGAATGCATGATAAATATTTGATTGCAGATGGAAAGAGATATATTCTTGGGGGAAGAAATACATACAATTATTTCCTGGGTGATTTTCCGGGACATAAGAACTATGACAGAGACGTGTTAGTGGTTTGCGATGAACCTGAGAAAGAAAATTCAGTTAACCAGTTGTTAGAGTATTTTGAAACGATATGGAAACAAGAAGACAGTGATTATTTTCATGACAATAAAAAACTGGCAAATAGAAAATCTGTAAAGAACGCAGTTTTAGAGCTGCAGAACGGCTATCAGAAATATTTTGAAGAGAATAAGGAAAGAATCTGCGATACCGATTACACGGACGAAACTTTTGAGACAGAAAAGATTGCATTAGTGTCAAATCCTATTCACACAGGTTCCAAAGAACCAGTAGTGTGGTATCAGTTGGGAGAATTGATGAAAAATGCAAAAAATCGTGTGAAGATCCACACGCCATATATTATCTGTAATGATATGATGTATAACACATGGGAGGAGATTGCAGAGAACGTTTCAGATTTTTCTATCATGACAAATTCAGTTGCGAATAATGGGAATCCATTTGGGGCTGCCGATTATGCGAAAAACAGAAATAGAATCTTAAGTACAGGAATTAATATCTGGGAATATGAAGGCGGTTATTCATACCACGGAAAAAGTATTCTGATTGACGATGATCTGTCTGTAATCGGTTCCTTTAATATGGACATGAGAAGTGCATATCTGGATACGGAACTGATGCTTGTAATTCGCAGTAAAGATATTAATAAACAGTTGGAAGAGGGCATGATGGAATATGAAAGAGTGTCCCGCCAGGTATTGGAAGATGGAACCTATCGTGATCCATATCATGTAGAGCCAATCGAATTAACAAAGAAACGTCAGAGAAAAATATTTTTGGTACAGCATCTGCTTGGATGGGCAAGGTATCTGTTTTAATAAGGAGGAAGGAAAACGTGTTTCAAATATTGATTGTAGAAGATGATAAAGAATTAAGCCAGCTATTCCAAAAAGTGCTTGAGAAGAATGGATATCAAGTCAAAAGTGCATCGGATGGAGCAGAGGCATTAGAAGTATTGGTTAAGGAATATATTGATCTGATCATTTCTGATATTATGATGCCGGTTATGGATGGCTATGAACTGGTGTCAGAACTTCGCTCAGCAGGATATCAGATACCAGTGCTTATGATCACTGCGAAAGGTTCCTTTGATGATATGCGCCAGGGATTTCTTTCGGGAAGTGACGATTATATGGTAAAACCGGTAAATGTGAATGAAATGGTTTTAAGAGTCGGAGCACTGCTTCGCCGTGCACAGATACTGAATGAACACAAAATTGTGATCGGTTCAACAGAGTTTGATTATGATGCAATGACGGTTACAACTGATAAGGAAAGTCTTGTTTTGCCTAAAAAAGAATTCCTGCTTTTATATAAGCTTGCAGCTTCGCCAGGCAGAATATTTACAAAACAACAGTTGATGGATGAAGTATGGGGATACGAGACGGAGGCAGACCCACATACGATAGAGGTACATATAGGAAGAATCAGAGAGCGTTTTAAAGATAACCCTGATTTTGAAATCGTAACAATGCGTGGAATTGGATACAAGGTGGTGAAAAAATAATGGAACAAAAGAAAGAAAAAGGATTGCGGATCCGATCCTGTCTGACTGGTGCAATCTGGCTGGCACTTGTATTTTCAACAGTCATATCTGCTTTATTATTTGCTTTTTTGAATCATTTTTTTAATCTGCCGGGCAGCATACCTGTGCTTGGCTGGCTTTTGATTTTCAATACATTGATTGCAGGGCTGATCACTTCCTTTATTAATGCAAAGTTACTGGAACCAATTACAAGACTTAGTAAAGCAATGAAGGAAGTTTCTCGGGGAGATTTTGAACAGCATTTGGAAACGAACAGCCGTATAGCAGAAGTTGGAGAATCTTATCAAAGTTTTAACGTTATGACAAAAGAACTTCGTGCAACAGAGGTGCTGCAGATGGATTTTGTATCTGATGTTTCTCATGAGTTTAAGACCCCGATTAATGCCATTGAAGGATATACAATGCTGCTTCAGGGAGAAGAACTGTCTCCGGATCAAGAGGAATATGTAGAAAAAATCTTATTTAACACCCAAAGACTTTCCGGATTGGTTGGTAATATTTTGCTGTTATCCAAGTTAGAGAATCAGAATATACCAATGAAAAAAACAGAATATCGTCTGGATGAACAGATCCGCCAGGCAGTTCTTTCATTGGAAACAAAATGGACAGAAAAAGAAATTGGTTTTCAGGTAGAATTGGAGGAAGTTAAATATACTGCGAATGAAGGACTTTTTATGCATATCTGGATAAATCTTTTAGATAATGCGATTAAGTTCAGCCCTTCAAAGGGGACAATTACGATGTTTCTGAAACAAGAACAGGATTCTGTTAAGTTCATTCTGGAAGATGAAGGACCAGGAATAGAGGATGATGTAAAATCCAGAATATTTGACAAGTTCTATCAGGTAGATGGATCTCATAAAGCAGAAGGAAATGGCCTAGGTCTTGCACTTGTAAAACGGATTGTAGATAGTGCCGGAGGAACAATCAAAGCAGAAAACCGTGAATATGGTGGATGCAGATTTGTTATAGAGCTGCCAAAGCAGAAAGATGAGATTATCTAGTTTTAAGATAAATTAGAAGATGGGAGGATTTATATGACATTTTATCAGGAGTTGCAGTTAAATCAGGCAGGTTCTAAAAACCTGTTGAAAAAGAGTGAAACACTAAAAGAAAAACTATATCATATGTGGGTATATCTGGTGAAGATAGCTGCTACAATGGCATTTTGTTTTTTCTTTGTTAGTATTTTCAGCATCCTATTTGGAAATGAGAACAGCATTGTAGGTGTAGTAGTCTTATTATGTCTCATGGTGTTTAGGAATGCGGATCTGGGGATCCACACCGGACAATCTACGATGCTTTTGGCTTTGTTCTTTGTAATTATGACTGTATGTCCGCATTTAGCAAATCAGTTTTCACCGGTATTGGGAATGCTGTTAAATATTGCGGCACTGGCTGTGTTGATTCTGTTCGGATGCCATAATCCATCCATGTTTAATCAATCTACATTGGTTCTTGGGTATCTGCTGCTATATGGTTATGATGTTACGGGAAAAAGCTATCAGATGCGATTAGTCGGAATGGCTTTAGGTGCAGCACTTACCTGCTTCGTATTTTATCGAAATCATAAAAACAGAACTTATAAAAGAAATCTGAAAGATCTGATACAAGAATTTGATATCACTTCTTCCAGAACAAAATGGCAGATATGTCAGATTTTATGCGTACCGATTGTCCTTTGCATTGCAGAACTTTGTAATATGCCACGTGCAATGTGGGCTGGTATTGCGGCCATGTCCGTGATTTTGCCGTCTATGGAAGATATGCACTACAGAGTCCGTAAAAGGATTGTCGGAAATATTGCAGGTGTTATATGTTTTACAGTATTATATTTTCTGCTTCCTTCGTCAATCTATGCATATATAGGAATTCTTGGTGGAATCGGTGTAGGATTTTCAGCACAATATGGCTGGCAGGCAGTATTTAACACATTTGGTGCTTTAGCCATTGCTGCAGAGACATATGGACTACAAGGAGCGGTTAGTCTTAGAGTGAGTCAAAATGTTTTTGGTGTTGTGTTTGCTTTAGCATTTTGTGTTATATTTTATTGGTTTATGCCTAAAAAAAGGAAAGTGAGGTGACCGTACATGCAGAGTGAAGTGAATCAGGAAGAAAATTTGAATACCACTGATTTTGACGAGCACTTCGCTAAAATTTCGTCCTATACCTATTGCAATTCTGACTATTTGGAAATATACTTGTAAGTATCAAATTATTTCACTGTATGGGAGGAAATTATTATGGCAAGACCCAAGGGAAGCAAGAATAAGGCTCGTATTGTAAAGGCCAGCGTTGATTATGCAGCCGTCGTTGCAGAAAAGACCGCTGAAAAGGAAAAAATCGAATCTGAGGTTGCTGCGCTGACTGCAAATCTCGATGATCTGAAGACGCAGCTGAAAGCCAAGAAAGCAGAATTGAAAGCCGCCACCAAGGAACTTACCAAAGCCGAAAACAAAAAAGCTGCCGTCGAAGCAAAGGCAGCAGAAGAAGCAAAGAAAGGCGAAGCAGAAGATGTGCTGAAGAAGCTGCTTGCCAGCGGTATGACGGCTGAAGAAATCCTTGCAAAGCTCCAGTAATGCAATATGAGGGGCAAGTAAACATATCTGCCCAAACTGCGGGCGCAAGATGAAACAGCAGTTCACAGGGCTGTTCCATTGCAAGTGTGGGACAAGCTGGCGGCGTGATATAGGATTTTTGAAACGTACTCCAGATATGGTGTTCTCACTGGAACGCAAAAAAGTCGGAAATAAAATCAAGCAGCTGCCGACGATACATCATAAGTAAGCAAGACCACCAGCCGTTTTTTCGACTGGTGGCCTTTTTTGTGCTTAATCCTCTGTAATGCCTAGATATTGGTCAATCTCCATGATGCTTTCCCCACTGATCTCAACCAGATCTTCAAAGGGCACCACGGTGTCGCCCACTTGCAAGGTGCGGAACATCGGGTCGATGCGGTCTGCTTTTCCGGTCAGTGTGATGTAGTTACCCACTGCTGGAACCTCCGGGTGGGCGGTGTCTTCCTTGAAGTAGCGCACCGTGATGGTCATGCCCTTGGTGACCTGCATCAGCCGATCGGACAGAGCCGACATTTCTTCCTCAGTCAGAATGCGCTTGGGCACACGCTCGGTGCGCTGCTTTTCTGCGGCAAGCTGCTCATCATAACCACGCAAGGCTGCAAAGGGAGAGAAAATCTTTGCCCGGTTCTGTAAAGTCATGCGGGGGTGCTTGCGAAGGGATTCTTCGGTCTGGGGGCGTTCCATCTCTATGATGTCCCCGTACTTTTGGGCGGTCTCTTGTCCGATCTTGCTACTTTTGTAGTTTTCCATCCGAACCTCCTGCGCTGTGACCACCGATCTGCGCATTGCGTTGGCGCATGGTGGCACCTTCCTCGTAGCTGCTGGCTTTCAGTACGGCATTTTTGCCGTACTTGTTCTTGATGCCAAGCATGGCTTGCTGGAGTTTTTTCTCCTTTTCCAGCTTCTTGGTGTCGGTGAAAAAGTCCACCTGATAGATGCCCTCGTCCGGCGTGACCTTGTTGGCGTTGATAGTAATGCGCCGCACCGTCAGCGCCGGGTCGGTGATGCGCTCAAACAGCTTTGCGCTTTCGTTGATGAGGGTACTGCCCAGATTGGTAGGGGCATCAAACCGGACGGTGCCGTGTGCCGCCTTGGGGATGATTCTGCCGTAGCGGTCGGTCTGGGTCAGACCACGATAGCCGCCCTTGTCCACGTTCTCCCGGTCGTAGCCCACCTCCAAGGTGATGGATTCCGCCACCAGCTTCTTTTCCGTGAGCCGGAACATCAGAATCTCCGCCATCTCCCGGACAATGAGTTTTGCTTTATCATACGGGTAAGGAGTGGATAGTACCTGCCCCTCGCTGATGCTGTTGGTGCTGGGCTTGTAGCTTTTGATCTGCTCCATGCCGCAGGGTTCGTAGCCCCATGCGTGGTCGATGAGGATTTCTGCATCCACGCCGAAAATCTCATACAGACGATCCTCTCCATGGATGGAGAACCGTGCCAAGTCCCCCATGGTGTAGATGCCATGAGCTTCCAGCCGCTTGACGGTTCCGGGACCGGTCATCCAGAAATCCGTCAGGGGTCTGTGGTTCCACAGCAGATACCGATAGGACTGCTCATCCAGTTCCGCAATGCGGACACCATCTTTGTCTGCCGGGATGTGCTTTGCCACAATGTCCATGGCCAGCTTTGCAAGGTAGAGGTTAGTGCCGATGCCTGCCGTTGCGGTGATGCCGGTGTTGTACAGCACCTTCCGCACCATGGTCATGGCAAGTTCATGGGCGCTCATGTGATAATAAGGCAGATAGCCCGTCACATCAATGAAAACCTCGTCGATGGAGTAGGGGTAGATATCCGCCGGGGACACATATTTGAGGTAGGTCTTGTAGATTTGGGTAGAAACGTCCAGATACCGCTGCATCCGGGGCGGCGCAACGATGTAGCTCAGCCCCAGTGCAGGGTCTGCATTCAGGGCATTGGCATCAAAAGAGGTGCTGGCAAAGTGGTATTTTCCATCCTCTTCCCGGACTGCCTTGTGCTGCCGGATGGCAGTTTGCAGCCGCTGAGCGTTGACCTCTTTCACCCGCTGAACGGCTTCAAACAGCCGTGCTCTGCCGGGTATCTTGTAAGCTTTCAGGGAGGGCGACACCGCAAGGCAGATGGTCTTTTCGGTGCGGGAGGCGTCCGCCACCACCAGATTGGTGGTCAGGGGATCCAGATGACGGTCTACGCACTCCACCGAGGCATAGAAGCTTTTCAGGTCGATTGCCAGATAGGTGCGCTGCGCTGCCATACTTCAGCCCTCCTTTGCAAAAGCAACAACTATTTATCTTATTATAATAAATCTTTACGCTGTTTTCAAGAGAAGACACAACAATTATTAGCGATGCAAAAAATACAGCTATATTTCAGTGTGAAGCCTGAATATAGCTGTATTTTTTTCTTTATGGATGATTTAATTGTTCTCCTCAAAGTTCTCGACCTGCTCCATGACCTTTTTGAAAACTTCGGGGCTGTACTGTGGAGGATAGCTGTTTTTTACAAGGCAGATCTTGATCTCCAGCCTCAACTGATCGCGGACGTTCTGATTGTTCAGCCAGTCAGCAAACGAAGATTTGGTGTCGATAATCTCTTTGACCTTTTGCGCCAGAGCCTTGCACTTGTCGTTGATGACAGCACACCGTCAACCTCTTTATCGGTTCCGTATTCAAAATCATACTGGTCCCGCAGGGCAAGGAGAATAAAGATAAAGAAAGGAATTTTTTTGTTTAACTATTCTCACTATTATTTGATTTAGTGATTTTTTTCTTCTTTGGAGAAACCAGTTTGTGACCGGAATAAATGGACATGCCCATACAAATCAATGAAGAATAGGCAAAGTATTTATGCGCAGTCATAGATTTTTTGATTCCAGAATAAATGCATCCCAACATACAGAAAAGTGCGCCTAAGGCCCAGTATTTATGTGATTTCATGATTTGATGCCTCCTTTGATTTAACTGATTCAATTATAACGTTTTTTTACGAAAATGCAAGCATTACCGGGAACGCTTTCATGTGGATGCTGTGACTGCCGCTACGGTCATGATCGGTGGGCATTACGAACAAGGCTCACATGTAGCATTCGACTCCGAATATCAGCCGGCACACATATGAGGACGGAAAATGTAGCAGCTTTTGAAAAAATTGCTTTTTTCTGCTCAAAGTGCTACAATCGGAATATACCGAATACAAAGGGAAGAAAGCTCCCATGCCAAGACCGCCACGGTGCCGTCAAATTTGTGGCGTATCACAGGTCGATACATTCTGTCCCAACGGGTGCGAGAATACCGAGCCGATCCTGCTGACGCTGGACGAATACGAGGTCATTCGGCTGGTTGACTTGGAGCAGCGAACCCACGAGCAGTGTGCCGCGCAGATGGACATTTCACGCTCTACCGTGCAGGAGATTTACGAAGGCGCACGGCGCAAGATTGCAGCGTGTCTTGTCCACGGGAAACCGCTGCACATCACCGGGGGAAACTACCGCATTTGCGGAGGACAGGAGGCAGCTCACTGCGGACGTTGCTGCCGGATGCAGAGAACCAACATGGAAAAATTAGGCAAAACTTGCAAAGGAGATTCCATTATGAAAATTGCAGTTACCTATGAAAACGGTCAAATCTTTCAGCATTTCGGTCACACCGAGCAGTTCAAGCTTTATGAAGCTGTGGACGGCAAAATCACTCATGCGAAAGTCGTTGACACCAACGGCAGCGGTCACGGCGCACTGGCAGGCTTCCTGATGCAGAACGGCGTGGACACTTTGATTTGCGGAGGCATCGGCGGCGGTGCGCAGGCAGCTCTGGCCGAAGCGGGCATCAAGCTCTACGGCGGTGTCAGCGGGGACGCTGATGCTGCGGTGAGCGCATTGCTCAACGGAAATCTGGGCTACGATTCCAATGTTCACTGTGACCACCATGATCATGAGCACGGCGAGGCTGGTCACTCCTGCGGTGACCACGGCTGCGGCAAGCATAGCTGCCATTGATATGGAACGCACACTGACACAACTTCCGTTCTGGTCATCCTTGACCGAACGCGAAATGGACACACTACGCCGAAGTGCCTTTGTCCGTCATTATAAAAAGGGTGCGTTCGTTCACAGCAGCGACAATGAATGTCTCGGAATGCTGTTTATTCTTTCCGGCGAGATTCGCACCTATCTTCTCTCTGATGAGGGGCGGGAGGTAACGCTGTTCCGCCTGTATCCGGGCGAACTATGCGTGCTTTCCGCCTCCTGCGTGATCAGTCAGATCACCTTTGATACGCAAATGACTGCCGGAATGGATACGGACGTTCTGATTATCCCTGCAAATGTCATTGCTGCACTCAAGGAGAAAAATCTCCATGTCCGCTGTTTTCTCTATGAACTGGCAACGAAACGGTTTTCTGATGTGATGTGGGCGATGCAGCAGATCATGTTCAAGGGGCTGGATCAGCGGCTGGCAGAATTTCTCTTTGCCGAAGCGGAACGTACCGGCTCCGACACGATACGTATGACCCATGAGCAGATTGCCCAGCACATCAGCTCGGCACGGGAGGCAGTGGCACGGATGCTCAAAAGCTTCTCGGAGGACGGACTGGTGGAGCTGAAGCGTGGTGCAATCACGCTGCGGGATAAGAACAGACTAAATCGTCTAAAATAAAAAGGAATGTGACTTCGTCACGGAATAAAATCATAGATTTGCTACAATAAAAGCAGAAAAACAGGACGGAGTATCCACCATGAAAGAAACGAAATACGCAGGAACTCAAACCGAAAAAAACCTGATGGCTGCCTTTGCCGGTGAGTCCGAGGCACGCAATAAGTACACCTATTTTGCATCCAAGGCCAAGAAGGAAGGCTTTGAGCAGATCGCGGCACTGTTCCTCAAAACCGCTGATAATGAGAAGGAACACGCCAAGCTGTGGTTCAAAGAACTGAACGGCATTGGCGACACCGCAGAAAACCTTCTCTCCGCCGCTGAGGGTGAGAACTACGAGTGGACGGATATGTACGACGGCTTTGCCAAAACAGCCGATGAGGAAGGTTTCCATGCGCTGGCCCAGCGTTTCCGCCTGGTCGCCGCCATTGAAAAGCACCACGAGGAGCGCTACCGTGCCCTGCTGCACAATGTGGAGATGGCGGAGGTCTTTGCCAAGAGCGAGGTCAAGGTGTGGGAGTGCCGCAACTGCGGTCACATCGTCGTGGGCGAGAAGGCCCCGGAGGTTTGCCCCACCTGCAACCATCCCCAGAGCTATTTTGAAATTCACGCAGAAAACTATTAAAGAAAGAAAAGGAGAATTATCATGGAGCAGAAGTTTTACATTTGCAAGCATTGCGGTAACATCATTGCCAAAGTTAAGGACGTAGGCGTCCCTGTCGTCTGCTGCGGCGAGCCGATGAGCGAGATCGTTCCCGGCACCACCGACGCCGCCGTGGAGAAGCATGTTCCTGTCTGGACGGTGGAAAACGGCATCGTCCATGTCAAGGTCGGCTCCGTAGAGCACCCCATGCTGCCGGAGCACTACATCGAATGGGTATCTCTCCAGACCAAGCAGGGCAATCAGCGTAAGGAACTGCATCCCGGCGAAAAGCCGGAGGTCTGCTTCGCTCTCTGCGAGGGCGATGAGGTCGAGGCGGTCTACGCCTACTGCAACCTCCACAGTCTGTGGAAAGCGTAATTCACATTCTTAAAATCCGGTGCTCAAAAAGCACCGGATTTTTTTATCAATGTAACCTCGTCACAGAAAAAGACTTTGTCCTGCGGTATGATAAAGCCACAATCAAGAAAGAGCTGACGAACATGAAAATCAAGCTCAATCCCGATCAGGAGATTGTCAGCACCATCAGAAAAGGACTCAAGCGCACCGGCGGGTACTGCCCCTGCCGCAGGGAGCGCACAGAGGCAACCAAATGTATGTGCCAGGAGTTCAAGAATCCCATTGCAGATCCGGGCTTCGAGGGGGTCTGCCACTGTATGCTCTATTACAAATCCTTGTAGGATTAAGGGAGGAAAGCTATGCTGTCAAAGAAACTGGCTGCCATAGATAAGACGCGGTGTGTCGCCTGTGGTGTATGTGAAAATACCTGTCCACTGGGGGCCGTCAAGGTGCGCCGTGGCTGCTACGCCGCCGTGGAGGCGGAACGCTGCGTAGGCTGCGGCAAGTGCGCAAAGCTCTGTCCCGTCGGCTGCATTGAGGTGAAAGTGAGGGCTGACGCATGAAAGCAAAGCATTGGTACGATTACCTGTGGGTATATGCCATCATCTATTTTGCACTGGGCTTTTTCAATATCCTGTTCGCGTGGCTGGGTATGATCGATTTTCTTCTGCCGCTGCTTTTAGCCATCTTTGGCGGGAACAAATTCTTTTGCAACCACCTCTGCGGACGGGGTCAACTGTTCAGCAAGCTGGGGACAGACCTTAAATGCTCCCGCTGCAAGCCCACGCCCCGCTGGATGTCCTCCAAGTGGTTCCGTTATGCCTTTTTGCTCTTTTTCCTGACGATGTTCGGCAACATGGTGTTCCAGACCTATCTGGTCGCTGCTGGTGCTACGTCCCTGCGGGAGGCCATTAAGCTGTTCTGGACATTCCGTGTGCCGTGGAGCTGGACTTATACAGCCGGTACGGTCACTGACTGGGTGGCGCAGTTCAGCTTTGGCTTTTATAGCCTCATGCTGACCTCTCTGCTGCTGGGTCTGATCGTTATGGTGCTCTACATGCCCCGCACATGGTGTGCGTTTTGCCCGATGGGAACCATGACGCAGGGCATTTGCATGCTGAAAAACAAAGAATAAACAAAGATAACAGAACGGAGCCTTTCTCATGGCTGAACTGAAAATTACCGCTGCGAATTTTGAAAATGAGGTACTGCATTCCGACAAGCCCGTCCTGCTGGATTTCTATGCGGACTGGTGCGGACCGTGCAAAATGCTCTCTTCCGTACTGCATGAGCTTGCCGAAGAAAAAAGCGGTACGCTCAAGGTGGGCAAGGTCAACGTGGACGAGCAGATGGAGCTGGCAATGCGTTTTCAAGTATCCAGTATCCCGATGCTGGTCGTATTCAAGGATGGAAAGGCCGTTGCCAAATCGGTCGGCTATCGGCCTAAGTCGGAGATCGCCGCAATGGTGGAGGGCGTGAAATGAAGGTCGTAATTGTAGGCGGCGTGGCGGGCGGTGCTTCTGCTGCTGCCCGCATCCGCCGTTTGGATGAACACGCGCAGATCATCATGATCGAGCGTAGCGGCTATGTGTCCTATGCCAACTGCGGTCTGCCGTATTATGTGGGCGGTGTGATCAAGGAGCAAGAAGAACTGACACTGCAAACTCCGGAGAGCTTCTGGGACCGCTTTCGCATTGATGTGCGGGTACGGCAGGAAGTAACTGCGATCAATCCCGCAGAGAAAACCGTCACGGTCCGCACACTGGACAGCGGGAAGATCTATACGGAAACCTATGACAAACTGCTTCTTGCCCCCGGCGCAAAGCCGACGGTTCCTGCGCTTTCCGGCGTCAGCAGTGAGCGTGTTTTCACGCTGCGCACCGTGGAGGATACCCTCCGCATTAGGCACTTTGTAGAGGATCAGAAGCCGAAAAACGCTGTTTTGGCTGGCGGCGGCTTTATCGGTCTGGAAATGGCGGAAAACCTTACAGAAATGGGCGTTTCTGTCACCATCGTTCAGCGACCCAATCAGCTATTAGCACCACTGGATGCGGACATGGCGAGCTTTGTCCATGCGGAAATGCGCAGACACGGCGTGACTCTGCGGTTGGGGGAAACCGTCACCGGATTCCGACAGGACGGAGATTCCGTGCTGACTCTGTTGGAGAGTAGTGAGCCGCTGCATTCGGATATGGTGTTGCTGGCCATCGGTGTTACCCCGGACACGCATTTAGCAAAAGATGTCGGTCTTGAGCTTGGTATTCGTGGAAGCATCGCTGTCACCGAACGGATGGAAACCTCCGTGCCGGACATCTATGCTGTGGGCGATGCCGTAGAGGTCACCCATTTTGTAACCGGGCAGAAAGCGTTGATTTCGCTGGCGGGACCCGCCAACAAGCAGGGACGCATTGCCGCTGACAATATCTGCGGCGGCAACAGCCACTTTACCGGCTCTCAGGGTTCGTCTGTTCTGAAACTGTTTGGCTTGACAGCGGCCTCCACGGGTATCAATGAAAAGGCAGCGCAGGCAGCAGGAATCGCTTACGACAAAGTCGTACTTTTCCCAGCATCCCACGCTGCCTATTATCCCGGCGCACGGTCAATGGCAATGAAGGTACTGTATGAAAAAGAAAGCCTGCGGTTGCTCGGTGCGCAGATCGTTGGCGGCGACGGTGTGGACAAGCGTATTGATGTACTGGCTACGGCCATTCGCGCAAAAATGACAGCTTTGGAACTGACGGAACTTGACCTTTCCTATGCGCCGCCCTATTCCTCTGCCAAAGATCCGGTCAATATGGCCGGTTTTATGATCGAGGATTTGGAGAGCGGGAAAGTGCAGCAGTTCCATTGGAATGATATTGAGGACTTGCCCTGCGATGGCAGTGCGACGTTGCTGGACGTCCGCACGGAAGGCGAATATCGGCGTGGGCACTTGAATGGATTCCGCAATATTCCACTGGACGATCTGCGGGAGCACTTGGACGAGTTAGAGCGGGACAAGCCTATCTATGTGAATTGCCAGACTGGGCTTCGCAGTTATCTGGCCTGTCGGCTTTTGACGCAGTATGGTTTCAGCTGTTCCCATCTCTCCGGCGGATACAGTTTTTATCAGGTCGTAACACAAGAGCAGCAGACAGCGCGGAGCGCCTATCCCTGCGGAATGGAGAAACTATGAGTGAAAATTTATTTGGCTTGACGGTTGCGGCAGATAAAGGCTTAGATGATCTGCAGTGCCAGCGCCTTTTAAGCGAAAATCGCAGGTATCAGGAAGTCATGCTGCAATACCGATGTGCGCTGAAAGCACTGGAAAGCAGGTTGGAAATTCTAAACGAAGAGTTTTCATTGCAGCATTATCGCAATCCGATAGAAAGTATGAAAAGTCGCTTGAAGTCGCCGTCCAGCATTATGAATAAGATGCAGAAGCGCGGACTTTCTCTGGATTTTCCGACCATGCAGGCAAATATCATGGATATTGCCGGTGTGCGGGTGATCTGCTCTTTCGAGGAGGATGTGTTCTTTTTGGCAAAGTGCTTAAAAGATCAGTCTGACATTGAAATCATCACGGAGAAAGATTATATTTCACACCCTAAGCCAAATGGCTATCGCAGTCTGCACCTGACGATCCGGCTGCCGGTATTCTTTGCGGAAAAAGAGATCCATGTGCCAGTGGAGATACAACTCCGTACAATCGCTATGGACTTCTGGGCAAGCCTTGAGCATACCATCCGCTACAAGAAAAACTTGCCGATAAATGCTGAAGTCGAAACTGAATTGAAAGAGTGCGCCGATTCCAGCAGAGAATGGGACAGAAAAATGGAACATCTACTGCACATCTTAACATAGTGCGTCGGATATAAAATGAAAAGCACGCACTTTGGTGCTTGCCTTGGACTTGCCAGGGATCGCCTCATCCGCCTTGGATGGGCGACCCCTGCGAGCCCCAACCAATTTCTCCGCTTTCTGGTTTTCAGGCATAGTCTTTTCTGCTTTCGGCGGACTGCCACGGCACAGCTTTTTCGGCTTCTATAATTGTAAGGAACATGGCTTTTCGCTGAATGGAAAGCGAAGCTGACCCGGGCTGGGGCGGTCTGTATGAAAGCAATATTTTTTTTGAAATAATCTTGACAAAATTTATCAAGATTGATATGATAGTATTAACAAGCAAGCGAAAAGAGGATGTAGAGCATGATCATCACCAAAGAGACGGACTACGCGCTGCGCATTTTGCGGGTGCTGCTGGACGGGGAGAAGCATTCGGTGGCCGAGATGTCGGAAACGGAATTGATCCCCAATCAGTTTGCCTACCAGATTCTGCGCAAGCTCTCCGCCGGCAATTTGGTGCGGGTGAGCCGCGGCGCTCTCGGCGGCTGCGCGCTGTCCTGCGATCTGGACGCGACCTCCCTCTACGATCTCATGGGGGTCGTGGGGGAGCGGGGCATCCTGTGCGCCTGCATGGAGCCGGGATATGAATGCCGCTGGCAGGACAAGCATGGGCGGTGCGCCATCCACTGTCAGCTGGCGGCCTTGCAGCAAAAGCAGGACGAGGCGTTCCGTGCCGTGAGCCTGCGCAGGCTGCTGACCGGCGGATCCGATCCCCAAGATACAAGCAAGCTGTAAAATTTTAAAAGGAGGTACCCGTATGCTGTTTCAAACCACGTCGGCGCACGAAGAGCTGCGCGCGAAGATCCGGAGTTTTGCGGAGGAGGAGATCAAGCCCCTCGCATTTTTAATGGATCAGAACAATGAGTTTCCCGAGGAGGCTGTCAAGAAGCTGGGTAAGCTGGGCTGGATGGGCATTCCCTACCCCAAGGAGTACGGCGGTGCCGGTCTTGATGCCCTGAGCTACGCCATCGCGGTGGAGGAGCTGGCCCGTGTGGACGGCGGCACGGGCGTAATCCTCTCCGCCCATGTCTCCCTCGGCTCATGGCCCATTTTCGCCTATGGCACCGAGGAGCAGAAGAAGAAATATCTGGTTCCGCTGGCCAAGGGCGAGAAGATCGGCGCCTTCGGCCTTACGGAGACCAACGCCGGATCCGACGCCGGCGGCACGGAGACCACGGCGCTGGATAAGGGGGACTACTACCTCCTCAACGGCGGCAAGATCTTCATTACCAACGCCCCTAAGGCGGACACCTATGTGGTTTTCGCCGTCACCACGCCGGACATCGGCACCCGGGGCATCTCTGCTTTCATCGTGGAGAAGGGCTGGAAGGGCTTTGAGTTCGGCGACCACTATGACAAGATGGGTATTCGCTCCTCCTCCACGGCGGAGCTGATCTTCAACAACGTGAAGGTTCCCAAGGAAAACCTATTGGGCAAGGAGGGCGAGGGCTTCAAGATTGCCATGTCCACGCTGGACGGCGGACGCATCGGCATCGCCGCGCAGGCGCTGGGCATCGCCCAGGGCGCGTTTGAGCACGCGTTGAGCTATTCCAAGGAGCGCGTCCAGTTCGGCAAGCCTATCGCGGCCCAGCAGAGCATCGCCTTCAAGCTGGCAGATATGGCAACCAAGCTGCGCTGCGCCCGGTTCCTCATCTACTCCGCGGCGGAGCTGAAGGAGCAGCACGCGCCTTACGGCATGGAGTCCGCCATGGCGAAGATGTACGCCTCGGACATCGCGCTGGAGGTCACCAACGATGCCTTGCAGATCCACGGCGGCAGCGGCTACCTCAAGGGCATGGAGGTGGAACGGGCCTACCGCGACGCCAAGATCACCACCCTCTACGAGGGCACTAACGAGATCCAGCGGGTGGTCATCGCCTCTCATCTGTTGGGCAGGCTGGGCAAGAGCTCCGGCGGCGAGAGCCGTTCGGCGGCCAAGAAACCCGCGCCCATCACCGGCATTCGCAAAAAGACTATCTTCCGGGAGGGGGATGCTGCCCAGCAGGTGGCCGACCTTGTGGCGGCGCTGAAGAAGGATGGTCACGACTTCTCCGTGGGCATCCCTATGGATACGCCCATCCCGCAGGCGGAGCGGGTGGTCTCCGCGGGCAAGGGCATCGGGGAGAAAAAGAACATGAAACTGGTAGAGTCGCTGGCCAAGGCCGCCGGCGCGGCCATCGGTTCTTCCCGCCCTGTGGCGGAGACTCTCAAATATCTGCCGCTGAACCGCTATGTGGGTATGTCCGGTCAGAAGTTCACCGGCAATCTGTACATCGCCTGCGGCATCTCCGGCGCATCCCAGCACCTTAAGGGCATCAAGGACGCCTCCACCATCGTGGCCATCAATAAGAACGGTAACGCGCCTATCTTCAAGAACTGCGACTACGGCATCGTGGGCGACGTGGAGGAGATCCTGCCCCTGCTCACTGCCGCGCTGGATAGCGGCGAAAAGCTGCCCGCGCCGCCCATGGTAAAGATGAAGCGGCCCACGCCGCCGAAGCCCGCCCCCATCGGCGACCGCTACGTCTGCAGCGGCTGCGGCTACGAGTATGTGCCGGAGTTGGGCGACGAGGACGGCGAGATCGCGCCCGGTACGCTCTTTGAGCAGCTTCCCGCCGAGTGGGTGTGTCCCGAGTGCGCGGAGACGAAGGATCAATTTGTAAAGGCTTGAGGCCGTGAAGGAGGCAAGATAAGATGTATTGCGTACGTAAAGTAACGAACGACCTCTACTGGGTGGGCGCCAACGACCATCGCCTGGCCCTGTTTGAAAACTGCTTTCCCATTCCCCGGGGCGTAAGCTACAACGCCTACTGCCTGCTGGATGAAAAGACGGTGCTCTTTGACACGGTGGACTGGTCTGCCTGCCGCCAGCTTTTGGAAAATCTGGCGTATGTGCTGGATGGCCGCGAGCTGGACTACCTGCTGGTCAACCATCTGGAGCCGGATCACGCCGCCTGCATCGAGGAGATCCTGCTGCGCCATCCCAAGGTGAAATTGATCTCCAACGAGAAGGCATTCATGCTCATGCGGCAGTTCGGCTTCCATGTGGACGGACATGAGTGCATCGAGGTGAAGGAGGGCGACACCTTCTCCTTCGGCAAGCACACCGTCACCTTTGTGGGCGCGCCTATGGTTCACTGGCCGGAGGCCATGGTGACCCTCGACGTCACCGACGGCGTCCTCTTTTCCGCCGACGCCTTCGGCACCTTCGGCGCGCTGGACGGCAAGTTGTTCGCCGACGAGGTGGACTTCGAGCGGGACTGGCTGGACGACGCCCGCCGTTACCTCACCAACATCGTGGGCAAGTACGGCCCCCACATCCAGCTCCTGCTGAAAAAGGCCGGCGGCGTTTTGGATCAGATCAAGTACATCTGCCCGCTCCACGGCCCCGTGTGGCGCAAGGATCTGGGCTGGTTCATCGAAAAATACGACACATGGAGCCGCTATGCCCCTGAAACCCAGGGCGTGCTCATCGTCTACGCCTCTATGTATGGCAACACGGAGAACGCGGCGCAGGCGCTGGCGACGTCGCTCTGCGATAAGGGCATGAGCAAGGTGGCGATGTACGATGTGTCCTCCACTCATGTCTCCCAGCTGATCTCCGAGGCGTTTAAGTACAGTCACATTGTCCTGGCCTCTGTGACCTACAACCTCGGCATCTACCCCGCCATGCATGACTTCCTCATGGATATGAAGGCACTGAATCTGCAAAACCGCACCTTTGCCATCATTGAAAACGGCTCATGGGCGGTGAAGTCCGGTGACCTCATGCAGAAATTCGTCAACAATGAGCTTAAGAACATGACGGTGCTCAACGAGCGGCTCAGCCTCGCCTCGTCCATGGGCACGGACAAGCGCACTGAGCTGGAAGCACTGGCGGACGCCATTCTGGAATCTATGAAGTAACTGGCAGGAAAGCCAAAACCAAGACAACAGACAACAAACAGCCCCACCGCGTCGGCTGCAGAAAAACCGGCTTTCAAAAACAGAGCGGGCAAGCGTGATACTGCGCTTGCCCGCTCTTTGCCCAAAAGGACATGAGAAGTGACCGGAGAAGATGAGAGGATCGAAATGGAGATCAGAAAACGAAACGGGGAGTCTGTTCCCTTTCAACAGGAGAAAATTTTCAACGCCATGAAAAAGGCGTTTGACGGACAGGGCAGGGAGATCGGGAGCAGAGAGATGGATGAGATCCTCGCCACTGTTCTCAACAATCTCTCCGTCACAGTGCCGCTCACCGTAGAACGTGTGCAGGACGAGGTGGAGCGAACGCTCATGGAGCGCGGACACTATGAGGTGGCCAAGGCGTACATCCTCTACCGCGAAAAGCGGTCTGCGCTGCGCCGTGTCCGGCATACCATCGCGCGGATGGTGGGGGATGACTCGCTTGACGAGGTGCTGCGCCGCATCCAGATGGATTTTACCGAGGAAGTCTACTCCCTCGCGGCGCTTCAAATGAAGTTTGAGAGTTTCTGTCGTCTGGGCATGACGGAGGATGAGCGGGCTGAGGCACTGACCAAGGCGGCGGTAGAGCTGACTACGGCAGAGGCACCCAAGTGGGAGTTCATCGCGGCGCGGCTTCTGAACCACTCCTTTCGCTGTCGCAACGCACAGGAATGGGAGGGGCGCGGCGTCGGCGACCTCTATGGCAGGCTTCGCTATCTGACGGATAAGGGACTCTACGGTGACTATATCCTTGCCCACTATACCCACGAGGAGATTGCCATGGCGGAGGACTTTCTCTGCCCGGAACGGGACGAGCTGTTCACCTACTCCGGCCTTGACCTGCTGCTCAAACGCTATGTGATCCAGTCACGCAGCCGCGTGCCGCTGGAAACACCGCAGGAGATGTTTTTGGGTATCGCACTGCATCTTGCTATGAACGAAGGCTCTGACCGCATGGGGTGGGTAAAACGCTTTTACGATATGCTCAGCCGTATGGAGGTCACGATGGCGACACCTACCATGTCCAACGCACGAAAGCCCTACCATCAGCTTTCAAGCTGCTTTGTGGACACTGTGCCGGACAGTCTGGACGGCATCTACCGCTCGCTGGACAACTTCGCAAAGGTCTCTAAATTCGGCGGTGGAATGGGGATGTACTTCGGTAAGGTGCGCGCTGCAGGCAGCACCATCCGCGGCTTTCAAGGGGCGGCGGGCGGTGTTATCCGCTGGATTCGGCTGGTCAACGACACCGCCGTGGCGGTGGATCAGTTGGGGATGCGGCAGGGCGCTGTGGCGGTTTACTTAGACGCATGGCACCGGGATCTGCCGGAATTCCTTCAACTGCGCACCAACAACGGCGACGACCGCATGAAGGCACATGATGTGTTTCCCGCCGTGTGCTATCCGGATCTCTTCTGGCGACTGGCGGAGGAGAACATAGACGCGCCGTGGCATCTCATGTGTCCGCATGAGATCCTCACGGTCAAGGGCTACGCACTGGAGGATTACTGGGGTACAGAATGGGAGAAGCGGTATCTGGACTGCGTCAATGACCCGCGCATCGAAAAGCGCAGCGTCACCGTCAAGGACATCGTGCGGCTGGTGCTTCGCTCGGCAGTGGAGACCGGCACACCCTTCGCTTTCAATCGCGACAGTGTAAATCATATGAACCCAAACGGCCACACGGGAATGATCTATTGCTCCAATCTCTGTACGGAGATCGCGCAGAACATGGCACCCATCGAGCACATCAGCACTGAGGTGCACACGGAGAACGGCGACACAATTGTGGTGACGGCCACACGCCCAGGTGAGTTTGTGGTCTGCAACCTGGCGAGTCTGTCTCTCGGTAATCTGCCGGTGGAGGACGAGGCCTATATGGAACGCACGGTGGAAACGGCCATCCGCGCACTGGATAATGTGATCGACCTCAACTTCTACCCGTTGGAATACGCGCGGCTTACCAATCAGAAGTACCGCAGCATCGGCCTGGGCGTCAGCGGCTACCACCACATGCTGGCAAAGCGCGGCATCCGCTGGGAGAGCGATGAGCACCTTGCCTTCACCGACGCAGTGTTCGAGCTCATCAACTACGCCGCCGTCAAGGCGGACACAGCACTGGCACGGGAAAGGGGTCGTTACGCGCTCTTTGAGGGCAGCGACTGGCAGACTGGCGCGTATTTTGAAAAGCGGGGTTATACCTCCGAAAAGTGGCGGGCGCTTGCGAAAACGGTGGCGGTGCAGGGAATGCGCAACGCCTATCTGCTGGCGGTCGCACCGACCTCCAGCACATCTATCCTCTCCGGCACGTCGGCGGGCATAGATCCAATTATGAAGAAATTCTTTTTAGAGGAAAAAAAGGGCAGCATGCTGCCCCGCGTTGCTCCGGAGCTTTCCATGGATACATGGTGGTGCTATAAGGCGGCGCATCTGATCGACCAAAGCTGGTCGGTACGCGCCGCGGGCCTTCGCCAGAGACATATTGACCAGGCGCAGAGCATGAATCTCTATATCACCAACGACTATTCCATGCGTCAGGTGCTTAGACTGTATTTGGAGGCGTGGAGGGCCGGCGTCAAGACCATTTACTATGTCCGCAGCAAGGCCCTTGAGGTCGAGGCCTGCGAAAGCTGCTCGTCATAAGGAGGATAGCATGACGGAACTGAAGAAAAAGCCCCTTTTTAACCCGGAGGGCGACCCTGATGTGCGCCTGCGGCGCATGATCGGCGGCAATACCACCAACCTCAACGACTTCAACAATATGAAGTACGCTTGGGTCAGCGACTGGTACCGGCAGGCCATGAACAACTTTTGGATCCCTGAGGAGATCAATCTCTCGCAGGATGTGAAGGACTATCCCCGCCTGCTGTCAGCCGAGCGCAGCGCCTACGATAAAATTCTGAGTTTTCTTGTCTTTTTGGATTCCATTCAGACAGCGAACCTGCCTAATATCGGCGCCTACATTACCGCCAACGAGGTCAATCTCTGCCTGTCCATTCAGGCGTTTCAGGAGTGTGTCCACTCACAGAGCTACAGCTATATGCTCGACACCATCTGTTCCCCCGTGGAGCGCAATGACATCCTCTACCAATGGAAAACGGACGAGCATCTGCTGCGCCGCAACACCTTCATTGGGGACTGCTACAACGAGTTTCAGGAGAGGAAGGACGCTCCCACGCTGCTGCGCGTGATGATGGCAAACTATATTTTGGAGGGCATCTATTTTTACAGCGGCTTTATGTTCTTCTACAATCTCTCCCGAAACGGGAAGATGCCCGGCTCGGCGCAGGAGATTCGCTACATAAACCGCGATGAGAACACGCACTTGTGGCTGTTCCGCAATATCATCACGGAGCTGCAAAAGGAGCAGCCGGAGTTGTTCACCGCCGAGAGCGTACAAGCGCTGCGCGAGATGATGCGTGAGGGCGTGGAACAGGAGATCGCATGGGGGCATTATGTGATCGGCGACGACATCCCGGGGCTGAACCGGCAGATGATCAGCGATTACATCCGCTATCTCGGCAACCTCCGCTGGACGAGCCTTGGCTATCCCGCATTGTATCCAGGCTTTGAGAGCGAACCGGAGAGCATGGAATGGGTCAGCCAGTACGCCGACGCCAACATGGTCAAGACCGATTTCTTTGAGGCACGCAGTACCGCCTACGCCAAGAGCACCGCACTGATAGACGATTTATAAGAAAACCAAAGACATCAGAATAGGAGATACTACTATGAATTACAGCGCTATGATTCAAAATCGCAGATCCGTTCACGCATTCCGCGAAAAGGAAGTTCCGAGCGAGGCTATCGGCCAGCTCCGATCCTACTATGAAAAGACCTGCCCCCGTCTTGTCCCGGAGATTGCAACGGAGTTGATCGTCTTGGACAAGGATGCACAGCCGGCGCTGGAGAGCTCAGCGGGCTATAATCAATTTCTCATCGGAGCACCGCACTACCTGCTCCTTATGTCTGCCCCGCATTCCTATGCGGCCATCAACGCCGGCTACATGATGGAAGATCTCGTCCTCAAGCTGACTGAGTTGGACATTGACACCTGCTGGATGACCTTCACCGACAGCGACAAAATCAAAAAGGCACTGTCTCTCGCCACCCCGTTAGAGGTGGCGGCAATCGTTGCCTTTGGCTACGGGGAAAAGACCGCAAAAAAGCTGCGGCTGAATATCCTAAGTATGTCTCAGATCGATGTGCGGGCCGAGCAGCAGTACTACGCGCCCAAAAAAGGCGTGAACGATTTGGTTCACATGGGGAGCTGGAGCAACAAGTCTGGGCTTGACGAGATGATGGACTTCTACGACGATATGCTCTGGCAGTCCTTCTACGCCGCTTCGCTCTCCCCCAGCTATCTCAACCGTCAGCCCTATGGCTTCCTTGTGCAGGATCACAGCATCTATTTGGTGCAGCAGGAGGATGCCTACACCGATAATTTGGATGCCGCATTGGATCTCGGTATTGTCATGCTCCACTTCTCCGCCGTCGCCTCCCAGTGGGCGGGGCAGGTACGCTGGGAACTTTCACCTGCTGCGCCCGACGGCCTGCCGGAAGGACTTCGCTCCGCTGCGGTGTACCACATGTAACGACTCTGGGGGAAGCAAGGCAACGGTAAAATGCGCGACCGTCGATCCGCGGTTGAGCGTATGTTTCGTTAGAAAAGAAGAACCTATCAGTCAGAGTCTGAGTAAGGAAAATAGGAGGTATATTTTATATGGCTATCCAAACGGTAACAGATGCCATCCGCTATGTAGGGGTGGATGATAACACATTGGCACTCTTTGAAAACCAGTACCCCGTCCAGCCTATGGGAGTGAGCTACAACTCCTATGTCATTCTGGATGAGAAGATTGCCGTGATGGACAGCGTGGACGCACGGGCAACGGAAGAATGGCTTTCCAATGTGGCGCGGGTGTTGGAGGGGCGCAGGCCCGACTATCTTGTGGTCACACACATGGAGCCGGATCATTCCGGCAGTCTCATGCGGCTGGCACAAAAGTACCCGGAGATGAAGATCGTGGGAAACGCGAAAACATTTACCCTGATCAAGCAGTTCTTCGGCACAGGTGCATTGTCGGAAGACCGTATGCTGGAGGTTGGCGAAAGAGATACGCTTTCCTTGGGTTTGCACCGGCTGCGCTTTCTGCTGGCGCCGATGGTACACTGGCCGGAGGTGATGACGGCGTATGAGGAAACGGAAAAAATCCTGTTCTCGGCGGATGCCTTCGGACGCTTTGGCTCACTGGAACGGACTGCCCGTGCCCCCTGGGTGCCGCAGGCCCGACGGTATTATTACAATATTATCGGGAAATATGGCGCACAGGTGCAGGCTCTGCTGAAAAAAATCTCCGCGCTGGAGATCAAAACGATCTGCCCGCTCCATGGCCCCATGCTCACAGAAGACTTGGGGGAGTACCTGCGGCTCTATGATCTCTGGTCACAATGGAAACCGGAAGAACCGGAGGGCATCCTGATCGCTCACGCATCCATCCATGGAAATACTGCCCATGCGGCGAAGACCCTCAAGGGTAAATTAGAGAAAAAAGGCGTACAGGTCAACATATGTGATCTCACTGTGACAGATCTTTCCTACGCTGTTGCCAGTGCGTTCTACTGCGGGAAGTTGATTTTAGCCAGCTCCACCTATGACGGAGGACTGTTTCCGCCCATGAGGGAGTTTTTGGAACATTTACGGACAAAGGGATTCCGAAACCGCCGGGTTGGCATTATTGAAGACGGCTCTTGGGCACCTGCTGCCGCGCGGCTGATGCGCACCAAATTGGAGGAGATGAAGGATATCCACCTTTACGAAACGGTAGTGTCTCTGCGTGGTGCATTGAACCAAACCAGCGAAGCGCAGATGGACGCTCTGGTGGCTGAGCTCTGCGCAGAATAAGCTGCAACAAACCGCAGCTATTCTCGTACAGATGATGGTCTTACTCATCTGCTTTATGTCCCAAGGGCAGAGTACCGTCATCTCAGGTTGAGGTCACGATGTGGTGTGGGGCGAGACCGGAGTCTTGAGAATACCCAAACAAAGGAAAGAAGCTGACAGATATGGCAGCTATCAATATGAATCAGGAGCAGTTTGAGCAGGCGACCCGGGGCGAAAAGCCCGTTTTGGTGGATTTCTGGGCGCCCTGGTGCGGCTATTGCCGGAGGATCGGTCCTGCGTATGAGAAGATTGGAGAGGAATAAGTGGACAGCCTCGTTGTCAGCAAGATCAATATTGACGAGGAGCCGCGGCTGGCGGGGGCCGAGGGGATTGAGGTCATCCCAACTCTGGTGCTGTACAGGAACGGAAAGACCGTGGATTCCATCACTGCGCCCGGCTCAAAGGCAGAGACCGACCGCTTCATTCAGGAAGTATTGGCGAAATAACGGAGGGTTCAGATATGAACAACAATCATGTTTATGATATGCTCGTGGTGGGCGGCGGCCCGGGCGGCTACACCGCCGCCCTGTACGCGGCACGGGCGGGGCTGGATACCGTCGTGCTGGAAAAGCTGTCTGCTGGCGGGCAGATGGCCCTGACCGAGCAGATCGACAACTACCCCGGCTTTGAGAACGGGATCGACGGCTTCTCTCTGGCGGAGAAGATGCAAAAGCAGGCGGAGCGTTTTGGGGCACGCAGCGAATACGCAGAAGTCCTCCGCATGGATCTGACGGCGGTTCCTAAGCTCGTGGAGACCAGCGAGGGGATCTTCCTGGGGAAAACCGTGGTGCTGGCCACCGGCGCAGACCCCAGAACGCTGGGCGTTGCCGGAGAGACGGAGCTGTTGGGCCGGGGCGTGGCCTACTGCGCCGCCTGCGACGGGATGTTTTACAAGGGCAAAACGGTGGTCGTGGTGGGCGGCGGCAATTCCGCCGCGGCAGATGCCCTCCTTCTCAGCCGCGTGGCGAAAAAAGTGATCCTCGTCCACCGCAGAGACACCCTGCGGGCCACCAAGATCTATCACGAGCCGCTGGCACAGGCCGAAAACGTGGAATTCCGTTGGAACAGCGTCGTTTCTGCGCTGCTTTCCGGGGACAGACTGACCGGCGTCCGCCTGCGGGACACCGTCACCGGTGAGGAAAGCGTGGTGGACTGCGACGGCGTATTTGTCAGCGTGGGCCGACAGCCCGCCACGGCGCTGGCGGTGGGTCAACTGGAGCTGGACGGCGGCGGCTATATTGTGGCCGGAGAGACCACGGAAACCAGTATTCCCGGCGTTTACGCCGTGGGCGACGTGCGGACGAAGCCCCTCCGTCAGGTGGTCACCGCCGTGGCGGACGGCGCGGTGGCAGTCCACATGGCGGAGAAATATATCGCGGAAAACCGATAAGGGAGGTAGATTGAAAAAGCCATGTTTAAGGTCAGGCCGGATACGACCGCAGTGGGGATGCCGACATATCTGCAAGGCAAACTGCCAGAGTGATGGCAGATAAGATAACCCATGTAAGATCGGGAGATATGTTGTCTCTCCATATCCAGTCCACGCAACAGTGAGCAACTGAGTCAAAACCACCGGCTGAGCCGGTGGCTTGAGTAAGCCCTAGAAGGGCACCTTACCAGCAAAGCCCCTATAAGAGGCCACGAGCAAGCATCTTTCATCTGCATTACCTGCCCTACCGCTCTAACGAGCTATGTTGCAAAGTGCATCTTCTAAGATGACAATTTCTTTGTCATCTCGCTTTGCTCGAATCTTATAGCTAAAGCATTTTCTACTCCACCAGCGGAGCTGGTGGTTGTCGCTCGCTCAAGCTACCCAATAAATAAGCAGCGCCCGCCGGGAGATCTCCCGGCGGGCGCTGCTGTGTTCAGAGGAATGTTATTTTTCTTGCCTTACTTTGCGGCATCCACCAGCACACCAATGTAGCCGGCAGTATCCACCAGCGTGGCACCGGAAACGGCGTCCACAGCCTTTTCATCTTTGCTCAGAGCCTCGGCGTCGGCAATGCTCATGCCGTTCACGTGGTTCTGGATGGCGTCGTAGTTGGCATCCAGCGAAACGGTGGAACCAGCCTTTTCGGCCATCATCTTGCTGTAGTAATCGGCGTTGACCCGCTTGGACATCAGCACCTTGCCCTCGGCGTAGCCTGCGCCGAAGTCGGAATCGGAGTTGGGCACACCGACGACCCCGGCGTCCGAACCGGCAAACTGGAACTCGTCAATGTAGCTCAGCACGATGGTGTCCCCGGCGGTGGCGACAGCGCCGGAGGTGAAGCACTTGGTGCCGTGTGCGGCCCCATAGACCACATTCAGCTTCAGGTCCTCGGAGCTGCCGTTGAACTCCACGGCCTGCGTGGTCTGGGCATTTTTGGCGGCATCCACGATGGCGGAGAGATAACCGGCGGTATCCACCAGCGTTGCGCCGGAGACGGCGTCCACAGCCTCGGCACCCTTGGCGGCCACATCCTCCAGCTCGGAGATGGTCTTGCCGACAGCAAAGTTCTGGATGGCGTCGAAGTTTGCATCCAGAGCGACCGTGGAGCCGCCCTTTTCGGCCATCATCTTGCTGTAATAATCAGCGTTGGCCCGCTTGGACATCAGAACCTTGCCCTCGGCGTAGCCTGCGGCAAAGTCGGAGTCGGAGTTGGGCACGGCGGTCACGCCTGCATCGGCGCTGGTGAACTGGAAATCGTCGAGGTAGGCGGCGAGGATGACGTCATCCTTCACCACAGCCACCGCTTCGGTGAAGCACTTGGTGCCGTGGGCGGCAGCATAGGCCTGACCGATCTGGATGCCGCCTTCCACCGGGACGATGGCGGCGGGTTCAGCGGGGGCTGCGACAGCAGAGTCGGCGGGGGCTTCTTCGGCCAGCTCCACACCCAGTGCGGCGGCAACGGCCTTCCGGACGGCCTTGGTGGTCACCGTGGCACCGGCAACACCGTCGATGGCGGGGCCGTTGGCGGCTACGACCTGCTTGGACAGCTCTTCCAGTGCAGCGCCGCCGATGCTCTCGGTCTCCTGTGCACCTTCCAGCTTGCAGTCGGTAACGGTGCCGTTGGCATCCACGGTCAGGGTGGCAGTGACAGCACCGCCAAAGCCTTCGGCAGAGCCGGTCTTAGTCACACCGGCAGCGGTGGAGCTGCTGCTGCCGCCGCAGGCGGCCAGAGAGACGCCAACAACGAGGCTCATGGCCACGGCAGCGCTCAGTTTGCGGATGATCTCCTGTTTCATGGGTCTTTCCTCCAGAGAAAAATCGGTTTGTGTTCGGCCCCCAGAAAAGGTCATACCTTTTCAAGGATGCTTACAAAAGATAACATATTTTGTGATGTGCTGTCAAGAGATTTTGTCACATACTTCGTGGAGAATGATAAATTGGTGTCAATTTGTGACGCTGACGGCATAAAAAAGCCGGAAACCAACGTACAGCGGTCGGTTCCCTGCAGACGGAAGCGCTGAGGCGAAACTCAACGCTTGATGTCGTAGTTCATGTTCATCAGGTTGCGGATGGAGCTTACATCGTCGGTGATGTTGGCATCGCCGTGGATGGTGTGCTTGATGGCGCTGCTGGCCACGGCAAAGTTGATCATAATCCATCAGGAGCGAGCCGTCAACGATGGCGCGGATGTCTCCACCGTTGTTGTCCCAGTAATCTGCCACCAATTTCCCGGTAACATCGGCAAGCTGCTGGCTGACACGCTCCCCGCTGATGCCGTAGGTCTTGTTCAACATTTCCGAAGCCGCCTGTTTCAGGTCGTCGTTAAACTGCCACACCTCCGGGTCACGGGAATTGCGGCGCACCCCGGTGTCGCTTACGTCAAAGACGTAATGCAGCCGGGGGAATCCGCTGGATTCGTCCAGCAGAGCGATGCCCTTAGCACCCCGGCGCACATAACGGTTCATCCGGTTGTTCCAGATGTCAAAGTCGGCGCAGGCGGTGGCATCCGGGCGCTGGGCGTAGATCATCAACTGGTCCGCAAAGGGGTACTTGTACAGTCGGGATGCGGTGGTCAGGTAGTCCGTCCAGCTTTCCCAATACCGGGTCAAGCCGTTCGCCGTGCGCTGGGCAAGGGCGAGATATTCTTCGGTTTTGCTTGGCATAGCGTTCCTCCCTTCAATCTCGTTGTAAACAAAAACGCGAGCGGCCTTTTCAGGTCACTCGCTTATGGAATCTATGGTAGTTTAATCTTTGTACACAACTACTTCTCCTGTCTGTCTTAACGGACCTTCTCAGCATCCCACTCCATTACGGATCCGGTCGCTGCATCAATCGTGAATTCGTATTCCGTTCCACCGTAGATGATCTTTCCTTCGTATTCCGGACGTCCGTCATCATAATCAAGCTTCCATTCGTAGAGATCCTTGTCCGTTGCTCCGCTTACACGGTCAAGGGCTGTTTTCTTTGCATCTGCCTCACTGACCGTAACGTTCTTGCTGTCTGTTCCCATCGTTTTTTCTTCATATGCGGAGCTGATGATCTCTCCGGTGTCTGTCGCAATCTCATAGTCATACTTTGCACCGCCTGCATACCATTCAATGTCATATACCTGACGTCCGTCTTCATAGTCAAGCTTTGACTTGGTGATCGTTGCATCCGCTGCCTTCACTCCGGCATGCTCCAGTGCGATCTTCTGTGCTGCTGCTTCATCCACGGTTCCGGTACCTGTTGCATTCTGTGCCGGAGCAGGGGCAGCGGGGTCTGTCGTCTCCGTCTGTGTCCCGGAAGCCTGCGCATTCTGTTCTTGGCTGCTCATTTCCATGACAGCTCCTGTCTCTGCATTGATCGTGTAGGCGTAGGCATACTCTCCGGAAGTAAATTCTACCTTATAGCAGGCCACTCCCGCCACCTCACTTAAGGTCGTGGCTGAAATGTCTGCATCTGCCGCTACAATATCCGCTGCTTTTAACGCCGCTTCCTGTGCCTCCTCCATAGGGATCATCTGTGTCTGCTCCTTCGTCTGCTCCTGGCTGCTTTGCTGCGGAATACTGGCTGCCGCATTATATCTGTATCCGGTCAGGGTCATTGCAAGTGCAAATGCCGCTCCGATAAAAATCCATTTCTTTCTCATATTCTTTCTTATCCTTCCTATCAGATTGGAATGTGTAAAGTGTAGCCGATATCCTGCCAGATCACAAGTGAAATTTTTGTGTACAGGGTATATACGATTTGTCGAGTTCAGTATACCACACCGAATCCCATTGTAAAAGAGCCTATGTACGCCGCCCGCAGGCGGCAAATTTCAGTCGAGCGGAAATTCCAGTTCGGCAAACTCTGCATCGGTCAGCAGTTTCAGCTTTTCGATAACGCCCTCCGACAGTTCCCGCAGGGCAGTTTCATCGGGCATCAGGTAGCACTGCATGAGCCGCAGTTCATGGATAAGCCCCAGCCGGGTGCCGGTGTTGTAGAGCATCATCAGGGTCAATTCCTCGTGGTCAAAGTTCATGTTCATCCCTCGCTTTCCGGCAGACGGTAGGATTGCACTCCGGGGCATCGCACTTTTCTTTGAGATTCATCAGCACCGAAGGACGTTCCGGCTTTGTATCCAGAAATCCCGGCAGTTCCTTGAAGCCGATGCTGTCCACATAATGCACAGACACTTCGCCATTGCGTTTGAGTGCGATCACATCGCTGACCGACAGGCTGTGCCCCTCAAAATCCTGCGGGCGGGAGAGGTTGAACATCTGAAATAGTTCTTCCAAAATCTCGTTGTTCGGCACATCCTGCCACATGGTGGGCAGATCGGCATAGTAGGTGACCTCGTAATGCTCCGGGTCGGGCATTTTGCCTCGACGATTCAACTCCCGCATAGAAGCAAATCTTTCATCGAGGATTTTTTCGTCATGCCGCAGCTGCATCACCATATAAACATCGCACCCTGCGTTCAGAAATTTTTGTGGGATGTCCGTCATGGGTTCACCGTCAAAATTCTGGTTCCATTTTTGCTGCATCGTCCACCTCACAGTTCTGGCGCAGAACGTGCAGAGGATTTTGGCGCAGACGTATCACTTGCCAGTTCTGCCAGCTTTTCCAGTGTGGAAGGGCGATGGTCTGCACTCAGTTCCTCGGCTTCCGCAACTTTATCCATGACTGCATCGTAGTTCTGCAGTAGCCGCCGGCCCTTTTCCATGTGGTGTGCTTCCAGAATCTGCTCACGGGCTTCCTGAATGGTCAGTTCCGGGGCATCCAGTTGCCCACCATCCATCACAGAATAATCGCTGTGGTAGAGAGTGTAGTCCCATCCATCCTCACAGGACTGGATGGCAAGGTAGCCTTTGCCGCCCAGTTCCCATGCAGCCTTCTCGTCTTGCGTCTGAATTTCCGGGTAGAAGTCGGCATGGTTCCGTTCCATGACCTCGGCAAACTGGCAGATGTGGAACACATTGCCCAGACCGCCCATGTCAAAGTGATAATCATCCAGATGTTCCACCCGTGCCGTAAAACTGCGCCCATCCGGGTAATCCATCTGAATCACGCCGCCATCGGGAATGCGATAGAGGTCATCATAGTGGCTGTTGATGAGACGAATATCCTTCGGCAGCGTTTCCGGCTCCCAGATGCGCCGTCTGCCGATGCCCGCCTGCGGGATGTTTTCGAGGATCTTTACGCTTTCCTGTTGGATGACCTTACGATCATCGTCCGAAAGTTCAAACAGATACCAGTTCCGGGCGGCAGGAATGGTGTTTTGTCCATCTGGCGGCAGATTCTTTTCCGAGATCTGCCCACTTTCCAGCGGCTCGCCAGTTACCTTGTTATAAGTGGCAAAGCCGACCCCTGCACCGTTTTCCCGGAGATGCAGATAGCGTTCATCGTTGATAAGGTAGACAGCTTCTTTTATCTGCTCCATCAGCACCCACCTTCAAATTCCAGCGAAAACTTGCTGCGGCCATCGGCTTCACAGGACAGCAGCACGGTGGCATTGTAGGTCTTGCCCTTGACGCTCTTGCAGTCCTTCAAGCGGACACGACCATCCCGCAGCAGCTTGCGGTTGGTAGCGCAGGTGTCCACCAACAAATCTACGATCTGATAGATGGTGTCCTCATCATCCGGGCAAAGCCGGAGCAGAAGGTCTATCTCCAAAGACTGAGAAAAATATTCTTCCAGTTGGGTGCGTTTGCTCATCCCATCCGCTTCTTCAGAATAGAATGGATCAGTCTCACTCATTTCAGTATCATTCTCTTTAGTCTTATTACATCGTGATTTTGAAGGGTCTTGACTTGCGTTTTTGAAGCCTCCAGAATCGTGAAAATCACGATTCTGGAATATTGATTTTGACGATTCTGCCTAAAAGTTCTTCACATATACCAAACTTGGCTTTCCCAGACCTCTGCGTTTTCGTTCAATCAGACCAAACTTTTCGAGTTCCCGGAGCAGCTTGGTCGCTTTGTTGTCTGCGCAACACAACGCCCTCTTGACATCCTCTATCGTGAAGATAATGAACACCCGGTTCTGCTCGTCCAGCCAGCCGTTTTTCACGGACAGGCTCATGCGGTCCAGCAGGATACCGTACAGGGTCTTGGCATCGGTTGACAGACTCTGGAACCGTGGCTCCTGAAAAAGAGCCTTGGGAATGCGGTAGAACGAAAATAGTTCTCCGGCTTGTCCGTAGAAGTAGTCAAGGGTCATGTGGCTTTTTCAACATTTTGCTCCAGCTTGTGTTCAAAAAATCGACCGCCTTTCGTTTGAAAATAAAAAGCGCACTCTTTTCTTATTGAAAAGTAGTGCGCTATGTAATATAATGGCTGTATAATTTAGCTATCCAAAAGATAGTCGATGAGATATTCTTTTGGAATCATGAAAGATCGTCCGACTTTCAGGCAGCGAATTCTATGTTGATGGATTCTTCTGATGATTGCAGTCTGGCTTTTGAAACCGAGTAAAGTTGTTGCTTCTTCGACAGACAGCACATCAGGATAGTTCACAAATAATTTTTTATAATACTCTTTTGCTTGATTTTGATTCATTATCCTTGACTTTCCTTTCGTTTTGTGCCTAAGCAGAGGAGCGTTTTGCCCTGCATCCCTCCTGAACATCCCTCCAATTTCCATTTGGGCGGTCCAAACCGAAAAAACAGAGTAGAGAGAAAACGCATCGAAAAATCGTGGATATTTCAAATTATTGCTCGTTGAGGCGTGAATTTTGCCTTTGCACAGTGGGAACCAGATATCACTAGATATCACTGGATGACACCAGATGGAAGATGAGGACAAAAACTCAAAATCCCTTGTGCTAATAACACGTGTGGGTTCGACCCCCACCACCGGCATAGAGAAACGGGTCAGGAAGCATCGCTTTCTGGCCCGTTTGTTTTTACTGGAAGCAAAGCTCCTCCGCCGTGCTTTTGGCCATGTGAAATGGGGCTCTCATCAAGAGAGCTTTCCGGCAGGAAAAGCCATTTTATCGCAGGGCAAGAATTATAGCAGTTTGCGTTTTTAATGCACAAGCAACATCCGCAAACTGCATATCGCAAAGATGCCGTTTTGATAGGCACTATTTTTGAAAATTGCGATGGTGCAGCATGAAAACAGCATATTTGTGATATGCGATTCAACGCTGGTGCATAAAAGGTGAACTGCGATAATGACTGTTTAAGACTTGGTCGATTTTTGTTCACAAACTTCTGGTATCCTGTAGATGGTATCCTGTAGACAGAACGAAACGAGAAAGAGGAAACTTCATGAACGCCGAACTCACTTTCCTGAACGCTCTGCAAGCCCTGCGCACACCTGCGCTGGACGGAGTCATGCGCTTTTTCACCCATCTGGGCGACTCCGGTTTTGTCTGGCTGGCGCTGACCGCTCTGCTGTTGGCCTTCCGCGGGACGCGGCGGGCGGGCTGGGTGCTGGCGGCGGCACTGCTCTTCGACGCCGTCCTCTGCAATATCCTTCTCAAGCCGATGGTGGGCCGCATCCGCCCCTGCGACATCCTCACGGAGGTGGAGCTTCTTATCCCCCGCCCGGAGGATTTCTCCTTCCCCTCGGGGCACACGGCGGCATCCTTCGCGTCGGTGACGGCCCTCTGGCTGGCAGGGAAAAGGCAGTGGGCAATGGCAGCGCTGCCGCTGGCAGTGCTGATCGCGTTCTCCCGGATGTACCTCTGCGTCCACTTTCCGACGGATATTCTGGGCGGCGCGGTGCTGGGCACTGCCTGCGGCTGGCTGGGCGCGTGGTCTATCAAAAAGCTGAAAGAAAATAAAACGGTGCGCCCCCGCTGAGCGCACCGTAGATGGAAGAGGCGCAGTTCAGCTCCTGAGCCTGATAAAGATTATGCCCGAAAAGGCAAGTTTGACATTCTGCTGGTGTTCATGTTCGACCAAATCGGACGCATCGCAGATGAAACGCCGTTTGTTGTAGAACGGTTTGTGCGAAACGGCATCTTTGCGATATACAGTTTGCGGATGTTGCTTGTGCATTAAAAACGCAAACTGCTATAAAAACGGTGCAGGCGAAGCAATACAGCCCCCCAAAAATCGGCTTCAGTAAAAAGAAAAGCACTGTACTTCCTGCGAAGTACAGTGCTTTTTTGGTGGAGAATAGCGGGATCGAACCGCTGACCTCTTGCATGCCATGCAAGCGCTCTCCCAGCTGAGCTAATCCCCCAGAGCTGGTGTGTCGTCCCTGACGACGTTGATTATTATACCAGCCTGAGACCCGGTTGTCAACAGTTTTTTTTCATTTTTTCTGCGTGGAAGTGCTGCGCTTATAGTAGAACAGATACTGCTGCACGATGCCGGCCTGCTGGCCGTAGGCGGGGAAGGGGTCGCGCCCGCCAAATTCCTCGTCGATGAGACGCTGGATCCAGACGTCGATGGGGGCCATCGCGGTGCGGCCATAGCCGAAGAGGCAGACGCAGTTGGCGACTTTTTTGCCGACGCCGTCCAGCGTGAGCAGGCGGGAAAAGAGGGCGTCGTCGGGGAGGCCGGCCAGCGCATCGAGGTCGAGGGTGCGGGCGGAGGCCTGCGCGGCGGCGTGCTGGATGTAGCGGGTGCGGTAGCCCAGCCCGCAGCCCGTCAGCTGCGCTTCTGTGAGGCCGCAGAGCTGCTCCGGGGTGGGGAAGAGGAAGACCTCATCGCCCTCTGCACAGAGCGACTCGCCGCAGCACCGGGCCAGCTGCTCGACGGCGGTGCGGATGGCCGGGATGCTCTTGCGCTGGGAGATGATGAAGGTGACGAGCATCTCCCACGGGTCCTGACGCAGCACCCGGATGCCCTGCCCGAAGGCCAGCGCTGCGTCGAGATAGGCGCTCTGGCCCGTCAGACTCTGCCGCAGGGCGGCGTAGCTGCGGCCCAGATTGAAATATCCGGCCCAGACATCCCAGTCCGCGCCGTACCACGCGGCGTCGTACTGCCCGCAGCCCAGCGGGGTCAGATAGAGCAGCGCTTTGCCGGAAACGAAGCGGCAGCGCCCGTCGGCCAGCTTCCGGGGGCGGAAGCACTGGCCGCTTTCGAGGATCTTGTCGAGGTCGAAGTCGTCTTGGATGGTGACGCGCTGATGGGTGAGTGGAACGGTGCGCATGGGAGACTCCTTTCGGAAGAAGGTCGTGTTCGTCTGGGCTTATTGTAGCACAGAAGCAGGCAGTTTTCCACAAGGAGGACGTGCCGAAGGGCATATTCCGGAAAAGAAGAGATGCTGGACGCAATAATATTCCATTTCGGAATGGACTTTCCGGAAAATCAAGGCGAATATCCCCCTTTTCATTTGGGAAAATCTGTTGTATTATGAATAACAGGTATGGAACGAGACGAAAATGCGCCGGGACAGAGCGCGAACAGGAATGATAAGAAAAGTTAAGGCATGAGGGGAGAGCCACATGGACGAAAAAGATTACGAGCTGCTGCACGCACTGGACGAGACCCGCAACATCACCCATGCAGCGGATAAGCTGTATATGACCCAGTCGGCGCTGTCCAAGCGCATCAAGGCACTGGAGCAGGAGCTTGGGGTGGAGATCGTGCTGCGCTCGCGGCAGGGCATCCGCTTCACACCGGCGGGGGAGCAGGTGCTGCTCCACAGCGCCGCCGCTGCCCGGGAGATGGAGAAGATGCGCCGCCAGCTGGCCTCGATCCAGGGCGAAGCCTGCGGCACCCTGCGGGCGGGCATCTCGGTGAACTTCTCCTATTACCGCCTGCCCGAGGTGCTGACAGAGTACCACAGGGCCTACCCGAAAGTCCGTCTCGACATCGCCACCGGCCACAGCCGGAACATCTACCAGCAGATGCTGGACTCATCGCTGGACGTTGCGGTGCTGCGCGGCGAGTACCCGTGGGACGGCACCCAGTTCCTGCTCTCGCAGGAAAACATCTGCCTCATTTGCAGTGAGGAGAACAAGGAACGTCCCATCTCCGACTACCTCTATATCGACCACAGCAGCGACGCTACCATCAGCGCCCAGATGGCCCGCTGGCGCTACGAGAACGGTGTGACCAACGACACAGGCAACTTTGTGGTGGATAACATCATGGTCTGCCGCGAGATGGTGGAGCGGGGTCTCGGCTGGGCGCTGATGCCGGAAGTGGCGCTGGATGGCTTCAAGGGAAGCGTCAAGCCCTGCACCTTCGAGAATGGCGAGCCGTTCGTCCGACGCACCTATATTTTCTGCCAGAGGGACGCTGCGGCCCTGCCGCAGGTGCAGCTTTTTATGGATATGCTCAAGAAGCATCGTTGAGAGGAGAAGAAAATGGAGACAACTGTTTCGCTGGTCCAGATGCTGGATGCGCGGGAGCGCCGGGTGCAGCACCAGCAGGCATTGCTGGCCCAGTACCACAAGCCCCTCATCTGCTTTACCATGAACATCTGCGGCCCGGTGAAGGATTCACCCCTCATCCGGCGGGGCTTTGCGCGGGGGCGTCAGCTGCTGCGTCAGCAGTTCCTGCGGGCGAAGCTGGTGCCACTGCGGGAGGACGCCATCCGGGAGGACACGGGCTGCGAGGCGTTCTATGTGCTGGACGCCGACCCGCTGACCATCAAAAAGTTCACCACCGACATCGAGGACGCCACACCGCTGGGGCGGCTCTTTGATATGGACGTCATCCGCCCGGATGGGCGGAAGGTGGACCGGGAGGAGCTGCATCTTGAGGGGCGCCGCTGCCTGATCTGCGGCGGGCCAGCCAAGGTGTGCAGCAGCCGCCGCGTCCACACCGTGGCAGAATTGCAGGAAAAAACCACCGAGATCCTGACCGATGCCCGGGATGCGCAGGACATCGCCGACGCGGCCCGTCTGTCTGTCCGCGCTCTGCTGTATGAGGTGACGACCACCCCGAAGCCCGGCCTTGTAGACCGGCGGAACAGCGGCAGCCACAAGGATATGGATGTCTTTACCTTCATGGACAGCGCCGCCGCCCTCTACCCCTATTTTGAAGCCTGCGCCCGGATGGGCCGCGGCACGGCAGAGCGGCCCGCCTCCGAGACTTTCGAGGCCCTGCGGCCTCTGGGCTGTGAAGCAGAGGGGGAGATGCTGGAGGCCACCGGCGGCGTCAACACCCACAAGGGCGCTGTCTTTTCGGTGGGCATCGTCTGTGCGGCGCTGGGCCGTCTCGACCGTGCACTCTGGGCCGATGCAGCCCGGGTGCTGGCCGAGGTGTCCGCCATGACGGCGGGCCTTACCGAAAAGGACTTTGCGGACGTCACGGCGGAAAACGCCGCCACCACAGGCCAGAAACTCTATGCCGAATACGGCATCACCGGCGTGCGGGGGCAGGTGGAGGCCGGGCTTCCTGCCGTGCTGAACATCGGCCTGCCGACGCTGAAAGCCGGACTCGCCAAGGGCTATGACTTCGACCGGGCAGGCGGCGGGGCGCTGCTGGCGATTCTGGCTGGCAGCACCGACACCAACATCATCGCCCGTTCGAGCCGGGCGCGTCAGCAGGCCCTCGCCGAGGAGCTGAAGGCCCTTCTGGCCGAGACGCCCTACCCGGACAGGGACGCGCTGGCGGCGCTGGATGACCGCTTCATCGCGGAGAATCTTTCGCCCGGCGGCAGTGCCGACCTGCTGGCGCTGACCTATCTGCTCCATTTTATCACGACGGAGGGGAATAACGATGAGTGAATATACCATTTCGCAGGTCTGCCCGACCGATCGGACCGTTCTGGCCCAGATCGATGCGCTGCTGCAGCAGGAGGGCATCCGCCGCGACGGCAATCTGGACTACATCTGCGCCATGTTCGACGAGGAGTACAATGTCATCGGCACGGGCAGCTGCTTCGGCAACACCCTGCGGTGCTTTGCGGTCAGCAGTGCCCATCAGGGCGAGGGCCTGCTGAACCAGATCATCACCCACCTCATCGAGGTGCAGTGTGCGCGGGGAAATCTGCACCTGTTTTTATACACCAAGGTGAAAAGCGCAAGATTTTTCGGCGACCTCGGCTTCTATGAGATCGCCCGGGTGGAGGATACCCTCGTCTTTATGGAGAACCGCAGGGACGGATTCGGGGCCTATCTGCGCGCACTCGAAAAGACAAAGACTGGGGGAAAGTGCGCGGCCCTCGTCATGAATGCCAACCCCTTCACCCTCGGCCACCAGTACCTCGTGGAAAAAGCTGCGGCTGCCTGCGATACCCTCCACCTCTTCGTGGTCAGCGAGGATGCCAGCCTCGTGCCCTTTGCGGTGCGCAAAAGGCTGGTGGAGGCGGGGGTGGCCCATCTGCCCAATGTCGTACTCCACGACAGCGGCCCTTATATCATCTCCAACGCCACCTTCCCCAGCTATTTCCTGAAGGACGAAGCCGCTGTCATCGACGGCCACGCCCGGCTGGATCTGGCGGTGTTTACCAAAATCGCGGCGGCCCTGAACATCACCGCCCGCTATGTGGGCGAAGAGCCGACCAGTCAGGTGACGGGCCTTTACAATAAGATCATGTGCGAGCAGCTGCCCAAGGCGGGCATCGAATGCATCGTTGTGCCCCGCAAGGAGGCAGACGGCAAAGCCATCAGCGCCTCCACGGTCCGCCAGTGCTTGCAGTCTGGCGATTGGGAAACGCTGAAGACCCTGCTGCCCCAGACCAGCCTCGACTACTTCCGCAGCCCGGAGGCCGGGCCGGTGCTGGCCCGCATCCGCAGCGCGGGCAATGTCGTCCATTATTGAGAAGAGATTCTCCCTCTCTATAGACCCATCAAAAAAGCAGACGCGGAAGTGCGTCTGCTTTTTTGATGGGTCAGTTTGTGGTCTGGGTGGCCGACTGGATCATCTTCCAGATGGCTTCGAGGCTCTGGCGGATCTGGGCCAGCGTGGCAATGTCGCCGTCGTTCATCCGGGAGGCCGGGGGAGAGAGAACAGTTTTAGTGGCGGTAACGGTGCCGGTGAGCTGGATGTGGACGTTGTGCTCCGGGATGGTCAGCAGGATGTGGACAGGGGTGGTGTCCGAGAAGAGGCTGTCCATCGGGAAACCCAGCACGAGGGTCGTGCCGTCGGCTGCGGCGGGGAACTGATAATAACGGTAGCCGTCCCGTGCGCCGGAGGGGGAAGTCTTTTTCAGCCCTTTGAGGGAGAGGGTGAAGCCGGAAAGCTCCTGCAGCTCGACGGTGTTGGTCTCGACGCCCAGCACAGCGGCGGCCTGCGTCTGGGAGATGTAGTCGCCCAGACTCCAATCCGGCAGCAGAACGCCTGCGATGGAGAGCTTATCTGTGACCGACTGGCGCAGGACGGTGTAGAGCTGGCCGACGTCGAAGAGGGTCTCTTCTGCGTCGATGTACACCCGGGTGAAGGGAGACGCCTTGACCGAGCCGTCCGCGTTGAGCTGGTAGAAGGACAGCTGCAGTCTGCCGGGGGCATACTGGCCGCTGACGCTGCCGCTGGAGGCGTTCACCCGGTTCAGGATGCTCAGCAGCGGGGGCGTCTGGGGGCTGTTGGGAGTGATCTCGTAGCGGAGCGTGAAGGATGCGCCGCTTTGCAGGGCGGTGACTTTGCTGTGGAGCTTTGCGAAGACCACGCCCACGGCGACAGCCGCGGTGAGCAGCACGGCCAGTAAGACGATAAGCAGAGGATTGACACGTTTTTTGGGAGATGCCATCTGCAAGACCTCCTATCATGGTTTCTGTGATTATAGCATACGGGCCGGGCGGCGAAATGTCAAGCCGGAACTTGACGCCGCAGGGCAGCGGGCGTATACTGACTAATACGTCTATTTATATAAGGAAAAAGGAGGCAGATATGAAGATCGTAATTCTGGGGACCAGCGGCAGCGGGAAATCCACGCTGGCAAAGCGTCTGGGCGAAACATACGGCCTGCCGGTGCTCCACATGGACACCGTACATTTTTTGCCCGGCTGGGTGGAGCGGCCCTTCGCCGAGGAAGAAGCCATTGTCCGGCAGTTTCTCGACGAGAACGCAGGCGGCTGGGTCATCGACGGCAACTACACCAAGACCTGTTACGCCCGGCGGCTGGAAGAAGCGGATAAAATCATCGTGCTCTGGTTTTCGCCGCTGGTCTGCCTCTGGCGGGCGGTACGGCGCTGGCAGCAGAACAAAGGCCGTGTGAGGGAGTCGTCTGCGCCCGGGTGCGAAGAGAAGATAGATGCCGAATTTGTCCGCTGGATCCTCCACGATGGGCGTACCGCCAAAAAGCGGGCGGAGATGGAGAGGATCGGGGAAGAGTATCCTGAAAAGTATGTGATGATACGAAACCAGCGGGAGCTGGATGGGTTCTTGGAGTTTATAAAATCAAAGGATTCTCGCGCTGGTGGCGCGGGGTAAATCGCTGTTGCGGTAAGGCTAAGTTCTCTTTTGCGTGCCAAAAGAGAACCAGAAAAGCACCCGCTACTTTCGAGGCGCGGGAGGCACGAATCAAGGGCTGCTCGCCCTTGATAATCCCGGAGGAGATGTCGAAACGGAAAAAAGCTAGCCGCTGCGCTAAACGCTTTTTTCTCGTTTCTCCGACTTGCTGCTTCGCAGCTGGTGTTACGTTTTCGCAGGGCGTGAAGTTCAGCAGAAAGGTGAAATCTTCGGCGGAGCCGTAAATAGGAGAAGCACAAAAAATGCGCAACAGCGACGACCGCCGCCTGCGGCGGATACAGGGAGGAGCTGTTGGGGCCGCGGTCAGCAGGACACGAGTGCCGCTCAAGGCACGAAGTGGACGCTGGGCACCGCAACCCGTCTTAGCGCAGCGGCTAGCATTTTTGGGCTTCGACTTCCGTCTTGGGTTTGTTAAGGGCGAGCAGCCCTTAACTCGTTGCGGGGAGAGTGGAGTCCAGAGGTAGGGAGGGGGGAGTCGAAACACCCCTCCCTGCCTCTGGCCCGCGCGGAGCGCAAGCCACTTGACCGAAAGAAAAAACATCCCCCGCGCTACCAGCGCGAGAACCATTTACCCTCTGCAAGCCTCCACAAACGCATCAAACAACCCCTGCTGCGCCGGGTCTGCATCGCTGAGCCACTCCGGATGCCACTGGACGCCGAGGCAGAAACGTGCGTCCGACTTTTCCAGCGCTTCCACGATGCCGTCCTCACTGAGGGCGGCGACCTCCAATCCGGGGGCGGTGCGGTCGGCGGCCTGATGATGCTGGCTGTTCACGAGGACGGTGTCCTGCCTCAGCAGACGGGAGAGCAAAGTGCCCCGCCGCACCGTGACAGTGTGGACTTTCGCCCAGTGGTCGTTGTGGGGGACGTGCTCGAAGGGCTTGATGTCCTGATACAGGGTGCCGCCCAGCACGGCGTTCATCACCTGAATGCCCCGGCAGATGCCCAGCACCGGCTTGTCTGCGGCGAGGAAAGCCCGCAGCAGCTTCGGTTCGGCGGCATCCCGCAGAAGATTCGGCTCACCGCAGGCGGGGATGCGCTCCTGCCCATAAAAAGCGGGGTCCATGTCACCGCCGCCCGGGAGCAGCAGGCCGTCACAGGTCAGCGCTTCGGCCACAGCGGCGTCCGGGTCAGAAAGCTCTACCCAGTGCACCTCGGCCCCGGCCCGGGCCAGACTTTCCAGATATTTCGACTGCGCGGTGGTAAGCTCCGGGTCGGTGCTCATCCGGGGCATGGCGATGCTGATAGACATATAGACTATCCTTTCTGTCCTCTCCCTCTGGGAGAGCCTTTTTCGGAACAAAACAAAAACCCAGAACCATCGGTTCTGGGTTTTGTGGCGGAAAGATGGGGATTCGAACCCCAGAACGCTTTTGACACGTTACACGATTTCCAGTCGTGCGCCTTAGACCAACTCAGCCATCTTTCCACATCTTCAGTTCTCACCGCTTCAGGCCGTGGCCCTCAGCGCTCCACTATAATACCTGAAAGAAGGTCTTTTGTCAAGCTTTTTTTCAAAAAAGTTTGTATTTTTTCAAAAATGACGAAGCAGCGAATGCGGTGGGGCCGAGAGCGTCGAAAAAGCTCTTGACGCAGGCGCGAAACGGGACTATGATGAGGGCAGAGAGTATGCAGGGCGCAGAAGCTCCGCGAAAGACAAGGAAAATCAGGAGGAAAAACAGATGAATTATTCAGATGTTTTGGCCAATGCCCGCCAGTGCATCGGCAAATACTGCAAGGCCTGCCCCGTATGTAACGGCGTGGCCTGCAAGAACCAGATCCCCGGCCCCGGTGCAAAGGGCGTGGGCGACACGGCCATCCGCAATTACAATAAGTGGGCCGACATCCGGGTGAACATGGACACGCTGTGCGAGAACGGCACCCCCGACACCCACGTCGAGCTGTTTGGCCGCAGCTTTAAGTATCCCTTCTTCGCCGGCCCGGTGGGCGCGGTGAATCTCCACTACTCCGATACCTACACCGACATGACCTACAACGACGTGCTGGTGCGGGCCTGCGCCGAGAGCGGCATCGCCGCCTTCACCGGCGACGGCACCAACCCCGACGTCATGACCATGGCCACCAAGGCCATCGGCAATGCCGACGGCTGCGGCGTGCCCACCATCAAGCCGTGGAACATCGACACCATCAAGGAGAAGATGGCGCAGGCCAAGGCCAGCGGCTGCTTTGCCGTGGCCATGGATGTGGACGCCGCCGGCCTGCCCTTCCTCAAAAACATGACCCCTCCGGCGGGCAGCAAGAGCGTGGCCGAGCTGGCCGAGATCGTTAAGCTGGCCGAGCGGCCCTTCATCGTCAAGGGCGTCATGACCGTCAAGGGCGCGCTGAAGGCCAAGGAGGCCGGTGCTGCTGCCATCGTGGTGTCCAACCACGGCGGCCGCGTCCTCGACCAGTGCCCCACCACTGCCGAGGTCCTGCCTGAGATCGCCGCCGCCCTCAAGGGCACTGGCGTCAAGGTCCTCGTGGACGGCGGCATCCGCACCGGCGTCGATGTCTTCAAGGCGCTGGCTCTGGGTGCTGACGGCGTCCTCATCTGCCGCCCCTTCGTCACGGCTGTCTACGGCGGCGGCGAGGAAGGCGTCAAGTGCTACATCGACAAGCTGGCCGGTGAGCTGGCCGACACCATGCAGATGTGCGGTGCGCACTCCATTGAGGAGATCACCGCAGATATGGTGCGGGTCTGATACGAGATAAGAACGCAAAAGGGACGGCGCAGTGGTGAAACTGTGCCGTCCCTTTTGTATGATCAAAAATTACTTCAGAGTCCCATCCAGCACCTGCTGATAGTACCACGGCTTCGGGGCGTGGAAGGTCTTGCCGCTGAGGAACTCGAAATCGGGCTGATTGAAGTGAGGCATGGTCAGCTCCCACGCGCAGAGGGCCTGATACTTCAGCTTCAGCTCGCGGTTGGCAGTATTGTTGCCGTACTTGCTGTCGCCGAGGATGGGGCAGCCGATGCTGGCCATGTGGGCACGGATCTGGTGGGTGCGGCCGGTGATGAGCCGCACCTTTAGCAGGGCCAGACGGCCCGAGACGGCGATGGTCTCATACTGGGTCTCCACATCCTTCGCGCCGGGCTGCTTGTCCTCCACGATCTTGACGATGCCGCGGTCGGCGTCCTTGAGCAGATAGCCGCCGAGGGTGGCGTCCGGGGGCGTAGGACGGCCAAAGGTGACGCAGAGGTAGGTCTTTTTCACCTCGCGGCTCTTGATGGCGGCGAGGAACAGCTCCTCGGCCTCGGGGGTCTTGGCGATGATGACAAGGCCGCTGGTGCCGGTGTCGAGACGGTGGCAGAGGGCGGGGGTGTAGATGTCGTTCTCCTTATACTCGCCCTGCTGGCTGAGGTAGAGCAGAGCGCGGTTGAGCAGGGTGTCGTCGTCCGGGCCGTCCACAGCGAGGCCGGCGGGCTTGTTGACGATGAGGATCTGAGGGCAGTCGTAGACCACCTGTGCCGGGCCGCGGGCGTTCTTCCACGCTGGGCCTTCCACCCGTCTGTCGGCGTCCAGCACATCGTCGAGGATGAATAGCTTGATCTCGTCGCCCGCCATGACACGGGTGGAGAGGGGCTGCTTTTTGCCGTTGAGCTTGATCTTGTTTTCGCGCAGGGCTTTGTTCAGCCGACCGGGGTTCAGCGCGGGGAACTGCTGCATCAGATAGTTGTCCAGCCGGGTGGGGGCGAGACATTTTACTTTCAATATTTTCACGGAAGTTTCCTCTCTAAGGTTAAGAATGAGTTAAGATTTGCTTTTATTGTAGCGAATCCAACTTCCTGCGTCAAGTTGGGAGTTTACTTTTTCCCAAAACAAGTGTATACTGTGCCAGTGCAAAACAAGTTAGGCATGAAATACCTATTATAGAGAGGGAAGAAGGTATCGATATGAAGAACGATAAGAAACGGATGCTCCTTGCAGGCGTTCTGGCGCTGAGTGTTCTGACCGGCTGCAGCTCTGCCAGCGCGGCCAGCGCCACCAGCAGTATGGCCGCTTCGATGGCTGCGGCCAGCCCTGCCGCCAGCAGTGAGGTCGTCTCCCAGCCCGAAACGGCGGAGGGCGTCGTCCTGCCCATCGCTCAAGGCAGTCTGGAAGAGATGAAGACCGGCTCCGATCAGTTCGCGGCGGACATCACGAGCGTGGATGCCAAAAAGCACCAGATGACCATGACGGTCTACGCCTACGACACCTATCGGACCGAAGACATCGACGGGCTGGAAGCAGGCAAGGCCATCCGCATCCATCCGGACGGGGCCGTGGAGGCACAGGACCTGACCGTCGAGAGCATCGAGCGGGACGAGGAGACGGGCATCGTTTCCATCAACGGCGGCATCGAGCAGGGCGGCGTGGACCTGTGGCGCAGCAATGACGTCTACCGCACTGTCACCTACGACGATTACCCGGTCTATTATATGGTGGGCGAGCTTGTCCTGCCGATGGATGAGAACATCACCCTCAGCGACAGCTCTTCCGGTGTGGACGCTGCATCGGTGGAGACCGACGGCACCAACGGCGTGGCCAGCGCCGTCGGTGCGGATCTGGACAGCTGGACGGAGTACAACACCACCGTCTCCACGACCGACGGCAAGGTGAGCAATATCCTCCGCATCTGGGTGCCGTAAGGGGAGTTTTTTGTAAAACCCGTTGACAAATGGCCTGACTATGCTATAATCTGAAATGAGCGCAGAGGAGCAGGGTGCCCCTTTGCGTGTGAACGGAAATTATGGCAAATGGCAAGGATGGGGCCAGAAGGATGTGTGCCGCCGCCCAGAGAGAACGCCCTTGGCTGAAAGGCGTTCCGGCAGAGCATTTTTTACGCCACCCCGGAGCTTCCGGCGAAACGAACCGGACGCTGCGCAGCGTTACAGCGCACAAAGCGGCAGAGGCCCGGCGGGCTTTTCTGCAATTTGGGTGGTACCACGGAGCTTTTCAGACAGCCTTCGTCCCTTTTCGGGATGAGGGCTGTTTTTTGTTTTTTGTCAGCCTGCCATAACAAACTGCGTCCGGAGGAGGACGCCGATACACGAGGAGAGATAAAAACTATGCAATGGACCGGTTTGAACGAACTGCGTGACAAGTACCTTACCTTCTTTGAGGGCAAGGGCCATCTGCGTCTGGACAGCTTCCCGCTCGTCCCGAAGAACGACCCCAGCCTGCTGCTCATCAACAGCGGCATGGCCCCCATGAAGAAGTGGTTCCTCGCTCAGGAGGAGCCTCCCCGCCACCGCGTGACCACCTGCCAGAAGTGCATCCGCACCCCTGACATCGAGCGCGTGGGCATCACCGCCCGCCACGGCACCTTCTTCGAGATGCTGGGCAACTTCTCCTTCCAGGACTACTTTAAGGAGGAGGTCATTCCCTGGGCTTGGGAGTTCCTGACCAGCGACGAGTGGATGGCCATCCCGAAGGACAAGCTCCACATCTCGGTCTACAAGGAGGACGACGAGGCTTACGACATCTGGACCAAGAAGGTGGGCGTCGCCCCCGACCACATGGTCCGTCTGGGCAAGGAGGACAACTTCTGGGAGCACGGCTCCGGCCCCTGCGGTCCCTGCTCTGAGATCTATTTCGACCGCGGCCCCGAGTACGGCTGCGGCAAGCCGACCTGCGGCGTGGGCTGCGACTGCGACCGCTATATGGAGATCTGGAACCTCGTGTTCAGCCAGTTCGACGCCGACGGCAAGGGCCACTACGAGCGTCTGGCCCGCCCCAACATCGATACCGGCATGGGTCTGGAGCGTCTGGCCTGCGTGATGCAGGGCGTGGGCAACCTGTTCGAGGTCGATACCGTCCAGAGCGTGCTGCACCATGTGGAGCACATCGCGGGCAAGACCTACGGTGCTGACCCCAAGGAGGACATCTCCATCCGCGTCATCACCGACCACATCCGCAGCTGCACCTTCATGGTGTCCGACGGCATCCTGCCCTCCAACGAGGGCCGCGGCTATGTGCTGCGCCGTCTGCTCCGCCGCGCTGCCCGCCATGGCCGGATGCTGGGCATCAGCCGCCCCTTCCTCGTGGAGCTGGTGGAGACGGTCATCCAGTCCAGCGAGTCCGCTTACCCCGAGCTGCGTGAGCACGACGCCTATATCAAGAAGGTCATCGGCACCGAGGAGGCAAACTTTGCCCGCACCATCGATGCCGGCATGAACATCCTGAACAACATGATCGACGGTCTGGAGAAGGCTCACCAGCACCTGCTGAAGGGTCTGGACGTCTTCAAGCTGAACGACACCTTCGGCTTCCCCCTCGACCTGACCAAGGAGATCGCCGCCGAGCAGGGCATCGAGATCGACGAGGAGGGCTTCCACGCCGAGATGACCAAGCAGAAGGAGCGTGCCCGTGCCGAGCGCCTCAAGAAGAACATCTCCGGCTGGAGCGAGGACCTGTTCGGCGCTCTGACCGCTGACCTCACCGAGTTCGTGGGCTACGACAGCCTCAAGAGCGACAGCGTCGTCGTGGCTCTGAGCGACGAGGAGACCCTGACCGACGCCATCGCCACCGACGAGCAGGCCAAGGAAGGCGTGCTGGTGGTTCTGGACAAGACTCCCTTCTACGCTGAGATGGGCGGTCAGGCCGCAGACCACGGCGTCATCACCGGCCCTGAGTGCGTGCTGCGGGTGCAGGACGTCAAGAAGACCCCCAAGGGCTACTACGTCCACACCTGCACCCTCGAAAGCGGCATCGTCCATGTCGGCGACCACCTGACCGCCTGCGTGGATAAGGAATACCGTATGGCTATCGCCCGCAACCACACCGCCACCCACCTGCTGCAGGCTGCTCTGCGCGAGGTGCTGGGCGACCATGTCCATCAGGCAGGCTCTTATCAGGACGCCGAGATCACCCACTTCGACTTCACCCACTTCAGCGCAGTCACCCCCGAGGAGCTGGCCCGGGTGCAGAAGATCGTCAACGATAAGATCTACGAGTCGATGAACGTCACCGTCAAGGAGATGCCCATTGAGGAGGCCAAGAAGCTGGGCGCAATGGCCCTCTTCGGCGAGAAGTACGGCAAGGTCGTCCGCGTGGTTGACATCGAGGGCTGGTCCACTGAGTTCTGCGGCGGCACCCACGTCAAGAACACCGCCCAGATCGGCGGCTTCAAGATCGTCAGCGAGTCCTCCGTTGCCGCCGGCATCCGCCGCATCGAGGCTGTCACCGGCCGCAACCTGCTCATCCGTGCAAACCTGCAGGAGGCAATGCTGCACACCGTGGCCAACACCCTGAAGGCCAACAACATCACCTCTCTGCCCATCCGTGCCGAGGCCGTCATGGCCGAGAACAAGGCCATGAGCAAGGAGCTGGAGGAGATCAAGGCCAAGGTCGCCGCCTCCAAGGTGGACAGCCTGTTCGACAATGCCGAGGAAGTCGGCGGCGTGAAGATCGCTTCTGCATACTTCACCGGCACCTCCGGCGACACCCTGCGCGGTATGTGCGACTCCATCCGCGACAAGGCCGTGAACCCCTGCGTGGCGGTTCTGGTCGGCAAGACGGACGATAAGATCACCATGGCTGTCACCGTCAACAAGCTGGCACAGGAAAAGGGTCTCAAGGCAGGCAATCTGGTCAAGGAGATCTCTGCCATCGCAGGCGGCAAGGGCGGCGGCAAGCCCGACTTTGCTATGGCCGGCCTGAAGGAGGAGACCAAGATCGACGAGGCTCTGGCTGCGGTCAAGGGCATCGTGGAGAAGCAGCTGGGCTAAGGATAACCTCTCCGTCACGCCTGACGGCGTGCCACCTCTCCTATCGAGGAGAGGCCTTGGCATTCCGGAAAGCTTTCCCTCTTCGCCAGAGGCTCCCCTCGGTAGGGGCAACGACGACGACCGCCGCCAGTGGCGGAAACAGGGAGTCGCTGTTGGGGCAGCGGCCAGCAAGACGCAAACGAAGTGCTGCGGATGCTGGGTGCCGCAACCCGGCCTTGTCGAGCGATAGCGAGACTGAGAGGTTGACTCATTAAAAAATATTGGAAGGAGCGATTCCCATGGAAGATTGTCTGTTTTGCAAAATTGCAGCGGGGGAGATCCCCTCGAAGAAGCTCTATGAGGACGAGCAGGTGGTGGCATTCTACGACATCGCCCCGCAGGCCAAGGTGCATTTCCTCGTCATCCCGAAAAAGCACATCCCCTCGGCCGCTGCACTGACTGAGGCTGACGGCGCTCTGCTGGGCCATGTGTTCGCGGTCATCGCAAAGCTCGCCAAGGAGCAGGGCCTCGACAACGGCTACCGCGTCATCTCCAATGTGGGCGAGGACGCCGGCCAGACCGTCAAGCATCTGCACTTCCATGTTCTGGGCGGCGAGAAGCTGCCTGTCTGATTCCGGAAAATGAAGGAGATCGTTGAATATGGCTAAGACTTATACCCTGAACGTCGCGGGCCTGACCCGTGAGCTGACCATCTGCAAGGTGGACGACCACTTGGACATCGCAGCCTTCATCATGCTGGGCGACGCCGAGCTGACTGTGGCTGCTGCCGCCGAGCTGCTCAAGAAGTGCCCGGAGTTCGACATCCTGCTGACCGCTGAGGCCAAGGGCATCCCGCTGGCCCACGAGATGAGCCGCCAGAGCGGCAAGCCCTACGTCTGCGCACGCAAGGGCGTCAAGCTGTATATGCCCGACCCCGTCGTCGTCGAGGATCAGTCCATCACCACGGCAGGGAAGCAGAAGCTGGTCATCGACCGCAAGGAGCTGGACAAGATGAACGGCAAGCGGGTGCTGGTCGTGGATGACGTCATCTCCACCGGCGGCTCCCTGAAGGCTTTGGATGAGCTGGCCGAGCAGACCCAGTGCACCATCGTGGGTCAGGCGGCCGTTCTGGCCGAGGGCGATGCAGCACAGCGCAAGGACATCATCTTCCTTGAGCCGCTGCCGCTGTTTTTCCACTAAGCTGAGATGCGACGCCCGCTCTGCGCGTTCTGCCTGAGTGCGCTGGGTGTGTTAGCATTATGCTCATTTTTGCCGCAGACGGGGCTTTTGCTGCCGTCTGCGGCAATTTTTGTTGTCTTCTGCCTGCTGGTCGGGTGGAAAGGCGGGGCTGCACGAGGTTATGCGGTCTGTCTGCTGCTGGGCGCTCTGGTTGGCGTCGGCATCCGGGAGACCACCGATGCCCGGCTGGCGAAAATACAGGGGTCATACGCCGGACAGGAAGCAGTCCTGACCGCCGAGGTGGAGAGCATCGGCCGCGCCTATGGGGCGGGCCGGGTGAGCGCTGTGCTGCGGGTGGAGACGGTAGACGGAGAGGCTGTCCGGTTCCGTGTGGAGTGTGTCAGTCTGCCCCGATGCGAGGCAGGCGGCCGCATCCGGGGCCGCTTCGCGCTGGACCTGCCGGACGCCACCCAGCGCCTCAGCGACTACGCCGACGGCATCGCCCTGAGCGCGGAGTATCAGTCGGGGATGCTGCGGCTTGGGCCGGGCCGAAGCTTCCGTGCCCGGACGGCCCGCCTCCAAGCGGCCTTGAGTCGCGCCCTGCGCGGCGGCATGGCAGAAAACACCGGCGGTGTTCTGGCTGCGATGGCCGCAGGAGACAAGAGCCATCTTTCCTCCGCCCTCCGCAGCGCCTACCGGGGCGCAGGACTTTCCCATGTGCTGGTGGTGAGCGGCCTGCACGTCACCATCTTCTGTGGTCTGCTGGACGCTCTGCCCTGCCGGGAGCGGGAGCGCAGCCGGGCCTATCGGCGGGCGAGGTCTCTGCTCCGGGCCGGGACGGCTCTCCTGCTGGTGGGCATCACCGGTGTGACGCCCTCGGTCCTCCGGGCAGCGGTGGCGGTCTGGATCAGCTCCCTCGGGGTCTGGCTGGGAGGCCCGGCGGACACCCTCACCTCGCTGGGTGCGGCGGGCGTCCTCATGTGTCTGGGCAACGGGTACGCTGTCTGTGACGTGGGCTTTGAGCTGTCCTTTGCGGCAGTGCTGGGCACGCTGGCCGGGGGAGTGTGCGCAAAGCGAGGCCGGAAAGCCTACTATAATAAGAAGAAAAAGCAGGGGAAGAAGCCCTCCCGCCCGGTGCTGCTCCTCCGCCGTCTGGCGGGCGGCGTGTGGGATGCGCTCTGCGTCTCCTTCTGCGCCTCGGCGGCGACCTTCCCGGTGCTGGTGCTGCGGGGGATGAGCGCGACGGTCTGGGCCGTGGTGTCGGGCGTGGCGGTCCTCTGGATGGTGGGGCCGATGCTGGGACTCAGCCTCGGCGCGGCGCTGCTGGGTCTGGCGGCCCAGAATTTCGGATCCCTGCCCTTGTTTGAAATTCTTCGCAGCCCCATAGCCTTCTGTGCCGAGGGGCTGGCGTTTGGGATGAACGAGTGGGCCTTCCGGGTGTCCGGTCTGCCGGGGGCGTCGCTCTGGTTCGATGGCGGGTATGCCGCACTGGTGTGCCTCGTGCTGTTCTTGCTCTGCGCAGCGGCGATGCGGTGGAATGTCCGCCTCCGGGCGGCACTTCCTACGGTCGTTTTACTGATGGCGCTGGCCTTCGGCCTTGAAACGGCCCTGAGCTGGAACGTGGTGAACATTGAGCTTGTGGGCACGCAGGCCGCGCCCGCCGTCATCATCACCCGGCGGGAACAGGCGGTCGTTCTCTTCCGGGGCAGCAGCATCACCCAGCGGGCCGTGGAGACCCAGCTGGAAAAGCGGGGCGTGAAGCGGGTGGAGCTGCTGGTGGACCTGCGGATGCAGCCGGAGACGCCCTGCGATCTGAAAGCCGAAACGCGCATCGAAGCCGCTGCGCTGGCTGCGGACACCACCCGCCGTGCCGCCTGCGGAGGGATGGACTTGGAGCTTTACCGCACCCGGCAGGGCTGCATCGTCCGGCTGACCATCGGCGGGCAGCGTTTTGTCACGGTAAGCGGCACCGTCCGGCCCGCGAAGCCCATCCGGGCCGAGTGGCTGCTGGCGTCGATGGCGCGGCCGGACAACATCCGGTACACCGACTGCCTGACCCTGAGCCGAAAGTACCGCTGGATGCGGGAGAGCGACGCTGTGCCCGTCTCCCGCCTGCGTTTGCGCCTCGCAGGGTGAGCGCTTTTCAAAGCGGGCGGAGTATGATAAAATAAGGCCATCACCTTAATAGAAAAAGGAGCCGATGATTTGGCAACGGAAACGAAACTCCGGCAGCTGGCCCAAGGGGGCTGTCCGGTCTACTATTTTTATTCCAGTGAGCGGTATCTGGTCCGGCAGGCCGTGGCCCGGGCGTCGAAGCTGCTGGCCGAGGGCGAGGACGAGGAAACGACGGTGCTGGACGGCGCGACGCCGGAAATCGAGCAGCTCATCATGGCGGCGGGCACCATCTCTTTCTTCGGGACGCGGCGGGTGGTGCTTCTGCCCGAGGTGGACCCTGCCGCCTACAGCGACAAAGACCTCGACGAGCTGTGCGCTACGCTGGCCAGCCTCGAAAACGCTGTGGTGGTGCTGGGCAGCGTGTTTGAGTTGGAACGCAATAAGCTCAAGCTGGGCAAGCGGGCACAGAAGCTCGTCGCCCAGTGCACCAAGGTCGGCTTTGCCGAGGAGCTGGCCAAGCCCAAGCCCTACGAGCTGAAGGTCATGATGATGGACCGGGCCAAAGCGCAGGACACTACCCTTTCCGAGGGCACGGCGGCGGCCCTGCTGGAACGCTGCGGCGAAGACCCCTTCCTGTTGGAAAACGAGGTGGATAAGCTCTGCGCCCTCTCGGGTTATCAGACTGTGACCACGGCGATGGTGGCCGAGATGGGCACCGTGAGCCTTGAGGCCGATGTCTTCGAGATGATACGGATGATCACGGCGAAAAACGCTACCGGCGCGTGCAAAAAGCTCCAGACCCTGCTGCGCTTACAGCAGGAGCCGATCCCCATCACTGCTGCCATGATCGGCAGCTACGTCGATCTGTACCGGGTCAAGCTGGGCGCGGCCAAGCGGAAGAACTATAACACCGTGTTCAAGGACTTTGGTTACAAGGGCAGCGACTACCGGCTCAAGCGCTCGGCGGAGACAGCCAGCCACTACACCCTGCCCCAGCTCGAGGCCTGTATGCAGATCCTTTTGGAGCTGGACAAGAGTCTGAAAAGCCAGCCGGTGAGCGCCCAGACCCTTCTGGAAACGGCGCTCTGCCGCTTGGCCATGGCGGGAGGAAGACGATGAGCGAAAAACAGGAACTGCTGCACACCGACCGTGTGCTCATCGTGGAGGGCAAGTACGACGCTGCCCGCCTGTCTCATCTGACAGACGCCATGATCCTGCTGACGGACGGCTTCGGCATCTATAAGGACAAGAAGCGTCAGCAGCTTTTCAAGACATTGGCCCGCAGGAACGGCCTCATCCTGCTGACGGACTCCGACGCGGCGGGCTTCCGCATCCGCACCTACATCACGAATCTGGTGGGGGAAAAGAATGTCGTGCAGGCCTACGTCCCGGCCATCCACGGCAAGGAAAAGCGGAAGGCTCAGCCCGGCAAAGAGGGGCTTCTGGGGGTCGAGGGCGTGGACGACGCCCTTGTCCTGCAGGCGCTGCGGGATGCTCTGGGCGAAGAGGCCGATACGGCCCCGGTGAAGCCGGAGGGGCGGCAGATCACCTACACTGACCTCTACGAGTGGGGGCTTTCGGGCACGGCAGGCTCGGCGGAGCGGAAGATGAAGCTGCTCTCAGCCCTCGGGCTGCCACCCCGGCTCTCGAAAAAAGAACTGGTGGAGGCCCTTAACCGCCTCTACAGCTACGAGCAGCTGGACGAAATGCAGGCGGAGCTGCTCAAAGGGTGAAGATACAGTTGGATTTTTTGAGAAAATATGAAAAAGATTCAAGTGAGACTTCTGGAAAACTTGCCGCAAGCTGTGATATAATCAATACACTGTGCGCCCGTCGTGTACGAAGCACGACGGGCGCAGATCTTTGCATGGTGCAATAAAGGAGACAATCAATGGAACGCGAAAAACTCAAATCGAGACTCGGGTTCATCCTCCTTTCCGCCGGCTGCGCGATCGGCATCGGAAATGTGTGGAAGTTCCCCTATATGGCAGGTCAGGGCGGCGGCGGCGCGTTCGTGCTGTTCTACCTGCTCTTCCTCGTGATTCTGGGCCTGCCCATCATGAGCATGGAGTTCGCTGTGGGCCGCGCCAGCCACAAAAGCCCGGTGCGCGCCTATCAGGCCCTCGAGAAGCCCGGCCAGAAGTGGCATATCCACGGCTACTTCACCCTCATCGGCTGCTATCTGCTGATGATGTTCTACACCACGGTGTCGGGCTGGATGCTCCACTACTTCTACATGACCGCCGCCGGAAAGCTCTCCGGTCTGGATGCCGGTCAGGTGGCAGACGCCTTCACCGAGATGCTGGCAAGCCCGCTCATCATGGGCTTCTGGATGGTGGTGGTCGTGGTGTTCGGCATCTTTGTCTGCGCTCGCGGCCTGCAGAACGGCCTCGAGAAGGTGACGAAGGGGATGATGATCGCCCTTCTGGTCATCATGGTGGTGCTGGCCGTCAACAGCCTGTTCATGCCCGGCGCAAAGGAGGGCCTGCGCTTCTATCTTGTGCCCGATTTTGGCCGCATGAAGGAGGTGGGCGTCGTCAACACGCTGGTAGGAGCCATGAATCAGGCCTTCTTCACCCTGAGCCTCGGCGTCGGCGCAATGGCCATCTTCGGCAGCTACATCGGCAAGGAACACGCCCTGCTGGGGGAGAGCGTCCGTGTCGTGGTGCTGGACACCTTCGTGGCTCTGACCTCCGGCCTCATCATCTTCCCGGCCTGCTTCACCTACGGCGTGGACCAGACCAGCGGCCCCAGCCTCATCTTCATCACCCTGCCCAACATCTTCGCCAATATGTCGATGGGCCGTCTGTGGGGCAGCCTGTTCTTCCTGTTCATGGCTTTTGCGGCCCTTTCCACCGTTCTGGCCGTCTTTGAGAACATCATCTGCTGCGGCATGGAGCTGACCGGCTGGAGCCGTCAGAAGTCCAGCCTCGTCAACCTCTTCCTCATCATTGCCCTCTCACTGCCCTGCGTGTTGGGCTACAATGTCTGGGCATGGGACGGTTTCGCCATCTTCGGCGGCGCAGTGCTGGATCTGGAGGACTTCCTCGTCAGCAACCTCTTCCTGCCTCTCGGCTCCCTCGTCTACCTGCTGTTCTGCGTCACCCGCTACGGCTGGGGCTGGGACAACTACAAGAAGGAAGTCAACACCGGCGACGGCCTCAAGGTGCAGGACTGGATGCGCGGCTATCTGACCTATGGCCTGCCCCTCATCGTCCTGTTCATCTTCGTGTTCGGGCTGTACGACAAGTTCATCGCCTGATCAGATTGGAAAAAGACCCGTGGTGCGGAGAAGCTCTGCACCACGGGTCTTCTGTTATATGCAAAAAGTCCCGTGTTCACACTGTCGTGGGAACATGGGACTTCAGAGCTTGCAGCTTACTTCACATACCGGCCTTCGCAGATGTTCTTGCAGCAGGCGCTGACGGGAAACCAGCAGCAGTCGCGGCAGATGTCGGCGAGGATCTCGGGCGTGGCCTTGGCGTCGATGGCACAGATCAGGTCCTGATAGACGTATTCCTTTTCCTCGAGGCCGAAGTATTCCACTGTCTTTGCGTCGTAGCGCTTGACCTTTTCCTGCGTGTCGCAGAGATCCTCGCCCAGCTTGTTGGGGCAGCAGGAACAGAGCGTGTCGGTGGAGAAGGTGAGGCGGATGGTGGTGCCGGGAACATCCCGGAGCTGGTGCACCACATCGGTCATGTGGGCGACAAAATCGTTGTCGTAGCCCTTGCCGGAGTAGCCCTGCGTGCAGAGCAGATGGTGGGGACGAAGTACGATGCTCATGCCTTCAGACCCGGGATACGCTTCCGCAGATTGAGACCGATGGCGCAGGCCAGCACAGCCTTGATGATGGCGGTGGGGATGAAGGGCAGCACGCAGGCAGAGATACCGACGGCGATGGTGCTGTGGGCCACCACCACGAAGAGGGCGACGCCCACCACATAGTTGACCAGAGTGCCCACCACGACAGCGGTGACGAACGCGCCCTTGAAGGCGTTGCGGTGCTCGACGCCGAGGCCGATGATGTAGGCCATCAGGGGGAAGGAGATGAGGAAGCCGCCGGTGGGGCCGACGAACTTATCAAAGCCGCCGGAAAAGTTGGCCAGCACCGGCACGCCCACGGCACCCAGCGCCAGATAGACCAGCGTAGCGATGGCAGAAAGCTTGGAGCCCAGCACCACAGCAGCCAGCGTGATGGCGAAGGTCTGCATGGTCATGGGGACGCCCAGAGGCATCGGGATGGAGATCTGGGCCATCACTGCGATGACGGCGGCGAACAGGCCCGCGTAGCAGATGTCGCGGACGGAAAACTTGGATTTGCTGGCCGAAACGGCCTGTGTGGTTTGACTCATAATGAATGCTCCTCCTATACTTGCGGCCCCGGGGGGCCGGTGTCTGGCCCAAAGCGGCCATACGCCCAGTATGACAGACTGGAGCAGCGGCGTCAACTTGAGAGTTGCAAAAAGGTTTACAATTCAAAATGAAAAACAAAAACAGGAAAATATACAAAAGATGTCGCTTTTGGTTGTGGAATGTGCTATACTAAAGCCAGCTATAGAAAGCACATCAGGAACAACAGAGAGGAGAACATCATGCAGCATGAAACCGTGATCGTGCTGGACTTTGGCGGCCAGTACAATCAGCTCATCGCGCGCCGCGTCCGCGAGAACAATGTCTACTGTGAGATCTATTCCTATAAGACAGATCTTTCCGTCATCAAGGCAAAGAACCCCAAAGGCATCATCTTCACCGGAGGCCCCAACAGCGTCTATCTGGAGGATTCGCCCACCATCGACCCCGAGATCTTCCGCTGGGGCGTGCCTGTGCTGGGCATCTGCTACGGCAGCCAGCTCATGATGCACCTGCTGGGCGGTCATGTCTGCCGCGCACCGGAGCGCGAGTACGGCAAGACCGAGGTCTTCGTGGACAACAGCAGCAAGATGTTCACCGATGTGCAGCCTTCCACCATCTGTTGGATGAGCCACAACGATTACATCGAGCAGGCAGCGCCCGGCTTCAAGATCACGGCCCACACCGTCAACTGCCCGGTGGCAGCGGCCGAGAATGAGGAGAAGGGTCTGTACGCCGTCCAGTTCCACCCCGAGGTGCTCCACACCGCAGAGGGCAAGAAGATGCTGCGCAACTTCGTGTACAATGTCTGCGGCTGCACCGGCGACTGGAAGATGGACTCTTTCGTGGAGAACAATGTCAAGGCCCTGCAGGAGCGCATCGGCGACGGCAAGGTGCTCTGCGCCCTGTCCGGCGGCGTCGATTCCTCGGTGCTGGCCGCCATGCTGGCCAAGGCCATCGGCAAGCAGCTGACCTGCGTTTTTGTGGATCACGGCCTGCTGCGCAAGAATGAGAAGGAAGAGGTCTGCTCGGTCTTCGGCCCCGGCAACGCCAACGGCTTTGACATCAACTTCATCTGTGTGGACGCCCGTGAGCGCTACTTTGCAAAGCTGGCCGGTGTCACCGAGCCGGAGCGCAAGCGCAAGATCATCGGCGAGGAGTTCATCCGCGTCTTTGAAGAGCAGGCCAAGCAGATCGGCAAGGTCGATTTCCTCGCACAGGGCACCATCTACCCCGACGTGGTCGAGAGTGGTCTGGGCGGTGAGTCCACCGTCATCAAGAGCCACCACAATGTCGGCGGTCTGCCCGACACTGTGGACTTCAAGGAGCTGGTGGAGCCTCTGCGCAACCTGTTCAAGGACGAAGTCCGTCAGGCTGGCCGTGAGCTGGGTCTGCCCGAGTATCTGGTCAGCCGCCAGCCCTTCCCCGGCCCGGGTCTGGGCATCCGCATCATCGGCGAAGTGACTCCCGAAAAGGTCGCCATCGTACAGGATGCCGACGCCATCTGGCGCGAGGAGATCGCCAAGGCGGGTCTCGATAAGGAGATCAGCCAGTACTACGCCGCACTGACCAATATGCACAGCGTCGGCGTCATGGGCGACGAGCGCACCTACGACTACGCCGTGGCCCTGCGCGCCGTCACCACCACCGACTTCATGACCGCCGAGAGCTACAATATGCCTTGGGATGTGCTGGGCACAGTCACCAGCCGTATCGTCAATGAGGTCAAGCACGTGAACCGCGTGTTCTATGACTGCACCGGTAAGCCGCCGGCTACGATCGAGCTCGAGTAATCTGCAAATCCTGAAAAGTATTGATGCAATGCAATATTTTGAGAGCCGAAAGACTCTGTGATACTGCTTTGATACGATCAGGCGATTATTCATAAAGAGAGACATGAAAATGAGGCTGCTGCAAAATAAAAATGCAACAGCAATAGAAACCCGGAACCCTTTTTGAGCTGTTTTGACTCTGAAAAGGTTCCGGGTTTTGTGCAATATTTTTCGAGGAACTATTTTGCAACAGCCCTTTTTCGCATATCCATATCCTTCTTACACACCCGATGGCAGTAGGCCATTCTCCTTCGAGTAGGCATACGCCTCCTCCTTAAAATGCCGGATGGCGAGGGCGTTTAGGTGGTCGGGGAAGGCGCTGGAAATAAGGTAGCAGATGCGCGTCGGGGGCGGGTCGAGAAGCTCGTAAATTTGGACAGGAAACTCACGGGTCAGTTCAGGAAGGTTGCTACGCTGGACGATGGCCCAGCTGCCGGGCTGCTGGAGGAACTGCTTCATCACGTTGCAGGAGTCTACATGGATGAGGTAGTTGCGGGTGCCAAAACGGCTGTTGTGCCATGTGTCGAAAGCGGGATTCCAGCGCTGGTAAATTTCAGCTTTGGGGTCGAAGCGGTCGAGGGTGGTGTGGATGGGTGGGCTGGGCTGCTCGCAGGCCTGCACGACCACATAGTCCAGCCGAAAGAGAGCATCACAATCGACGCCCGGCACCTCGGAGGAGGTGGAGACAAAGGCAAGGTCAAGCTGCTTGTTGGCTACCATCTGGTAGGCCTCAATGCTCTGGTAGACAAGAAGAGACATCTTGGTGTGGTGACGGGAGATGACCCGGTTGCAGATGTCCGGCACGAGGGTGGCGCTGAGGCTGCCAATGGTCGAGATGGTGATGGAGTTGGAGAGGAAGAAGCGCGTTTCATCTATCTCACCATAAAGCTCTATGAATTTTTGCGCAGTTTTCAGGAATGCCTCGCCGCGCGGGGTGAGAATGATGCTCTTTTTGCCCTTTTCGCGGTGGACGAGGGTACAGCCCAGCTCGTTTTCCAGTTGCTGGATGCGGGCAGAGATGGCAGGCTGGGTCTTGTAGAGCAGATCTGCCGTCTTGGTGATGCTGCCCGTTTCACAGAGGACGACATAGGTCTCGAAAAGGTCATGGTCCACAAAAAGTCCACTCCTTCTTTGTCAAATATAAGCATTTTTTATATTATAGAGAAAAATAATCGATTTGTCAATAAATGCAAAACATAGTATAATATGCATAAAGAAAGCGGCGGATGTGAGCAAAATTAAGAAATTTTGCTGGCAAAAACTGCAAAAACAGACAAGCGACCCCGAGCACATCAGGACAAAAGGAGTAATTACTATGGCTGCAAGCAAGTACACCGCAAACATGTTCGACGCAGAGGAACTGGCCGCTCTGCGTGAGAAGTTCAACTATGTTGATACCGACATCAAGGGCCGTCACCGCTTGTTTATGGACAATGCCGGCGGCTCCCTTCGCCTGAAGGCCGCAGAGGACGAATTTAAGCGTGTCAGCGAGATGCCCGATGCCTCTGAGCACTCCAACGAGCTGGCTCTGGAACTGCTGGCACTGGAAGATAAGGCCCGCATCGACATTAAGAGCGTTATCTTCGGCGCAAAGACCGGCGTTATCTACCCCAGCTACACCGCCTCCCAGATCATGATGGATGTGGCCCGCATCTTCGCCGACCATGCCAAGGGTACCAACTATGTTACCACTGTGCTGGAGCACCCCTCCTCCTTCGACGCGATGACCTACAACGCCCGGAAACACGGCTGTGAGTTGCGTGTGGCACAGGCCAACCCCGCTACCGGCGGCGTGGACGCTGAAGCAGTCCTCGACCTCATCGATGAGAATACTGCTGTGCTGAGCTGCATGGCCGCGTCCAATATTTCCGGCTACATCTACGACCTGAAAACCATCTGCAAGAAAGCCCGCGAGAAGAACCCTGACATCTTCATCATCTGCGATGCCGTTCAGCATGCCCCCCACGGTGCCCTGAACCCCGAGGAACTGGGCGTGGACATGATGCACTTCGCCCCCTACAAGTTCTTCGGCGTACGCGGCTTTGCGCTGGCATGGCTGTCTGACCGTGTGGCCGAGTTTGACCACTATCGCCTGCTGGGCAAGGCCAAGAACGACTGGGAGATCGGCAGCCCGGCCACCGCACAGTTCGCCGCCGTGCAGCAGATCATCGAGTACGTCGTTGCTCTGGGCAAGGTGAAGGATCCCGATGAGACGGACCGCCGCGCCCTGTACGAGGTCGGCATGAAACGGATCGCCGATCACGAGCGCGGCCTGCTGGAGCTGATGCTGGATGGCACCGACAAGATGCCCGGCCTGCGCCACATGGAGGGCGTTACCGTTCAGATGGATGGCAAGGACCTGACCACCCGCGACCTCATCCTTGGCATCGAGCTGGCTAACATTTCCTGTGAGCAGGCTGTTAAGGAGTACGATAAGCGCGGCATCGTCACGTTCGACCGTTCCGCTTCCAGCTTGTACTCGCGCCGTATGCTGGACGCTTTCGGTCTGAAGGGCGTCGTCCGCCTTTCTCCCCTCCACGTCAACTCGGTGGAGGACATCGAGGAGTTCCTGCAGATCACGGCTGACATGGTCAAGGCTGCAAAGTAAGAAAGAATCGGATAAAAAGAGAAGAGTAAATTTGATATAGGAGAAAATACCATGACTGAGTCTAAGAAACAAAAGAAACTCGGCCTCGGTGGCCGTATCCTCATTGGCATCGTCATCGGTCTTGCCATCGGCTTTATCTCGCCCTCTCTCGCCTCTGCCTTGTCCCCGCTGGGCACCATTTTCCTTCGCTTACTGAAAATGATCATGGTCCCGTTGGTTTTCTTCAGCATCACCAGCGGCGTCTGCAAGATGGGCGACATCAAGCAGTTGGCCTCTGTTGGTCTCCGCTTTGTCCTCTATATCCTCTTCACCTCGGGTCTGGCCTCTGCGGTTGGCGTCATCGTGGGCCTCATCTTTCAGCCGGGAAAAGGCACTACCGAGTTTCTGGACGCGTCGGCTAACGTGGAGAGCGTGACCTATAACTTTATCGACAACGTCGTCTCATGGGTGCCAGATAACGTCGTCAACGCGATGGCAACGGCCAATATGCTGCAGGTCATCGTCTTCGCCCTCTTCCTCGGCGTGGCCCTGCTGAGTCTGGGTGAGAAGGCGAAGGTCTTTACATCCTTCATCGATCAGGGCAGCGACGTCATGCTGAAGATCGTCGAGTACATCATGGCAGTCTCTCCCATCGGCATCGCCTCCCTGATGGCTACGATGGTCTCTACTATCAGCGGCGCTACTATGAAAGAGGTCGTCTCCTTTATCATCATGGATTACGGCTGCGGCATTACGATCCTGCTCATTGTCTATCCGCTCCTCATCAAGCTGCTGGCCCGCGTGCCGGTCATCTCCTTCATGAAGAAGATTTCTGAGCCTATGATCGTTGCTGTCACCACCACTTCTTCTGCCGCCACTCTGCCCATCTCCATCAAGGTCGCCGGCGAGAAGCTGGGTGTCCCCGAGAACATCTATGGCTTCACCCTGCCTCTGGGCAACACCTGCGGTATGAACGGTTTCGCTATGTTCATCGGCCTGTGCTGTATCTTCGCTTCCAACCTCTACGGTATGCCTGTCACGGTTGCCTCTCTGGCCCAGTTCATCTTCCTCGGCATCATCCTCTCGGTAGGCGCTGCAGGCGTAAAGGGCGCAGGCATCGTCATGTCCACCGTCCTGCTGGAGGCCATAGGTATGCCTTTGACCCTTATCCCCATTCTGGCTGCGATCTGGCCAGCCATCGACCCCATCCATACCCTGATGAACAACACCAGCGACCTTGTGGGCACTATGCTCATCGCTCGTCAACTGGACAAGGTGGATATGAATGTTTATAATAGCTGATAGGAACAGCCACAACAAGTAACACACGAAAGAGTACGCAAGATGAGAACACCGGAAGAACAGCTGGTCGATGCCAGCCTTGATATGGGAAAAGCCCTGCTTCTAGCAGGCGGCGAGGTGACGCGGGTGGAGGACACCATCACCCGCATCCTCCACGCCTATGGGATGCATAAGGTGGGTGTGTTTACCATTACCTCCCTTATTGAGGTCACGGCACGTACGCCGGACGGCGATGAGATCGTCAAGGCCCGGCGCATCGCCGGAGGCTATGCCACCAACCTCGACCGGGTAGAACAGTTGAATGCTCTCTCCCGCGAAATTTGCGCCACCTGCCCTCCGCCGCAGGACATCATTTCCCGTATAGAGGCCATCAAGTACCCGAAGCCGGAGGCGGCGTGGATCAGCTACGTCGGCGCGATGCTGGCAGCAGGAAGTTTCACTGTCTTCTTTGGCGGCAGGCTGGCCGATGTCCCGGCGACGATCATCCTCGCCTGTTTCATCAACTGGATGGATCGGAAAGGCATCTACAAAAAGGAGAACCAGCTGCTGTTTTATCTGGTCTGTTCCATCGTGACGGGCTTTCTGGGCTGTATCCTCGTCCGGGTGGGCATCGGTGTCCATCTGGACAAAATTCTCATCGGATGCATCATGCTGACCATTCCCGGCATCCCCATTACCTACGCGATGCGGGATATGCTGCTGGGCGAGAGCATCACAGGTCTGTTTCGGTTTGTGGAATCCCTGCTCATTGCGGCCAGCATTGCGGGCGGCTTCCTGCTTGCGACCGTCCTTGCAGAGGGGGTGCTGTGATGGGGCAGATATTAGCTGGTGCGCTGGGAGGCCTCGGCTTCTCCATTGTCTTCGGTGTGCGCAAAAAGTACATGGTGCTCATCGCCCTCAATGCTGGCTTGTCGTGGGCCGTCTATCTGGCTGTGAACGCGCTGGCCGGGGACTTCGCAGGCAATATGGCGTCGGCCATGTTCTGCAGCCTAATGGCCGCAGTTCTGGCCCGGCGCATCAAGGTCCCTACCGTCGTGCTCCAGATGCCCGCCACCGTGCCCATGATTCCCGGTGGCAGCCTCTACTACACGATGCTCTATGTCTTCTCGGGCGATATGCTCAATGCCAAGCTCTATTTCCTCTCTACCATCCGCGCTATCTTCGGTATGGCCATCGGTTTTGCTGTGGTGAGTGTCCTGCTCAGGACGCTGGCCGAAAAGCGTACCCACGCCACGCACGGCGCTTGATCTCAGGTCTCTCATGCGGGGAGCTGTATTTTCGGCTGATTTTCTCTATATTTGCACCACATCCCATTCCTCCCCGTGGAAAAGATGACCCGCTTGCTGTACGGCATAACTCTGTGCAGCGGGCGGTTTTTGTGTTGCGGATACGCTCATTTTCTGCTATAATCAAATCGACAACTGAAACTCAAACAAAAAGTTGTAGCACGAAGGGGGCGTCCATATGCATTTCCAATACGGCGAAGCAGAGACGGGATACCTGAGCCGCAGGGACGAGCGGATGGCGGCGGTCATTGCGCAGGTGGGGCACATTGAGCGGGAGGTGGATGCCGACCTCTTTTCAGCGGTGGTACACCACATCGTCGGCCAGCAGATCTCCACCAAGGCACAGGCCACCATCTGGAAGCGGATGCGGGACGAGCTGGGGACGGTGGATGCTGCCGCCGTCCTCGGGGCAGGTGTGGAGAAAATGCAGAGCTTCGGCATGACCTTCCGTAAAGCTGGGTACATCACCGACTTTGCCCGGAAGATCGAGAGCGGGGAATTTGACCTTGACGGCATCTGGGAAAAGCCCGATGACGAGGCAATCCGGGAGCTAAGAGGTCTGAAGGGGGTCGGCGTCTGGACGGCGGAGATGATACTGCTCTTCTGTATGCAGCGGCCCAACGTGTTCAGCTACGACGACCTTGCGATCCAGCGGGGCCTGCGGATGGTGTACCATCACCGGAAAATCGAGCGGAAGCTGTTCGAAAAGTACCGCCGCCGGTTCAGCCCCTATTGCAGCGTGGCGAGCCTCTATCTCTGGGCGGCGGCAGGCGGCGCGGTGCCGGGCCTGAAAGATCACGCGCCCGCGAAATGAAAGAAGGCAGGGTGAGCCGCGATGATGTACACGATGCGCTATGATTCGCCGCTGGGTGGGATCCTGCTGGCAGCGGACGAAGAGGGCCTGACCGGGCTGTGGTTCGAGACGCAGAAATACTTTGCGGCAAAACTTGCTCCGGAGCATGAGGAGAAGATGACACCGGCGCTGGACGCCGCCTGCCGCTGGCTGGATGTCTATTTTTCGGGTCGGGAGCCGGACTTCACGCCGAAGCTCCATCTCGTCGGCTCGGACTTCCGGCAGGCGGTGTGGGCGCTGCTGCGGAAGATCCCTTACGGCCAGACCACGACTTACGGCGCGCTGGCGGGACAGCTGGCCGAGCAAAGCGGAAAGCGCGTCTCGGCACAGGCGGTGGGCGGCGCTGTGGGGCACAACCCCGTCTCCCTCATCGTGCCCTGCCACCGGGTGGTGGGCAGCGGCGGAAGCCTGACCGGCTATGCAGGCGGGGTGGAAAAGAAGATGCGCCTGCTGACGCTTGAAAACAGCGAGGCAGCGAAATTTTATCGATAAAAAGCAGGGCATCCCGCCGGGATGCCCTGCTTTTTGGTTATCTGAAATTACTTGTTCCGGATGTACTCATCGATGGCCTTGGCGGCAGCCTTGCCTGCGCCCATGGCCTTGATGACGGTGGCTGCGCCGGTGACAGCGTCGCCGCCGGCATACACGCCCTCGCGGCTGGTCTTACCCTCGTCGCCCTCGGTGACGATGCAGCCGTGCCGGTTGGTCTCGAGGCCCGGCGTGGTGGAGCGGATGAGAGGATTGGGGCTGGTGCCCAGACTCATGATGACGGTGTCCACGTCCATGGTGAACTCGCTGCCCTTCTTCTCGATGGGGCGGCGGCGGCCGGAGGCATCCGGCTCACCCAGCTCCATCTCGATGCATGTGATGGCCCTGACGAAGCCGTCCTCGCCGGGCAGGATCTCCACGGGATTGCAGAGGGTCTTGAAGATGATGCCCTCCTCCTCGGCGTGCTCGACCTCCTCCTTACGGGCAGGCAGCTCGGCCATGCCGCGGCGGTAGACGATGTAGACCGTCTCCGCACCCAGACGGAGGGCGCTGCGGGCAGCGTCCATTGCCACATTGCCGCCGCCCACGACCGCCACCTTTTTGCCGGTGCGGATGGGGGTCTTGCTGGTGGGGAGATAGGCCTTCATCAGGTTGGAGCGGGTGAGGAACTCGTTGGCGGAGTAGACGCCCTTCAGGCTCTCGCCGGGGATACCCATGAAGCGGGGCAGACCGGCACCGGAACCCACGAAGACGGCCTCGTAGCCGTACTCGCCCATCAGTTCGTCGATGGTCAGCACCTTGCCGATGACCATGTTGCACTCGAAATCGACGCCCATCTTCCGGAGGCCGTCGATCTCCTGCTGGACGATGGCCTTGGGCAGACGGAACTCGGGGATGCCGTACATCAGCACGCCGCCAGCCACGTGCAGGGCCTCGTAGACTGTGACCTTGTAGCCCAGCTTGGCCAGATCACCGGCAGCGGTCAGGCCGGCAGGGCCTGCGCCGATGATGGCGACCTTGTGGCCGTTGGGTGCAGGCACGATGGGAGCAGTGTGGACGTTCTCGCGGTGCCAGTCGGCCACGAAGCGCTCCAGACGGCCGATGCCGACCGGCTCATTCTTGATGCCGCGGGTGCACTTGCCCTCGCACTGGCTCTCCTGCGGGCAGACGCGGCCGCAGACGGCGGGCAGGGAGGAGGAGCGGTTGATGACCTGATAGGCGGCCTCGAAGTCGCCCTCGGCCACATGGCCGATGAACTCGGGGATGTCGATGCCGACGGGGCAGCCGGTCTGGCAGGGCTTATTCTTGCAGTGGATGCAGCGCTTGGCCTCGTTCACGGCCATTTCGGCGGTGTAGCCCAAAGCCACTTCCTCAAAATTCTTGTTGCGGACGTTGGGGTCCTGAGTGGGCATGGGGCACTTTTTGGGGTCCATATTGAAAGCCATCTTACATTCCCTCCTGAGTCTTGAACAGGTTGCAGGCCTTTTCGCGGGCCTTGGCCTCAAAGGGGCGGTACATGGTGCCGCGGGCCATGGCCTCGTCGAAATCCACGAGGTAGCCGTCGAAGTCGGGGCCGTCCACGCAGGCAAACTTGGTCTCGCCACCCACGGTCAGGCGGCAGCCGCCGCACATGCCGGTGCCGTCGATCATGATGGGGTTCATGGAGACGATGCTCTTGAGGCCGTGCTTCTGGCAGGTCTTGACCACGAACTTCATCATGATGAGAGGGCCGATGGTGATGACGAGGTCGTACTGGTTGCCAGCGGCTACCAGCTCATCGAGGGCGGCGGTGACAACGCCCTTGGTGCCGTAGCTGCCGTCGTCGGTCATGATGCGCAGCTCATCGCTGCAGGCTTTGAACTCATCCTCGAGGATGAGCAGATCCTTGCTGCGGAAGCCCACGACGCTGTGGACGACGCAGCCCTGCTCGTGCAGCTCCCGGGCGATGGGCAGAGCGATGGCGCAGCCCACGCCGCCGCCGACGACGCAGACCTTCTTCAGGCCCTCGGTCTCGGTAGCGCGGCCCAGCGGGCCGACGAAATCGTGGACGCTCTGGCCCACCTCAAGGCTGTTCAGCTCCATCGTGGTGCCACCGACGATCTGGAAGATGATGTCCACGGTGCCCTTCTCCCGGTCATAGCCTGCGACGGTGAGGGGGATGCGCTCGCTGTCCTCGAGCGGGCGCACAATGATAAACTGGCCCGGTTTTGCCTTTTTGGCAATGAGGGGGGCTTCAATGACCATCTTTGTAACGGTGGGGTTGAGCGCCACCTTTTCCGTGATCTTGTACATTGCGTTTGCTCCTTTTTCTGACGACATATTCCCATGCATGAAAACACGCCTGATCCCCGGTGCGGCCCGAAGCAGCAGGCGCGAAAGTTCAGCAACGATTTGACAACCTTAATTATAATGGCTTTAAAATAGGAAAGCAATTAAATTTTCTTCGCGTCAGTCCGGACAAACTTGAACGACGGCGCAGTTTTGTGCGCAGCAGGGGGACGGCGACGGCTCTTTTTTCGAAAAATGCAAATTTATGGTTGACAAGGGCAAAAAACTGCGGTATAATAATCGACGTCGCCGGGAACACCCGGCACGCCACAATGGATCTGCGGCCGTAGCTCATCTGGTAGAGCGCCACCTTGCCAAGGTGGAGGTAGCGAGTTCGAGCCTCGTCGGCCGCTCCATTTTTGTGGAAGTTTAGCTCAGCTGGGAGAGCATCTGCCTTACAAGCAGAGGGTCAGCGGTTCGAGCCCGTTAACTTCCACCATGTGGCCCGGTAGCTCAGTTGGTTAGAGCACCAGCCTGTCACGCTGGGGGTCGTCGGTTCGAGCCCGATCCGGGTCGCTTTGTATGCCTCTGTAGCTCAGTCGGTAGAGCAGGGGACTGAAAATCCCCGTGTCATTGGTTCGATTCCGATCGGAGGCATCCCCAAACGGTGCAGTGCTGCACCGGATCTGCGGCCGTAGCTCATCTGGTAGAGCGCCACCTTGCCAAGGTGGAGGTAGCGAGTTCGAGCCTCGTCGGCCGCTCCAACATGAAGCCATCGTTTGTGCAGTGATGTACGACGATGGCTTTTTTCAACATTTCCGGCAGCAGATGTTGACAACTCTGTGTCCCGGGCCGTATACTGGGGCTGTCGTGCAACAAACAGAGGCGGGCTGACCGCCTGCGGGAGTTCTGCCCGCGGGCGTCGGCTCGCCTCTGTGCTCTGGGAAAAGGAGGGAAAAACAGTGATCTTCGGCAAGTACATCAACCGCTATTACCTGCGCCACGCGCCCACGTTGCTGCTGGGCATCCTGTCGCTGCTGATGGTGGATTATATCCAGCTGCTGGTGCCCCAGCTCTACCGGCTGGTCATCAACGGCGTCAACCTCGGGCAGGTGGTGGTGAAGGGCAAAACGATGCCCTTTACCCGAGAGGTGCTCTTCCAGCACATCTGCCTGCCCATGATCTGGATCGTGCTGTTCATGGTGGTGGGGCGCTTTTTGTGGCGTATCTGCTTTTTCGGCACCAGCATCCGGGTGCAGGCCGACCTGCGGGAGCGGATGTTCGACCACAGCCGCCGCCTGTCGCAGCAGTATTATCAGGTGAATAAGGTCGGCAACCTCATGAGCCTCTACACCAATGACCTCGACACCATTCAGGAGTGCTTCGGCGATGGCATCCTGATGTTCTTCGACGCGCTGGTGCTGGGCCTGCTGGCCCTTTATAAAATGTGGCGGATGGACACCCGCCTGACCCTGCTGGCCCTCATCCCGGCGGCGTTTATGTTCGCTATCGGAACGGTAATGGGCAAGACCATGACCAGAACGTGGGAGAAGCGCCAGCAGGCGTTCTCGGATCTGTCCGACTTTGCGCAGGAGAATTTCTCCGGCATTGCGGTCATCAAGGCCTTCGTCAAGGAGCTGAAAGAGCTGATCGCCTTCCGGAAGCTCAATAAAGAAAACGAGGAAGTCAACGTGGAGTATACCCGCATCTCGGTGTTACTTGAAGTATTGGTGACGTTCTTCGTGGAGTCGGTGGTCTGCGTCATCCTTGGCTACGGCGGCTTCCTCGTCTACAAGGGCGATTTCAACGCGGGCCAGCTGGTGGAGTACATCGGTTACTTCGAGGCCATCGTCTGGCCCATTATGGCCATCTCGATGCTCATCGAGAAGACCTCCCGCGGCAAGGCCTCCCTCAACCGCATCACCGAGCTGCTGGACGCCCCCATTGATGTGGCCGACCGGGACGGCGTGCCCGACCTCGAATCCCCCAAGGGAGGCATCGAGTTCCGCGGCCTGACCTTCCGCTACCCCGATGGTGAGTTCGATGTGCTGAAGGACGTCTCCTTCACCGTCGCCCCCGGCGAGAGCGTGGGCATCGTGGGCAAGACCGGCGCGGGCAAGACGGCGCTGGTGGACCTGCTTCTCCGCACCTACAATGTGCCCGACGGCACCCTCTTTGTGGATGGAAAGGACGTCAACCGCGTTTCCATCCGCTCGGTGCGACAGGCCTGCGCCTATGTCCCGCAGGACAACTTCCTCTTCTCGGATACCATCGCCCACAACATCGCCTTCGGCGTAGACGAAGCCTCTCCGGAGGACATCGAGCGGGCGGCCCGTCTCGCTGACGTCCGGGACAACATCGTGGATTTCAAGGACGGCTATGAGACCGTTCTCGGCGAGCGCGGCGTCACCGTCTCGGGCGGCCAGAAGCAGCGCATCTCCATCGCCCGTGCTCTGCTGAAGGACGCGCCCATCCTGATCCTCGATGACTCCGTCTCTGCGGTGGACACCCGGACGGAGAAGATCATTCTGGACAACCTGAAAAAGAGCCGGGCCGGAAAGACCACCCTGCTCATCGCCCACCGCATTTCGACGGTGGAAGGACTGGACAAGATCGTCTTCCTCGAGGACGGCAGAGTGGAGGCCGTCGGCCCCCACGACCAGCTCTATGCCTCCTGCCCGGAGTACCGCAGGATGGTCGATCTGCAGAAGCTCGAGGACGAAGTGGGAGGTGGCAACGCATGATGAGTCTGAATCCGCTTCTTCTGGTGGGGGGCGTCATCGGCACCGTGTCGGTGCTGCTGCTCATCGCCTACGTCTGCGTCAAGGATAAGAAGACCTCCATGGGCTTCGAGCGCAGCATGACCGACGGCGAGATCCTGCGCCGTCTCTTCGGCTACGCCAAGCCCTATCGGAACCAGTTCATCGTGGTGGGTTTTCTCGTCCTCTTTTCCATCGCCTATGACATCGCCTCGCCCCTCATCGTGGGCTATATCGAAGAGCTTGTGGGGGGCGATTTCGCGCTCCGGAGCCTCTATGTCAGCGTGGCCGTCTATGGGGGCGTGCTGGTCTTTTCGATGGGCAGCACCTATTTGCAGGCGGTCATCCTGCAACGGGTGGGCCAGCGCATCATCTCCGACCTGCGCGAAGACCTCTTTACCCACATCGAATCCCTCTCCCATGGCCAGCTGAACGACATCCCGGTGGGCAAGCTGGTCACTCGTGTGACCAACGACACCAACGCCATCTCCATGATGTTCACCAACCTCTTGGTCAACCTGACCAAGAACGCCTTCGTCATTTTGGGCATTCTGGCGGCGATGCTCTGTCTGAACTACGCCCTGACCCTGATGGTGCTCTGCTTCGTGCCCTTCATCCTCCTCTTCACGGTCATCTTCCGCAAGTTCTCCCGCCGTGCCTACCGCAAGGTGAAGGACGCCACCACCGACATCAATACCTATCTTTCCGAGAACCTCTCGGGCATCAAGGTCACCCAGATCTTTGGCCGTGAGGACGAAAAGATGGAGGAGTTCCGCCAGAAGAGCCAGACCCTCGCCAAGGCCACGCAGGAGCAGATCTTCGTCTTCGGCGTCTTCCGCCCGCTGGTGTATATGCTGTACATCAGCTCCATCCTCTGCCTGTTCTATCTGGGCGGTATGGGCCATCTGGACCATGTTTCTTTCCTCGGGCAGACCATTTCCAGCGGCACCATCGTCACCTTTTATATGTACATCTCCAAGTTCTTCACCCCCATCCAGAACCTCGCCGAGCAGTTCAACTGGCTGCAGTCGGCGCTGGCGTCCTCGGAGAAGGTCTTTTCCATCATGGACATCCAGCCCCAGATGACCGACGCCCCCGATGCCATCGAACTGGACGAGGTGAAGGGGGACATCGAGTTCCGCGACGTCTGGTTCAGCTACGTCCCCGGCGAGTGGGTGCTGCAGGGCGTCTCCTTCCATGTCGAGCCGCGCCAGACGGTGGCCTTCGTCGGCTCCACCGGTTCGGGAAAGAGCACCATCCTCTCCCTCATCTGCCGCAATTACGAGTTCCAGAAGGGTGAAATTTTGATCGACGGCATCGACATCCGGAAGATCAAGATCTCCTCCCTCCGCCGCCACTTCGGCCAGATGCTGCAGGATGTGTTCCTCTTCTCGGGCACCATCCGCAGCAACATCGTCCTGCGGGAAGAGAACATCTCCGACGACGAGATCATGAAGGTCTGCCGGTACGTCAACGCTGACCACTTCATCGACAAGCTGGAGCACGGCCTTGACGAGGAGGTGCGGGAGCGGGGCAACAACTTCTCGGCGGGCCAGCGCCAGCTGCTCAGCTTTGCCCGCACCATCCTCCATAAGCCCAGTGTTATGATACTGGACGAGGCTACCGCCAACATCGACACCGAGACGGAACTGCTCATTCAGGACTCCCTCGAAAAGATGCGGAGCGTGGGCACCATGCTCATCGTGGCCCACCGCCTCTCCACCATCCAGCACGCGGACAACATCATCGTCCTGTCTCACGGCAAAATACTCGAGCAGGGCACCCATCAACAGCTTCTCGCCGCCCATGGCCGGTATTATCAGCTGTATACGCTGCAATACCATAAGGAGCAGCTGAAGAACGAATAACGCAAAAAGCAGGTGCACCCGATTGGATGCACCTGCTTTTTGGTTTGGGGTCAATACGGATACGGCACGACATCCGGCTGGTCGGGCTTGTGCTCGCCGATGATCTTCTCCATACAGATCATATCGTACCAGCGGCCGAACTTGTAGCCGCAGTTGTGGAAGGTGCCCGCGAGGGTGAAGCCAAGATGGGCGTGGAACTGGGCACTGTTTTTTGTGAGGTATTCGTCCTCTTTCTGCGGGTAGCCGATGCGGGCGTAGAGGTTCAGGACGCCCATCCCCTTGAGCCGGTCGGCCAGCGCCTCGTAGAGGGTACGGCCCAGTCCGCCGCGCCGGGCATCGTGGTCGAGGTAGATGGTCAGCTCAGCGGCCCAGTCGTAGGCCGCGCGGCCCACGAAAGCGTGGGCGTAGGCGTAGCCTTCGATGCGTCCGTCCCGCTCGATGACGAGGTAGGGGTACTTCTGCATGGTGTCCCGCATCCGGTCCTCGAACTCGGCCAGCGACGGCACATCGTACTCGAAGGTGATGACCGTGTGCTCGACGTAGTAGGCATAGATCTCCAGAATGCGGGGCGCGTCGGCTAAGGCGGCGTTGCGGACGGTAATATCGGACATGGTTTCTACTCCTTTGACCCTAGGCAGCAGGGCACTATCGTTTCTAAAACAGAAAACTTTGTTCGTCCAGCATGAGCCTGACCGGCACGCCAGTGGCTCTCCCTTTGAGGAAAGACTTCCCCCGACCGGGGGAAGATGTCGCGCAAGCGACAAAAAGGGGAATCTGGCGCGAAGCGCCTGAGAGGAAATCAGAACATCGTAAGTGCAAGCGCGCACAGCGGCAGGAACAGGATGCTCAGCAGGGTGGTCAGCACGACGCTGCCGGCGGCGAACTGCTCATCGTGCCGGAACTGGACGGCGAACACCGAGGTGATGGCGGCGGCGGGGCAGCATTCCAGCAGCAGCACCACCTGCGTGGCCATGCCATAGCGGAAAAGGCCCAGCGCAGCAAAGGCCGCGATGGTCAGCACCGGGATAAAGAACATCCGGACGACGGTAAGCTCCCAGATGTGCTTGTCGGTGAGGATGCGGCGCAGGTCGCCCGAGGCGATGAGCATTCCGGTGATGAGCATGGAGAGGGGAGTGTTCATGTCGCCCAGAAGCTCCATTGGCTGGGTGATGAGAGTGGGCAGCGGGATCTGGAAGAGGTAGAGGACAAGGCCCACGACGATGGCGTAGATGGCCGGGCAGCGCAGCAGGCTTCCGGCCACCTTTTTGGGGTCAGAGCTGCCGCTGACGATGCTGTAGCCCAGCGTCCAGAGCAGAAGATTGAAGATGGTAAAGTAGGCGCTGGCGTAAAGCAGGCCCTCGGAGCCAAACAACGCCGAGATGAGGGGAAGGCCCATGTAGCCTGCATTGGAGAAGATGCAGGCGAACCGGAAGATGGGGGTCCGGCTGTCCTTGCTGCGGGCCGTGAACAGCAGGGTGATGACAAGGCCCAGCAGGCTGGACAGGATGCTCAGGGCGAAGGCAGCCAGAAGATTGCGGAGGATCTCGGGGCTGAAATCCATCCGGTAGGAGTTGATGATCATAGCGGGCACGACGAGGTTGACCAGCAGATTCGAGAGGGTCTGCTTGCCTTCGGGGCGCAGCAGGCCGGTCTTGGCACCGAGGGCACCCAGCCCCATGAGGATGAAAAGCTCCGCCACCTGCTGGGCGGTGATAAGGGCGAGGTCCATGAGGGGGACTCCTTTCTGTTACAGGATGACATTCTTGATGAGCAGGGAGACGCTGCCGTCCTCGGCGTGGAGGAACTCCACCGCCGAGTCCTCGGAGAGGATCTCGGTGGGGATCTTCACCTCAATGCCGCTGGCGGTGTGGATGCTGCGGCTCTCCATCCGGCGGATGCGGGAGGGCGAGACGGTGACGGGCTGCTGAGCCTGCGCCGGCTCGAGGATATCGCTCTTTTCCACATAGTCGTCGAAGGGAACGGCGGCCAGCGGGTATTCTTCGGCCAGCTGCTGGCGCACCTGTTCCACCGTCACCTTGTTGTCGTTGTCGGCGGCCTGATTGGCGATGAGCATGGCCACCTGCGCCTCGACATGGGGCTCGTCCTGATAGTTTTCCTGCACGGCCTGCACGGCGGCATCCTGAATGGCCTGAAGCTTTTTCTTCTCCGGCTCGGCGGTGGTGTACTGGAAAACGACGGTAGAGAGATAGAACTCCTTGTGGCCGTCGATGTCGAATTTCTTTTCCAGCAGCTTCATGGAGTAGTCGGTCAGGTCCACCAGTGCGCCCTCCTCCACCTTGCCGCTCTGGGTGGGCAGGCAGGCCCGTTGCTGGATGATGGAGTTGACAGGTGCACCGTCCACGCTCTCGGTGTAGTGGGTGTAGCCGTTTTTGTAGTTCAGTTTGAGGACGGCGAGCCACGGCTGACCGTCCCGGGTAAAGTCCACCACGGCGAGGTCGGCCCCGGGGATGGTGGTGTGGGCGTGCATATAGTCGAACAGGACGCCCGCGATGCGGCAGGACAGGTCGATAAAGTCCTTGTTCTGCTCCAGCTCGTACCGGAAAGCCGAGTCCGGCAGGGGGCGGCACTGGCGGATGTCGTCGCTGGCCAGCAGTTTTTCGATGTGGTACTGTAAATAGGCTGTCTTTTCGGCGGTCATCTCCATGCAGCTGCCGCTGAGGACAGGTGCGTCCAGCGTGGTGTCCAGAACGTGGAGAATGGCCTGATGAACGATGATCTCCATATGATAAACCTCTTTTCTAAGGAAATAACCTCTCAGTCTCGCATTCGCTCGACAAGGCCGGGTTGCGGCACCCAGCATCCGCAGCACTTCGTTTGCGTCTTGCTGGCCGCTGCCCCAACAGCGACTCCCTGTTTCCGCCATTGGCGGCGGTCGTCGTTGTTGCCCCTACCGAGGGGAGCCTCTGGCGAAGAGATTAGGCTTTACGTACTGCCAAAGCCTCCCCTCGATAGGGGAGGTGGCATCGCGCCGGCGATGACAGAGAGGTTGAAACTCTAAATCAGCTCTCAGTATAGCACAACCCGGCCCAAAAGGCGAGAACGACTTGAAGCGGAGGGGGAGAAATGCTATACTTAGCCCAGAATACCTTATTATAAAGGATAAAGGAAGGGGAGACGCTGTATGGAATTTCGGGAAAAGCCGATGCAGAACCTTATGCGCATCAAGGAGAAGGAGATCTGCAAGAATGTGCAGGCGCTCCTGCTGGACGGCGAGAGCATCGTGGGCGCATACAAGACGGTGCGCGATCAGGCTGTTTTCACGAGCCACCGCATCTTTATCGTAGATATGCAGGGAGTCACCGGCACCCGGCAGGAGATCTTCGTCCTGCCCTACCGGAAGATCGTCCATTTTGGCATCCAGACCGCCGGCTTCGGCGACCCGCTGCAGACCTCGGAGCTGACGGTCTGCTACGCCGACGAGCACGAGATGAAGTTCGGCTTCATCGGGCAGGAGGAGCTTCTGGCTGTGGCCCGCGCCATCAGCCGGTGCATCCTGTGACATCAAAATAGGACAAAACGGGACGGCCCGCTCTGACAAATGCCAGAGCGGGCCGTCCCGTTTTGCTGTGATGATGAATAATGAAGAATAGTAGATGACTGTTTAGCAGGCGCGGCCAGCCTCGAGCATATAGCGCAGGAAGCCGGTGACATCAGCGGGGTCGCTGACGCTGATGCTGAAGCCCTTCTTGGGGGCGTCCATGGTCTGGAAGATGGCGGACGCCTCACGGTCCTTCTTGAGGTCGCAGGTGGTGCCATTGTCCAGATGGAGGATGATGCTGCCGCGGCTTGCGGCAACCTGTTTCATAAAGCGGTTTTTATCAAAATATTCGATGCGAAGCATAATAAATACCTCCGTAACTGATATGTTTTTTGCGGGTCGTGGTGCAGATCGGACATCGCGGCCGCTGCATGGGGAGCGGTCACCCCGCGCGGAAAAGAACCGGCGTCAGGGGTTGTAACTGCCCGGAAACGGTGCTATACTGAGCTTATCCGTTCCGATGAAATAATACCACGAAACCGGCGGAGAAGATAGAACAAAAGCAGATTTTTTGTACAACAAAATCGGCTTTGACAAAAAAGCTTCAATGTTTTGGGGAAAGGAATTGGCGAATATGGCACTAAACATCTGCCACGATGTCATTGTGGACAGCGAGAGGGGCCGGGAGCTGGCGCAGCACGGCAGCGCCCTGTTTCCCATCGCCTGCTACGCCGAAGATCTGTCCAGCTACTCGGTGGCGTGGCACTGGCACGAGGAATTTGAATATGTGCTCTGCATGAAAGGCCCCCTCCATGTGGACGTAAACAAGACCCGCCTGACCTTGCAGACCGGGCAGGGCGTCTTTATCAACTCGGGGGCCCTCCACGCGGTGGAACAGGCATCGGAGGGCACGGCCCTGCTCCACTCGGGAGTGTTCCACCCGCGGCTCACGGGGGGCATGGATACCATCTTCTGGCAGAAGCTCATCCGCCCCATGACCCAGCCAGACGCCCCGGCCTTCTTTCTGCTGGACGAGTCGGTGCCGTGGCAGCGACAGGTGCTGGGCTGCCTGCACGACAGCTGGAAGGAAGTGTCCGACGAACCCTTCGACTACGAGAACCGGGTGCGCTATCATCTTTCGCTGGCTCTGCGGCTGCTGAGCACCCAGTGCGTGGGCGGGCGGACGAAGGTGTCCCAGCAGGAGCAGATCGCCTCTGAGCGGATGAAGCAGATGCTTCGGTTCGTGGAGGAGCACTATTCCGAGGAGCTTACCGTCCAGCTCATCGCGGACAGCGTGGCCCTCAGCGAGAGCGCCTGTCTGCGCAGCTTCCGGCAGATGCTGGGCATCACGCCCATCCAGTACGTCAAGCAGTACCGGGTGGAAAAAGCCGCCGAGCTGCTTCGCTCTACCCGGCTCAAGACCGGCGAGATCGGCGCGGAGTGCGGCTTTACAGACAGCAGTTACTTTATCAAGATATTCCGGGAGATCAAACACTGTACCCCCAAAGAATACCGCATGAAATTCTGTTGAACTGTAAATAAGGAGAATTTGTCCCATGCAGCGTACATTGACCTCAGGCCCCATCACCAGCAGCATCCTGCTCTTTGCCCTGCCTCTCATGTTCGGCAACCTGCTGCAGCAGATGTACAACATCGCCGACACATGGGTGGTGGGGCGCTTCCTCGGCGCCGACGCGCTGGCGGCGGTCGGCTCGTCCTACACCCTCATGACCTTCCTCACCTCGATTTTGCTGGGCCTGTGCATGGGCAGCGGCGCGGCCATCTCGATGCAGTATGGCAGCGGCGAATCCGAAAAAATGCGCCGGAGCGTGTTCCAGTCCTTCGTCCTCATCGCGGGGATCGCGCTGGTGCTGAACCTGCTGGTCTATCTGGGGCTGGACGGCATCCTCTGGGTGCTGCGGGTGCCCGAAGAGCTGAAGCCTCTGATGAAGGACTACCTCCTCATCATCTTCCTCGGCATCACGGCCACCTTCCTCTACAACTACTTTGCAAACCTTCTCCGCGCCATCGGCAACTCGGTGGTGCCGCTGGTCTTTCTGGCCGTGTCGGCCATCCTGAACGTCTTCCTCGACCTGTTCTGCGTCATCGTCCTCGGCTGGGGCATCAAGGGGGCGGCAGGCGCGACGGTATTTTCACAGTTCGTATCGGGCGTCGGCATCGGCGTCTATACCCTGAAAAAAGTCCCGGAGCTTTGCCCCCGTCGGGAGGACTGCCGCTGGGATAAGCAGAATCTCGCGGCCATCCTGAACCTTTCGGTCATGACCAGCGTCCAGCAGTCCATCATGAACTTCGGCATCCTGATGGTGCAGGGCCTCGTGAACAGTTTCGGCACGGTCATCATGGCGGCCTTCGCAGCAGCGGTGAAGATCGACTCCTTCGCCTATATGCCGGTGCAGGATTTCGGCAATGCCTTCTCCACCTATGTGGCCCAGAACTACGGCGCAGGCCAGACCGACCGCATCCGCAGGGGCATCCGCAGCGCAGGGCTGACCTCGGCGCTCTTCTGCATCTTTATCAGCGTGATGGTCTGTCTCTTTGCAGCCCCCCTCATGGGCATCTTCATCGACCCCTCGCAGGCGGACATCATCGCCGCCGGTGTCCACTATCTGCGCATCGAGGGCGCGTGCTATATCGGCATCGGCCTCCTCTTCCTGCTCTACGGCTACTATCGCGCCGTCAACCAGCCGGGAATGTCGGTGGTGCTGACCATCGCCTCTCTGGGCACCCGCGTTGCGCTGGCTTACTTGCTGTCGGCCACCCCGCTGGGCGTCACCGGCATCTGGCTCAGCGTCCCCATCGGCTGGGCGCTGGCGGATGTCATCGGCATCGGATACTATCTGGTAAAACATAGGAAGGTGACACAATGAAAATCGAACACGCTGCGTTGTATGTCAACGACCTCGAGGCAGCAAAGGACTTCTTCGTCCGCTACCTCGACGCTGTGCCGAACGAGGGCTACCACAACCTGCGGACGGACTTCCGCTCCTACTTCCTTACCTTCGGGGAGGGCGCACGCCTTGAGCTGATGAATAAGCCCGGTATGTCCGACCTGCCCAAGCCTGCCGTCCGCACCGGCTACGCACATATCGCGTTCAGCGTCGGAAGCCGAGAGAAGGTGGAGGAATTGACGGCACGCCTCAAGGCGGACGGCTACGAGATCCTCAGCGGCCCGCGCACCACCGGCGACGGATATTATGAAAGCTGTGTCCTCGCGGTGGAAGGAAATCAGATCGAGATCACGGTATAAGAAATACAAAGATCCCCCTGAGTGGTTGCTTAGGGGGATCTTTTTCTGTTTTCACCCCGATTTACGCAACTTATATAATGTTTAAGTTGCGTAAAAACCTGTGAAAGAACCGTGAAAGCTAAAAATTTTTAGATAAAACTATTGACAATCCTGGACGGTCGAGTATAATGACCTTGTTGAATCACTCAAAACATTTAACTAAACAGCCTGAGATGATTCGCCCGTATCAGACACAATATCACAACACATACAAGATAAAAGGAGAAGCTTACCATGACTTTTGAGGATATGAAGAAGATCGTCGTTGACACCCTGAACTGCGAGGAGGAGAAGGTCACGATGGAGGCCAGCCTGACCGAGGACCTCGAGGCCGACAGCCTCGACGCTGTGGAGCTGAACATGGCTCTGGAGGATGCCTTCGGCGTCTCCATCCCCGACGAGGAGCTGGCCAACATGAAGACCGTCGGCGACATCTTCAACTACCTGACCGCACACGCTGAGGCATAACGATGAACGACATCAGAGACCTGCTCCCGGGCCGGATGCGGGAGCGCACCTTCCAGCTCAAAGCCCGGCGGGACGCCGGTGTGGCGTGGCATGAGCCGCAGTTTGTGGAATGCAAGCAGTGCGGACGCCGTGCCACTCGCCAGATCTGGGCCAAGAGCCTCTTCGTCTGCCCCAACTGCGGCAATCACCAGCCCATCGGCGCGTACTACCGCCTGAGCCTCGTGCTGGACAGCGGCAGCTTCCGGGAGCTGGACGAAGAGCTTGCCCCGCAGGATGTGCTGGGCTTCCCCGGCTACACCGACAAGCTCGCCGCCCAGACCCAGAAGACAGGCCTCAGTGAGGCTGCTGTCACAGCTGTGGGCCGCATCGGCGGCGTGGCCGTGGTGGCCGCAGTGCTGGACAGCCGCTTTTTCATGGGCAGCATGAGCACGGCTGTGGGTGAGCGCGTCACCCGCGCCATCGAATATGCCGCTGCCAAAAAGCTTCCGCTGGTCATCTTCTCGGCCAGCGGCGGCGCCCGGATGCAGGAGGGCATCTTCAGCCTTATGCAGATGGCCAAGACCAGCGCCGCCATCGAGCGCTTTTCGGCCAAGGGCGGGCTGTACATCAGCGTGCTGACCCACCCCACCACCGGCGGCGTCACCGCCAGCTTCGCCAGCCTTGGCGACATCATGCTGGCCGAGCCGGGAGCGCTCATCGGCTTCGCCGGTCCCCGCGTCATCGAGCAGACCATCGGCGAGCGCCTGCCCGAGGGCTTCCAGCGCAGCGAGTTCCAGCTGGAACACGGCTTTGTGGACAAGGTCGTGCCCCGCAGCGAGCTTCGCGCCACCCTCATCCAGCTGCTGCAGCTCCATGCAGGCGGGAGGAAAACGGAATGATAAAAGAACTTCTGGAGCAGCTTGCTCCTTTGGACGCCCAGATCGCCGCCCTGCGGGGCGGCGCACAGGACGAGGACAGCCAGATGGCCGCCATCACGGCCCACGCCTCTGAGCTGGCCGAGCTGGCCGTGGAGGAGGATGAGATCCTCCGCTGCTGCGGCCCGCTGACTGCCGAGGATCGGGTCTTTCTGGCCCGCCATCCCGAGCGCCCCCACATCGATGAGACCATCAACGCCATGTTCACCGACTTCTTTGAGCAGTGCGGCGACCGTCAGTGCCGGGAGGACAGGGCCATTCTGGGCGGCATCGCCCGCTTCCACGGAATACCCGTGACCGTCATCGGCCACCGCAAAGGCTCCACGCTGGAGGAGAATATGGCCTGCAACTTCGGTATGCCGGGGCCGGAGGGCTACCGCAAGGCCCTCCGCCTCATGAAGCAGGCCGAAAAGTTCGGCCGCCCCATCATCACCTTCATCGACACGCCGGGCGCATACCCCGGCAAGGAGGCGGAAGAGCGGGGACAGGGCGAGGCCATCGCCCGCAACCTCATGGAGATGAGCGGCCTGACCGTCCCGGTCATCGCCGTCGTCACGGGCGAAGGCTCTTCCGGCGGCGCACTGGCGCTGGGTGTGGCGAACCACATCCTCATGCTGGAAAATGCCGTCTACTCGGTGCTCAGCCCCGAGGGCTTCGCCAGCATCCTCTGGAAGGATGCCTCCCGCAGCGGCGAGGCCTGCGAGATCATGAAGCTGACCGCGCAGGACCTCTATAAGGACGGCATCGTGGAGGAGATCATCCCCGAGCCGGTGGGCGGCGCACAGCGCAGCCACGCGGCCCTCTTTGCCGCGCTGGACACGGCCCTGAAAGACCACCTCACCGCCCTCTGCAAGATGAGCGGCAAGGCACTGGCCGACCAGCGGTACAAAAAATTTCGTCAGATCGGAGAAGCGAAACGAGCATGAACGGTTTGCAGTTGATCGCCACAGGCGGGGCCTTGCCCGGCCGCACGGTCACAAATGAAGAGCTGAGCCGCACCGTGGACACCAGCGACGAGTGGATCACCACCCGCACCGGCATCCGCGCCCGCCACTGGTGCACAGAGGAAGAATCTGCCGCCACACTGGCCATCGCAGCGGCAAAGCAGGCGCTGGAGCGCAGCGGCCTCGGGCCGCAGGACATCGCCTGCTGTGTCTGTGCCACCCTTTCGGCCCCCGACGCGACCCCCAGCGTGGCCTGTCAGGTGCAGCGTGCCCTCGGCCTGCCGGAGGACCGCCCCGCACTGGACGTCAATGCAGCCTGCTCGGGCTTCATCTACGGCACCGCCGTGGCCCGCGGTCTGCTGGCGACGCTGGGCGGGCGGTATGCCCTCGTGGTGGGCTGTGAGGCGCTGTCCCGCCTGATGGATCAGACCGACCGCTCTACCTGCGTCCTCTTCGGTGACGGGGCGGGCGCAGCGATCTTTGAACGGTGCGACGCACCCTTTGCCATCACGCTGGGAGCACGGGGCGACGAGGCCATCCACGCAGGCGGCCCCTGCCGCACCGGCTCGGCCCCTATCAGCATGGACGGCAGGGCCGTCTTCCGCTTCGCGGTGGACGCACTGCCCCGCTGCCTGCACAAGGTATTGGAGGAGACGCAGCTGACGCTGGACGAGGTGGACTGGGTGGTCTGTCATCAGGCCAACAGCCGCATCATCGACCACTGTGTGAAAGCGCTCCACGCCGACGCCGCAAAATTCTACAAGAACATGGATCGCCACGGCAACACCAGTGCGGCCAGTATCCCGGTGGCCCTCAACGAGATGGCCGAGGCCGGGCTGCTCAAGGCCGGACAGAAGGTGTCCTGCATCGGCTTCGGCGGCGGCCTGACATGGGGCGGGATGCTGATTACTTATAAGGGATGTATCAGATGAAACTTTTGAACGAAATTCTGGGCACGAAATACCCCATCATTCAGGGCGGCATGGCCAACATCGCCACCGGCGAGTTCGCCGCCGCCTGCTCCAACGCCGGTGCGCTGGGCCTCATCGGCGCAGGCGGCATGAACGTCGAGACCCTGCGAGAGAACATCCGCCGCTGCAAGGCGCTCACCGATAAACCGTTCGGCGTCAACATCATGCTGATGCATCCGCAGGCCGACGAGTTTGCGAAGATCGTCGTGGAGGAGGGCGTCAAGGTCGTCACCACCGGCGCAGGCAACCCCGGCAAGTACATCTCCATGTGGAAGGAAGCCGGCATCAAGGTCATCCCCGTGGTGGCAGCGGCCGTTCTGGCCAAGCACCTCGTCCCGCTGGGCGTGGATGCCGTCATCGCAGAGGGCACCGAGAGCGGCGGCCATGTGGGCGAGATGACCACCATGGCACTGGTGCCGCAGGTGGTGGACGCAGTGGATGTCCCTGTCATCGCGGCAGGCGGCATCGCCGATGGCCGTCAGCTGGCCGCAGCCTTTGCGCTGGGAGCCTGCGGCGTGCAGGTGGGCACCTGTCTGCTGGTCAGCGAGGAGTGCCCCGTCCATGAGAACTACAAGGCCGCGCTCCTGCGGGCCAAGGACAGTGACACCATCGTCACCGGCCGCATCGGCGGCACCCCCGTCCGCGTCCTGAAAAACCGGATGAGCCGCGAGTACGTCCGGCAGGAAAAGGCCGGTGTCGACAAGATGGAGCTGGAAAAATACACGCTGGGCAGCCTGCGGCGCGCCGTCTTTGAGGGCGACACCGCCACCGGCAGCCTGATGGCCGGTCAGGTGGCCGGTATGCTCCACGAGGTGCGCCCTGTGGCCGACATCCTCGACGAGCTGTGGGAGAGCGGGAGGCAGCGGATGAAATCGCTGGGCGAATTATGCTGACCCTCGCAGGAAAGCCGCTGGCTGTGCCCATCTTACAGGGCGGCATGGGCGTCGGTGTCTCCCTCGGCGGGCTGGCCGGTGCCGTCGCGGCCTGCGGCGGCATGGGCTGCATCTCCACGGCCGATGCAGGCTACCGGGAGCCGGACTTTGCCCGTGACCCCGCCGCTGCCAACCTCCGCGCCCTGAAAAAAGAGATCGAAAAAGCGAAAGAGATCGCAGGCGGCGCAGGTCTGGTGGCCATCAACGCGATGGTCGCCACCCAGAACTACGCCGACGCCGTCCGCACCGCCGTGGAGGCGGGGGTGGACGCCATCGTATCGGGTGCGGGCCTCCCGCTGGAGCTGCCCGGGCTCGTGAAACGTGCCGACGTGGCGCTGGCTCCCATCGTGTCCAGCGGCCGTGCGGCAAAGCTCATCCTCCGCCGGTGGGCCAAGGCGTTTGACCGCGCCGCCGACTTCGTGGTCATCGAGGGCTGCAAGGCAGGCGGACATCTGGGCTTTTCGGAGGAGGAGCTTCTGGCCGGGAAATGCCAGACCCTCGACGAGATCCTGCCCGAAGTCTTGGCCGAGGTAAAGCCTTTCGAAGAGCAGTTCGGCCACGCCATCCCGGTCTTTGTGGCCGGAGGCATCTACACGGGCGAGGACATTGCCCACTATGCAAAGATGGGTGCTGCGGGCGCACAGCTCGCCACCCGGTTCATCCCCACCTATGAGTGCGACGCCAGCCAGACCTACAAAGACGTCCTGCTGGCCGCAAAGCCGGAGGACGTCCGCATCATCCACAGCCCTGTGGGGATGCCGGGCCGTGCGCTGGCGACCCCGCTGGTGCAGAAGCTCGAGCAGGGACTCCGCTTCCCGCCGAAGCACTGTGCCCGCTGCCTGAAAGCCTGCGAGCCGGCCAAGGTGCCCTACTGCATCACCCACGCCCTCATCGAGGCCGTGAAGGGCAACGTGGAAGAGGGACTCTTCTTCTGCGGAGCCAATGTGAGCCGTCTCGACCGGATGCGGAGCGTCCGGGAGCTGATGGAGGAACTGATGGACGATTGGAGGAAACACCAATGAAGCTTGCCATTCTGTATGCCGGCCAAGGCTCTCAGCACCCCGGCATGGGCAAAGACCTTTACGAGAGATACCCCGCGTTCCGGGAGGCGTTCGACGCCGCAGACCTCGATTTTGATCTGCGGAGCGTCTGTTTCGACGACCCGGAAGGCGTTTTGAATCTGACCCAGTACACCCAGCCCTGCATGGTGGCCTTTGCCGCCGGTGTCACGGCTGTCCTGAAGGAAAACGGTGTGAAAGCCGACGATCTGGCCGGTCTGTCGCTGGGCGAATACTCCGCGCTGGAAGCAGCCGGAGTCTTTACCGCGAAGCAGGCGGTGGAGCTGGCCGCATTCCGCGGCAGGGCCATGGCCGACGCGGCCAAGGGCATCGAGTGCGGCATGACCGCCGTGATGAACCTCGACCGCGACGCACTGGCAAAGTGCTGCGAGGAGGCCTCCGCTCTGGGCTGCGTGCAGATCTGCAATTACAACTGCCCGGGCCAGCTGGTCATCGGCGGCGAGAAGGCCGCAGTAGAAAAGGCCGCCGAGCTGGCGAAAGCCGCCGGCGCCCGCCGCTGCATCCCCCTGAAGGTCAGCGGCCCCTTCCACACCCGCCTGATGCACCCCGCAGGGGATGCGCTGGCAAAGCGCTTTGAGACCGAGCACTTCGGCGAGATGGAAACGCCGGTCCTCTTCAACTGCCTCGGCCATGAAAAGGCCGAAAGCGACACCATCCCGGCCCTGCTGGAAAAGCAGGTGCAGAGCAGCGTCTACATGGAAGACACCCTCCGCCGTCTGGGCGAGCTGGGCGTCACCGACGTCCTCGAGGTCGGCCCGGGCAAGGCCCTGAGCGGCTTCGTGAAAAAGACGCTGGGAACGGATGTCCGCTGCACTGCCGTCGAGACGGCAGAAGAGCTGGAAGCCTTCCTCACCGGCTGGAAGGAGGCACAGGCATGAGCGAAGAAAAGCTGACCCGTGCCGCCGTCGTCACCGGCGGAAGCCGGGGCATCGGCCGGGCCGTCTGCCTCGCGCTGGCAAAGCAGGGCTGCAATGTGGTGGTCAACTACTGCCACGGCGAGGCCGCCGCTGCCGAGACGGCCGCCCTGTGCAAGGAGCAGGGCGTGGAGGCTGTCACCGTGCAGGCTGACGTCTCCACCGCCGAGGGCTGCAAGAAGCTGTTCGAAGAGGCAGTGAACGCCTTCGGACGGGTGGACATTCTGGTCAACAACGCGGGCGTCACCCGCGACAACCTCATCCTCCGCCTTTCCGAGGAGGACTTTGATACCGTCCTGAACGCCAACCTCAAGGGTGCGTTCCTCTGCTGCAAGGAGGCTGCACGCCGGATGGTGCGCCAGCGCTATGGCCGCATCGTCAACCTGAGCAGCGTGGTGGGCCTGCGGGGCAACGCGGGCCAGACCAACTATTCCGCCAGCAAGGCGGGCCTGATCGGCCTGACCAAGAGCCTCGCCAAAGAGCTGGCCAGCCGGAACGTCACCGTCAATGCGGTGGCCCCCGGCTTCATCGCTACGGATATGACCGCCGCCCTGCCGGAGGCCGTCCGCACCGAGATGTGCAAGACCATCCCGGAGGGACACGCCGGACAGCCGGAGGACGTGGCAAACGCGGTGGCCTTCTTTGCCGCCGAACAAAGCAGCTATCTCACCGGGCAGGTGCTCTGTGTGGACGGCGGCATGGCAATGTAAAAGGAGCTTTTTCTATGGAAAAACGCAGAGTCGTCATCACCGGTCTGGGAACCGTGAACCCTCTTGGTAATAACACCGCCGACAGCTGGGCTGCCGCCCGCGCAGGCAAGTGCGGCATCGGCCCCATCACCCAGTTCGACGCCAGCGAGTTCAAGTGCAAGCTGGCGGGCGAGGTCAAGGACTTCGACCCCGAGACCGTCGTGGACAAAAAAGAGGCCCGCAAGATGGCCCGCTTCACCCTGCTGGCACTGGGCGCTGCCGCCGAGGCCATTCAGGACAGCGGCATCGACTGCGAGGCGGAGGCCGAGGACATCGGCGTCATCGTGTCCAGCGGCATCGGCGGTCTGCCCACCATTGAGGAGCAGCACGCCCGGGGCGAGGAGAAGGGGATGGAAAAGGTCAGCCCCTACTTCGTCCCCATGGCCATCGCTAACATGGCTGCGGCCCAGATCGCCATCCGCTTCGGCCTCAAAGGCATCTGCACCTGCCCGGTGACGGCCTGCGCCGGCGGCACCAACGCCGTGGGCGACGCCTTCCACCGCATCCGGGACGGCTATGAGCCGGTCATGGTCTGCGGCGGCGCAGAGAGCTGCATCAGCCCGCTGGGCATCGGCGGCTTTACCAGCATGAAGGCCCTTTCCACCTCCACCGACCCCGACGCGGCTAGCCTGCCCTTCGACGCACGGCGCGGCGGCTTCGTCATGGGCGAGGGCAGCGGCGTGCTGGTCCTCGAGGAGCTGGAGCACGCCAAGGCCCGCGGCGCACACATCTACGCTGAGGTGGTGGGCTACGGTGCCAACTGCGACGCCTACCACTTCACGGCTCCCGCACCCGGCGGCACCGGTGCCATCGGCTGCATGAAGCTGACCCTGAAGGACGGCGGCATCGCCCCCGAGCAGATCGACCACATCAACGCCCACGGCACCGGCACCCACATGAACGACAGCTGCGAGACGGCCGCCATCCATGCCGTCTTTGGCGACCACGCCAAGGACATCGCCGTGGTCAGCACCAAGAGCATGACCGGCCATCTGCTGGGCGGCGCAGGCGGCATCGAGGCCGTCTTTACCGCACTGGCTCTCCGGGATCAGTTCGCGCCCCCCACCATCCACTATGAGCAGCCCGACCCCGAGTGCGATCTGGACTATGTGCCCAACGTCGGCCGGGAGATGAAGATGGAGTACGCCCTGAGCAACAGTTTGGGCTTTGGCGGGCACAACGCCTGTCTGGCCTTCAAGAAGTGGGAGGGCTGAGCGATGGCAGAACCCCGCACCGTCCGTGAAACCCCGAACTGCCTGACCAGCGAGGAGATCGCGGCCATCCTGCCCCACCGGTATCCCTTCGCCCTCGTGGACCGTATTCTGGACTACGAGCCGGGCCAGTGGGCCATCGGCCGCAAGTGCGTCTCCCGCAATGAGGAGTTCTTCTGCGGCCATTTCCCGGGCACGCCGGTCATGCCCGGCGTCCTCATCCTTGAGGCGCTGGCCCAGACCGGTGCCGTCGCGGCCCTGAGCCTGCCGGAGAATCAGGGCAAGCTGGCCCTCTTCGGCGGCATCAAGAATGCCCGCTTCCGCAAGCAGGTCACTCCCGGCGATGTGCTCACCCTCCACTGTGAGCTGGTGGAGCAGCGCGGCCCGGTGGGCATCGGCAAGGCCTCAGCTTATGTGGACGGCAAGTGTGCCGCTTCGGCAGAGCTGACCTTCGTGCTGACAGAACGATAAAACAAAAACAGAGAGGATCGTCCTTCGCGGACGGTCCTCTCTGTTTTTGTTTTGATAAAGAAGTTATACGGTCTTTTCTGCCGCCTCCACCACATGGCTCACCAGCACGGAGGTGGTCACGGTACCCACGCCGCCGGGAACGGGGGTGATGGCCTCCACCAGCGGCTCGGCTTCGCCGAAGCGGACGTCGCCGCAGAGCTTTCCTTCCTCGTTGACATGAATGCCCACGTCCACGACCACCTGCCCCTCGCGCAGATGCTCGGCACCGACGGCGCCGGCCTTGCCCATGGCCACCACCACGATGTCGGCCTCACGGCAGACCTCCGGCAGATCCCGGGTGCGGGAGTTGCAGAGGGTGACAGTGGCGTTCTCCCGGTCCAGCATCATGGCGGCGGGCTTGCCCACCACAAGGCTGCGGCCCACCACAACGGCTCGCCGACCCGAGAGGGGGATGTCGTAGAACTTCAGGATCTCGAGGCAGGCCTGTGCCGTGCAGGGCGGGTAGCCGAGGGCCGTGTTGGTAAAGACACCGGCCAGCGAGCCGTCGGTGATGCCGTCGATGTCCTTCTCAGGCGCGAGGGCGGCGCGGACGGTGCGGTCGTCGAACTGCCGGGGCAGGGGACGGAAGAGCAGACAGCCGTGGATGGAGGGGTCAGCGTTGATGCAGGCGATGACGCCCAGCAGCTCCTCCTGCGCCGCGTCGGCGGGCAGAAGGAACTGCTTCACCTCGACGCCCACCTTGGCGCAGCGGGCCATGACGCCCTTCTCGTAGGAGAGGTCGTCCTCCCGTGCGCCCACCCGGACGACGGCCAGTGTGGGGACGACGCCCTTTTCCCGCAGCGCGGCGCAGCGGGCGGCGTTTGCTTCGTTCATGGCGGCCACGACGGGCGCACCCTTCAAAATCACAGACATAGAGATCCCCTTTCTGGATCAGACCCGCAGGCGGCTTGCCACGGACTGGTAGACTTCATCGGCCAGCGGTACATACTCCGCCAGCATCCGGGCAGCCTTTTCGTCCAGCCCGGCGGCGTGGGGGCGGTCGGTCATGAGTTTGGTGTTGATGGCGACGTTCAGCCCGGCGGCCTGAAGGGCGGCCTTGCAGAAGAGGGCCGCACAGCCCGCGTCCGACACGGCCAGCACGCTGCCCTTTGCGGCGTAGTCGGCCGCGAGGCGGATGCCCTCACAGCAGGCGTCCATGATGTCCAGAGGCACAGCGCAGGCCCCATCCAGCGCCTCGGCCAGAACCGCGGCCTTGTGAGCCTGCTGCTCGGGCGTCTCCTTGGGCAGGCCGTAAGCTGCGGCCAGCGGGGCGAACGCCTCCGCGTCGGCCTGCACGAGGGCTTCGAGCCGCCGCCGCAGGGCCTCGGCCCGGGCGTTGAGGGTCTGAATGTCTGCCTCGACGGCGGCATACTTCTTTTTGCCGGTGGTCAGACTGCCCACCATATTGCCCAGCGCTGCGCCTGCCGCCCCCACAAGGGCCGCTGCGCCGCCGCCGCCCGGGGCGGGGGCTTTGCTGGCAAGCTGGCTCAGAAATTCCTCACAGCTCAGTTGTGTCAGTTCCAAAATAAAGTCCTCCCTCTGTCACGAATCCGTCCAGCCGCTGGTCGTGGGCGTCCACAGCCGCCGCCTCCACCCGCTGGGCCTCAAAGGCGACGCCGATCTTTACAGCCCGGGTGCAGCGGGGAAGATAGCGGTCGTAGTAACCCTTCCCCATGCCCACCCGACGGCAGGCGGCGTCGAAAGCTGTGCAGGGCACCAGCACGAGGTCGAGCTGGTCGGGCCGCAGGAGGGCCGACCGGCGCAGGACGGGGGTGCGGATGCCATATGCGCCGACCTCCCAGCCGTTGGCCTCCGGCACGGCGGCGGTCAGTGAGAAACCCTCGCCGCAGACGGGCCATGCCAGTATTTTGCCCTGTGCTGCGGCCTGTCCGGCCAGCGCGGAGAGGTCGGCTTCGCCCCCGAATGCGGCGTAGAGCAGAATGTTCTGCGCCGTCCGGAAGCAGTCCAGCCCTGCGATGCGGGCACAGAGCGCCGCGTTGGCCGAGGTCCGGTCTGCTTCCGACAGCGCCCGGCGGGCTGCAATGCCCGCTTTCCGCTGCGCCGCTTTTTGCTCTGCGATGGTCATGGAAAAACGCCCCTCTCTGCGCCCGGCGGGCAGAACTGCACAAAAACCGGAACGGATTTTTATAGATGTATAATAAACGCTGGGCGCAGAAAAAGCAAGGCTTTGGGCCGAAGGGTGAAATATCTTCATCCGACCGAAAAGAAAGGGGCCAAAGCGTATTGGTTTGTGCGAAATGCTGTTGAAGAATTTTACGTTGTCTGGTATTATGGAGAAAAAGCTGATCTCAGCATCAGCATCAGAGAGGGGTAATGTATGATGTACAACGATATGATGGATACCATTGGCCTCGTGGACAAGGCCGACCCGGAGCTGGCTGCGGCCATGAACCGTGAGCTGACCCGCCAGCGGGAGAACATTGAGCTGATCGCCAGCGAGAACATCGTCTCGCCCGCCGTCATGGCCGCGATGGGCAGCATCCTCACCAACAAGTACGCCGAGGGCCTGCCCGGCAAGCGCTACTATGGCGGCTGCGCCTATGTGGATGAGGTGGAGAACATCGCCATCCAGCGCGCCTGCAAGCTGTTCGGCGCAAAGTACGCCAACGTCCAGCCCCACTCCGGCGCACAGGCCAATCTGGCCGTCTACTTTGCCCTGCTGGACCTCGGCGATACCGTCATGGGCATGGACCTGTCGCAGGGCGGTCATCTGACCCACGGCTCGCCGGTGAATATGTCCGGCAAGAACTACCACTTCGTCTCCTACGGCGTCGGTGAGGATGGCCGCATCGACTACGCCGAGCTGGAAAAGCAGGTCCGGAAGGTGCGCCCGAAGATGGTCGTGGCGGGCGCTTCGGCCTACCCCCGCGCCATCGACTTCGAGAAGCTGGCGGAGATCGCCCACGGCTATGGCGCTTATCTGATGGTGGACATGGCCCACATCGCGGGCCTCGTGGCCGGCGGGATGCACCAAAGCCCCGTGCCCTATGCCGATGTCGTGACCACCACCACCCACAAGACCCTGCGCGGACCCCGCGGCGGCCTCATCCTGACCAACAACGCCGTGCTGGCCAAGCGCATCAACTCCGCTGTCTTCCCCGGCACGCAGGGCGGCCCGCTGGAGCACGTCATCGCGGCTAAGGCCGTCTGCTTCGGTGAGGCCCTCAAGCCGGAGTTCAAGGATTACGCCCGTAAGATCATCGAGAACGCACAGGCCATGGCCGCGCAGCTGCAGGCCCGGGGCGTCAAGCTGGTGTCCGGCGGCACGGACAACCACCTGATGCTGGTGGACCTGCGGGAGGAGGAGTGCACCGGCAAGGAGCTGGAAGCCCGCCTCGACAGCGTCCACATCACCGCCAACAAGAACACGGTCCCCGGCGAGACCCGCAGCCCCTTCGTGACCTCCGGCGTCCGTCTGGGCACTCCGGCCGTCACCACCCGGGGCATGGGCGAGGCCGAGATGAAGGTCATCGCGGACTGCATCGCCGACTGCATCTGGCACTACGACGAGAAGAAAGACGACATCTCCGCCCGCGTGCTGGCCCTGACCAAGGCATTCCCCCTGTACGAATAAGAAAAGCCTCTCCCTTTGGGAGAGGTGGAATTGCGAAGCAATGACGGAGAGGGCAAGCCCGTCCTCTGAGAGCAACTGCACAGCGATAATATCGGCTTTTGCCAGAGCTGATGTTATCGCTGTGCTTTTGTTTTTTGGCAGCGTCCTTGCCCTCTCAGTCACCTTCGGTGACATTGCCCGGGTTGCGGCTCCCAGCGTCTGCTACGCTGTCGCTTGCATCCTGCTGGCCGCTGCCCCAACAGCTCCTCCTTGTTTCCGCCGCTGGCGGCGGTCGTCGCTGTTGCTCCCAAGGGGAGAGCCTCTGACGAAGCGGGCAAATTTTTCTGCAATTTTGTGAAACCTGCATAGCGGATACAGGGCCAATTTGGGAATATCATGAAAATCAAGAATAATATTGACAAAATCACAGGGGGAGGGGGGGGGTATAATGCTTTCATAGGCTGATGGTCGGAAACGGACGGTCGGCCCCTAAAATTCATTTTATCATCATGTGGGAGGAAACAACATGAAAATGGCAAAGAAACTTCTGGCCGTCGTCCTCGCTGGCGTTCTGGCCCTGTCTGTCCTGACGGGCTGCGGCAACGCTGCAAGCACCAAGACCATTGCAGATGTACTGAGCGATATGAGCAAGGGACAAGAGATAGTATACAAGGCAGACTCCAAGCTGAACGGTAAGGCAAAAGAGCTTGGAGAGTATGCTGTCAAGTTTGGGAAGGAACATGAAGGTGAAGATTTTGATTTTGAGGAACTGAAGAAAGGTATCATGGCAGATGTCATGAAGGACTATAAAGACAAGTTTGTTTATTTTGCAGAGACGGAGACTAAGGGCTATAATGCTACGACGCAGGCTTACACTCTGCTCGAAGCATTGTATGGTGATGATGATGGTGGTAATATCAACAGCGCAGTCGTCGGGAAGGGCAAAAAACCTGCAAGCGTTCGTTACATCGGCACTGCCACCATCGAAGTGGAGGGTGAGACCTGGCGTATTGCTGTTGTCACTGCGGATGCTGAAGATATCAAAAAAGCATGATTGATACTGAGAAGAAATGACTTTTCTCATCTGTCATAACAACAAATAATAAAACAGCGAGGCCCGGAGCGTTTCCACTCCGGGCCTCGTTTGTTTTTATCGCAAGGCAAGAAATTAGTGCAACATGAAAACAGCATATTTGCGATATGCAATTCAACGCTGTTGCTGTTGCATTAAAAAGTTGAATTGCTATAAAATCAGTAGTGCAGGTCGTCGGCAGTCAGTGCCTCGAGCACGGGCAGCATGGCGGCGGCCTCTGCCTTTGCGGCGGGCAGGTCCATGTCGCGGTAGTTGCCGCACTCCACCTCGCTTGCGCCGGGCACATCGCCCTCGAAAGCGGCCATGAAGCGGAAGGACTCCACCGTCAGGGCCAGAGCCTCTGCAGGGGAAAGGCCCCGGGTGAGCAGGTAGAAGCCGGTGCGGCAGCCCATGGGGCCGACGTAGACCACGCCGTCCTTGTACTGGCTGTTGCGGGCGTAGGTGGCGAAAAGGTGCTCCAGCGTGTGGGCGGCACCGGTGGAGAGATAATCGCCGTGGTTCGGCTTCTTCATCCGGATGTCCCACGTCAGCACGTCGCCGTCCTGACGGCTCAGGTACATACCCCGGCCGAGCTTGGTGTGGTCTACGCAGAAGCTTGCGATGCGTTCCATGCTGCGCCTCCTAAAAATCAGGCCTGCAGGCGCTGGACGCTGCCGTGTGCGCAGTCCACAGCGACCATCAGGCCGTCGCGGATGTGGGCGGTAGCGCCGACAGCACCCACGATGGTGGGCTTGAGCAGGGCCTTGCCTGCGATGGCGGCGTGGCTGTTCAGGCCGGCTTCCTCGACCACCAGAGCGGCAGCGTCGCGGACGTAGCTCAGCATCTCGTTAGAGGTGGAGGGCACCACAAGCACCATGCCGGGCTTGAACTTTGCGCGGATCTCCTCGAGGGTGTGGCAGACGCAGGCCTTGCCGGTGGCGTTAGCCAGAGCAGCGCCATCGGGGCCGATGCCGACGCCGGTGGACAGGCAGTTGCCGATCATGTGGATCTTGATCATGTTGGTGGTGCCGGAGACGCCCACGGGGACGCCTGCGGTCACGACAGCCAGCTCGCCGTCGTGGAGGTAGCCGTTCTCCTTGGCCAGAGCGGTGGACTTCTCGATCAGCTCATCGGTGCTGGTGGCGAGGTCCATCATGAGCGGGGTGATGCCCCAGGAGATGGAGAGCTGGCGCTGCACCTGCTCGTCCATGACGCAGGCGATAATGGGCTGTGCGGGGCGGTACTTGCTCAGCAGGCGGGCGGTGTTGCCGGACTCGGACACGGTGACGATGGCAGAGGCGTTGACGTCCTTTGCGGTCAGACAGGCGGCGTGTGCGGTGGCGTCGCTGACGCTGATCTGGCCGGCGGCGTCGGTCAGGCGGTTGTCGCGGTAGTGCACCTCGTTTTCGGTGCGCTCGGCGATGGCGGACATGGTCTTCAGGGCCTCAACAGGGTATGCGCCCGCAGCGGTCTCGCCGGAGAGCATGATGGCAGAGGTGCCGTCGTAGATGGCGTTGGCCACGTCGGAGATCTCGGCGCGGGTGGGGCGGGGGTTGACCATCATGCTGTCCAGCATCTGGGTGGCAGTGACGATGGGCTTGCCGAAGGAGAAGGAGCGGTCGATGACGCTCTTCTGGATGCCGGGCAGCTCGGTGAAGTCGATCTCGACGCCGAGGTCGCCGCGGGCGACCATGACGGCGTCGGCAGCGGCGAGGATGCTGTCGATGTTGTTGACGCCCTCGCGGTTCTCGATCTTGGCAATGATGCGGATGTGGGAGTCATACTCGTTCAGCAGGTTGCGGATGTCGTAGACGTCCTGTGCGGTGCGGACGAAGGAAGCGGCGATGAAATCGAAGCCCTGCTGGATGCCGAAGATGATGTCATCGCGGTCGCGCTGGCTCAGGTAGGGCATGGACAGGTGGACGCCGGGGACGTTAACGCCCTTCTTGGTCTTGATCTTGCCGCTGTTCAGCACCTCGCAGACGATGTCGGTGTCGGAGACGCTCTTGATGGCCAGCTTGATGAGGCCGTCATCCAGCATGATGATACCGCCCTCGTGGACGTCCTGCGGCAGGTCCTTATAGGTGATGGAGCAGATCTCCTTGGTGCCCTCCACCTCGCGGGTGGTCAGGGTGAAGGTCTGGCCGGCTTCCAGCATCTCGACGCCGTTCTTGAACTCCTTCAGACGGATCTCGGGGCCTTTGGTGTCCAGCAGAGCGGCCACGGGCTTGCCCAGCTCGGTGCGGATGGCCTTCAGCATATCCAGACGGCCCTTGTGCTCCTCGTAGGAGCCGTGGGAGAAGTTGAAGCGGGCCACGTTCATGCCGTTGGCGACCAGCTCGCGCAGCACGCCGTCCTTATCGGTGGACGGGCCAAGGGTGCAGATGATCTTCGTTTTTCTCATAATATACCTCCAACAATATCTTCTTATCCTCTATGACGAGCCGCAGGGGCCGGACAAGGCCCCTCGGCTTCTGGCCGGACATCGGCCCGGTCAGGTAGTATTTCAAACCTTACCAATCTATATTATAACCGCTTGTGTACAAGAGAGCAAGAAAAAATTCGGCAAAGAAAACCTTAAATTTTCGTGATAGATGCCGGGGCGATATTGCGAAAAACAGCCCCATCGCCTATAATAAGGATAAGGAAAAGTCTCACTTCTGCCCTTTTCCGGGCGGGAGCGGGCGCGAAACTATAGAAACGGAGTGAAAGCGTAAATGGAAAAGCGCGTTTTTCTGATCGTTCTGGACAGCTTCGGCATCGGTGCAGAGCCGGACGCCGCCGCCTTTGGCGATGAGGGCACCAACACCCTCGGCGCCATCGCCAAGCACCCCAACTTCAACTGCCCCAATCTGAAAAAGCTCGGACTGTTCAACATCGACGGCGTGACCGCCGGTGAAAAGGACGCCGCCCCCACCGGCTCCTTCGCTCGCCTGCAGGAGCAGAGCATGGGCAAGGATACCACCATCGGCCACTGGGAAATTGCGGGCGTGGTCAGCCCGAAACCCCTGCCCACCTTCCCGGACGGCTTCCCCGACAGCCTCATCCACGAGTTTGAGGAAAAGACCGGCCATAAGGTGCTCTGCAACAAGCCCTACTCCGGCACACAGGTGCTGAAGGACTACGGCGAGCAGGCCATGAGGGAGGATGCCCTCATCGTCTACACCAGCGCCGACAGTGTGTTCCAAGTTGCCGCAAACGAGGAGCTTGTGCCGGTGCATGAGCTGTACCGCTATTGCGAAATTGCCCGCGAGATGCTGAAGGGCGAGTACGGCGTGGGCCGCGTCATCGCACGCCCCTTCCTCGGCCATACTGCCGATACCTTCTACCGCACCACCAACCGCCACGACCTGAGCCTCAAGCCGCCTCGCAAGACCATGCTGGACCTGCTGAAGGACGCGGGCAGGGACGTCATCGCGGTCGGCAAAATTTTCGACATCTTCGACGGCGAGGGCGTGACGGAAAAAATTAAGACCACCGGCAACACCAACGGCATCGCCTTCACCAAGGCATTGCAGACCCGCGACTTCGAGGGTCTGGCCTTCGTGAACCTCGTCGATTTCGATATGCTCTACGGCCACCGCCGCGATGTGGCAGGCTACGCTGCTGCTGCCACCGAGTTCGACAAGTTCCTTGCCGACTTCATTCCCGGGATGCGGGAGGGTGACATCCTGATGGTCACGGCCGACCACGGCTGCGACCCCTCCTACACCAAGACCACCGACCACACCCGCGAGTATGTGCCTTACCTCATCTGCGGCAAGGGCGTCAAGCCGGGCGTTGACCTCGGCACCAAGCTCTGCTTCGGCACCATCGCACAGACCATCTGCGACTATCTGGGCGTGGATGCCTCCACGCTGGATGGCAAGAGCGTGCTGGGCGACATTCTGGCTTAAATCTGAATAAAAAATGGCTCGCTGCATTGCTGGGTGTACGTAAGACAGTATTGCGCTAAGATTGACGAAGCGGCACGAAACCGCATGGAGCTGATCGTGCCGGAGTTGGCGAAGCGAAACGGCATGACCGAGAAACTGAAAGCCGACACCCAATGGAATGGGTACGGCAGATGAACGCTTGCAAGGCACAGGCAGAGGAAATTGTGAAAATCGAATTGATTTATGATTGAGCGAGGAAGTCCGGGCAGAAAACTGTTCGGACTTTTCTCATATAGTCCAAAATGACGGTAGAATTGTTCACAAGTTTTATGGTATAATTTAAATATGAAAATTGAGCAACAAATCGGAATTTGTGGAGGAGAACAATACGCAATGCTTCTTATCAAAAACTTGGAAACGCCAAGATTGACGATTCGTTCTTGGCAGAAATCCGATAAAGACTTTACGCTCTCTCTATGGGGAGACAAAGAAAACGGGAAGTATATGAGCGACCCTATCCGTGAGAACATGGATGAAGCGTATCTCAAATGTGTCGATGAGATGGAAGACAACCCGGAGGGATATTATCTGGTTGCTGAATGGAAAGAGGATGGTACGCCTGTCGGTACCTGTTGCATATTCCCCGAAAACGAGAATTACGATATCGGGTATTGCGTCTCAAAAGACCATTGGAAAGAAGGCCTCGGAACCGAAGTGATTGATGCTATCATTCGCTGGGTTAAGGCGGAAGGCGGCAAGTCCATCACGGGAGAAGTGGCAGATATCAATCTTGCGTCGGTTGCGCTACTTCGCAAATTTGGGTTTTCAGAGGACAGAAAAACGCGCTATAAAAAATGGGGAGAAGAAACCTATTTTGATGCCCATTATTATAAGCTGAACTTAGAGTGAGCATTCTATTCCGCACAACCAAACACCTGTTTGGCGAACTGATAAAATCCCTTTAGGAACTAAAGGGCGCACTTCTATACTCTCTGTCGAGAGTAGTGCGTCCTGGGTCGCTTCATTCCCGGTCAGCAGAGGAAAACTGCCTGACCGAGAATGTTTCGTCACGACCTTCCGTCAAGGTGGCTACACCCCCTTGCGCTGCTAAAGCGGCTATCCCCTGTGGACTTGCCGCCAGCAAGTTTGAAGATTAGACATAAACAAATCCTCCGCATGGTCTAAGCCATACGGAGGATTAACTGTTTTACGGACACCCGTCTATCGCAGCGGGCCATTTTTATTCCTTTGTTCATGCGGCGGGGGTCGAAGCGCTGGAGGCGTCGCCGCCCGTGCCGGAGCCGAAGAGGGCGTCCAGCACGGTGGAAGCGGCCTGATGCAGGGACGAAGCCGCCTGCTCGACCTGCTCCTGTGTCGGCATACTGAAGGACGGCGACTCGGTGGAGTCTGCCGGGGCCTCTTCGCTGCCCTCTGCGGGGACTTCGGTGGAGGCGTTTGGCTCGCCGGAGGTGCTGCCCTCGGCGGGCTGGCCGTCAGCGGCCTCGCTCTCCGCGGGGACGTCGCTCGGGGCAGGCTCTTCCACGATCACGCTGTCGGGAGACTCCTCCGGGACGGACGCGGCGGCGTTGGGGTCGGCCGTCGGGGTGTAGACCTCGGTCTTTTCGTGGGTCTGGCTGGTGCTGGTGAGCTTGTCTTCGCCGCCCAGCACCGCAGCGATGAGGGCTTTGGCCTCATTGACCGAGTTCTCATCCGGCTTCATGACGTAGAGGCTCTGGCCCTTGGCGGAGTAGCACTTGGAGCTTTTTGCGCCCGAGCCGGTGACGGTGTAACTCTGGATGTCCCAGCTGGCGAGGTCGCCCAGCTGCATCCGCACCAGCGCGGAGATCTGCTCCTGCGAGAAGCTGGTCACGAAGCAGTCGGCAGCGGCGTCCATCAGCTTGGAGAAGCTCATCAGCAGGGTGGGGGACTTGAGCTTGTTGGCCATCGCGTCGATGACCTTCATCTGGTTGATGCCGCGCTGGATGTCGCCGGTCTTGAAGGCGTGGCGCTCCCGGGCGAAGGCCAGAGCAGACTTGCCATCCAGATGGTTCCAGCCCTCGGCGAAGGTGGTGGGGTCATAGTAGCCGGGGCTGCCGACGGAGGTGAAGGCCTGATCGGAGTAGACGTCTACGCCGCCGATGGCGTCGATGATGCTGATGAAGCCCGCAAAGTTGATGCGGATGTAGTGGCCCACGTCCACACCGTAGAGGTTGCCCAGCGTCGCCATGCTGGTCTCGACGCCGTAGAGTCCGGCGTGGGTCAGCTTGTCCTTGCTTTCCGTGCCCGCGAGGTCAACGTAGTAGTCGCGGGGGGTGTTGATGAGGGCGGCCTGCTTGGTGACGGGGTTGACGACCGCGAGGATGTTCACGTCGCTGCGGGCATTTTCGGTCAGCTCACCGCGGTTGTCCACGCCGCTGAGGTAGACCACGAAAGGCTCTTTGGTGATCTTGTTGGCCTCTGCGCCGGTGAGCAGACCGGAGGTGACATTGTTCAGGGTCGTGAGGCCCTGCTGTGCCCAGACGCAGCCCACAGCCAGCGCGGCGCAAAGCATGACGGACAGAACCCGTGCTACGACCGCACCGGTGCGGGAAGCAAGGCACTTGCGCACCAGCAGCCAGAGCAGCACCAGCAGCGCCGTGATGATGACGAGATAGAGCACCGGCAGCATCTGGGTGCGCCAGAGCTGCACCAGTGCGGCAAGGCTCAGGACGGCCTGCAATCCCAGCAAGACCATTCCTCCTTTCGGGAGCTTATCGGCAGAAGGAGCGGCCTCACTGGGGTGCAGCGGCTCCCACTGTTTATGGGGCGGGACGGGAGACTTCGGCGGTTCAGGCGGAAGCCCGGCCTCCGGCTGCGGCGCAGATGCGGGCCGGGAGGGCCGGGGCGGCTCCGGGGAGAAGAAGTCGGCGCTGTCCACCTCGACCTCGTCCGGCTCGCTGCGCTTGATGCCCCGATGGATATGCCGGGGGCCTTCGTCGTTGTTCTGGGGATGGGTATGCTCGTTTTCGTCAAACATAGGCGTTCTCTCCTTTGGATGCGTATGCCATCAGGTGGTGGGGAGGATGGTCAGCACCGCCCGCGCGGGCAGGCAGGTGGCCGTCTGGTCTTCTTCGCTCAGCCAGCCGAAGGACTCGCAGACATGGTCCGGGCAGGGCGAGTCCACAAAGCGGGCCGCGCCGTTCTGAATGCGGATATGGACGGTGAGATAGCCGGTGTCCACATCATAGTCGGCGTCCGTTTCGAGGGGGAAGGTCAGCTTGGTGTTGGCGTCGCCATAGATCAGCTCGGCACAGAGTGGGGCACCGGTCTGACCGGCCCTGCGCACCAGCAGCAGCGCGGCGGCTGCGGCCAGAATGACGGCGGCAAAGACCAGATTTAGCAGCAGTTTTTTGTGTCGTTTCATAGAAGATCATCCTTTGAGGGGGATCTGCTCCAGCTCGGCCAGCCAGAGGGCGGCGGCGGCGTCGCTGGGCATCCGCCAATCGCCGCGGGGCGAGAGGGTGACGCTGCCCACCTTGGGGCCGTCGGGCAGGCAGCTGCGCTTGAACTGCTGGGCAAAGAACCGCCAGTAGAAGTTGCGCAGCCAACGGTAGAGCACCTCGTCCGGGTACTCGGCCCGGCCTGCGAAGGCCGCCTTGGCCAGCCGGAAGATCTTCGCCGGGCCGAAGCCGAAGCGGAGGACGTAGTAGAGATAGAAGTCGTGCAGCTCGTAGGGGCCGACGAGGTCTTCCGTCTTCTGGGCGATCTCGCCGTCCTTGGCGGGCAGAAGCTCAGGGGAGACGGGGGTGTCGAGGATGTCCAGCAGCACCCGGCGCAGCTCGGCGGAGGCGGCGATGTCGGCCTCGTACCGGACGAGGTGGCGCACCAGCGTCTTGGGGACACCGGCGTTGACGCCATACATGCTCATGTGGTCGCCGTTGTAGGTGGCCCAGCCCAGCGCCAGCTCGGAGAGGTCGCCGGTGCCGACGACGAGGCCTCCGGTGCGGTTGGCCGTGTCCATCAGCTCGAGGGTGCGCACGCGGGCCTGTCCGTTCTCGAAGGTGACGTCCAGCACCTGCTCGTCCTGCCCGATGTCCTTGAAGTGGCTGTGGACGGTGTTGGCGATGTCGATCTCGGTGAAGCTGACGGCCAGCTCGTCGCACAAAATTTCCGCATTGCTGCGGGTGCGGCGGGTGGTGCCGAAGCAGGGCATGGTGACAGCCAGCACGTCGCTGGTGGGACGGCCCAGCTGCTTCATGGCGCGGACGGCTACCAGCAGCGCAAGGCAGCTGTCCAGACCGCCTGAGATGCCGATGACGGCTGTTTTGGCGTGGGCGTGCTCAAGACGCTTGGCGAGGCCGTCGGCCTGCATCTTCAGGATCAGTTCGCAGCGCTCGGCCCGGCGGCGCTCGTCGTGGGGAATGAAGGGGGTGGGGTCCACCCAGCGGGAGAGGGGCGTTTCGGTGAGGGTGAGGTCGAAATCGACGGTCAGATAGCCCTCGGTGCTGGGTTCGAAGCTGGTGTTGCGCACCCGCTCCGACTCCATCCGCTGGCAGTCCAGCTCGGTCTCGGCCCAGCCGCCCTCAAACGGCGAAGTCTCAGCGAGGAGCGTGCCATTTTCGGCGATGAGGTCGTGACCGGCAAAGACCATATCCTGCGTGCTCTCACCGTGGCCCGCCGAGGCGTACAGGTAGCCGCAGAGGAGACGGGCGGACTGGTTGGACACCAGCGTCCGGCGGTACTCGGCCTTACCGACGGTCTCGTCGCTGGCCGACAGATTGGCGATGACCGTAGCACCGGCCAGCGCATGGAAGGTGGAGGGAGGCAGGGCGCTCCAGAGGTCTTCGCAGATCTCCACACCCAGCACGAAGCTGGGCATCTGGCGGCAGCGGAAGAGCAGCGAGGTGCCGAAGGGAACCTCCTGCCCGCAGACTGTCACGGTCTCCACCTCGGTGCTGCCCGGGGTGAACTGGCGCTTTTCGTAGAACTCGCCGTAGTTGGGGAGGTAGGTCTTGGGCACGAGGCCCAGCAGACGCCCGCTGCAGAGGACGGCGGCGCAGTTGTACAGCTTGCCCCGCACCAGCAGCGGCAGGCCCACGAGGGCCACGACGTCCAGCTCCCGGCTGGCGTCCAACAGGGTCTGCAAGCCATCCAGTGCGCCCTGCTGCAACGTGCGCTGTAAGAACAGGTCGCCGCAGGTGTAGCCGGTGAGGCAGAATTCGGGAAAAACTGCCAGTCTGACGCCCCGGGCGGCGGCATCCTTCAGCTGGGATAAGATCTGGGAAGTGTTATAAGCGCAGTCGGCCACCCGCAGAGAGGGCGAGAGGGCAGCTGCTTTCAAAAAACCATCATTCATCGGAGGATTTCACATCCTGTCTGTTTCATTGTGCCCCGGCAGAGCGATGCTCGGCGGGGTTTTGCTCAGTATACCACAAAACGGCTCAAACGAAAAGTGACAGTATGGGGAAAGAAAGAAAAAAACGCCGCCTGCACACCGCAGACAGCGCGTTCAAAGCTCAAAAGATGGAAAACGAGATAGACCGTAAGCCGGGTTCTGTATTAAACGACGATCTGTCTAGACCTGCCATTGCTGACAGGTTCGTGCCGCCTTCGGGACACGCGAGCAGCGCTGTACGTCCCATATAGGCGTTGCTTCCGGTAGGGTTTACAAAGCCGCATAGTCACCCATGCGCTGGTGAGCTCTTACCTCGCCCTTTCATCCTTACCGCATTGCTGCGGCGGTTTCCTTTCTGTTGCACTTTCCCTGAGGTCACCCTCGGCTGCCGTTAGCAGTTACCGTGCTCTGTGAGGCCCGGACTTTCCTCAGAGCGGTCAAAGCCGCCCCGCCGCCGTATGTTCCACTCGTTTTCCGCTCCCAATCATACCATAAAAAAACAAGATTTGCAAGAGAAAGAGAATTTTGATATACTTATCCTATATATTGCCCGCGCTGGAGGTGGGAAGATGAAGCTCTATTTCAAGGTCCCGCCCGAGGCGGATGGGGCGCTGCTGCGCAGCTTTCTGCGCCGGTGCAGCGTCTCTGCCGACCTTTCCCGGGCCGTGAAGTTCCGGGGCAGCGGCTTTTTTGCCGACGGCGTGCCCATTCTGGCCAACCGCCGGGTCGAGGCCGGGCAGGTCATCTCCTTCGAGCTGCCGCCAGAGGGGGAGGGCGTCGCGCCGCAGAGCGGCATCCCGGTGAACGTCGTCTATGAGGACGCCTTTGCCCTCGTGCTGGAAAAACCGCCCCGCCTCGCTGTGCACCCCACCCTGAACTACCCGCTGGGCACGCTGGCGAACGGCTATGCGGCATGGGCGGCTCAGCGGGGGAACAGCCCGGTCTTCCGCCCGGTGAACCGGATCGACAAGGATACCAGCGGCCTCGTGCTGGCGGCGCAGAACGGCTACGCCGCCCCGCTGCTGGCCGGACGGGTGGAAAAGCTCTACTACGCCGTCGTGGAGGGGGAGCTTCCCCTTGGCCAGGGCGTCATCGACGCGCCCATCGGGCGGCAGGGCGGGAGCATCATCGGTCGCTGCGTCACGCCCGACGGCAAGCCCAGCCGGACGGAGTATACTATTTTAAAGGCAGAAAACGGCCTCAGCCTCGCGGCCTGCGTGCCGGTGACGGGCCGCACCCATCAGATCCGGGTGCATTTTGCTTCCATCGGCCACCCGCTGGCCGGGGATGACCTCTACGGCGGGAGCAGGGCACGCATCGGACGGCAGGCCCTCCACTGCGCCCGCCAGACGTTCCGAGTGCCGCGCTGTGAGACGCTGGAAGACGGCATCTGCATCGAAGCGCCGGTGGACGAGACGACCCTGCGCACGGTGACGGTGGAAAGCCCGCTGCCCGCCGATATGGCGCAATTCTTTTGCTGAATTTGTGAATTTCGTGAAAAGTAGGTGAAAGCTTGGCCCAAATTTTGTGTCAATGCTTGTTTCGGCGCGGGCAGGGTGTATAATAAATAGAGTGTTCTTGTAAAAAAAGCTGCACTTATGCGGCAGCATGTCGATGTGAGAGATAAATCAGAATCTCCTGAAGATACAGGAAGGAGCATCCTTTTTGCTGGAAGATAAAACAACTGAAACGCGGCAGGACGTGCCGGCCGCTGCGCCGCAGCACAGCAGCTTCCGCGCAAGGCTGCGCTCACGGTGGGCGCAGTTCCAGTGCGTCCGTCTGCTGCGCCGCCACCGGCGCTTCCGCCTCCGCCGCCATCGGCTGGACAGCGCAGCCAAGAAGCTGGGGGCTTCGCCGCTGGCGGCACGCATCGGCGCAGTGCTCTATGCACTGGGCTTTGGTGCAGAGTATGCTGCAGTGCGGGCCGGGCGAGGCGTCAAGCACTTGGCCCTCTTGGGCGTCCGGGGCATCTGCCGCTTTGCAAAAGACCTGACCGAGACGGCTTTCCCGGGTGCGGCACAGGTCGTCAAGGATCTGTTCGGCCCCTTTGTGCTGCTGGTGAAGGGCATAGTGGCCCTTCTCATCCACGCCCACCACATCCACCGGGAAAAAGGCCTTGGCGCGGCACTGAAGGCCAGCGCCCACTATCTCGCCAGCGGCGTCCGCCGTAACCTCCGGCTGCTGCCCCGGATGGCGATGTACATCCTGCCGGTCTGTGCGCTGGCACTGGGCAGCATGGTGTTTGAATATGTCATCAACCAGCCCTACGCGCTGGCTGTGCAGGTCAACGGCGAGACCGTGGGCTATGTGGCCAACGAGGATGTCTTCGACACAGCCCGCGAGGACGTGATGGAGCGTATCAGCTACGCAGGCTCCGATAAGACGGAGCTGACCATCGAGCCGAGCTATACCATTGCCGTCGCCCATCATATGCTGGATGAGAACGAGATGGCCGACGCCATCATCCAGAGCGCAGGCGACCAGATCGGCGAGGGCACGGCCCTGTATCTGGACGGTGAGCTGACAGCGGTATGCAACGACGGTGATGCACTGCGCGCGTACTTCACCAGCCGTCTGGAACCCTACGAAGTCCCCGATGACCCCAACGTGAGCGTGGGATTCAACAAGCAGGTCACACTGGAGGACGGCCTTTACTTCAAGGACAGCCTACAGGATTATGCGGACGTCGAGAAGGAGCTTTCCGGCGTCAAGCAGGCCCAGAAGGTGTACACGGTCAAGACCGGTGACACGCTCTGGGACATTGCCCATAAGAATGACCTGACCTTCCGGGAGCTGTGTGCGCTCAATACGAACTTCAAGGGCGAGCCGCTGAACGAAAAATCCAGCATCCGTGAGGGCGATGAGCTGATCGTCACCAAGGAAGAAGCGGCCCTCGAGGTGCGGATCACCTGCATCGAGACCCGGGAGGAGGAGGTCGCCTTCGCCATCGAAACGACCAAATCCAACGAATATACGAAGGGCACCACCAAGGTGCTGCAGGAAGGCCAGAACGGCCTGCGCCGCGTGACCTTCCAGAACGTCTACGATACAAACAATGTCCTCGTGGAGCAGACCATCCTCTCCACCGAGGTCATCAAGGAGCCGGTGAATAAAAAGGTGGTGCAGGGCACCAAGAAGGTGAAGTCCAGCACCAAATTCATCACCGGCAGCGGCCAGTTCATCTGGCCTGTGCCGAATTACCGCTACTGCTCGCGCTGGTATGGCGGACGCCACCGGGGCGTGGACATCTGTGCCCCGGCGGGTACGCCCATCTACGCCTCCGCAGGCGGCACCATCACCAAGGCGGGTTACAACAAGGCCGGTGCGGGCACGGGCTATGGCTACTCGGTCATCATCAACCACGGCGGCGGCTACAGCAGCGTGTATGCACACTGCCTGTCCCTGACCGTCAGCGCAGGCCAGACCGTCAAGCAGGGCCAGCTCATCGGCTATGTGGGCAGCACGGGCCGTTCCACCGGCAACCACTGCCACTTTGAGATCCGTCTCAATGGTTCGTACATTCCCCCGCAGAACGTGTTCCCGGGGAGAAAATAATTCTATAAAAAGGAGAAATTTATTATGGCTACTCCTCACATCAGCGCCGAAAAGGGCGATTTCGCAAAGACTGTCCTGATGCCGGGCGACCCCCTGCGCGCAAAATTCATTGCAGACACCTTCCTGAAGGATGTCCGTCAGGTGACGGGCGTGCGAGGGATGCTGGGCTTCACCGGTACCTACGAGGGCCGTCCCATCAGTGTGATGGGCAGCGGCATGGGAATGCCCTCCATCGGCATCTACTCCTATGAGCTGTTCAAGTTCTACGATGTGGACAACATCATCCGCATCGGCTCCGCCGGCAGCTACACCGACAGCGCCAAGCTGTTCGATACCGTGCTGGCCACCGGTGCGGTCAGCGAGTCCAACTATGCCCGCGTCCAGAGCGGCAACGACCACGACATCACCTTCCCCAGCGAGGAGCTGAACGACAAGCTGCGTGCCTCCGCCAAGAAGCAGGGCATCAAGCTCATCGAGGGCAACATCCACTCCTCCGATGTCTTCTATCGTCAGCCCTCCGACGCAAAGCCCACTTACTGGGAGCTGCTGCGGGACGAGCGCGGCTGCCTCTGCGTGGAGATGGAGAGCTTTGCACTCTTCGCCAACGCTGAGGTGCTGGGCAAGAATGCCGCCTGCCTGCTGACCATCTCGGACAGCTTCGTCTCCCCGGAGATCACCACCGCAGAGCAGCGCCAGAAGAGCTTCACCGATATGATGAAGGTCGCGCTGGGGGCGGAGTACTAAGCGTTTTTGAACCAGAGAGGGTCGCTGTGTTTTGCAGCGGCCCTCTTTTTTGACGGAGGCTTTGCTTGCACTTCTGAAAAGAATGATTTATACTTAAATAAGCAAAAAATGCTTCGCCCGTCAGGACGAGGAACAATATATCTGTAAACTGCAAAAAAGGAGAACCGACCATGACAAAACTGACTCTGGAAGAAAAGCAGGAGCTGATCCGGATGGCTCTTGCGGCCCGGGAAAAGGCCTATGCGCCCTACAGCGGCTTTATGGTGGGCGCAGCCCTGCGGGCCGAGGATGGCCGCATCTTCACCGGCTGCAATGTGGAGAACGCTGCCTTCACCCCCACCAGCTGCGCCGAGCGAACGGCACTGTTCAAGGCTGTGGCGGAGGGCGTGACCAAGTTCACCGACATCGCGGTGGTGGGCTCCCGCCGGGGCGAGGTCAACAAGCAGATCACCTCGCCCTGCGGCGTCTGCCGTCAGGCGCTGTTCGAGTTCGGCGGCCCGGAGCTGAACGTCATCATGGCAAGAAGCCCGGAGGACTTCATCGAGCGCAGCATGGACGAGCTGCTGCCCTTCGGTTTCGGCCCCTCCAATGTGGCGGGCAACAAGGCCGTGAAAGACTGAACGCAGCTGCGCGAAAAAGACCGGACGGAGCGGATTTTCCGGGATAAGTGTGATTTTTATACAATTTTGATAAAATATTTGTAAATGTTTTGTAATCGGAAAAGACTTGCATCTGTCACTTCTTCCCGCTATACTTGAGCCAGTAAATGTGCAGGTGCGCACATTTCGTCAATAAGACGCGATTATATTAAAATAAAAGGAGAGTTTTCATTATGATGATTTCTCGTCGTAACTTTCTGGCAGTGGCTGGCGCCGCTGCTGCTGCCGCTGCTCTGACTGCCTGCGGCGGTTCTTCCTCTTCCACCGCTTCCTCCGCAGCTGCTTCCACCAGCACTGCCGCTTCCACCGCTGAGGGCGGCGAGAAGATCGTGAAGGTCGCTCTGACCTGCGACACCGGCACCATCGACGATGAGAGCTTCAACCAGGCTTGCTGGACCGCTGTTTCCGGCTACATGGGCGATGACTGCCAGTACTACATCCCCGAAGCTGACGCTTCCGATGAGGACCGCGAGACCATGATCCGTCAGGCTGTCAACGACGGCGCTGACGTCATCGTCTGCGTCGGCTACCTGTACGGCGCTTCTCTGGCATGGGCTGCTGACCAGTACCCCGATGTCAAGTTCATCGCCGTTGACGTCACGCAGGGCGACATCGGCACCGACAGCATCCCTGCAAACTGCTACTGCATCACCTTCAAGGAGGAGCAGGCAGGCTATCTGGCAGGCTATGCCATCGTCAAGGACGGCAAGACCAAGCTGGGCTTCCTCGGCGGCATGGCTGTTCCCGCTGTTATCCGTTACGGCTACGGCTATGTTCAGGGCGCTGATGCTGCTGCTCAGGAGCTGGGCACCAACATCGACATCAACTACTTCTACGGCGGCCAGTTCTACGGCGATGCAAACATCACCTCCCGTATGGAGGGCTGGTACTCCAACGGCACTCAGGTCGTCTTCGCCTGCGGCGGCGGCATCTACACCTCCGCTGTTGAGGCTGCTTTGAAGAGCAACGGTTATGTCATCGGCGTTGACGTTGACCAGAACTACATCGGTGTCAACGGCGTGGCTGACGGCTCCTTCGCTTACAACCCCTTCATCACCTCTGCAATGAAGGGCCTGACCGAGGCTGTCAACACCGCTCTGTCCGACATCGAGGCAGGCGATTGGAGCGACATCGCTGCTTCCAACGGCAACTTCGGTCTGGAGGACGGCGACTACATCGGTCTGCCCACCGATGCTGACAGCTGGAACTTCGAGACCTTCACCACCGACGAGTACGAGGCTCTGAAGAGCAAGATCAAGAGCGGCGAGATCGTTGTGGACAACAACTCTGACGACAGCACCAAGCCTACCGTCAGCGAGTTCACCACCGTCAACTACATCCAGTAATCAAGGCTTTCCCGGGCGGGATGCTCTGCAAAGGGCATCCCGCCTTTTTGCGTTCTTTCGGGCAGCGGGAGAGGACTGTTTGGCAAAATGCACAAAAGTAATACTTATGATATGGCAAAACACTAAATTTTCAAAAAGAAGTGTGCAAAACGACAAAAATACGGTATAATGGTCACTAGAATAGTATAAGTGTCGCTTGGACACGAAAGGAGAGTGAGCAGATTGGCAGAGGATTTTGTGATCGAGATGCTCCATATCACCAAGGAGTTCCCGGGCATCAAGGCCAACGACGACATTACCCTGCAGCTGCGAAAGGGCGAGGTCCATGCCCTGCTGGGCGAGAACGGTGCAGGCAAGAGCACGCTGATGAGCGTGCTGTTCGGCCTGTATCAGCCGGAGGAGGGTAAGATCCTCAAGAACGGCAAGGAGGTCGCCATCCGCAACCCCAACGATGCGAACGCACTGGGCATCGGTATGGTCCACCAGCACTTCAAGCTGGTGGAGTGCTTCAGCGTGCTGGACAACATCATTCTGGGTGTGGAGCCGAACAGGATGGGCTTTTTGCAGAAGGCCGAGGCCCGCAAGAAGGTCATGGCCCTGAGCGAGAAGTACGGCCTGCGTGTTGACCCCGATGCCCTCATCAGCGACATCTCGGTGGGTATGCAGCAGCGCGTGGAGATCCTGAAGATGCTCTACCGCGACAACGAGATCCTGATCTTCGACGAGCCTACCGCTGTGCTGACCCCGCAGGAGATCGATGAGCTGATGGAGATCATGCGCGGGTTCAAGAAGGAGGGCAAGTCCATCCTTTTCATCACCCACAAGCTCAACGAGATCATGGCGGTCGCCGACCGCTGCACCGTCCTGCGCAAGGGCAAGTACATGGGCACCGTGGACATCAAGAACACCACCAAGGAGGAGCTTTCCCGCATGATGGTCGGCCGCGATGTCCAGCTTCAGGTCGATAAAAAGCCCGCCCACCCGGGCGAGGTCGTGCTGGACGTGGAGGGCGTCACCATCCACAACGACCAGCGCAAGAAGGACTCCGTCAAGGACGTCACCTTTCAGGTCCACGGCGGCGAGATCGTCTGTCTGGCGGGCATCGAGGGCAACGGTCAGACCGAGTTCGTCTACGGTCTCACCGGCCTTGAGAAGCTGTCGGGCGGCAAGATCACGCTGGACGGCAAGGACATCACCCACGCCAGCATCCGCCAGCGCTCCAAGGACGGCATGAGCCACATCCCCGAAGACCGCCACAAGCACGGTCTGGTGCTGGACTACAGCCTCGAGAACAACATGGTGCTCCAGCGCTACTGGCAGCCCGAGTTCCAGAAGGGCGGCTTCATCCGGTCCGAGAAGGTCCGCGAGTATTCCGATAAGCTCATCGCCCAGTATGACGTCCGCAGCGGTCAGGGCAGCGCCACCATCGTGCGCAGTATGTCCGGCGGCAACCAGCAGAAGGCCATCATCGCCCGCGAGATCGACAGAGACCCCAAGCTGCTGGTGGCTGTTCAGCCTACCCGCGGCCTTGATGTCGGCGCCATCGAATACATCCACAGACAGATCGTCGCCGAGCGCGACAAGGGCAAGGCAGTCCTGCTGGTCAGCCTTGAGCTGGATGAGGTCATGAACCTGTCCGACCGCATCCTCGTTATGTACGAGGGCGAGATCGTCGGCGAGTTCGACCCCAAGACCACCACTGTGCAGGAGCTGGGCCTCTACATGGCCGGCGCACGCAAGCAGGGAAAGGAGAACAACTAAATGAACAAGAAAAAACTTTCCCACAGCAACCTCAACAGCTCCATCACCAGTGTGCTGGCCGCGCTGCTGTGCATCGTCATCGGCATGGCTGTGGGCTTCCTCGTGCTGCTGGCCATCAATCCGGCCCACGCATGGGGTGACGGCTTTGTCCGCATCGTCAAGGGCGGCTTCCATGATGCGCCCTACGGCGTCGGCAAGGAGCTGGCCAACGCAGCCCCCCTCATCATGACCGGCCTGTCCGTGGCCTTCGCGTTCAAGACCGGCCTGTTCAACATCGGTGCAGCTGGTCAGTACACGCTGGGCGCTTACGGTGCCCTCTACTGCGCCATCATGCTCAAGATGCCATGGTTCGTCTGCCTCATCGCGGCAACCATCCTCGGCGGAATCTGGGGCGCGATCCCCGGCTTCTTCAAGGCCTACTTCAACATCAATGAGGTCATCACCTCCATCATGTTCAACTGGATCGGCCTCTATCTGGTCAACGAGCTCATCTACCAGAACGGCACCGGCCCCATGTACGACGCGCGCAACACCCGCACTCTGAACCTCGGAAAGAGCGCCGAGCTGTCCAAGTCCCTCATTCCGGACTTCGGCCTGAACAAGATGTTCCAGACCAACAGCACCACCATCGCCATCTTCCTCGCAGCTGCGGTGGCCGTCCTCATCTGGGTCATCCTGAACAAGACCACCTTCGGCTATGAGCTGAAGGCCGTCGGCCTGAACAAGAGCGCAGCTCGCTATGCCGGCATCAACGAGAAGAAGAACATCATCCTCTCGATGGCCATTGCAGGCGCACTGGCCGGTTTCGGCGCAGGCCTCTACTACCTGTCCAATGTGTCCCAGTGGAACCCGCTGAACTCCACCAGCCTGCCCACCATGGGCTTCAACGGCATTTCCGTGGCCCTGCTGGCAAGCTCCAACCCCATCGGAACCATCTTCTCTGCGATCTTCATCTCCCACATCTCGGTCGGCGGCTCGTTCCTGTCCACCAAGTACTATCCCACGGAGATCTCCGACCTCATCAGCGGCATCATCATCTACCTGTGCGCATTCTCCATGCTGTTCCGGGGCAAGATCCACGCCCTGCTGTTCAGGAATGCGGACAAGACCAACGTGAATGCAGAGCCTGCCCCTGCTGAGACCAAAACCAAGAAGGAGGGCAAGTGATATGCTGCTTCTCATCAAGTATACCCTGCTGTATGGCATCGTGCTGATGCTGGTCGCTCTGGGCGGTATGTTCAGCGAGCACTCCGGCATCATCAACATCGCACTGGAAGGCATCATGGTCATCGGCGGCGTGGCGGGTGTCCTCACCCTCACTATGCTGCCTGCAAGCCTGCCTGCGTTTGCTACGGTCCTCATCGCCGTGCTGGTGGCGGCTCTCGCCGGTATGGTCTACAGCCTGCTGCTGGCCTTTGCCTCCATCAACCTGAAGGCGGACCAGACCATCGGAGGCACAGCCTTGAACCTGCTGGCGACGGCCATCGCCGTGGTCATCGCCAAGTATTTCAGCACGAGCGGCAGTGCCAAGCTGAACTACTCCAACAAGCCCTTCCTGTTCAGCCTCGGCGGTTTGGAGCTGAGCATCTTTGTCCCGCTGGGCATCGTCCTGCTCATCGTCAGCTATGTCGTGCTGTACAAGACCCGCTTCGGCCTGCGTCTGCGTGCCTGCGGCGAGCATCCGCAGGCAGCGGACTCCGTGGGCATCAACGTCTATAAGATGCGCTATGCCGGTGTCGTCATCTCGGGCGCACTGGGTGCCGTCGGCGGTCTGGCTTACATCGTGCCGCCCGTCCAGACGTGGAACTTCGAGGTCGGCGTAGCCGGCGCAGGCTTCCTTGCGATGGCCGTTATGATCTTCGGTCAGTGGAAGCCCTTCAACATCTGCGGCGCGGCCATGTTCTTCGCCGTTTTCAAGAGTCTGGCCAACATCGCTGACTCCACCTTCCTCGCACAGCTCCACTGGTCCAGCAACATCTACAACATGATGCCCTTCGTGGCATCGATGGTCATTCTGGCCTTCACCTCCAAGAACAGCATGGCCCCCAAGGCCGAGGGCATCCCCTACGATAAAGGTTCCCGCTGATCCGAGGGCGTTTTTTCGGGGCGCAGCTGCTTTCCGGGCGGCTGCGCCTTTTTCGTTCTTTTTTCAACAGATTCCACAAAACGATGCTTGCTTTTGCGGGAGAATTTGCTATACTTGAAGTACAATGTCATACTTATTGCCGACGGCAGAGCGTTGGCGGAGAATACGATTTAGGAGCGTGAACTTATGCGCATTTACGATCTGATCGCAAAAAAGCGGGACGGCGGCACCCATAGTCGCGAAGAACTGGAAGCCATCGTCAACGGCTTCGTCAGCGGCGAGGTGGCCGATTACCAGATGGCGGCATGGATGATGGCCGTCTATCTGCGGGGCATGACCGACGAGGAGACTGCCGAGCTGACCGACGTGATGGCCCACAGCGGCGTCATGGTCGATCTTTCGCCCATTCCGGGCATCAAGGTGGACAAGCACTCCACCGGCGGCGTGGGCGACAAGACCACGCTGGTCATCGCGCCCATCGTCGCGGCCTGCGGCGTCAAGATCGCCAAGATGAGCGGCCGCGGCCTCGGCCACACCGGCGGCACCATCGACAAGATGGAGAGCGTCCCCGGCACCAAGACCGCCCTCTCGCAGGAGGAGTTCTTCGCGCAGGTGAACAAGATCGGCCTGTCGGTCATCGGCCAGAGCGAAGGCATCGCCGTGGCGGATAAGAAGATGTACGCCCTCCGGGACGTCACCGCCACCGTCAGCTGCATCCCCCTCATCGCGTCCAGCATCATGTCCAAGAAGCTGGCCTCCGGCTCGGACGCCATCCTGCTGGATGTCACCACCGGCACCGGCGCGTTCATGAAGACCGTGGAGCAGAGCATCGAGCTGGCCAAGCTGATGGTCTCCATCGGCACCCATCACGGCCGCCGCGTCGCTGCCATGATCACCGACATGGACACCCCGCTGGGCCGCAACATCGGCAACAGCCTCGAGGTCATGGAGAGCATGGATGTGCTCAAGGGGCATGGCCCCGCCGACCTGACTGAGGTGTGCTTACAGCTGGCCACCAATATGCTGGTTCTGGCCGACAAGGGCACCCCTGCCGCGTGCCGCGCCATGGCCGAGGCCGTCCTCGCGGACGGCTCCGCCTATGCAAAGTGCAAGGAAATGTTCGCAGCACAGGGTGGCGACATCCGGGTGCTGGACGACTACAGCCTCTTCGAAAAGCCCGCCGCCAGCTATGAGCTGCTGGCCGAGGAGGACGGTTACATCATCGCCAACGACGCCGAGAAGATCGGCTCGGCCAGTGTGCTGCTGGGCGCAGGCCGTCAGAAGAAGGGCGACCCGCTGGACTTCGCCGCCGGCATCACCCTCCACAAGAAGCGCGGCGACTATGTCCATAAGGGCGAGAGCCTCGCTACCTTCTACGGCGCAGCCGACCGATTCGACGCTGCCGCCGCCGAGTACCGCAGCGGCCTCGTCTACGGCCCCGAAAAGCCCGAAGAGGCCCCGCTGGTCTACGCCCTCGTCACTAAGGACGGCGTGGAGCGGTACGAATAAAGCCTGAAAATGCCTGACAGCCCCGGGGTGTGCGCACCCCGGGGCTGCTTTTTCCGCCGAAATGGTGCTTTGCAGTGGATAAAACAGGCAGAAGGGCCGATTTTGTAGATATTTGGCCCGAGATATGCTATAATCAACTCAATAGCGCCCAGACGGCGCAGGAGAAGAGAAAGGGTTATTCTATGAAGATCGTTTTGGTGGGCGGCGGCAAAGTCGGCACAGCGCTGGCGCGGCAGCTCAGTGAAGAGGGTCATAATGTGACCGTTGTCGATACGAACAAGGCCCGTGTGGAGCACATCGGCGAATCCTACGACGTGATGAGCATTCTCGGCAACGGCTCGTCCATCACCACCCTGTCTGAGGCGGGCGTGGAGGAGGCGGATGTCTTCATTGCAGTCACCGGCTCGGACGAGCTGAACCTGCTGTGCTGTATGTTCGCAAGAAAGGCGGGCCACTGCCACGCCATCGCCCGTGTACGCAACCCGTCCTACAGCCATGAGCTGGACTTTATCAAAAAGCAGATCGGCATCTCGGCCATCATCAACCCTGAGATGGCAGCGGCGAAGGAGATCTCGCATCTGCTGCGCTTTCCGGGTGCAAGTAAGATCGACACCTTTGCGGACGGGCGCGTGCGGCTCATCAAGTTCGCCCTGACCGAGCAGCAGGGGCTGGACGGTGTGGCCATCCATGAGATCCCCACCCAGCTCAAGAGCGACATTCTGGTCTGCGCCGTGGAGCGTGACGGCGGGGTCATCATCCCCAACGGCAACTTCGTGCTGAAGAACGGCGATCAGGTCACCTTCCTCGCTACGCAGGAGAAGGCCCACGAGTTCTTCCAGCGCATCCATATGCCGGTGCGGCCGGTGCGCAATGCCTTCATCGTGGGCGGCGGTGCCATCGCCTACTACCTGAGTCAGGAGCTGCTGGAAAACCACATCCGCGTCCGCATCGTGGAGCGCGACCCGGCCCGCTGCAATGTGCTGGCCGAGTCCCTGCCCGAGGCACAGATCCTCAATGAGGACGGCTCCAACCGCGACTTCCTGCTCTCGGAGGGACTGGAATCCACCGAGGCCTTCGTGGCCCTGACCAACATCGACGAGGAGAACGTGCTGCTGACCCTGTTTGCCAAGAAGCACTCCAAGGGCAAGCTGGTCACGAAGATCAACCGCCTTGAGTTCGATGATATTCTGGCCGGGCTGGATCTGGGCAGCATCGTCTACCCCAAGTACATGACCTGCGATTACATCGTGCAGTACGTCCGTGCATTGCAGAACGAGGCCGGCAACAACATCAAGACCCTCTACCGCATCCTCGATGACCGCGTGGAGGCGCTGGAGTTCACCGTCCACGAGGAGAGCCGGGCCACCGGCGTGCCACTGAGCCAGCTGCATCTGAAAAAGAACCTGCTGCTCTGCTGCATCACCCGCGGCGACCGCATCCTCATCCCCCGCGGCGGCGACCGCATTCAGGTGGGCGACAATGTCATCGTCGTCACGCTGGAGCACGGCCTGCACGACCTGCGGGACATCGTGGAAGGGTAACGGGGGACAGAACGTATGAATTATGCGATCGTCTTTCGTCTGCTGGGCTATATCCTGATGATCGAGGGCGTTTTGCTGCTGCTTCCGGCGGTGACGAGCCTCATCTACGCCGAGTGGGCTGTCATGGGCGTGTTCCTGCTGACGGCGGCCATCAGCGCGGCGCTGGGCCTCGGGCTGCGGACCATCAAGCCCCGCAGCAAGGTGTTCTATATGCGGGAGGGCTTCGCGGCCACGGCGCTGAGCTGGATCGCCATCAGTATCGTAGGCGCCGTACCCTTCGTCCTCACCGGCTGCATCCAGAACCCGGTGGACGCCCTCTTTGAGACGGTGTCGGGCTTCACCACCACCGGTGCCAGCATCCTGCCCGCCGTGGAGGGCCTGCCCAACGGCATCCTGTTCTGGCGCAGCTTCACCCACTGGATCGGCGGCATGGGCGTTCTGGTCTTTCTGCTCTCGCTGCTGCCCCTGACCGGCGGCTCTCACGTCAACCTGATGAAAGCGGAAAGCCCCGGCCCGCAGGTGGACAAGCTGGTGCCGAAGGTGCAGTCCACGGCGAAGATCCTGTACGGCATCTATTTTGCACTGACGGTAGTGGAGTTCTGCTTCCTGCTGGCAGGCGGCATGAATGTATTCGACTCGATGCTCACGGCCTTCGGCACGGCGGGCACCGGCGGCTTCGGCTTCAAGAACGACAGCTTTGCCAGCTTCTCGCCCTACATCCAGTGGGTCGTGACCATCTTTATGATCCTCTTCGGCGTCAACTTCAACGCTTATTTCCTCCTGCTGCTGCGGAGGTTCCGCCGCGCAGCGTCCAGCGAGGAGGTCCGCGCCTATTTCGGCATCATTCTGGCGGCGGTGGCCGTCATCACGGTGAACATCCGCAGCCTCTACGGCACCTTCGGCGAGGCACTGCGCCACGCGGCCTTTCAGGTCGGCTCCATCATCACGACCACCGGCTTTTCCAGCTGTGACTTCGACCTCTGGCCCACGCTGGCCAAAGAGGTGCTGGTGCTGCTGATGTTCGTGGGTGCCTGTGCGGGCAGCACCGGCGGCGGCATCAAGGTCAGCCGTTTCCTGCTGCTGGGCAAGACGCTGGGCAAGGAGCTGAAACAGGCCCTTCACCCGCAGGTGGTGGCTCCCGTCCGGATGGACGGCAAGCTGGTCAACCACGAGACCATCCGCACCACCAACGTCTATATAGCGGCCTACATCTTCCTCTTTGGAGCGAGCCTGATGCTGGTGAGTCTGGACGGCTTTGACATGGTGACAAACTTTACCTCCGTCGCCGCCACCCTGAACAACATCGGCCCCGGCCTCAATCAGGTCGGCCCTATGATGAACTTCGGGGCTTATTCCAACTTCGCAAAGCTGGTGCTCATCTTCGATATGCTGGCCGGCCGTCTGGAGATCTTCCCGATGCTGGTGCTCTTCCTGCCCGATACATGGCGGAGATTCTAAAAAACTGCTATAGCAACGACAAAGCTCCCCCGGCTTGGACTGCCGGGGGAGCTTTTTGCGGTCTCAGAACGTCAGCTCGACCTTTTCCTGTGCGCGGTACTGCAGCGCTTCCAGCAGGGAATCCTCGTCGAGGAGGCGCTTGCCTGCGAGGTCGGCCACGGTGCGGGCCACCCGGAGGATGCGGTCGTGGGCGCGGGCCGAGAGGCCCAGCGTCTCGTAGGAGGCCCGCAGGAGCTGCTCGGCGGCAGGGGTCATCCGGCAGATACGCCGCACCTGCCCGGCGGTGAGCTGGGCGTTGCAGTGCACGCCCTCGTAGCCGGGGGCGGCGTACCGCTGGGCCTGAACGGCCCGCGCGGCAAGGACCTGCCTGCGCAGCTCGGCACTGCTCTCAGAGGGAGAGACGCTGTGCAGCTCGTCAAAGGCGACGGGGTCCATCTCGACGCAGAGGTCGATGCGGTCCAGCAGCGGGCCGGACACCCGGCTGCGGTACTGCCGCACCGCGCTGGGGGAGCAGGTGCAGGCCCGGGTGGGGTGGCCGTAGTAGCCGCACTTGCAGGGGTTCATGGCGGCAACGAGCTGGAAGCGGCTGGGGTAAGTGGCGCTGCCGGCGGCCCGGCTGACCGTGATGCAGCCGTCCTCGAGGGGCTGGCGCAGCACCTCGAGGCTCTCGCGGGAAAACTCGGGCAGCTCGTCGAGGAAGAGGACGCCGCAGTTGGCCAGACTGCACTCGCCGGGGCGGAAGAGTGTGCCGCCGCCCGCCAGCGCCGCCGAGCTGGCCGAGTGATGGGGACTGCGGAAGGGCCGGGCCGTCACGAGGCCCCGGCCTGCGGGCATCTGCCCGGCGATGGAATAGATCTTGGTGGTCTCCACGGCCTCCTCCCGGCTCAGCGGGGGCAGGATGCCGGGGAGACGCCGGGCCAGCATGGATTTGCCGGTGCCGGGTGCGCCGATGAGCAGGACGTTGTGCCCGCCTGCAGCGGCAATGACCATCGCCCGGCGGGCCAGCGGCTGACCGCAGACGTCGGAGAAATCGGGGACATGGTTCCATGCGTCGGCAGGGTCGAAGGGAACAGGAGCCGTAGGCGGGATGGGCTGGACGCCCCGCAGAGCGTCCACGACCTGACGGGCCGTTGCAGCGGGGAAGACCTGCATCTCGCTGCCGCCGGCCTCAGCGGCCTCGGCGGCGTTCTCCGCCGGGACGTAGAGCGCCCGCACCCCGCTGGCGGCGGCTTCCAGTGCCATCGGCAGCACGCCGGACACGGGCCGCAGGCTGCCGTCCAGCGCCAGCTCACCCAGAAAGGCGGTGTCCTTCGGCGGCGTTTCCAGCTGCCCGGAGGCCGCCAGCACGGCCAGCAGCAGGGGCAGGTCGTACACCGGGCCGGTCTTGCGGACATCGGCCGGGGCGAGGTTGATGGTGATGCGGCGGTCGGGCCACTTGAAGCCCAGATTCTTCAGGGCCGCATGAACGCGGTCGCCGCTCTCCCGGACGGCAGAGTCCGGCAGGCCGACGATGGAGAGGGCGGGCATCCCGCCCGAGATGTCGGCCTCGACCTCTACCGGGAAGCCGTTGAGGCCCTTGAGGCCGAAGCTCTTGAGGACTGCGTACATGGGGGCGCTCCTTTCTGCCCGACAGGGGGCGGCAGGGCCATTAAAATTTTTGATTTGTGCTGTTGTATCCATCTCAAAAAAAGAATCACTGCATGATTCTACGTAGTTCCGATATTTATTTTGAGATAACGGACGAAAAATGTAAAATCGTTGGATAAGAAACGACTAAGAAATGGAAAAAGCAGGGCATTGCCGTCCGGGTTCGACACAATTTTTTATCTGAATCTATTATATTAGAGGGCATGTGAGATGTCAACGAGACACGCGCAATGAGAACAGGCAAAAAACAAGATCGGAGGAAGGATCATATGGTTGCGAAAGAGTACTGCTGTTATACCCGGCCCTATTCGAATATCGAAGGCTATCAGCGCGCATACACGCTGTGCTATTACGCAAGCCTGAAGGAAGAGGGTGTCGTGTTGGCAGTGCAGCGGCAGCAGGGCGGGGAATGCACGACGGAACAGGTCATCTGCCCGACGGGCGACTTCGGGCGGCTGATGCCTTTGATGCGGTATCTGTGCGAAAATGGCGTTGGACTGGGCCATTGGATGGAAGTGCTGGACGACGCAGGGGTGACCTACTGGCCCTGTATGGCAGCAGAGGGAGGCCGGCAAAGCGGAAAGCCGACGCGATTTGTAGCATTTGCTGGTTTTGAGGGGGAAAACTTGGTACATAATCCTGAATTGACACAAAGCGTTTAAAAGCTTATAGTATAAGTAGACTTGGATGAATTTGTCCATTATGGTCAAAAATAACAAAGGTAAGGTGTGCAATATGTATCAGGATGAGTATAAGCGCTGGCTGGCAGCAGATCTGGAAGACGCAGATCTGAAGCCGGAACTGGCCAAGATCGAGGGAAATGACGACGAGATCAAGGACCGCTTCGCCGTTGCGCTGAAGTTTGGCACCGCCGGCCTGCGCGGCGTGCTGGGCGCTGGCACCAACCGTATGAACATCTACGTCGTGCGTCAGGCCACGCAGGGTCTGGCAAACTGGGTCAAGACGCAGGGCGGCAGCCAGACCGTGGCCATCAGCTACGACAGCCGCCTCAAGAGCGACATCTTTGCCAAGACGGCTGCCGGGGTCCTGGCAGCGAACGGCATCAAGGTGCGCATCTACGACGCGCTGATGCCGGTCCCGGCCCTGAGCTTTGCCACCCGTTACTACGAGTGCAACGCGGGCATCATGGTCACAGCTTCGCACAACCCCGCCAAGTACAACGGCTACAAGGCCTACGGCCCCGACGGCTGCCAGATGACTGATGACGCCGCCGCTATCGTCTACGATGAGATCCAGAAGACCGATGTCCTCACCGGCGCAAAGTACATCTCCTTTGCAGAGGGTGTCGAGCAGGGCCTCATCCGCTTTGTGGGCGACGACTGCAAGAACGCCCTCTACGCTGCCATCGAGGCACGTCAGGTGCGCCCGGGCCTGTGCAAGACGGCTGGCCTGAAGCTGGTCTACAGCCCCCTGAACGGCTCCGGTCTGGTGCCGGTCACCCACGTCCTGAACGATATGGGCATCACCGACATCACCATCGTGCCGGAGCAGGAGTATCCCAACGGCTACTTTACCACCTGCTCTTACCCCAACCCTGAGATCTTCGATGCCCTGAAGCTGGGCCTCGACCTCGCCACCAAGACCGGTGCAGACCTGATGCTGGCCACCGACCCCGACGCCGACCGCGTGGGTATCGCTATGAAGTGCCCGGACGGCAGCTATGAGCTGGTCTCCGGCAACGAGATGGGCGCTCTGCTGCTGGACTACATCTGCGCAGGCCGTATCGAGAAGGGCACCATGCCGAAGGACCCCGTCGCCGTCAAGTCCATCGTCTCCACCCCGCTGGCCGACGCCATTGCCGCTCATTATGGCGTGGAGATGCGCAGCGTGCTGACCGGCTTCAAGTGGATCGGCGATCAGATCGCAAATCTGGAGGCTGCCGGTGAGGTGGATCGCTTCATCTTCGGCTTCGAGGAGAGCTACGGCTATCTGGCCGGTCCCTACGTCCGCGATAAGGACGCCGTCATCGGCTCCATGCTCATCTGCGAGATGGCCGCTTACTACCGCAGCATCGGCTCCTCCATCAAGCAGCGTCTGGAAGAGATCTACAAGGAGTATGGCCGCTACCTGAACAAGGTGGACAGCTTCGAGTTTCCCGGCCTGACCGGCATGGAGAAGATGGCCTCCATCATGCAGAAGCTGCGCGACGAGCCGCTCACCGAGCTGGCCGGCCACAAGGTGGTCAAGGTCACCGACTACAAGAAGCCCGAGGAGACCGGCCTGCCTGCCGCAAATGTCCTCATCTACGCTCTGGACAACGGCGCTACCGTGGTCGTCCGTCCCTCCGGCACTGAGCCGAAGATCAAGACCTACTTCACCACGCTGGGCAAGGACCTCGCCGAGGCACAGGCTCAGAAGGATGCTCTGGCTGCTGCCATTGAGCCCATCCTCGCATAACACGGAAATCCCATCAGAAATTTATGCCCCCGTTCAGCGCCAAAAGTGCTGCACGGGGGCATTTTTGATGGGTGTGGGCGGTTGCAGTTTAGGGCCTGATACGCTATAATATTCAATGAGTCATAATAAGCTCCGGGCAGTGTGGCACGGGGCAGGAAGAAAATGGGGCAGGTGTAAGAAATTGGACTATCGTGTGACGGCTGTTCTGGTGGCGGCAGGCTCCTCCACCCGGATGGGATTTGATAAACTGAGCTTTGATCTGGGCGGCGAGACCGTGCTGGAGCGGAGCGTCCGGGCTTTCGACGAGTGCCCGGAGGTGGACGAGCTGGTTCTGGTGACTGGCGCGTCGGGCGAGAACGCAGAGCGGGCCGCAGCCCGGTGCAAAAAGCCGGTGCAGCTGGTGCGGGGCGGTGCGACCCGGGCCGAAAGCGCCCGGAACGGCGTAGCCGCTGCCCACGGGGCGCTGGTGGCCGTCCACGATGCGGCCCGGCCCTTCGTGAGCGGGGAGGTCATCGCCGCCGTGCTGAAGGCGGCTGCCCGCTGCGGGGCTGCCGCCCCGGCAGTGCCGGTGAAGGACACCATCAAGCAGGCAAAGGGCGGCAGCGGCAAGACGGTGCCCGCCGGCTGCATGGTGGAGGATACCCCCGACCGCAGCACCCTTTATGCGGTGCAGACGCCCCAGTGCTTCGACCGCGCAGCCTATCTGGCGGCGCTGGACGAGCTGGACGAGGCCCGCGCCCGCCTCGTCACCGACGATTGCAGCCTGTTCGAGTTAACGGGCCGTCCGGTGGAGCTGGTGCAGGGCGACTACGCAAACATCAAGATCACGACCCGGGAAGACCTGCCCCGGGCGAAGAACGGAGGAAAGAAGATGCGCATTGGTCATGGTTACGACGTCCATCGTCTGGTGGAGGGCCGCAAGCTCATCCTTGGCGGCGTGGAGGTGCCCTATGAGAAGGGCCTGCTGGGCCACTCGGACGCCGATGTGCTGGCCCATGCGGTGATGGATGCCGTGCTGGGCGCGGCAGCGCTGGGCGACATCGGCCAGCACTTCCCCGATACGGCGGAGGAGTACGCCGGGGCGGACAGCCTCGTGCTGGCCCGCCGGGTGGCGGAGATCGTCGCCGCACAGGGCTGGCGCATCGAGAACATCGACGCCACCATCCTCTGCCAGCGCCCCAAGCTGGCCCCCTACATTCCGGTCATGCGGGAAAAGCTCGCCGCCGCCTTCGGGCTGCCGGTGGAGGCTGTGAGCGTTAAGGCGACCACCGAAGAGCATCTGGGCTTTACCGGCGAGGGGCTGGGCATCGCAGCCCACGCCGTCGCCCTCATCGAAGCTGTGTGAACGGGAGAGTGTGACCCATGACTCTGAACTCTATCGTAGCAAACTTTCAGACCTTCAAGCTGGTAGACCTGCTGGACATCCTCATCATCGCGTTCCTCATCTACCAGCTTCTGGGCATCGTCAACCGCACCCGGGCCGGTCAGCTGGCCAAGGGCGCGCTCATCGTGCTGGCGGTCTATCTGGTGGCCAACATCCTGAATATGCGCACCGTTACTTGGCTGCTGAACTCGCTGCTGCAGGTCGGTCTGCTGACGCTGGTGGTGCTGTTCCAGCCTGAGATACGGCGTGCGCTGGAACGGATGGGCCAGACCGACCAGTGGGCCTACCGCTTTTTCAACAAGAGCCGCTACAACGACACCAGCCTCAAGGGCGCGTGGCGCAGCGCCATCATCGCCATCTGCGATGCCGCCGAGCGCTTTTCGGAGACCAAGACCGGCGCCCTCATCGTGCTGGAACGGAATACCAACCTCTCGGAGATCGTCCGCACCGGCACGCCCGTGAACAGTGCGGTCAACCTTGAGGTACTGGGCACCATCTTCTACGAGGGCACCCCCCTCCACGATGGAGCGGCCATCATCGAAGATGGCCGCATCAAAGCCGCAGGCTGCGTGCTGCCCCTTTCCAACAACCTCGACCTCGGCAAGGACATGGGCACCCGCCACCGCGCCTGCCTCGGCATCGCCGAGAATTCCGACGCCATCGCCATCGTGGTCAGCGAGGAGACCGGCATCATCTCGATGGCGAAGAACGGCGTCCTCATCCGCCACTTCGACCGCCAGACCCTCTACACCCGTCTGGTGGATGAGATGATCCCCAAGGAGACGGCCAGCGAGAAGAGCGCCGCCGAGGGCTGGAAGGCCCGGGGCAAGCGCCTGCTGAACTGGGTGAACGCCAAAGAGGAGGAAGAGCAGCAATGAGCACCGAGCAGAACAACGGCATGAAGCCTGCCGTGCCCCCCAAGCGCAGCCTGCTGAGCGACCGCCGTGTCCGGCTGCTGCTGTCGCTGCTGGGCGCAGTCATCGCGTGGATGGCTGTCACCATCGTGGTGCAGCCCGGCACGACGACCACCATCTATAATGTCCCGGTGGACTTTACCTACGATTCGTCCGCCTACACCTCCCGCGGCCTGAGCATCGTCGATGCAGAGGAAAAAACGGTCAACTTAAAACTTTCCGGCGACGGCTACACCATCGGCAGCCTGTCGGCCAACGACTTCGTCGTTTATCCCGACTGGTCCAGCGTCCGCGACAGCGGCGAAAAGACCCTCCGCCTTCAGGTCCGCAGCCAGAGCACCCTGCTTACCGGTGTGGCCGTCTCCATCGACGGCAGCAACACGGTGGACGTGGTGTTCGATGTGGTGGAGGAGAAGACCCTGCCCATTCAGGTAACGACGAACTATCTGAAGATCGCCGACGGCTATATCCTCTACGGCACCGAGGTCTCCAAGGAGACCGTGACCCTCTCCGGCCCCAGCACCGAGCTGAGCAAGGTGGAGACCTGCACCGCCGAAGTGACCCACAACGGCGAGCTGACCAGTCCTGTCACGCTGGACACCGACCTGCGGTTCTACACCCGCAGCGGCAGCGAGGTGAAATTTGAGTATACTACCCTCGAGGCGGACAGCGTCGAGGTCACGCTGCAGGTGTACAAGCTGGCGACATTGCCGGTGAAGGTGAGCTTCATCAACGCCCCCCGGGACTTCGACCCCTCGGTGCTGGTCTACTCCCTGAGCAAGAAGACCCTCAACGTGGCCGGGCCGGAGTCGCAGATCGATAAGCTGTCCACCCTGTCGGTGGGCACCATCGACCTTTCCACCTTTGCGCTGGATAAGGTGTATGAGATGCCCATCGAGCTGCCCAGCGGCATCCGCCTGCTGGACAATATCTCCACCATCACGGTCAGCTTCGACAGCTCCCGTCTGGAGACCAAGACCATGAACCTGCCCGCCAGCTGTGTGCAGGTCGTAAACCTGCCCTCTACCTACACCCTGACCGTGGGGACCGAGCGGCTGATGAACGTCACCCTCTGCGGCCCGGCCGGTTCGCTGGAGGCCCTGACCCCGGAGCAGGTGGTCATCGAGATCGACGCCGACGACTTCTACGTTGCCATCGGCCAGCAGAACATCGCCTGCCGCCTCTATGTGCCCTCCAACGATAAGATCTTTGCGCTGGGCAGCTATGTGGTGCAGTGCAAGATAGAAAGTAACTGAGTATATGATCCTGATTCGTGATATTCGCCTGCCCCTCTCCGCCGGGGAGCAGCAGGCCTATGAAAAAGCCCTCCACCTCGCCCGGATCCCCCGCAGCAGGGTGAGCCATCTGGGCATCGCCAAACTCTCGGTGGACGCCCGCCACGGCCAGCCCAAGCTGGTCTACACCGTGGCGGTGTCCCTGAAGGAGGAAGGAGAGGAGCCTGCCTATGCAGGCGCTTCGCCCAGCGTCACCGTCCGGGGCAGGACCGACTTTTCGGTGGAGAACGGCACCCAGCCGCTGGCCCACCGGCCCGTGGTCTGCGGCCTCGGCCCGGCCGGACTTTTTGCAGCGCTGCTGCTGGCCCGTCAGGGCTACCGGCCCATCGTGCTGGAGCGCGGCCCGGCGCTGGAAGAGCGCGTCAAGGCTGTGGAGCATTTCTCTGCCACCGGTGAGCTGGACGAGAACGCCAACATCCAGTTTGGCGAGGGCGGCGCAGGCACCTTTTCGGACGGTAAGCTCACCACCCGCATCGGCGACGAGCTGTGCGGCTTCGTGACCGAGGTGTTCCTCGAGCACGGCGCCCCCAGGGAGATCGCATGGCAGCAGAAGCCCCATGTAGGCACCGACCTGCTCCGGGGCGTCATCACCTCCATCCGCAGGGAGATCGAGGCGCTGGGGGGCGAGGTCCACTTCAACACGGCCCTCACCGGCTTCGAGCGCCGGGACGGCCGCCTCGTCGGCATCCGGACCACGGGCGGTGCCTTCCCCTGTGAGGCACTGGTCTTTGCGGTGGGCCACTCGGCCCGCGATACCTTCGGGATGCTGATGGACAGCGGCCTCGTGCTGGAATGCAAGCCCTTCAGCGTCGGCTTCCGGGCCGAGCATCTCCAATCGGAGATCGAAAAGAGCCTTTACCACGAGGCAGCAGGCCACCCGGCCCTGCCGCGGGGCGAATATCAGCTTTCGCAGCACGTTGAAAAACGGTGCGTCTATACTTTCTGTATGTGTCCCGGCGGTCAGGTGGTGGCTTCGGCCAGCGAAACGGGCCGCGTCGTGACCAACGGCATGAGCTACCACGCCCGCAGCGGCAAAAACGCCAATGCGGCGGTGGTGGTCAGCGTGGGCGGCGAGGACTTCGGCGGCGACCCCCGCAGGGCTATCGCCTTCCAGCGAGAGCTGGAAGCGAAGGCCTACGCGGCAGGCCGCAGCGCGGGCGAGTATGCCGCCCCGGCGGAGAACATCCAGAGCTTTTTGGAGGGCAGGGGGCAGCTGAGCATCGGCCGCGTCCAGCCCACATATGACCGCGGCGTCCGGGCCGCCGACCTCGGCGCACTGCTGCCGACGGAGCTGGCTGACACGCTGCGGGCGGGACTGCGCGCCTACGAGCGGAAGATCGCAGGCTATACCGCCCCCGAGGCCATCCTGACAGGTCTTGAGACCCGCACCAGCAGCCCGGTGCGGCTGAAGCGGGAAGAAGACTTTGAATGTGCCCAGCTGGCGGGGCTTTACCCCTGCGGCGAGGGCGCAGGATATGCGGGCGGCATCATGAGCGCCGCCGTCGATGGCCTGCGGGTGGCCCGCGCCATCATCAGCCGGTACAGTCCGGCAGAAGGGTGAGAAGTTGAATGACTGATCGTGAAAACGATTTCCAGAATCGTTCCGGCCAGAGCAGGGCACAGGACAGCGAGGGCCGTCAGGTGCAGCAGGAGCTGGAACGCCAGCTTCGGGAGCTGGGCGATACCATGTCCGACGCCTTCCGCCACGGCTTTGAGGGCCGGGGGAAGGAACTCGGCGACCGTGCATGGGACGTGGGCCGCGCCGCTGCGAATGCCGCAAGCTACGGCATCTCGGAGGCAGGCCGGGCGTTTCAGGCTGGGAAGCAGCAGTATCAGAAGCGGGCTGAGGAGGCCCGGAACGCAGCCCCGAGCGGGGAGAACGCCGGCGGGATGCCGGGCTGGGCGCGGAGCTTTTTCGCAAAGAAGCCGGTGCCGACCCCCATCGACAATCTCCGCACCAGCGCAAAAAAGCGCCACAACGCAGGCGTCGCCATGCTGGCGACCGGCATCACTTTCGCCGTCCTCTTCGGCATTACGGCCATCGCCTGCTTCGGCACGGCGGGGATGTTCACCTCCGGCAGCGCGGCGGGGGCGGCTGATATGACGGTCCTCGGTGCCATCGGCGAGTTTGCCATGAGCGCCACCCGGGCCACCGGATGGTGCTCGGCGGCGGTGACGGCCGTGTTCGGCTGGCTCACGGCGGCGGGCGCTTCCCGGATGAAGGCCGCGAAGACGCTGGAGCTGTATGCCGACACTGCCGAGGGCTTCGACTGGCACAAGGGCCTCTCCCTCTCGATGCTGGCCGAGCTGACCCATAAGAAGAAGGCCAAGGCCCTCCGGCTGCTGCGGAAGTTCATCCATAAAGGATGGCTCAGCGCTTGGATGGACGAGAAGAACGACAAGCTCTACCTGACGGCGGAGGACTACCGCACTGCGCAGGAAAATCAGCCGGAGCCTGAACCGGAAAAAGCGCCGGAACAGGCCGAGGATGTCCCCCTGAACCTTGAGACGACCCGCCGCTTTGCGCAGGTGCTCGAGAAGGAGACCTCTCTCATGGAGGATGAGCGGGCGGTGGAGGAGCTGCAGCATATGCAGAAGACCACCGAGTCCATCGGTGCGTGGCTGGAAGCCCACCCCGAGAGCCTGCCCAAGGCCCGCCGCTTTGCGGAATACTATATCCCCACTACCCTCAAGCTCCTGCACACCTACAACGACGTGCAGGGCCAGCAGGGCGAGAACGCCGAGGCCATCCGCAGGGACATCGCGGGCATCCTGCATACCCTGAATCAGGCCTACGACAACCTTTACGATAAGCTTTTGTCGGACATGGCGCTGGACGTTTCCAGCGAGATCGCTGCGCTGCAGGGGATGCTGGCCAACGATGGTCTGGCCGGGGAGGAAATGCGATGACCTACCGGGCTTGGAACACCAAAGAAGTTGACCGTGCGGCCCTGAAGGAGCTGACCGCCGCCATCGCCCAGCAGAACACCGAAGAGCTGGAAAACCAGAGCATGGACGATGGGCCGTGGAGCGAGGAGAAATACCGCTCGGTCTTTGCGGCCCAGCAGAAGGAGGCCGGTCTGCTGGCCGGCATCCTCGCTGCCCGGGGCATCACCGACCCCGCCGAGGCGCTGACACTGCTGGCGGGCGAGGAGGAGCTGAGCGACCCCATGCTCCTGACCGACATGGACAAGGCCTGCGCGCGCATCCTGCGGGCCATCGACGAGGGCGAGACCATCGTGGTCTTCGGCGACTACGATGTGGACGGCGTGACCGCCACCGCCCTGCTCTATCAGCACCTCAAAGGGATGGGGGCCAGCGCCAAGTGTATGCTGCCCAGCCGGGAGGGCGACGGCTACGGCCTGTCGAAGAACGCCATCCAGTCCATCTATGATAAGGGGTGCCGCCTCATCGTCACGGTGGACAACGGCATCTCGGCGGTGGAGGAAGCCGCCTTTGCGGCCAGTCTCGGCATCGACCTCATCATCACTGACCACCATCTGCCCCACGAGAGCCTGCCGCAGGCGGTGGCCATCGTAGATCCCCGCCGGGCAGACGACCACAGCCCCTTCAAGGGCCTGTGCGGCGCGGGCGTGGCCTTCAAGCTCTGCGCTGCGCTGGACGGATGCCCGCCGGAAGAGATGCTGGAATACTGCGGCGACCTCGCCGCTGTGGGCACGGTGGCCGACGTTATGCCCCTGACCGGCGAGAACCGCACCATCGTCAAAGCCGGTCTGCGCCAGCTCCAGAACACCGACCGGCCCGGCTTCTGCGCCCTGCTGGAAGAGGTGGGGCTTGCGGGCAGGCCGGTGACGGCGGAGAACGTCAGCTATGCCATCGCTCCCCGCATCAACGCGGCGGGCCGGATGGACAGCGCCGTCACAGCCCTGCAGCTGGTGCTCTGTGAGGACGAAGACCGGGCCGAGGAGCTGGCCCATAAGCTGACCGACATCAACAGCCAGCGGCAGGAGACCGAGATGGAGATCGTCCGGGCCGCGCAGGAGCTGCTGGATGCCGAGCCGGAGCGCCTCGAGGACCGGGTCATCCTGCTCTGGGGCAGGGACTGGCACCCCGGCGTCATCGGCATCGTGGCCTCCCGCCTTGTGGAAAAGACGGGACGCCCGGTCATCGTGGTGTCGGTGGATGAGCACGGCGAGGGCAAGGGCAGCGGCCGCAGCGTGCAGGGCTTCAACCTGCACGAGTGCATCGCCTCCTGCGCCGACATCCTGCTCCGCTTCGGCGGCCACGCCATGGCGGCGGGCCTCTCGGTGCGGGAGGAAGACCTGCCCACCCTCCGTCAGCGGCTCAACGACTGGGCGGCACGGGAGTGCCCCGTGCTGCGCACACCGCCGCTGGAATGTGACCTGTCCGTCCACCTCGACCGCCTTACGGTGGAGAGCGTCCGCCGCCTCGACCAGCTGGCCCCCTACGGTGCCGACAACCCCAGCCCGGTCTTCGTGCTGGAAAAGGCTGTCGTGGAAGGGGTGTATGCGGTCTCGGAGGGCAAGCACTCCCGCCTGCGGCTGCGGCAGGGGAACGCCAGCCTCTATGCGGTCTGGTTCGGGATGCATCCCGAGCAGGTGCCCTATGCCGCCGGCGACGTCGTGGATGCGGCAGTGAGCCTGTCGGTCTACGATTCGGCCCGGGGGCCGCAGCTGTCGGGCCGTATTCTGGAGCTGCACCCGGCGGGCCTCGGCAACATTGCGGCGGAGCAGGCAGCTCTGGTGCAGGCGCTGCGCCGGGGCGCGCCCCTGACTCCAGAGCAGAAGGAGGCTGTCGCCCCGGCGCGCAGCCATATCATCACCGTTTACCGGGAGCTGCAGGCGCGGCGCTGGCACGCCGAAGATCTGCAGCCCCTGTTCGCAAAGCTTGGCGAGGAGAACACCGGAAAGACGCTGGTGGCGGTCGCCGCGCTGGAACAGGTCGGCCTCATCACAGCGGCCGACCGGGGCGGGGCCAAGTTCTGGGAGCTTGTGCCAGCCACCGGCAAGAAGAACCTCGCCGATGCGCCCATCCTGAAATGTCTGGAGGATCGATAAAGATGCCTGAGGGAAAGAAAATCACCGCCCCTGTGCCCGCAGCGTCGGCTGCGGCGGGAGAGGACAGCTACTCTGCAAAGACCCATCTCCACCAGCCCATGCCGGTGACGGAGATGGCGACCGTGGCCGCCACGGCCCTGCCGGCCAACGCCCCTGAGGGGACGCTGCCCTCGGAGGTGCGGCCCGAGATCGTGACGTGGGACAAGCTGGTGGAGGCCATCAAGGCCAGCGGCAAGGCCTACAACATGGCCATGATCGAAAAAGCCTACAATATGGCCAACGACGCCCACAAGGGCGTCTGCCGCCGCAGCGGTGAGCCCTATATCTGCCACCCGCTGGCCGTGGCCCGCCTCGTGCTGGACCTCGGCATGGACACCGAGAGCATCGCCGCCGCCCTGCTGCACGACGTGGTGGAGGATACCCCCACCACACTGGCCGACCTGACCGCCGCCTTCGGCGAGGAAGTGGCCCTGCTGGTGGACGGCGTCACCAAGCTGACGAAGATCCAGTTCTCGAACATCGAGGAGCTGCAGGCCGAGAACCTGCGCAAGATGCTGCTGGCCATGAGCCGGGACGTCCGCGTCATGATCATTAAGCTCTGCGACCGTCTCCACAATATGCGCACCGGCGATGCATGGCCGGAGCAGAAGCGCCGCGACAAGGCCCGGGAGACCATGGAGGTCTATGCCCCCATTGCCAACCGGCTGGGCATCCTGAACGTCAAGGAGGAGCTGGAAGACCGCAGCCTCCACTACCTCGACCCTGTAGGCTACGGGGAGATCAACAAGATGCTCAGCGAGCGCGCCGGGGACGAGTTCCTCGCCAGCGTGTCGGGCGTCATCAAGAACCGCCTCGAGGAGAGCGGCATCGAGGGCGCCACCATCAAGCGGAGAGTCAAGAGCATCTACGGCATCTACCGCAAGACCATCATGCAGAACAAGTCCTTCGACGAAATTTATGACATCTATGCGGTGCGCATCATTCTGGATACGCTGGCCGAGTGCTACAGCACGCTGGGCCTCATCCATGATATGTACCACCCCCTGCCCAACCGCTTCAAGGACTATATCTCTACCCCCAAGCCCAACGGCTACCAGAGCCTCCACACCACGGTCATCGGACACGAGGGTATCCCCTTTGAGGTGCAGATCCGCACCCGGAAGATGGATGAGCAGGCCGAGTACGGCGTCGCCGCCCACTGGAAGTACAAGGAGGGCCTCGACGGCCACGATAAGCTGGACGAGCGTCTGGCATGGGTGAGCCAGCTGCTGGAAAATCAGCGCGTCAGCGAGGATTCCGGCAACCTGCTCCACGACCTGAAGAGTGACCTGCTGCCGGAGGAGGTCTTTGCCTTTACCCCGAAGGGCGACGTCATCAACCTGCCTGCCGGTGCCAACTGCATCGACTTCGCCTATGCCATCCACTCTGCCGTCGGCAACCGGATGGTGGGCTGCAAGGTCAACAACCGCATCGTCCCCATCGACCATGTCGTGGCGACGGGCGAGATCATCGAGGTCATCCTCGGCCCGGCGGACAAAGGCCCCAGCCGCGATTGGCTCAAGATCGTGCGCACCAGCGAGGCCAAGAGCAAGATCCGCAACTGGTTCAAGAAGATGCGCCGGGAGGAGAACATCCAGCAGGGCCGCGACGCGCTGGCCAAGGAGCTGCGCCGAGAGATGATCTTCATCCCCGACGACCAGCTGGACGAGTTCGTGGGCAGCTGCAGCCGCCGCCTGCGCCAGAACAGCGCAGAGGAGATCTATGCCGCCATCGGCTACGGCGGCATGACCATCGCCAACTGCCTGCCCAAGCTGAAAGAGGAGTGGCAGAAGCTCAAGGCCGCCGAAGCCGCCGAGAACAAGACAATCGAAGATCTGCCGAAGGTGGACCTGAGCCGCGTCCACGCCACCGACGGCGTGGTGGTGGAGGGCTTCGACAACACCCCCATCAAGTTCGCCAAGTGCTGCTCGCCCCTGCCCGGTGACCCCATCGTGGGCTTCATCACCCGGGGATTCGGCGTCTCCATCCACAAGCAGAGCTGTGCCAACGCGGTGGCCAGCATGAAGGACCCCTCCAACGCCCCCCGCTGGGTCAAGGCCTACTGGGCCGACAGCGTCCGGGACAGTTACAAGGCGGGCCTCGAGATCATTGCGCTCAACCGCAACGAGCTGCTGTCCGATGTGCTGGCCGCACTGGCAGACATCCGCGTCCCCATCTACGCCATGAACGCCCGTCAGGTGGAAAACAACTGCGCCATCATCAGCCTGACCATCGGCATCAACAACACCGAGCACCTCAACCGCGTGGTGGCCCGCCTGTCCAAGGTGCGGGATGTGCTCAAGGTAACAAGGAGCTAATATGCGTGCAGTCATTCAGGCCGTATCCTCGGCCAGCGTCCGGGTCAACGGCGGCGAGCCGCGCCCCATCGGCCCCGGCCTCGTCATCCTGCTGGGCGTCAAGGACACCGACACCCTCGACATCGTGCCCAAGCTGGCCGAAAAATGTGCGGGCCTTCGCATCTTCAAGGACGAAAACGACAAGCTGAACCTCAGTGCGAAGGACCTCGGCTACTCGGCGCTGGTGGTGAGCCAGTTCACCCTTTACGGCGACACCAAAAAAGGCTTCCGCCCCAGCTTCATCAAGGCGGCAAAGCCGCCTCTCGCCGTGGACGCCTACGAGCTGTTCCTCGCCGAGATGAACAGGCAGGGCCTCAAGAGCGTCCAGCACGGCGAGTTCGGCGCAGACATGCAGGTGTCGCTGGTCAACGAGGGTCCCTGCACCATCGTCATCGACACCGACGAGTGGCACAAAGGAGAGAAGTAAACCATGAAGGCATTTCATCTGGTCGGCCCCGCGCCGTTTTACACCAACAGCTTCCTGCTCATCTCGGACGCGGGCCATGCAGTTGTCATCGACCCCGCCGTAGAGGTGCAGGAGTACGACAAGATCCTGAAAGAGCAGGGCGGAAAGCTGGCCCTCATCCTCTGCACCCATGGCCACTATGACCATGTGGGCAGCGCGGGGGTCCTCAGCCGCGAGTGGGGTGCAAAGCTCTACTGCGAGGCCGCCGACTGTCAGGGTACCCAGCTGCTGCCCCTCAGGGAGTCGGACAGCGGCTACGCGGAGGGCGGAGTCCTCACACTGGACGAGCTGCGCTTCACCGTCTGGCACACCCCCGGCCACACCGAGGGCAGCGTGGTGCTGCTCTGCGAGAACTATTTCTTCGTGGGCGACACCGTGTTTCAGGGCAGCATCGGCCGCACAGACCTCGAGGGCGGCGACAGCCGGAAGATGGACGAGAGCCTGCGCAAGTTCGCAGCCCTGCCCGTCCCGCCCGAGGCGCAGATCCTGCCCGGCCACGGCGATTTCTCCACCTTCGGGCAGGAGGTCGCCACCAACTTCTATATCCGAAATGCACTGAGAAACGCATAAAAAGGCGGGAACACACATGAATATCTATATCACGGGCCTCAGCTCGGGCTACGAGGTGGAGCACCTCGTCCGCCTGTTCTACCCGATGGCCCCGCTCACCCTCACCCCGCCCGAGGAGGGCACAGACTGCGTCTGGGCTGAGAAGCGGCCCGACAGCCTCTGGGCCATGGTACGGCAGGGCGGAAAGAGCCAGACCGCCGAAGCACCGCTGCCCGCCCCGGCAGAGGAGGGCGGCGAGACGCCGGAGTTCGCGCTGGCCAGCCTGACCTATGACCTGCTGCGCCGCTGGACGGGCATCCGCCCCCCTTGGGGCAAGATGACCGGCGTGCGGCCGGTGCGCCTCGTCCACGACAAGCGGGCCGCAGGCTGGACGGAGGAGCAGATCGACGACTTTTTCCTCAAGCGGTTCGACTGCTCGCCCGAAAAGTACGGGATGGCCAAGGCCATTGCCGACCTACAGGAGCCGATTTTAAAAGCGGGCAGCGCCCCCAAGACCTACAGCCTCTACATCGGCATTCCGTTCTGTCCCTCCCGGTGCAGCTACTGCAGCTTCGTCAGCTGCAACCTCGACCGGGACCGCAAGCTGGTGCAGCCCTATGTGGACTGCCTCTGCCGTGAGGTCGAGGCCATCCGGGAGGAGGCAGACAAGGCCGGGCTGAAGCTGTGCAGCATCTACATCGGCGGCGGCACCCCCACCAGCCTCTCGGCGGCGCAGCTGCGCCAGCTCATGGGAACAGTGCGGGACTGCTTCGACCTTTCCGCTCTCGTGGAGTATACGGTGGAGGCCGGACGCCCCGACTGCACTGACGCCGAAAAGCTGGCGGTCATCAAGGAGTACGGCGCGACCCGCATCTCTATCAACCCCCAGACCTTCTCCGACGAGGTGCTGGCGAACATCGGCCGGAAGCATTCGGCGCAGGACATCCTCGACTGCTACGCCGAGGCCCGGGCCGCAGGCCATGACGACATCAACATGGACCTCATCGCGGGTCTGCCCGGCGACACGGTGGAGGGCTTCGAAAAAAGCCTGCGTCAGGCCATCGCCCTTAACCCCGAGAACATCACCGTCCACACCCTGACCCTCAAGCGGGCCTCCCGCATCGTCATCGAGGACCAGAAGGAGAACGACTACGCGGACGTTGCCGCCATGCTGGAAAAGTGTCATCTGCTGGCCGAGGCAGGCTACCGTCCCTACTACCTCTATCGTCAGAAAAACACCCTTCAGAATCTGGAAAATGTGGGCTGGTGCAAGCCGGGCCACGAGGGGTATTATAATATCTATATCATGGAAGAGGTCCAGACCATCCTCTCGGCTGGCGCAGGCGGCAGCACTAAGCTGGTGGCCGACGGCGGCAGGCGGATGCAGCGCATCTTTAATTTCAAGTATCCGACGGAATACATCCAGCGCTTCGATGAGGTGCTGGAGCGGAAAAAAGGAGTGGCTGATTTTTATGATCACGATTTGGGTACCGAAACGTCTGGTTGAGATCGACCTGTATAATGTTGCAGCCCAGAATCCGGCGGCGCTGGCGCAGATGAGCGAGCAGAGCTACCGCCAGCGGGTGGAGTATGCCGCCCGGAAGATCAGGGATTCCCGCGCCAAGATCGTCATGCTCACCGGCCCGTCGGCCAGCGGCAAGACCACCTCGGCGCACAAGGTGGCCGAGGCGCTGGAAGCCTCCGGCACGCCCGCCCACGTCATCAGTCTGGACAATTTCTTCAAGGGGGCGCAGTATTACCCCCGCCTGCCCGACGGCACGCTGGACTACGAGAACCCCGACACGCTGGATATGCCCCTCATCCGCCAGTGCCTCAGCGAGCTGAGCACCACCGGCAAGACCGTGCTGCCAATCTACGACTTTGCCACAGAGTCCCGCTCCTCCGAGACGGAGGCGCTGGACCTCGAGGGCGGCGTCTGCATCGTGGAGGGCATCCACGCCCTGAACCCGGAGCTGACGGGCCTCGTAAAGGGTGACGACGTCTACCGCATTTATGCCGGTCTGCGGGAGGAATACTGCATCGACGGCCGCCGGGTCATCAACACACAGGACATCCGCCTGTGCCGCCGCACCCTGCGGGATGCTGCCGCCCGGGGTCGCAGCCCCGCCAAGACCCTCGCCATGTGGGACCGGGTCCTCGACGGCGAGACGCGGTATATCAAGGGTTTCAAGACCACGGCAGATTTCCTGCTGGACACCTCCTTCACCTATGAGCTGGGCCTGATCGCCAAGCTGCTGCGGAAGGTCTGCCAGCGCTTCACGCTGGAAGGCCACAACGCCGAGCTTTGGGACGAGACGGCCCGCCGCTTCGAGCACGTCACCCCGGTGGAGCTGGATCTGCTGCCCGCCGGCAGTATGCTGCGGGAGTTCTACGCAGGCGAGCTTTAAAGGACGTCAGAACGCCGAAACTGGGCAAATTGCGAAAAAACTGTTTCCAAATCCGCACCATTCTGTAAAACTTGGGTGGGATTCGTTGCATTCCCCCGGGGAGTGCGCTATAATGAAAATAATCTCCGGCGGCACAGGGACAGCCTGAGCAGAAAACGCAGAGGAGTGCTGCCCACCCGGGCACAGACAAGTGAGGTGTCTTTTATGGACTTCAATAAGATCAAGGAAATGGGCCTCGAGTATGCCGAGAAAGGCAAAAATGCCGCGCTGGATCTGGCCGAAAAGGGCCGGACGCAGGCCAAGATCGTGAACGCACAGGGCAAGCTGTACAAGGCGCAGCGCCAGCTGGGCGCTCTGGTGTATAGTCTGGCCAAGGGCAACGAGGAGAACCAGCCCCTTGTGGACAAATACATCGAGATGATCGCCAACATCGAGCAGGAGCTTGCCGACCTGAAAGCCTCTCTCGAGCCGGATGTCATCATCGAGACCACCTTCGAGGAGAAGGACGAGGCCGACGCCGACGTGACGGAGGATGCCCCCGCAGCGTCTGCCGAGGAAAAGCCTGAGGCCGACGAGGCCAAGACCTGCCCTCAGTGCGGCGCACCCGTCTCGGACGATGCGCTGTTCTGCAACAAGTGCGGCGCACAGCTGTAACAGACCTGCGCAGGGCGGTGTCCCCCGGGGGGATGCCGCCTTTTGTTGTGAATGAAATGAAAATTTTGCCGCAAAAAGCCGGAAAATAGGCTTCGGCCCTTGCATTCCGGTGGATTCTGCGGTACAATTTGAATCTGTTCGCAGATGCTTTCGGCACGCAGAAAGGAGACGGCCATGCAGGACTGGACGCCGCGTGAACACTATACGGCGGAGGACCTCGTGGAGATCATCCGCATCCTGCGGGACAGGGACACCGGCTGTCCGTGGGACAAGGTGCAGACTCATGCCTCCATCCGGAAAAACTTTCTGGAGGAGACCTGCGAGGCGCTGGAGGCCATCGACGCCGACGACCCGGCCATGATGCAGGAAGAGCTGGGCGACGTCCTGATGCAGGTGGTGTTCCACACCGTCATCGAGGAGGAGCGGGGCCGCTTCGATATGGAGAAGGTCTGCCGCGAGGTGTGCGAGAAGCTCGTCTTCCGCCACCCGAACATCTTCGCTTCCTCGGCGGCGGAAAATGCTGGTATAAACGGCTGGGATGCGCTCAAGAATAAGGAAAAGGGCCGCACCACGCTGGCCGACGAGCTGGACACCGTGCCGCTGACCCTGCCCGCCCTGATGCGCGCCCAGAAGCTCCAGAAGCGGGCCGCGCGGTTCGGCTGCGGGCCGGAGGATGCCGCCGGGGCAGCCAGAGCGCTGGACAGCGCCAAAGCCGGGTGGGACGAGGCACAGACGCAGGAGAGCGCCGGTGAGCTGCTGCTTGCCGCTGCAGACGCCATGCGGCTGGCCGGTGTGGACGCTGAGGAGGCCCTGACCTTCGCGGCCAAGCGGTTCACCCAGAGGCTGGAAGCAGACGAAACGGAAACGGGTACCAGACGGATACACCGTCTGCTCGAATAGAAAATGTTGAGAATATTGTGGAGGCTTTTATTATGACCAAGACCGATCTGATCGCACAGGTTGCGGCAAACACTGAGATGAGCAAGAAGAGCGCCGAGATGGCTGTCAACGCCGCATTCGAGGCACTGGGCAAGGCGATGGCCGAGGGCGAGAAGATCTCCATCTCCGGCTTCGGCACCTTCGAGGTGCGTGAGCGCGCAGAGCGTCAGGGCATCAACCCCCGCACCCGCGAGCCGATCACCATCGCTGCTTCCAAGAGCATCGTGTTCAAGCCGGGCAAGTCTCTGAAGGACACCCTGTAAGAGAGGCCCCACCGCCGCCGGAACCTTTAGGCCCGGCGGTTTTTTTGTAGGAGGGATAACCTCTCCGTCACGCCTATGGCGTGCCACCTCTCCTATCGAGGAGAGGCCTTGGCATTCCGGAAAGCTTTCCCTCTTCGCCAGAGGCTCCCCTCGGTAGGGGAGCTGTCGAGCGACAGCGAGACTGAGAGGTTGATAAGGAGTTTAGAATGCGCTTAGACAAATATCTGAAGGTTTCGCGGCTCATCAAGCGCCGCACTGTGGCAAATGAGGTGGCCGATGCGGGCCGCATCCTCATCAATGGCAAGACAGCCAAGGCCAGTCAGGCCGTCAAGGCCGGGGACATCATCGAGGTGACGTTCGGCAACCGGCCCATCAAGGTCAAAGTCCTCTCCGATGTGGAGCCGCGCACCAAGGACGTGGCCCGGGAAATGTACGAGATCATCGAGCAGGACAGCGTCCTCGCTGCCGCCCACGACCCGGCACAGGCCGAGTAAAACGGCATAAGCAGGCTCCTCCCCGCATAGGATGACAGAAAAGGGGAGGGGTGTGCCATGAAACAGCAGGACGCAAAGCCGGAGCAGGCCCTGCCGCATGACCTCATCTTGGAGGGGCGGAACAGGCTGACCGCCACCGGCGTGCGGCGGGTCCTCCGCTGCGACGCAGAGGGCGCGGCCCTCCTGACCTCGAAGGGCACGCTGGAGCTGACCGGGGCAGAGCTGAGCATCACCAGCCTCGACCTCGACAAGGGCGAGGTAAAGCTTGCAGGCCGGGTGGACACGCTGGAATATACCGCAGAGCACACGCCGGGCGGTTTTCTGCGCCGCCTCGTCCGATGATGGGTCCAGCCCTCCCGCCCGGTGCGGTGGGGCAGGAGATGCTGGCCTGCGGGCTGCTGGGCGGTGTGCTCGGCGCGGCCCGGGCCGTCCTGCCCACCCGGGGGCGGGCGGCCTTTTTGCCCGACCTGCTCTTTGTGGGCTGCGTGCTGATGGCCCTGCAGGGCTATGCCGTCTCCCAGAGTCAGGCCGGGCAGCTGCGGGGCTATATGGCGCTGGCGGCGTTCTGCGCCGCCGGTGCGGTGCAGGCGGTGCTCCGGCCTCTGTTTGCGGAGGCAGAGGCCTTGGCGGGCCGGGTGCTGCTGGGGCCTGTAAAGCTTGCGGCCCGGTGCATCGCCCCGTGGAAAGCCGCCCGTGCCGCCGCCAAAGTACGGCGGAACGAAAAAAGACTTGCAAAAAAACCGAAAAAGAGCTTGCCAACACCGCCGCGTATGTTGTATAATTCAAACGTATCAAAGTAAGAGTACAGGCGCATTGGGCCTGCTGTTGAAAACGGGGGCACTGTGTTATGGCAAATCCGAGCCGGAGAAAGCGGAAAAGAAAGGCATCCGTCGTGGGTGCTGTGCTGAAGATGCTGTTCGCTCTGTTTTTGTTGAGTATGCTGGCGGCATACATCGCAAATCAGGTGGCGCTCAGCTCCAAGAAAGCGGAGCTGGACACCCTGCAGGAGCAGATCGAGCAGCAGAAGACCCAGAACGAGGAGATGCAGCGCATCCTCAGCGGCGATTCGGATGACGTGACCGAGTGGGTCGCCCGGGACTCTTATAATTATGCGGCGGCCAACGAGCGCATCTTCGTGGATGTGACGGGCAACTGATGCCGCGCCCCCGGCGGCTTGCGGCCGGAGGAAAACATATTAGTCAACAAGGAGTATTGAGTTTTGGCGATTGAGGTAGGGAATATTTTTGAAGGCCGTGTCACCGGCGTAAAGCCGTTTGGCGCATTCGTTGCGCTGCCGGAGGGCCGCGTGGGCATGGTCCACATTTCTGAGGTGTCCAACGAGTATGTCCAGGACATTGCAACGGTGCTGCACGACGGCGACACCGTGAAGGTGCAGGTCATCAATGTGGCACCGGATGGCAAGATCGCACTGTCCATCAAGCGGCTGCTGCCTCCGGCACCCCGCGCCCCGCGGGAGGGCCGAGGCCCCCGCCCCAACAGTAACAGTAACGGCCCGCGGGAGGGCGGCTTCCGCCGCAACGGCCCCGGCGGCCGTCCGCAGGGCGGACGCGGCCCGGCCCGGGACGCTGCGCCCCGGGTATGGCAGCCCAAGGCCCCGGCCAAGAGCGATAACCTGAGCTTCGAGGACATGATGAGCCGCTTCAAGAGCCAGAGCGAGGAGAAGATGGCAGACCTCGACCACGAGACCAACAACCGCCGGGGCGGCGGCTATGCTCCCCGGGGACGCCGCGGCAGCCGCTGAGCCGTCCGCACAAGACGAAGAAGCTTTGGGCCTGCCCCCAGCGGGGCGGGCCTGTTTTTTGGTGCGGCAGCTGCTGCACCCGACAGGAAAGGAAACCAGAATGCCTGCAAAATTTGAACTCATCGCCCCCTGCTTTTTCGGGTGCGAATCCACGGCCAACTTTGAGCTGCGCCGCATCGGTGCCGAGGACATCCGGGTCAGCGACGGTCGTCTGACCTTCAAAGGCGGTGCGGAGATGATCGCCGCCGCCAACCTCAACCTCCGCACGGTGGAGCGGGTCATGCTGCTCCTCAACACCTATACGGCCACCACCTTCGACGAGCTGTTCGATGGAGTCTACTCCATCCACTGGGAGGAGCTTCTGCCCGCCGATGCGGCTTTCCCGGTCACTGGTTCCTCGCTGAACAGCCAGCTGTCCAGCGTGCCGGCCTGCCAGAGCATCATCAAGAAGGCGGTCGTCAAGCGCCTGATGCAGGGCCACCGCACCACCAGCCTGCCCGAGACCGGTGCAGAGTATAAGATCCGTTTCATGCTCCGCAAGAATGTCTGCGAGATCATGCTGGACACCACCGGCGACGGCCTCCATAAGCGCGGTTACCGCCGCAACTCCATGGAGGCCCCCATCCGCGAGACGCTGGCTGCGACCATCGCCGACCTTGGCCGTGTCCGCCGCGACAGCCTCGTGGAGGATCCCTTCTGCGGCAGCGGCACCCTCCTCATCGAGGCTGCTCAGAAGGCCATGAACATCGCCCCCGGCCTCAAACGCCGGTTTGCCGCCGAGCGGTACAGCTTTGTGCCCGCCGCCGTCTGGGCCGAGCAGCGCCAGAAGGCTCTGGCGGAATCCAAGCTGGACGTGGGCTTCGAGGCTTTCGGCTACGACATCGACCCCGCCGCAGTGGCTCTCGCCAACGCCAACGCCAAGCTGGCCGGTGTGGAGAAGCGCTGCCACTTCGAGGTGGCTGATGTGGCCGACTTCGCAGCCCGAAGCGAGGCCATCGTCCTGACCAATCCCCCGTATGGCGAGCGGATGAGCACCATCGAGGGCGCTGCCAAGCTGGCCCGTACCCTCGGCCAGCAGATGGAGCTTCACCCCTGCGCAGGCGTCTACGCCATCACCGCTGATATGGACTTTGAGCACCACTACGGCAAGCGGGCCAACAAGCGCCGCAAGATGTACAACGGCATGATCCCCTGTCAGCTGTATATGTACTACAACGCCCCTAAGTCGGAGCAGGCCCGTCCCGCAAAGCCGATGCCCAAGAGCGGCTTTGACGGCAAGCGCACCCAGCCCGGCCACACGGGCCGTTTTGAAAAGAAATAAAGTCCCGAAAGACCGCACGACGAATGAGCAGCGTGCGGTCTTTTTCCTGCTTATCGCAGGTCAGTAAAACCGCGAAGCACGAAAACGGCATCGCTGCTGCCGTCGCAGGAGATGTTGAATTGCTGTAAATTTACAAGAGAATGGTTGAACGCAGGCGAAAAATAGATTATACTAATATTCATGGCTGTGGGAGGCGTAGGCCTCCGAAAAAGAGGCTGCGCCCAGCTCGTCGGCGCGGCGGACGAAAGGAAAGATCAGAATGAGAGGACGTATGCGGCCCTATCTGCCGGAGCTGACCATCCGGGACTACAACACCTATCAGTGGTATCTGCGGGGCGTACGCCGTCAGCTTTACACTACCTATGGGATCTATCCCTGTTATTATGGCCTGCGCTACAACGGCGTGCTGTTTGCACTGCTGGCCGATAGTCTTGCAGGCCGCCCGGCGACCTGCAAGCGGATGCGGGTGCCCGGCACACTGCTCTGGCAGAATATGATGTGTCAGACGCAGGGCATCCGGCTGGCCGCACAGGTGGAAATCCTGCTCAGCTGGCACCGCATTCAGGATGCCCAATGGGCGGATCTTCCGGTCGGCAAAAAGGTGCGCCGGGTGGTGGACACCGTGCTGCTGCGCAGAGCCTATAAAAAGGCTGCGGCAGAAAATCCGGCGCTGGAGCGTATCTTCGCGCAGGAGCGCGATCAGGCCAACGTCCAGATGGCCCTGAACGCCAAGAACTACCTGCTGGCCGCAGAGCCGAAGGGCAACCTCTACGGTGCGCTCTACTCGCTTCTGGCCACGGACGACCCCAACCAGCGCAAGAGTATGCACTATATCGGCAGCTGCATCGGCCGTGCGGCCTACCTGTTGGACAAAGCCGAGAGCTTTTCCCGGGACAAGGACAAGAAACGCTACAACATCTTCCTCGTGAACGGCATCTATGACCGGAACGCCGCCCGGGAAAACGCCCGGCGGCAGGCCCTTGCCATCGCCAACGACCTCGTCCGGGCCTATGGGATGCTGGACGTCAAGCTCAACCGCACCCTGCTGGACAACATCATGCTCCTCGGCCTCCGACACGCCATTGAGCCGCTGGACGCCGAGAACCAGCCGGTGCGCTGGGAGCTGCCGTGAAGGGCCGCAGAAGCAAGAGCTGGGCAATGGCCTACTGCGGCATGGCCGCAGCGCTCAGCGTGGCCATGATGCTTATGGGAGCGGTCTTTCCCATCGCAATGTTCATCGCCCCGGCGGTGGCCAGCTTCCTCATCGCCACGGTCTGCGTGGAGTGCGGCCGGACGATGGCCCTGACGGCCTACGGCGCGGTGAGCCTGCTGAGCCTGCTCTTCGTGCCGGACAAGGAGGTGGCGCTGACCTTCGTGTTCCTGCTGGGGTACTATCCGCTGGCAAAGCCTTATTTCGAGAAAATACGCCCCGCTCTGCTGCGGGCCGTCTGCAAGCTGCTGCTCTGCAACGGCGCTGTGCTGGCGATGTACGGGCTGGTGCTGCTGTTGGTGCCGGCAGGCAGCATCGCCGAGGAGCTGCGCACCACGGCGCTGGCCGTCTCGCTGGTGACGCTGGCGATGGGCAATGTGGCCTTTCTGCTCTACGACCGCGCACTGCACAATATGCTGATGCTCTACCATCTGGTCTGGCAGCCGAAGCTCCACAAAATGCTGGGCGTCCATTGACGAGCGGCCCATTTTATGATATAAATAAAACCGACCTTTTCTGTCGGCTTCTGACAGCTCCGGAAGGAGCTGTTTTTTGTTTTTGGAAGTCGGCAGGAAGAGACAGAAAGAGGGGATAAGACTACTTCAGTTGACGAGAAAGCGCCGGGCCACGCGGGTGACAGCCGTGAGGGTGACGAGGAGAGGGATCATCGAAAGTTTCGGCGGGTGTCCCTCCGGTTGAAAGAAGGGGCTTTCATCGTCAGAGCGTGCCGGATAGACGGGATGCTATGGCAATGAAAGTCGCTTCTAAGGCTACCAGCCGCAGAAAAAGGAGAAAAAACGGCAGCAATACCGCAACAGACTCCTTTCAAAGAAAGCCATACAAGAACATAAACTTATCGTAAGAGGCTGACAGCCGCAGTGCGCGTTCGCGCCGGGCTGTCGGCATGGAGGTGTTTTGTATGTGTGGCATCGTAGGTTATTCGGGAAAGCGCAGTGCGCAGGAAGTGCTGCTGAACGGGCTGGAAAAGCTGGAATATCGTGGGTATGACTCCGCAGGCGTTGCACTGGCGCTGGAGGGCGGCATCCACGTCGTCAAGAGCAAGGGACGGCTGGAGGTGCTCCGCCGCAAGCTGGAGGCAGAGAACCTGCCCGAGAGCTTCTGCGGCATCGGACACACCCGCTGGGCCACCCACGGCGAACCCAGCGATGTGAACAGCCATCCCCACTCCACCCCCCGCGTGAGCATCGTCCACAATGGCATCATCGAGAACTACGGCCCCCTGAAGGCCGACCTGATGGCCAAGGGCGTCACCTTTGAGAGCGAGACGGACACCGAGGTGCTGGTCAGGCTCATCGACTATTTCTGTTGCACCCAGCCCAAGGCAAGCCCGCTGACGGCTCTGCGGGAGGCGCTGGGGATGGTGCGCGGCAGCTATGCGCTGGGCGTGCTGTTCCGGGCCGAGCCGGACACCATCTACGCCGTCAAGAAGGAAAGCCCCCTCATCGTGGGCTGGGGCGAGGGAGAGAACTTCGTGGCCTCCGACATCCCGGCCCTGCTCAAGTATACCCGCCGCTACAGCGTCCTCGAGGAGGGCGACATGGCGGTGGTCAAGGCCGACGGCATCCGGTTCTATGATGCCTTTGGCAAGCCGGTGGAGCGGGAAGTGCTGACCGCCGACTGGGACGAGGAGGCCGCGGAGAAGGGCGGCTATCCCCACTTCATGCTCAAGGAAATCCACGAGCAGCCCGCCGCCATCACCGCCACCGTCAGCCCCCGTGTGGAGGATGGTATGCCCGACCTCCGCCTCCCGGAGCTGACCGACGAGCGGCTGCGGAAGATCAGGAACATCCACCTCGTAGCCTGCGGCACGGCCATGCACGCCGGTATGGTGGGCAAGACCGCCATCGAGCGGCTGGCCCGCGTCCATGCCGAAGTGGACATCGCCAGTGAGTTCCGCTACCGTGACCCCATCCTCGACCCCGAGGATCTCGTTATCATCATCAGCCAGTCGGGTGAGACCAGCGATACGCTGGCGGCTCTCCGCCTCGCCAAGAGCCGGGGCGTCCCGGTGCTGGCCATCGTCAATGTGGTGGGCAGCTCCATCGCCCGCGCGGCGGACTACGTCCTCTACACCTATGCCGGCCCGGAGATCGCTGTGGCGTCTACCAAGGCCTATATGGTGCAGCTGTGCACCCTCTACCTCTTCGCGTTCCGTCTGGCCTACGCCAAGGGCCGTCTGAGCGAGGCTGAGACCAAGCGCCTGACTGCCGAGCTGCTGCGGGCCGGGGAGGTCATCCAGCCCCGTCTGGCGGACTGTGAGCAGATCAAATACCTCGCCAGCCGCTTTGTCAACACCCAGAGCTGCTTCTTCATCGGACGCGGTTTCGACTACGCCCTCTCGCTGGAGGGCAGCCTGAAGCTCAAGGAGATCAGCTACGTCCACTCGGACGCCTACGCTGCCGGTGAGCTGAAGCACGGCACCATCAGCCTCATCACCGAGGGCGTGCCGGTCATCGCGCTGGCGACCCAGAAGCAGGTGTACGAGAAGACCATCTCCAACGCCAAAGAGACCAAGAGCCGGGGCGCACGGGTCATCCTCTTCACCACCAAGGACGCCGTCGTTCCCGACGGCGTGGCCGACTATGTGGTGCGTCTGGACGACTACGAAGAGCTGCTGATGCCCCTGCAGCTCATCGTGCCGCTGCAGCTGTTCGCCTACTATATGGCCGTCCTGCGCGGCTGTGACGTCGATAAGCCCCGCAATCTGGCAAAGAGCGTGACGGTGGAGTAAACCTCTCCGTCTGCCTGCGGCAGACAGCTCCCCGGCAGCGGCTTGCCCTCTCAGTCACGCCGCAGGCGTGACAGCTCCCCCAAGGGGGGAGCCACTGGCGTGCCGGGAAACTCTGCGCTGACCGCTGGAAGCTCAATATAACGTAAAAGATAGTGCCCTGCTACAGAGGTTCACAGCAGCTTGACAAGGAATATGTCCTGAAGCTGCTGCCCTCTATAGCAGGGCACTATTTTTTATGAAATATCAGAGACTTTCGGTGGTCAGCAGGATGTTTCTCGTCCTGCCAATGGCTCTCCCTCTGGGGGCAACGGCGACGACCGCCGCCAGCGGCGGAAACAGGGAGGAGCTGTTGGGGCAGCGGCCAGCAGGATGCAAGCGACAGCGAAGCAGACGCTGGGAGCCGCAACCCGGCCTTGGCGCGTCAGCGCCTGAGAGGGTATTACCAGAACCAATAGCGTTTCTTGATGGCGATATAGGCGATGATGATGCCTACGATGACCACAAGACCCGCGATGAAGAAGGTAAAGTCCACATGGACGAAGCGGAGATTCTGGGTGGTCAGCAGATATTCGCCCGCCGTGTCTGCCTCGAGGACATGATCCCTGTAGCTGTTGAGGAACTGCCACTTGCCCTTGACGGCGTTGTGGAGGTAGACGCGGGTGTAGGCGGCGTTGTCGCCGGTCATCTCGACCTGAACGACGCCGGGCAGAGCTGCGCCGCCGTTGAGGGTGAAGGTGACGCCGTACTCAGAGGGGGCAAAGCTCAGGGCAGTGCTCACCTGTGCGGCGGTGTTCTTCACGCCGGTGCCTGCGATGCGGATGGTGTAGCCGTCGGCCTCCACCGCGAGGGTCTTGCCACTGAGGCGGAGGGCGTTCAGCATCTCGCTGGTGACGACGGGCACTTCGCGCTGTGCGAAGGCTACCTCATCGCCTTCGGCAGCCTCGATGGCCTCCACGACGGGGTCGATGAGGGCCTCTCCGCTGCCGTCGCCGCTGTTGTCACCGCTGCCGGAGCCGCCGCTGGATGCGCTGCGGTTGACGATGACCGTCACCGAGGCGGACGCCGTGCCGTTGGACACGACCACAGAGGTCGCGCCCGTGCCCACAGCGGTGATGACGCCCTTGGCGCTCACAGAAGCCACCTTGGAGTCGTTCGACTTGAAGGTAAGGGACTGGGAGGCCGAGGAGGGAGTCACTTTTCCGGTGATGGTGCGGCTTGCGCCCGGCTTCAGGACGACGTAACTGGTGTTCAGGTCAAGGGACTGACGATCCACGCCGCTGTTGACGACCTTGATGGTGGCCGAGGCGGTCACATCGCCGCAGGTGGCGGTGATGGTGGCGGTGCCGGGGGCAACGCCGGTGACTTTGCCAAAGTTGTTGACGGTGGCCACAGCCGGATTCGAGGAGCTGAGGCTCACGCTGGCGTAATTCGATGCACTGGTGGGCAGCACGCCCAGCGACAGGGAAGTGGTGTCGCCGACGGAGATGGTGTTCGAAGCCAGCGTGATGTCCATCTCTTTGACGATCATGGAGTCGTCCAGCTCGGTGGTGATGGTGTAGACGCAGCTGACGCCGTTCGCGCTGGCGACGACCTGCGCCGTGCCGACGCCCACAGCCTGTGCCACGCCCTCAGACGTCACGGACACGATGGTGGGGTCATTGGACAGGAAAGTCACCGTGGCGGTGCGTGCGGCCTTGGCGGGCAGGATGACGGGCGAGAGCTGCTGCGCCGTGCCCACCGTCATGGTGGAGGCGTAGCTGCCGGTCTCGACGCTCTCCACCTCCGCAGCAAGCCACGGCAGAGAGATGGCAGCCGGGGCGGCCGCAAAGGGGCTGGCGGCTCCGGCCGGAAGCGCAGCGCCGCCGGCCAGCAGACCCAGCAGAGCGGCGCTTACGGCCAGCATTTTCGGGTTCAGTTTCATTCTTTCGTACCTCTTTGGGCGTTGGTGTGCGCTCAGCGGAACAGGACGCCCAGAGCCTCCATCGCGTATTCAAAATAGGTCAGCTTGTCGTACTCCACACGGGCGGTGACGCTCATGCCGTTGGACAGATCGACCTTGTCGCCGCTGTTGCTGATGACATAGGTGCTGTCCGGGGTGATGGTCATTTTGTAGTAGGAGCCAGAGGAGCTGGCGGTCACATCGCTGTCGATGGAGGTCACGGTACCGGTCAGGGTGCCGTAGGAGTACTCCGACAGGCCGGTGATGGCGATCTTGCAGGGGTCGCCCACATGGAGGAGGGGCCGGTCGCTGAGGGTGACGTAGGCCACCACCTCGAGGTCGCTGTTCTCGCTGGCGACGGTGGCCAGCGGGGTGCCGGCGCTCAGCACCATGCCCACCTTATAGGGCGTGTCCATGTGGATGACGCCGGAGGTGGGGGCGTAGATGTAATAGTCGTTGGCGCCGGTGTTCAGGGCGTCCAGCTGGCTCTGCAGATTGTCGATGTTGCTCTGCACGCTGGTCAGGCTGGCGGAGATGGACTGCAAGGTGGAGTAATACAGCGCCTCCACCTCGCTCTGGTTCTGCTCCATCAGGGCTTTGATCTGCTCGTCGGAGTAGCCTGCGGCCTGATAGGGCGAGGCGTCGAAAGCCTTCTGCGCCACCTGACTCTTGTAAGTCTCATACTGGTAGTAGTAGGGCTGATCGTCGATGTCCGTTTCGCTGAAATAGTTCTTGTCGTCCTGAATGGACTTTACCAGCTTCTCGTACTGGGACTTCTGCTTTTTGTAGATGTCCAGCTGGCTCTGGATGCTGTCCTGCTGCATATCGAGGTCGGTGCTCTTGATGTGGGCGATGAGGTCGCCCTCGTTGACGTAGGTGCCCTCAGAGACATTCAGCTCGGTGATGGAGCCGGAGTAGCTGGACATGATGTAGGTCTTGTTGGCGGCCTGCACCGTGCCGCTGGACTGGCTGACGTAGGTGCGGTAGTTTTTGGTGCTCCACACCACGAGGAAAAGCATCAGAGCGGCCGTCAGGAGGATGAGCGCATACCCAAAGGGGGGCAGCTTCTTCTCCATCATGATGCGGCGGTCCTGCAGCTCGGTGATGTCGCGGATGGTCGTCGTCATAATCACTTCGTCTCCATAAAGGTATCGACCACGCCCTCGTCGTCGTCCTGATTGACGAAGACGGTGTAGACGGTGCCGGTCAGCTCCAGCTCATGCTCGAAAGCCATGATGTTCAGCTTCTGGGAGGCAAGGCCGCTCTGGCTCATGGGGCCGACGTAGTGGGCGTACAGGCAGTTGCGCACCCGCAGCACGGCGTCCATGGTGTAGCCGGCCTCCATGCGGGGGATGAGCTGGGTAGCCTGCTGCATCATGTAGACCTCGGGCTGGGGGTTGGGGCCAGCAGGGATCTTGACGCACTGGATGATGGGGCCGAGGGGCTGCGCGCCGCTGCTCTTGATGAAGTTGTGCAGCTGGGTCAGCACGATCTGCATATTGTTGAACTCCTCGGGCTGGATGCGGCGGCTGACCACGTTGGTCAGCTTGAGGGTCTTGTTTTCTGCGGTCTGGATCTCTCTCATGATTTTATACCACCTGTTCTTGGTTTCATTGCTTGTAATAGGCAATAGCAAAAGGTAGAATCTTATTCTGCGGGGGCAATGCGCCGATGGATCGTGCAGTCGATTTGTCCGCAGACAGCTTCAAACTGCTGATTTACTTCACGGTTGGAGAAGCGCAGCACTTCAATGCCATATTGCTCGATGATGCAGCTTCGCTCGTGGTCGTAAAGCACCCCCTGCTCAGTATAGTGCTGAGAGCCGTCTAATTCAATGACCAGCTTTGCTTCTGCGCAATAAAAGTCTACGATAAAAAATTCTATCACGCGCTGTTTGTAGATTTTTATCGGATAATTGCGCAAAAAGCCAAACCAAAGTTTGCGCTCCTGCGGCGTCATTTCGTGACGAAGGCCCCTTGCACGAGAATTTAAGCGGCGGTCATAGGGCAGGTTGTGCACAGGCATAGAACATCTCCTGTTTCTCGATGACCACAAGCCAGAGGCTGCCCGGTCAGGCTGTCCTTCGTCCAACCTCTCAGTCTGCTTCGCAGCCAGCTCCCCTAGTAGGGGAGCCTCTGGCGAAGAGGTGTGGCTTCGCGGAATGCCAAGGCCTCCCCTCGCTAGGGGAGGTGGCGCGGCGTCAGCCGTGACGGAGAGGTTTCTACATTTTGCTATCACCTATTACTCATCCTACGATGAATATTAGGCATCACTTTATTATAACGGTTTGGCGGTGTGGAATAAAGAGCCAAACTGTAAATTTTATAAAAAAATAAGATATGCCCGGAGGCAGGTGCCTCCGGGCATACCATTACGAGGCATTGTCATCCGGCGGCCCGAGAGCCGCCGGACGAAATACACTTCAGATTTTAGGGGTTACCGATTACTTCAGCTTAGCATCGAAAGAGGCGACGCCGTCGTTGAAGTCGATCTTGGCAGGAGCGGTGCCCAGGGTGTAGACGACAGAAGCCAGACCCAGAGTACGCATGACCTTGTTGCCGAAGCCCATGTCGTCATCGCCGTACAGAGCCAGCTTCAGGGTGCCCTCGTCGCCGAACAGCTTGACGCCGTCGTCGCCGCCCCAGTTGCCGCTGAACATGGTGCCCAGAACCTTTTCGGTGAAGATAGACTGGAAAGAGTTGCTGACCAGAGTGATCACGTTGGTGTTGAACTGCTTGACGTTAGCAGCGTTCCAGATAGGAGCGGTGGTGTCAGCCAGAACGGAGAACAGGTCAGCGCCGCCGTAGACGACCTCAGAGTTAACAGCAGTAAAGTTTGCAGGCATCATCATAATGAATTACTCCCTTCAAATGAATGAAAAACAAATTTAGTCGGCCCAGTTCCCAGATGCGCATCCGGAAAGAAAGCCATTTATGTAACCGCGTGCGCACGCGGCTGCAACGAATTAGTAGGTGATGGACTCGCCATCGTCCTCGTCCTCCACCACTTTCGCGGCGGCGGCAGGTGCGGGCTGTTCCGCTTTTTTCTTGTTGCGGAAAATGCCCTGCTGCAGGCTCCAAAGCTCGTAGTACTTGCCCTGTTTTGCCAGCAGCTCTTCGTGAGTGCCCCGCTCCACGATCTCGCCGTGATCCATGACCAGAATGAGGTCACAATCCCGGATGGTCGAGAGGCGGTGGGCGACGATCAGCATCGAGCGGTCTGCAAGCTGGTTGTAGATCATATCAAAGATGGTATTCTCTGTGCCAAAGTCCAGACTACTGGTGGATTCGTCCAAGATATAGAGGTTCGCATCCTTCAGGAAGGCCCGGGCCAATGCTAAGCGCTGCTTCTCGCCGCCCGAGAGGCCGTTGCCGGCTTCCTCGAGGTAGGTGTTGTACTGCAGCGGCAGCTTCCGGATGAACTCGTGGGCATCTGCCTTTTTGGCAGCAGCCTTGACCTCATCGAGGCTGGCCTCCGGTCGGGAAATGCGGATGTTGTCGTAGATGGTCTTGCTGAACAGCTCGACGTTCTGGGGGACATAGGCGATGGCGCGGCGGACAGAGGCATTGCTGTACTCGTCCAGCGGGACACCGCCCACGCTGATGGAACCCTCCTCCGGCTCATAATACTTGAGCAGAAGCTTGGTGATGGTGGATTTGCCGCTGCCGCTGCTGCCCACGAGGGCCACCTTCTTGCCATAGGGGATGGTGAAGGAGACGTGGCTCAGGGCCGGAGAACGGCTGCCGTAGCGGAAGGAGACATCCTTGAACTCAATATCACCGTCGATCTTTTCCATCTCGGTGTATTCCCGGGTCTCGTCCTGCTCGGACTCGTAATCCATGATCTCGGTCAGACGCTTGATGGAGATCTGTGCCTGCTGGATGGACATCTGCAGGCTGACCAGCTCGCTGACCGGAGAAGTAAAGTAAGAGGAAAGGGTGCTGAACGCCATATAGCTGCCCAGCGTCATCTCACCATTCAGCACCTGCATGATACCGACGTAGGACGTTACCATGCCGAGGATGGTGGTGATGAGGGTGGAGATAAGGGACTGCACCGTGCTGATCTTGCTGGAGCGCAGGCTTATCTTCAGGCTCTTGATGTACTCCCGTTCCAGAGCTTCCAGCTCCCGGTCTTCCTCTGCATTGCACTTGACCGTCTCGATGCCGCGCAGACTTTCGATCATCTGGCTGTTCAGGATGGCCGACTGCTGCATCGTCTCTTCGTTGATCCGCTTGAAGGGCTGCTTGAAGATGAAGACGAGCAGGATGCTCAGCAGGGTGGTGAAGATGGAGATGGAGAAAAGGGTGGCATTCATCCGGAAGAGGATGACGCCGGTAACGCAGGCCATCACAATATCCATCGCAACGCTCAGTGCGATGCTGGTGAACACCGATTTGATGGTGCTGGCGTCGGAGTAGCGGGTCGTAATTTCGCCGGTCTTGCGGGTGGCGAAGAACTTCATGGGCAGCTTGAAGACGTGCCCGAAGTAGCCCAGCATCAGCGGGATGTCGATCTTGATGGACAGATAGATGAGCACCCACTGCCGCACCATGCTGATGAGGGCGCTGGTGACGCTGACTAAGCTGAACACCAGAATCATCGAGATCAGCAGACTCTTCAGACCGTAGGGGAGGATCTCATCCATCAATATCTTGTTGAACATCGAGGATGCGATTCCCAGAACTGTCATGATGACCGAGCTGAGGATGGCGTAGAAGAATAGCTTTTTCTGGGGGAGCAGCAGGTCGAGGAAACGCTTGACCATACTGCCATGCTCCTGCTTGCCTGCCTTGAACTCCGAGGTGGGGGTCAGCAGGAGCAGGACGCCGGTAAAGTTCTTATAGAACTCATCGAGGGAGATCTTCTTCAGCTCTTTTGCCGGGTCGCCGATGATGACGTAATCCCGACACTTGAACTTCTTCCCCTCGTCGGCGCATTTTTTCCGTGCCTCCTCTTCCTTGAGGACGTGCCGCCGGCGCTCGCCGTCGTCCTTGATGGTCGTCTTTTTAAAGACGGTCACGAAATGGGCGAGGCCCTCGTCGGTGATGACCTGCGCGATGCAGGGGACGGAAAACTCACTGAGGAAATTTTCGCGGTCTACGCGGACGGCGGCGGTGCTGAACCCCAGCTCCTCCGCGGCCTTCTGCAGACCGGTCAGGTTTGTGCCTTTCAGGTCCGTACCCATCATGTCCCGCAGGCGGGTGATGGTGATCTCCTTTTTGTAATGGAGGCACACCATTGCGAGACAGGCGGCAGCGCAGTCCGTAGTGTCGTGCTGCCGGACGTAGGTATAACGCATAGATGCTTCCTTTTTGGTTTCTATCTCAAAACGCCCCTGCGCCAGCTGGCGGACGGACGGTTTGGCGAAGAAGAAAGGGCTTCTGACTGCTGCGCCTTACACACTTCCCGATAAAAGCAGCATACAGCTCTCTGCCTCGCCCCGCCCTGCGGCCAAGCGGAGCAGAGAGCAGCTGCTATCAAAAGAAGGGAGCGCCTACCCTTTGATCATTTTGGTCGGCCCGGAGAAGGTATTTTGACGTATCATCTCCTGAACCTTAGGCATAGTATAACACATTCTGTCGGCTTGTTCAAGAGGACAATTTTTAATAAACCCTTAAATTTTGAAAAAAATGTGAAAAAAGTCTCAGTTTGGTAACAAAAGAAATGCACAAAAAGCGCGGCGGACCGCGAAAGTCCGCCGCGCTTTTTTACAGATCGTGCAGAATGATAAAACAATTACAGCTCGATCAGATCTTTTTGATAGTGACGGGGAAATTGGCGGGATTCTTCTCGAAGCCGACCTTAGCAGATGCGGTGCCCAGAGTGTAGACGAAAGAAGCCAGACCCAGAGTACGCATGGTCTTGTTCAGGAAGGACATATCGCCAGCGTCAGCGCCGTACAGCCAAGTCTTCAGGGTGCCGTCAGAGCCGAACAGCTTGAGGCCGTCGTCGCCGCCCCAGTTACCACCGAACATGGTGCCCAGAGTTGCGTTGATAATACCCTCCTGGAAGCTGTTGCTGACCAGAGTGATGACATTGGTGGAGAACTGCTTCACGTTAGCAGCAGTCCAAGCGTTGGGCAGGTAATCGGCCACGGCACCGCCGTAGACGACCTCTGCGTTGACAGCAGAGAAGTTTGCAGGCATCATCATAATGAATTACTCCCTTCAAATGAAAAAAAACGAATATGATCGGTCTCCTCCCGGTTGCGCAACCGGGAAAACCTATGTAACCGAGTGCGCACTCGGCAACATCACGAGTTAAGTGGGCTGTAGTGCCTTTTTGGAGACACCTCTACTACATTTTACCATACTTCCCCATCTGCCACAAGGCCAAACGGCCAAGAAAACAGCCAAAACAGGGAAAAAGTAGAAAAAATGCGTGGAAAATACGCTGCCGCCTGCCCCTCACAGCCGCTCGGCTGGGGCAAAAACGCCAGAATCTCCAAAAAAGCCATTACAGCTTGGATGTAGTGTAACACAAATACGCCATTTCTTCAAGAGGACTTTTTTTAATTTACCCTTAATTTTTGAAAATAATGTGAAAAAGGCTACAGTTTGGTTACACGAGAGGGACGAAATCTACCGGTTTCGCAAAGCCTCTCCCTCTGGGAGAGGTGTCACCGCAGGTGACGGAGAGGGCAAGCCCGTGGCGATAGAGCCGCATACATAGCGATAGGCAGGCTCTTTGTCAGAGGGATGTTATCGCCGCGCAGCAGTTTCGCTGTGAGCGTCCTTGCCCTCTCAGGCGCTTCGCGCCAGCTCTCCCAAAGGGAGAGCCTTTGAAAACAAAAAGCGGCGGGGAAAGCTCCCCGCCGCAAAAGCGCCTCTTGCCTGACTCGAACAGGCGACACCCTGATTAACAGTCAGGTGCTCTAACCGACTGAGCTAAAGAGGCAGATATTCATTTCTCTGCGGCCTTGCCGCGAGAAGTATTATACCGCATCTCGGGAAAGTTTGCAAGGGGTTTTTGTGATTTTTTGCACACTTATTGGTTTTGTAGTGCTCCTGTAAGGCTCTCCCCTTGGGAGAGCTGGCGCGAAGCGCCTGAGAGGGCAAGGACGCTGCCAGCGACACGACCGCGCTGCGGTACTATCGCTCTGACAAAGGCCGCTGCATATCGCTGTGCCTGCAGCTCTATCGCCATGGGCTTGCCCTCTCCGTCACCTGCGGTGACACCTCTCCCAAAGGGAGAGGCTTTGTCCCCCCTCCCGACTCTTTTCCCCCTCCCGCTCTGCTACCATAGAGAGAGGGGGTGGGGCTTGTGCGGACGGTCATCTATCTGGACGTGCTGCTTTTGGTGAATTTCGTGGTGGGGGCAGCGTTCCTGCTGGCGGCGGGGCTGCTGTGCGGGGCGTGCTGTTCGCCGCTGCGGCTGGTGGGCGGCGCGGGGACGGCGGCGGTGTCGTCGCTGGTCCTTTTGGCCCCCACCGCGCCGTGGCCGCTGGCCCTTACTTATAAAGGTACGACTGCCGCCCTCTGCGTGGCTGCGGCCTACGGCTGGCAGGGCGTGCGGAACACCGCCCGGCTGACGGCATGGTTCATCCTGCTCAACCTGACCCTTACGGGGGCGCTGCTCCTGCCCGGTGCGGCCTGCAACAACCTCAGCTTCTACCTGCCGGTGTCGCCGGGGCTGCTGCTGGCGTCCACGGCGGGGGTCTGCGGCGGGGTGCAGGGGGTGATGCGCCTTCTGGGGCGCAGCGGCTCGGCCTGCTTCGAGGCCCGGCTCCGTGTAGCGGGGCAGAGCGTGGAGCTGAAAGCCCTCTGCGACACCGGCTTCCACGTGCAGGAGCCGCTTTCGGGCCGGGCCGTGGTGTTGGTGCGGTTGGGGGCGGTGCGTCTGCCCGAGGCGCTGCAAACCTATCTGGAACGCTGCCTCGCGGGCGGCGGGGAAGAGCCGAGGCCGGAATGGGGCGTGCGGTTCGTGCCCTGCCAGACCGTTGCGGGCCACTGTCTGCTGCCCGCCCTGCCCGCTGCGCTTTCCTGCGGCGGCAGGGCACAGGAGGGCATCTATGCGGCCTTCTGCGATACGCCGCCCCCGCAGGGCGGCTGGACGGCCCTCGTCAGCGCGGAGATGGCGTCGCTGTTGGGGAAATGAGGATACGATGGGAGGAAATCTGCCTGTGTTTCAACGATTTGTAAAGTTTTTGCAGGGCCTTTGGGCCAGACTCAGCTGGACGGGCGGCGCGCACTACCTCAGCGGCGGGCCGGGGCTGCCCCCGCCCCTGACCCCGGAAGAGGAAAAAGCCCTTCTGGCCCGGATGGCCGACGGTGACCCCGACGCCCGGGATGCGCTGATCACCCACAATCTGCGGCTGGTGGTCTACCTTGCCAAGAAGTATGAGGGCAGCGGCGTCCCCTCGGAGGATATGGTGTCCATCGGGACGATCGGCCTCATCAAGGCCGTGAACACCTTCACCCCGGAGCGGAGCATCAAGCTGGCCACCTACGCCAGCCGCTGCATCGGCAACGAGATCCTGATGTACCTGCGCAAAAGCTCCAACCGTCGGCAGGAGGCCAGCATTGACGAGCCGCTGAACATCGACGGCGACGGCAACGAGCTGCTGCTGTCGGACGTGCTGAGCAGCGAGGAAAATCAGGTGGGCCAGCGCCTTGAGCAGGACGCCGAGCGGGCCAGCCTCCGCCGCTCGGTGGAGCAGCTCTCGCCCCGGGAGCGGCAGATCATGGAGCTGCGCTTCGGCCTGCTGGACGGCGTGGAGCGGACCCAGAAGGAGGTGGCCGATGCCATCGGCATCAGCCAAAGCTACATCTCCCGACTGGAAAAGCGCATCATACGGCAGCTGAGGGAGCAGCTGGGAGAGTAGCCCTCTCAGGCGCTTTGCGCCAGCTCCCCCAAAGGGGGAGCCATTGGCAAGCCGGGTCACTTTCTGCTGACTGCTGGAAGTGCAATTTTGCACAAAAGACCGGGCCTTGCTATAGAGGCCAACAAAATTTGGAATGAATGTTACCCCGTCCCTGCGGCCATACTTCCGGTGAAACTAAGACACCGGAGGCTAGAGAGGATGTACAACAAGGTGGAACTGTGCGGTGTGAACACCGCCGAGCTGCCGATCCTGTCCGAGCAGGAGAAGCGCGACCTGCTCACCCGGGCGCGGGCAGGGGACAAGGCGGCTCGTCAAAGCATGATCGAGGGCAACCTGCGGCTGGTGCTCAGCGTCGTGCAGCGCTTTTCGCAGCGGGGCGAGAACATGGACGACCTCTTTCAGGTGGGGTGCATCGGCCTCATCAAGGCCATCGACAACTTCGACCCGGCCCAGCAGGTGCGGTTCTCCACCTACGGTGTGCCGATGATCATCGGCGAGATACGGCGATTCCTGCGGGACAACAACGCCCTGCGGGTGAGCCGCAGCCTCCGGGACACGGCCTACCGGGCCATGCAGTCCCGCGAGGAGCTGGAAAAGCAGCTGGGCCGTGAGCCGACCGTGGAGGAGATCGCCCAGAAGACCGGCCTGCCCCGCCGGGAGGTGTCGGCGGCGCTGGAATCGGTGGTGGAGCCGTTGAGCCTCGAGGAGCCGGTCTACGCCGACGGCGGGGATGCCGTCTACGTCATCGATCAGGTACGCGACCCCGACGGCGAGGACAGCTGGATCAGCGGGCTGCAGTTCCGCCAGACCGTGGCGGGCCTCACCCCGCGAGAGAAGCGTATCATGGAGCTGCGGTATCTCAAGGGTAAGACGCAGATGGAGGTGGCGCAGGAGATCGGCATCAGTCAGGCGCAGGTGAGCCGTCTGGAAAAGGCGGCACTGGAGCAGTTCCACCGGCAGACATGACAAAAGCGGCGGTACACAGTGCACCGCCGCTCTTGTTATCGGGGCTTATGGTACTTCTCCCGGGTGGCTGCGCCGCCCCGCAGGTGGCGCTCGGCTTTGTTCCGGGCCAGCACCATCTGCACCTGCCGGAACAGCTCCGGCCCTACCGTCCGCAGCCGCACCGACACGTCCTTGTGGACGGTGGATTTGCTGCATCCGAAGGCCCGCGCCGCCGCCCGCACGGTGGCTCCATGCTCCACGATGTACTCTCCCAGCAGCAGCGCCCGCTGTTCCGGATCACCTTTCATGACTGCTCCCTCCCGCCAAAATGTGCTTGTTCCAGAATATGTGTCCGGCTGGCCCGATATGCTGCCGGGGGCTTGACTTTTGACGCAGAGCGGCTATACTGAAAGCGGACATGAAAACAGGGGCGCCGTGAGGCTGAGATCTGCTGTAAGCAGAGACCCTTGAACCTGATCCGGGTAATGCCGGCGTAGGTAGTTTGCGGAAAGGTCCCGATTTTCACAAACAGCCCGTGCGCCTGCCAGAAAAGCAGGCGCATTTTGTTTTTGTGTACTATTGTTATGAGAAGAGGAATCCTCATGTCGAAATCTTACTCCAAGACCCGGGTGCTGGTGGAGTGCGCGCTGATGATCGCCATCGGCACCGTGCTGTCCAACATCAAAATTTTCACCATGCCCAACGGCGGCAGCGTCACTCTGCTGAGTATGCTGCCCTTTGTGCTCGTCTCCTTCCGCCACGGCGTCAAGTGGGGTCTGTTCACCGGTCTGGTGAACGGCTGCCTGCAGATGCTTCTGGGCTTCTGGGCACCCCCGACGCCCACCTTCCTCTATTTCCTCGGCGAGATCCTGCTGGACTATCTGGTGGCGTTCATGGCGCTGGGCACGGCGGAGTTCTTTGCCCGCCCCTTCAAGAACCGGATGGTCGGCGTGGCCGTCGGTACGGCTGTTGCAGGCTTCCTGCGCTTTATGTGCAGCTTTTTGTCCGGCGTCCTCGTCTGGGGCAACCTGAATGAGGGCCTGAGCGCATGGACCTACAGCCTCGGGTACAACGCCAGCTATATGCTGCCGGAGACTCTCCTGACCGTGGTGGGTGCTGTGCTGCTCATCAAGGCGGCCCCCCAGATCTTCGACCGCCAGTATGCTAAGGCCTGAATGATACCGGAATAAGAGTCCCGCCGGAGCCTGAAAAGCTCCGGCGGGATTTTTTTGCACGATTTTGAAAAAAAGATGTTGACAACTGCTCTTTTGACTGGTATAATAAACCACGTCGTCAGGGACGACACACCAGCTCTGGGGGATTAGCTCAGCTGGGAGAGCGCTTGCATGGCATGCAAGAGGTCAGCGGTTCGATCCCGCTATTCTCCACCAAAAAAGCACCGTACTTCGCAGGAAGTACGGTGCTTTTCTTTTTGCTGAAGCCGATGGGGGCTGCATTGCTTCGCCTGCAGCGTTTTCGGCCCAGTTACACCCCGAAAAAAATATGCTGCCCCGGAGCAGACCGGGCAAAGCAAAGCCTCGGAAAGCTCTGGGGGCAGCATCTCTCATTTATGTTTATGGTTCGGTCAGGTGTGGGTGCAGAGATACTCCACCCATGCGTCATACCCAGCGGGCAGCAGATGGTAGCCGTCCGGCTGGGCGTATTCGGCGATCAGGTCGCCGTTCTCGTCGGCCAGCGCCTCCCAGAGGTTCAGGAAGGTGCAGCCCTTTTCCAGTGCGATGGCCGAGAGGGCGTCGTTGATCTCACACAGGCGCTGTTTGTAGAGACCGGGGGACTTCTGGCTCACTTCAGGCCGGACGGGGGTGATGGACTGGACGTAGATCTTCGTGTTGGGCAGCGCCTGCGAGATCATGTCCAGCATCAGCCGGTAGTAGGTGAGGAAGCTGGAATAGTCGTTGTCGGCGGTGAGCACATTGGTGCCCAGCAGGATGTAGAGCGCCCGGGGCTGCTGGGAGGCCAGCGCCTCCATCGGGATCTCCTTTTCGCCGTCGGCCCGGCGGCAGGTGGTGTTGTTGACGACGGCGTTGGGGCCGACGCCCTTGTAGGCGCAGAAATGGGCGTTGGGCAGGCCGGTGTCGTACAGCTGCATCCCCTGCGTTAGGCTGTCGCCCAAGAAGCTGACGTCCGAAAAGCTGCTCCGCTCCACGGCGGGGCTGGCGGTCTGGGCTGCAAGGCGGAAATCCATCGCGGTCATGCCGTTGTCGAGGGTCTGGACGTTGAGGCGGCGGGCCGGAGTGTAGCTGATGGTGTTCCACTCGCTGCCGGTCAGCTCCTGCTGCAGGATGGTGGGACCTTGCTGGGCGGTATTGGGGGACGGCTCACGGTGGAGACGCTTCCAGAGGATGCCCACAGCGGCCAGAAGCACCAAAAGGATGAGCAGCGCGGCGGTGATGAACACCCTGCGCCAGCGCCGGTGAAGGATGCGGCGGCGATATTCCTGATAATCTGCCATAATGTCCTCCTGTGGCGGAACGATAGCTTTCACCCCTATTATACAGCACCGCTCCGGCCCGTGCAACCCGTGAGGAAAAATTCCTATATTCAGGGGGCCTGCCCTTGCGTTTCCTATTATAAATATGATATACTAAAGTGAATCAAATATGATAGGGAGGCTTTCACGATGCCATTTACTCCGAAATTGACTTATAAAGGCAAGCCCCTCGTCCGCAAGGACAATGAGCTGTATTATGGCTGTATGACCGACCCGTATGTGCTTTATCTGCAGATCCAGTCCACCAAGACGGTGGGCGGCGTGGATGTGGCAGACAAGGTCCATCTGCAGCTGCTCTCTACCGATGAATCCAAGCCCCGTGAGGCCCGCGTGGCCCGTCAGACCACCAAGAACGGCCTGTACAATGCGCTGGACATCGGCAGCATCTGGCTGCAGAAGGCAAACGAGAACGTCTGAACCCAAATCGCAAGCTGCTGAAAGGGGCTGCCCCGCAAGAGCAGAGTTCCCATAAAACAGTATTTGCAAAAGTTCCCTAAATGGGGAAGATTTGGCGTGACTTCGGTCACGCCTTTTCTTTTGCTTCCAGTTCATCCAGAGGGATGTACCCCAGCCCGTCGTACTTGATATGGATGTGCTGCACCCGCTTTCCGCTGGACTTATCCGGGGCATCTACATAGATAGCCGACACCAGTTCACGGAGAGCATAGGGAGTGAGTTCTTCAATATGAACGTACTTGTGCGCTTTCTGGACGAATTTTTCAATATTCTCGATTTGCTGTTCCTGTACTTCGATTTCCTGTTGGATAGAGAGGGATTCCTCTTCCAGCTGCTTCTGTTCGGCATCGTAGCTCTGGCTCATCATGTCGAAGCGGTCATCGCTCAGCTTTCCATTGGCGTTGTCCTCGTAGATTTTCATGAACAGCCGTTTGAGGTCTACAATCCGCTTCTCATTCCGGGCAAGCTGCTTCTTCAGGACGGTCAGCTTTTCGGTGCTTTCCACCCGAAGCTGCTCCTCCATGACCTTGCGGAAGTAGTCTTCATGACGGAGAATGTAGTCCGTCACCCGCTGAACATGACTCAGTACACGTCCTTCCAGAACCTTTACTCGGATGAAGTGTCCCTTGCACTTGCTCCCGTTCTTCTTGTGCAGAGAGCAATCAAAGAAGTCTTGACTGAAGTCCCTGTTGTTGGACGAACCATATTGCATCTTGGAACCGCAGTCAGCGCAGTAGACCATACCGGAGAAAATGCTGCTCTTGCCTGTCCGAGTCATGCGGTGACGCTGGTTACGAATCTCCTGAACCTTTTCAAACACATCATCGTCAATAATGCGCTCATGTGTATCCGGGAAGATAGCCTGATTTTCCACAGGATTCAGATGTCTCTTTTTATCCCAGATAGAGTTAGTATAGGTCTTGAAGTTGACTGTGCAGCCAGTGTACTCCCGGCGTTCCAGAATCAAACTTACTGCTCTTTTATCCCAGCGGTAAGGGTCTTCCGGGGCAGGTGCGTTTGTACTCCGGCCATGGCTCAGCTTGTAGGCGGTGGGAGTCAGAACATTGTCCACCCACAGTTGGTTTGCAATTTGGGTCGGGCCACGTCCCTCCATGCACATGGAGAAGATGCGCTTCACAATCGCAGCCGCTTCCGGGTCAACAAGCCAATGCTTCGGGTTCTCCGGGTCTTTTACATAGCCGTACGGAACATTGACCGTCAGCGGCACTCCACGCTCTCCCTTGGCCTTCTGGACAGCCCGAATCTTGCGGCTGGTATCGCGGGCGTAAAACTCGTTGAACCAGTTCTTAATACCCGCAAAATCGTTGTTTACGCTGTTCGGGTCAATGGTGTCGTAATTGTCGTTAATGGCAATGTAGCGAACGCTATACTGGGGAAAGGTAAAGTTTGTGTACAGACCCGTCAAGGCAGAGTTGCGCCCCAGTCGGGACAGGTCTTTCGTGATAACGATTCCTACACGCCCTGCTTCGATCTCGACCAGCATACTCTGAAAGCCGGGGCGGTCATAGTTCGTGCCGGAGTAGCCATCATCCACAAAGAACACCGGGTTCGGGAAGTGGTTCTTTTTGGCGTATTCCAGAAGGATAGCCTTCTGGTTCTCAATGGACAGGCTTTCGCCGAGCCGTGCGTCCTCTTGCGACAGTCGGCAGTAAAGTGCGGTGATTTTATTCGTTGCTCCAGACATTGTTGTGTCCTCCTTACTCTGTGGAGCAACTGTCAGTACAGGATTGGTTACCGGGTCAAGTATAGCAGAATTGGGCGCAGTTGTCATTCGTCTGCACCCTCATCTTCAAATTTTTGCTGGGCGTTCTTGGCAACAATGCGCTCCAGCTTCTTCAAAAAGGATTCCTTGCCCTCATAGCTGCCGGTCACGGTGTAGGTGGTGTGACCGACTTTCTCCGTGGTGGTCAGTTCCGGAATCCAGAAAGCGGACAGGTTCTTGACATGGAGGTTGCCGTTCTCGTCCACATAAGAGCCGTGTTTCTTCTGCTCTTCGGTCAAGGGCTTCCGCTTGAAGTAGATTTCATTTTCGGAGATGCTCACAGTCTCGCTGGTCTGCTCTTTCGGGGCATCGTCATACAGCTGGGCGAAAAATGCCAGTGCATCTTCGGGTGAGTCTTCCTCCATGAGTTGCTCGAAAACTCGCTGTTCCTCTGCCGAGAGGTTGTTCCATGCGGCTTCCAACTCCTGCTCGTTGGCTGCGTTGACAAAGGCTTCGATCTCTTTTTTCATGGTGCATCCTCCTTTGGCTGCGGAAAGCGTTTTTTCAAAAATATGGGTTTTCGTGAGAGCAAGAATCGTCCCGTGGCCACAAATTTTCAATACTCGAAAATTTCCTGTCCCCTTTGGGACTGTTTCTTGTTGGGGCGTGCCTGCCCCAAACCCTGCTTAGAGCGAGTACGGCAAACTAGAAGTTTGGGTTACGAGTGTCCATTCTCATCGCTTTCGGGCGGACGAACATAACGCAACATTTCTTCTTCACAGGCGCCAAATTCCAAATAATTGGCTTTTGCTTCGTTTAGAGTTATTCCGTGGTTTGAGTCGCTGGGGTCATCATCAGAAGCAATAAATGGATCGTTTTCCCAAAAGCAAACGGGGCAAATATACCCGCAGTCTTCTTCCGGTGGAACAGTATAGGTAAAATGCCCACAACATGGACATTGATGTTTTTTCAAATATGCTCACCTCTGCAAGTACTATTTTATCGAGTTTAGCTAGTCGCGCTATTTGGTATATGGCTCTGTGTCTTTTCCATCATATACAACGACCCTAATGTCAGCAGCTACACCAACATCCGCATGAATACCCACCGTATATTCTTTATCCGTAACATTCGTAAAAGAATAAAAACTGTTCGCCGGAATATTGTCAGATACGACTTCCTGTTCACCTTCGCAAAGCAAATGAACTACAATGTCAAAATCATTTTTATTTTGAATTGTTAGTGTACCTGTTTTGGATAAAACTTTTACATCAGAGTATGTGATTACATACTTAGCAGAAGTTGATTCTTCTGTACAGGTCACAGAGCAGTCCCACTGTATTGCTGCCTTTGCCTTTCTATAGGATTCCGAAGACCGGTATGCAGAAAATACAATAATTGCAGCTACAGCAAGAATCCCAATGATAACAGACACTATTGTTGCTTTTTTCTTCATAATCTTTGCCTCCGAAAATTTCGATTTACTGGGCTAAGCCGAGTATACCATACTCTCCGATGAAAGAACACCCCTATATAGGAGAACTTGGCCGTTTTATTGCGTACGTGCGTACCAACTTCTCCCGTACGCACGTACACAGCGATTTGCTCGAAACGCACCCTATACAGCCGTTCCCCCTCGGAGAGCCCACTACACTTTGCAGACCGCAGGGATGAAAGTGTCATAGTGGGTTATTACACTTCCGCAGAAGTGCCTTTTTCTCGCCGCAGACAACCGGGTATGCCTTTTGTGAGAGCTTTCTGTCCGGCGAATCCACATCGCCCACAGGCGATGTGAGCAGGGATTCCAAAGGGGCGCAGCACCCTTGGCACACGACTTTGGTACAAAGTCTAGTGTGTTACACCTTTCCAGAGGTGTATACGTTCCTGAAATGCAAAAAGCCCCATACCCAACACCTTAACGGTGCGGACATGGGACTTGATGCTTCCTCGGCCTAGCCGGGTACTCCGTAACCAATCCTGACAGGCAGTTGCCGTGTCATTTTTCGAAAACTGTTTTACGGATACCCAGCAAGGGGGCGGCCCCTTTTTTGCTGCACGAATATTTTGCGTTCTGCGGAACTTTGTGGTATACTTAATCTGATATTTTATGCACAAAAGGCAGGAATGAAATTATGCTGCAAAATCCAGAACTGCATTATCTGGACAACGCCGCCACCACCATCGTTGCTCCCGAGGTGGCAGACGTGATAGACAAGGCCATGCGGGAGCACTGGGCCAATCCGTCCAGCCTCTACGCCCCGGGAGCGCGGAGCGAAGAGGCCCTGAACGCGGCCCGCGCTGCTGTGGCCCGCACGCTGGGCTGCAAGTCGAAGGAGCTGTACTTCACCTCCTGCGGCAGCGAGGGCAACAATCTGGCCCTTCTGGGCGCGGCCCAGACCCGCACCTTCGGCAAGGGCATCGTGGTGTCGGGCTTCGAGCACCCCAGCGTCCAGCGCCCGCTGGAGCGTCTGGCCGCGCAGGGCTATCATGTCACTGTGGTGGCCCCGCAGCCTGACGGCACGCTGGACATGGGCAGGATGCTGGAAGCGGTGGACAAGAATACCATCCTCGTGGCCTGTATGATGGTCAACAACGAGATCGGCACCCGCAACGATGTGGAGCGTCTGGCCGCGGAGGTCAAGCGCCGCAACAGCCGCACCATCGTCCATGTGGACGCGGTGCAGGCGTGGATGCGGGTGCCCATCAAGCTGGACAACATCGACACGATGGCGGTCAGCGGCCACAAGATCCACGCGCCCAAGGGCGTCGGTGCCCTCTATCTGAGCGACCGGCTGGTGCAGGCGTTCCAGCCGCCTTACCTCGGCGGCGAGCAGGAGCGCGGCCTCCGCCCCGGCACCGAGAACCTGCCCTACGCGATGGGCCTCGCCGCCGCAGCCACCCGCCTTGCGGGCAGCATCCGGAGCCGCGACAAGGCCATGCGTGCCCTCAACGACCGTCTGCGCGCCGGCCTTTCCATCTTCCCGGAGGTGGAGATCAACAGCCCGGCGGGGGCGGTGCCTGAGGTGCTGAACTTCAGCGAGAACTGCATCAAGAGCGAGACCATGCTGGCGTGGCTGTCGGAGAAGCAGATCTATGTCTCGTCGGCCAGCGCCTGCGGCAGGGGACAGCCCAGCCACACGCTGGCGGCGATGGGCCGTGACCCGCTGGCCATTGATACGGCCATCCGAGTGTCCTTCTGTGCCGACAACACCCCGGAGGACGTGGATGCCTTCCTCGAGCGCTTTGAGGACGGCATGAAGCATTTGCAGAAAATCAGAAAGTAAGGGGCGTGTTCCGGGAGCTTTCTCCTCGGACACGAATCGGGCCATTCCATCGCCCGCCCTATTGCCTTCGGCAACAGGGTCCCACCCCAGCGGACGGTCCTCGGAGAAACTCCCGGAACACCGACGAACGCACAACATAATATCAGGAGTAACTACTATGCGAGAAGTCATTATGGGCTATCAGGGCGAGATGTCCCTGAAGGGCCTCAACCGCAACCAGTTCGAATCGACGATGATGAAGATCCTGCGCTACCGCCTCAAGACGGTGGGCAAGTTCCGCGTCTACTGCACCCAGTCCACCTTCTACATGGAGCCGGAGGAGGACGACATCGACATGGACCTCGCCTTTGAGCGGGTGAGCAAGGTGTTCGGTCTCGCCGCGCTCAGCCGCGCCGTGGTCTGCGAGAAGGACTTTGACACCATCTGCCAGACCGCCGAGGACTATCTGGGCGACAGTCTCCATGGCATCAAGACCTTCAAGGTGGAGGCCCGCCGCTCGGACAAGACTTTCCCCATGACCAGCCCTGAGCTGATGCGGGAGCTGGGTGCTTACCTGCTGGGCAAGCACAACTACCTGCGGGTGGACGTCAAGAACCCGCAGTTCAAGGTCATCGTGGAGATCCGCGATTACGGTGCGTATATCCACGGCCCGAAAATACAGGGTGAGGGCGGCCTGCCGGTGGGCACCTCCGGCCGCGCCCTCAATATGCTCTCCGGCGGCATCGACAGCCCGGTGGCGGCGTACCGGATGGCAAAGCGCGGTCTCGGCCTCGACCACATCCATTTTGCGTCCCCTCCGTATACTTCGGAGCGTGCAAAACTGAAAGTCAAGGCGCTGGCCCAGCGGATCACCCCCTATACCGGCAGCACCAACCTCTTTGTGGTGCCCTACACCAAGCCGCAGGAGTACATCCGCGACAACGCTCCGGACGTCCTCTTTACCGTCCTGATGCGCCGCAGCATGATGCGCATTGCCAACATCATCGCCAAGAAGCAGGGCTGTGAGGCCCTCGTCACCGGCGAGAGCCTTGCACAGGTGGCCAGCCAGACCGTCAAGGCCCTGCAGTGCACCGATGCCGCGCAGGACCTGCCTATCCTCCGCCCCCTGATCGGCATGGATAAGACCGAGATCGTCGAGACGGCCCGCCACATCAATACTTTTGAGACGAGCATCCTGCCCTACGAGGACTGCTGCACCATCTTCACCCCGCCGCACCCGAAGATCCGCCCCGAGCTGGAAGAGATCCTTGAGGCCGAGGCCGGGATGCCCGGTCTGGCCCAGCTGGAAGCCGAAGCTGCCGAGGCCACCGAGCGCATCCGTCTGCGCATCACCGACGACGTGGAATTCGAGGGCTGAGCCATGACAGCAGAGATCATCAGTGTGGGCACCGAGCTTCTTCTCGGCAATATCCTCAACACCAACGCGCAGTACCTCAGCCGGGAGCTGGCCGATTTGAGCATCACCGTCCAGCGGGAGAGCACCATCGGCGACAACCATGACCGTCTGGCCGACTTCGTTAACGAGGCCAAGAGCCGCTGCGACCTGCTGGTCTTCACCGGCGGCCTCGGCCCCACGGCGGACGACCTGACCAAAGAGACCGTCGCCGCCTGCTTCGGCGACGAGCTGGTCTTCGATGCGTCCGAGTGGGAGAAGATCACCGGCTACTTTGCCCGTACCGGCCGCGAGACGACCCCCAACAACCGCAAGCAGGCGATGGTGCCCGCCAAGGGCCATAAGATCATCAACAACCATGGGACTGCGCCCGGTGCATGGTTCGAGCAGGATGGCCGCTGTGCTGTCCTCATGCCCGGCGTGCCCCACGAGATGAAAGCCATGTGGACTGAGAGCGTCCGCCCCCTGCTGATGGAGCGCCAGAACTGCACCCTCCACTCCGTCACCCTCCGGGTGCTGGGCGGCGAGAGCGACATCGAGTATAGAGTCCGTGACCTGCTGGAAAACCCGAATCCCACCGCCGCCATCTACTGCAAGACCGGCGAGTGCGAGATCCGGATCACGGCCCGCGCCCGCTCCGACGAGGACGGCGAAAAAATGTGCCGCGCATATGCCAAAAAGTTCTATGATACGCTGGGCGATGCGGTGTATGATGAGGATGTGGCCGGGCTGGAAGAGACGGTGGTGGATACCCTGAAGGAAAAGGGTCTGACCATCTCCACCGCTGAGAGCTGCACCGGCGGACTCATCGCCCAGCGGCTGACCTCCGTGTCCGGTTCCAGCGAGGTGTTCGGCTATGGCTTCGTGACCTACTGGGAGCAGGCCAAGACCAAGCTCGTGGGCGTGGACCCGGCGGTCATCGGGAAATACAACGTCGTGTCCGCTCCCGTGGCGGCACAGATGGCGCTGGGCGCGGCAGCGGCCTCGGGGGCCGACATCGCCCTGAGCGTCACCGGCGTGGCCGGCCCGACCGGCGGCGATGAGGTCCGCCCTGTGGGCACCGTCTATCTCGGCGCTGCCCGGGATGGCGTGGCCTATGTCAAAAAGCTCTTCGTCTCCCGGCCCGACCGTGCGCTGGTGCGTGCCCGGGCCGCACAGGCGGCACTGGAGATGGGGCTGCGTCTGGCGCAGGGCAAGATCCCCGAAGGGACGCAGGCCCTCACCGCCGCCCGGCAGTCGGACGACGCGGCGCTGGCCGCGCTGGACAGGGCTTTCGTCCGGGAAACATCATAATAAGGGGTTGATGGGATTTGGCAGAGGAGACCCGCTGTGTGCTGCGCCTGTACGGTGCGCCGCAGGGACGGCTGGCAGCTGCGGTGGCGCGGTTTGCGCCCCAGTGGAGGGCAGAGGCCCAGTGGAAGTGCCGGGGCGCAGAGACGCTGCTGGCTGTCCATGCAGACACGCCCTCTGGGCTGAAGAAAGCGGCCCAGAGCCTGCGCAGCAGCTTCGGTGCAGATGTGTATGGGGCAGGGGATACCAGTCTGGCGGCAGCCGCCGTGCAGGCGCTGGAAGCCCATGACCGCCTGCTGGCCTGCGGCGATGCCGCCGCTGGCGCTCTGCTGGAAGCCCGGCTCGAGAAGGTGCCCGGCGCGGAGAAGGTCTACGACTTCGGCACCATGAGCTACGCCGACGCCAAGACCGGCCCCCAGATCGAAAAGCGTGCCCGGGCCAAGCTCGGCGGGGAGGGGGACAAGCCCGAACCCGTCCGTCTGGCCCTTGCCCGGGCGCAGGCGGCCCGCCGCATCGTGGGCACAGAGCTGGCTGTGGCCTGTGCGGAGCGGGAGAGCGACCATGTTCTGGTGCTCAGTGCGAAAAAGGGCTGCTGGCTCCGCACGGTCCCCGCAGCGGACAACGCCGCGCTCTGGCTGCTGGACATGATACGCCGCGCCGCCGCCGGTCTGCCGCAGGCAGAGGGGACGGGCTTCCTCCCCGCCGGACAGGCCGCCCAGAACCACGCCGAAACCCCGCCGCAGGGCGGGGCCAAGCCCCGGCCACAAAAGAAGAAGCATCCCCTCCGCGTCCTGTTGGCAGTGCTCTTGCTGCTGGCGCTGGCGGCTCTGGGCGGTGGGTGGTATCTCACCGGCGGCGACCTTGCCGCCCTCCCGGAGCGGCTGAAGGCCCTGCGCCTGCCCGAGTGGATCACTCTCTGGCAGGCCCACGAGCCGAAGCCCGGTGCAAGACTGATATAAAACACAAGGAGGCCGCTTCCCGGCGCAGAGTCGGGAGGCGGCCTCGTTTTTCTACAGCACAAAACCCCGCCGCAAAAGGGAGATTCCCAATGCGGCGGGGCATTTGTGTTAAAATACAGTCAAGTGACCGTGCTTAGAGCTGGCTCTGGTATTCCTTGCGGTAGCCTTCCAGCTCCTTCTGGTTGCCATAGACGAAGTGGCCGTTTGCGATCTCTTCCCAGACCGGCTTGTCCACGCTGTAATCGTGGCAGGAGGGGTCGTAGACCAGAAGCTTCTTCTTCTTTTCCAGACCCGGGTCGGGGATGGGGACGGCGCTCAGCAGAGCCTTGGTGTAGGGGTGCAGGGGATGGAGGAACAGCTCTTCAGCCTCTGCAAGCTCCACGATGCGGCCCTTGCTGATGACGGCGATGCGGTCGGAGATGAACCGGACGACCGACAGGTCGTGCGCGATGAACAGGTAAGTCAGACCGCGGGACTTCTTCATGCTGTTCAGCAGGTTCAGCACCTGTGCACGGATGGAGACGTCCAGTGCGGAGATCGGCTCGTCGGCCACGATGAACTCCGGCTCCATGACCAGCGCACGGGCGATGCCGATGCGCTGGCGCTGGCCGCCCGAGAACTCATGGGGGAAGCGGGAGGCAAACTCCGGTAGCAGACCGACCTCGTGCAGAGCGTTCATGACCTTTTCGTGCAGGTCATCCTGATCTTTGTACAGGTGGTGGTTCAGCAGACCCTCCGCCACGATGTACTCGACCTTGGCGCGCTCGTTCAGAGAGGCCATGGGGTCCTGAAAGATCATCTGCACCTTGCGGATGACCTCGCGGTCCAGCTCCTTGGGGATCTTGCCGTTGATCTTCTGGCCCTTGAAGAAGATGTCGCCGCCCGAGGTCGGGTTGATGCGGCAGATGGCACGGCCAATGGTGGTCTTGCCGGAGCCGGACTCGCCGACCAGCGAGAAGGTCTCGCCCTTGTAGATGTCAAAATTGACGTGGTCCACGGCCACGAACTTCTTTTTGCCGGAGCCAAAGGTGATCTGAAGGTCTTTCAGCTCAATCAGCTTTTCGCGTTCAGCCATTTAAGTTGGAACCTCCCATCTTTCCCATTTTTTCACGCAGGTTCTGGATGGAGTGCGGACGCTCGATCTTGGGAGCGCGCGGGTCCAGATACCAAGTCTTTGCCGCGTGGGTCTCGGACACCTGAAAGAACGGAGGTTCTGCCACGAAGTCGATAGCCAGCGCGTGCTTGTTGCGGGGCGCAAATGCGTCACCCTTGATCTCATTGAACAGGTTCGGCGGCGTGCCGTCGATGGTGGGCAGAGCCTCGCCCTTGGTGCCCAGCTGAGGCAGAGCCTGCAGCAGCGCCCAAGTGTAGGGATGCCATGCATCGTAGAAGATCTCCTCCACGGTGCCGTACTCGACGATCTGGCCGGCGTACATGACGGCCACGCGGTCGGCCACGTTGGCCACAACACCCAAGTCATGGGTGATGTAGATGACCGACATGCCCAGCTCTTTCTGCAGGTCGCGGATGAGCTGCAGGATCTGTGCCTGAATGGTCACGTCCAGAGCGGTGGTCGGCTCGTCGCAGATGAGCACCTGCGGACGGCAGGCAGCAGCGATGGCGATGACCACGCGCTGACGCATACCGCCGGAGAACTCATGAGGATACTGCTCGTAGCGGCGCTCCGGGTCGGGGATGCCGACCTTGGCCAGCATCTCGATGGCGGCCTTCTTGGCGGCCTCGCCCTTCAGGCCCTGATGGTGCTCGATGCTCTCCTGGATCTGCTTGCCGATTTTCTTCAGCGGGTTCAGGCTGGTCATCGGGTCCTGCATGACCATGGCGATCTTCTTGCCGCGCACGCCCAGCCAGTCCTTCTCGGTGAACTTGGTCATGTCGCGGCCCTCGTACAGGATGGAGCCGCCGGTGATCTTACCGTTGACATCCAGCATACCCACGAAGGTCTTGGTGAATACGGACTTGCCCGAGCCGGACTCGCCCACGATGGCCAGTGTCTCGCCGTCGTACAGGTCCAGCGAGCACTTGCGGATCGCGTTCAGCTTTTTGCCGCGCAGGCTAAAGGTGATCTCCACGTCTTTGGCAGAGATGATCGGTTGTCTATCCATTTTTGTGATTTTCTCTCCCATCTGTTAAACGTGGTTGCGCGGGTCAGCAGCATCCGAGAAAGCGTTGCCCATGATATAGAAGGAAATGGAGATGATGGACACGATGGATGCGGGGAAGACCAGCAGGTAGGGGTAGTCGAGGAAGAAGCCGCGCACCTTGCTCAGGATGAGGCCCAGCGACGGGGTCTCGATGCCCAGACCGATGCCCAGATAGGACAGGGTGGACTCGAGGTTGATGGTGGCGGGGATGCTCAGCGCCATGCGCAGGATGATGACGGAGACCAGATACGGCAGGATGTTCTTGGTCAGGACGCGCCACAGCGGGGTGCCAAGGCAGCGGGACGCGAGGTTGTACTCGCGGTCGCGGAACATGAACACCATGTTGCGAACGCGGCGGGCCATGACCAGCCAGCCGATGGCGATCATCGAGACGGCCATGATGGTGAAGCTCTGGCCGACGACCAGTGCGATCAGGGTCATGTAGATGATGTAGGGCACATTGTCGATGAGGTTGTACAGCTCCGTGAAGAAGCGGTCCAGCTCACGGACATAGCCCCAGATCAGGCCGATGATGACGCCGAGGATGCTCTCGCCCACGGCGACGATGAGGGCCAGACGGATGGACACCTGCGTGGCGTACCACACCTGACACCAGTAGTCGCGGCCGAGGTTGTCGGTGCCGAACCAGTATTCACCGTTGGGCTTCTGGAACGCCAGAGAGGAATCCGTCACCAGCGTCTGATAATCGTACTTGCCGATGGCCAGTGCGATGAAGGAGAAGACCACGAGGAACAGGAACAGGAACAGGCAGACGACAGCAGCCTTGTGCTTGAGGAAGTTCTGGACGACAGAACCCCAGTAGCTGTAGTTGGAGTAGCCGACACGCTCGGCTTCCTCCGGAGAGTACTCGACGAAGTAGAACAGTTCGTCCTGCTTCTTGCCCTCAAAATCCGATGCTTTTGCCATCAGCGTGCGGCCTCCTTTCCGGTCAGAGTAATGCGCGGGTCAACGAGCATCATCAGCACGTCGCCCATAAAAACACCCACGATGCCCAGTACAGCGTAGAGGATGACCAGCGTCTGCACGACGTTCAGGTCATAGCGCTGGATGGCGTCGGTCAGCAGGGGGCCCATGCCGGGGACGGAGAAGAACCGCTCCATCAGCAGAGAGCCGCCCACCGTCAGCAGGATGGACTGGGGGATATACTGCACCATGGGGACCATGGCGTTGCGCAGGACGTGCTTGAACATGATCTCGCTGGAGCTGAGGCCCTTGACGCGGGCCAGCTTGATATAGTCGCGGGTCAGCTCATCCACCATGTAGCGGCGGGTCCACAGGGCATAGCCTGCGATGGAAGCCAGCGACAGGCAGACGATGGGCAGCACGCTGGACGGGCCGACGTTGCGGGTCGAGTACAGCGTGGGGAAGCCCAGATACTTGGAGCCGAACACCAGCACCAGCGAATAGGAGACCAGAGAGGGCACCGCGTTGACGAAAACGGTGTAGGCAGTGCCGATCCAGTCAAAGACCTTGTCCTTGAAGGCGGTCTGCAGGATGCCCAGCAGAACGCCCACCACCAGCGAGATGCCGGCAGAGATCAGGCCGAGGCGCATGGAGACGCCGAACTTCTTGCCGATGACCTTCACGACGGAGGCACCGTTCTGGATGCGGCGGGACGTGCCGAAGTCCAGATGGAGCAGGTCGTTGTAGAAGTGCAGCAGCTGGGTGCCGATGGGGTCGGTCAGACCGGCGGCTTCCAGTGCGGCGTATTTCTGCTCTTCGGTAAACTTCATGAGCTGTTCTTCCGTGAAGTAGTAGTCCGTAGGCAGGCAGCGCATCAGCAGAAAGACGATGGTTGCGATCAATAAGATCGTGACGAGCGACTGAGCCAGCCGCTTGACGGTGTATTTTAACATGATAACCAAACCTTTATAAAATAATCATCAGGCTTTGGTTGCTGCATCGAATGCAGCGGAGAAAGCCTCGTACTCCTCGGTGGTGTAGCCGTCGCCCTGACGGGTCTCCCAGTTGACGGCCTTGTAGTTGCAGGGACCGTACATGGCGTTGATCTTGGTGTACTCGTTGACATGGGTCAGGCACCAGAGAACCTCGTACAGGCAGGGGATGCACAGTGCGTTGTTCAGCATGGAAGCCTCAGCCTTTGCGAATGCGGCATAGCGTGCATCGGTATCGGTGACAATAGCCTTTGCCTCAGTGACCAGATCGGTGAACTCCTGATAATCTGCCAGCAGATCCTTCTGGTAATCCTTCGGGTCGGCCTCGACGGCTGCGATCCAAGAGGTGGTCTGAGCGTAGTAAGCGTTGTCGTCGCTCAGGACTTCCTGACCGAGGAAGTTGACGGGATCGCCGAAGTCAGCGCCCCAGCCGTTCTGCAGGATGGAGTGCAGCTGGACGTTACGGACTTCCTTGTAGAGGGAAGAGACGTAGGTGCCGATGTCCAGCACGACGAAGTCATCGCCGAAGCTCTCGGAGAAGCACTGCTTCAGAACGGTGGCGGTATCCAGAGCAGTGGTGTCGCCGCTCTTGATGTAGTGGTAGCAGTGGACGGGGAAGGTGACGCCGATGGCGCTCAGCTCTTCCATGGCCTGCTTCTTCAGGTCGGCGATGTCGCCGCCGTTGTCGCGGTGGCGGATCATGGTCTTGCCGTCGTAAGCCTGACCGTCGAAGCCCATCTCCTTGGCGACCAGAGTGGTGTACTCCTCACCCTTGGTGTTGTAGCAGACACCGGGCATGGTGTAGTAGTCGTTCTCGCACTTCAGGGGGTTGATCTTGTTGGTGCGGGCGTAGTAGTTGGTGAAGTCGATGCCCTTGTAGAAGCACTGACGGAACGCGCGGTTGGAAACAGCCTTGTTCCAGTTCTCGTCCAGATTGCCGTTCTCATCCTTGCGCTGGAAGTTCAGGTGCATCTGGAAGCTGTACTTGGTGGGGCGCTTCTCGCACAGGAACTTGTTGTGCTCGTTGTTGGAGTCAGAGGTGATGGTGGTCAGGTTGGACTCGGTCAGGTCGATGTTATCGACTTCGCCGTTCTCGTACAGCTGCAGGCCCATGGACAGGTCGGGGATCATGGTGATGGTGTGATGCTCGAAACGGGTGCAGTCGTTTGCAGCGTAGTAGTTGGGGTTGGGGATGAAGCTCTTGGTGTTCTGCTGGATGTACTCCTCGATGAGGTACGGACCATTGTACCACATGGTGGAGTAATCGCAGGCACGGAAGCCATCGATGCCCAGCTCATTGATGAGGTCCTCAGAGGCGGGGTAGAAGCTGTTATAGGCAGCGACAGTGTCGAAGTAGGGGCAGGGGTCCTTGCAGGTAAAGACCAGAGTGTAGTCGTCCGGTGCCTCGACGCCGACACCGGCAGCCAGCATATCCTCGTAGGTCATGTCAGCAGCAGCGTCGCCCTTGTCCTTGGTCAGGTCGTAGTACTCAGCAGCGCCCACGACGGTCTCAGAGGGCATGGAGGTGTTGAAGGCCTCGTTCTTGAGGGCGTTCAGGACCCACTCGAAGCCCACGAGGAAGTCCTTGGAGGTCAGGTGAGACTTGACCTCGCCGTTGACGTCGCACCAATCGACATTGTCGCGCAGGTGGAAGGTCCAGACGGTGGAGTCCTCGTTGTGCTCCCAGCTGGATGCGATGGCGGGGACTGCCTTGCCGTAGCAGTCGAAGCTCAGCAGACCGTCCCAGCAGTTGGTGGTGACGTTCAGGTCGGAAGCGGACTGGCTGTACAGGAAGTTCCAAGTCTCCAGCTCACGGTTAGCGGTCTCGAAGGAGACGTAATCGGTGATGGCGTCGGCTGCGGGTGCGGCTGCGCCGGAGGCAGCACCGGAGGTGCTGGCAGCAGTGCTGCTGGAAGAACCACCGCAAGCGGCCAGGATGCTTGCAGCGCCCACGACGCCGGAAGCCTTGAGGAAGCTGCGGCGGCTGATGGAATGAGACTCAAAATTTGCGTTCATTGTGTTTTCCTCCCAATTATTCTTTCGTGTCTCGGCTCTATGGCGCAGGGTACAGTGCCCTGCCGATTTCCCACTCTTTTACGAGATCATCTGCCCTCCCTGTATTGCCAGAGAATACAAAAGAGCGCAGAAACAGACCCCTCTGTCTGTGCCTGTGCTCCTCCCGTAAAATCCTTAACACGACATATATTGTACCATCGAAATAAATGGTTGTCAATGGAATGGAAATCGCTTTTTCTTCTAAAAGAAAGGAATACGCCGTACATGCATGAAATAAATTTACTTTACCGCAATGAAGGGTGACGAAAATAAGACAAAGCGGCCAAAAAACAAAACAGCGGGAGCTGTTCTCGAGATGAGAACAGCTCCCGCTGTGTGGGATATAGGCCGGGGACAGGAGATCCCGGCGGGGAAAAAGTTCAGAAAAAGTTAAGCTTTTGCTGCGTCGAATGCCTTGGCGAACTCCTCGTACTGGGCCGTGGTGTAGGCGTCCTCGCTGGTCTCCCAGTTGATGTACTTGTAGTTGCAGGGGCCGAACATGGCGTTGATCTTGGTGTACTCGTTGACATGGGTGAGGCACCAGTGGACGTCGTAGTAGCAGGGGACAGCCAGCGAGTTGTTGATCATGTAGGCCTCGGCCTTTGCGAAGGCCTCGTAGCGGGCATCGGTGTCGTCCACGATGGCGTTGGCGGCGTTGACGAGGTCGGTGAACTGCTCGAACTCCTCTACCAGCTCCTTCTGGTAGTCGGCGGGGTTCTCCGCCACGAGGGGGATGTTGGAGTAGTTGACGGCATAGTAGGCGTTGGAGTCATGCAGGATCTCCTGACCGAGGAAGTTGATGGGGTCGCCGAAGTCTGCGCCCCAGCCGTTGATGACGAAGCCGTGCAGCTTGGGGATGCGGACCTCCTTGGCAAGGCTGGAGACGTAGGTGCCAAGCTCCAGCTGGATGAAGTCGTCGCCGAAGCTATCGGTGAAGCACTGCTTGAGGACGGTGGCGTTGTCCTGCTGGACGGTGTTGCCGGCCACGAAGAAGAAGGGGACTTTCACCGGGAAGGTGACGCCGACGGCGGAAAGCTCGTCCATGGCCTGCTTCTTGAGGGCGGCGATGGAGTCGGCGGTGGACTTGCGCAGGTGGATCATGGTCTCGCCGTCGTACTTCTCGCCGTCGATGCCCAGCTCCTTGGCCACCAGATCAACGTAGTCGGTGCCTTTGGAGTTATAGCAGACGCCCTTCATGGTGTAGAAGCTGTTTTCGCACTTGAGGGGGTTGATCTTGTTGAAGCGTGCGTAGTAGGGGATGAGGTTCAGGCCCTCTTGGAAGCAGCGGCGGAACGCCCGGTTGGCCACGGCCTTGTTCCAGTTCTCGTTGGGGGTGCCGTCGGAGTTGAGGCAGTTGAAGTTGAAGTGGAAGTCGTAGGCGTACTTGGTGGGGCGCTTCTCGCAGAGCTGGTCATTGTAGGCGTTGGAGCTGTCGGAGGTGATGGTGGTCAGGGTGCTCTCGCTCAGCTCCAGCTCGTCCAGCTCGCGGTTCTGGTACAGCTGGTAGCCCACGGTCAGGTCGGTGATCATGCTCAGGGACACGCGCTCGAAGCGGGTGCACTCGTCTGCCGCATAATAGTGGGGGTTCGGAATGAAGCGCTTGGAGTTGTCGGCCACAAATTCCTCGATGAGGTAGGGGCCGCAGCACCACTGCTGGGTGTAGTCCACGCCGCGGAAGCCCTCGACGCCCAGCTTTTCCACCAGAGCCGGAGGGGCCGGGTAGCAGCAGACGTAGGAAGCCACGGTGTCGAAGTAGGGGCAGGGGTTCAGGCAGGTAAAGACGACGGTGTAGTCGTCCGGTGCATCGATGCCGACGCCTGCGGCCAGCATATCGTCGTAGGTCAGGGCCGCGGCGGCTGCGTCGTCCATCGCATAGGTCTTGTCATAGTAGTCGGCTGCGCCCACGACGGTGGTGGAGGGCATGGAGGTGTTGGAGGCCTGATTCTTCTTGGCGTTCAGCACCCACTCGAAGCCGGTGAGGAAGTCCTTGCTGGTCAGATGATCCTGCACCTCGCCGTTGATGTCCACCCAGTCCACGTCATCCCGCAGGTGGAAGGTCCAGACGGTGGAGTCTTCGTTGTGCTCCCAGCTCTTGGCGATGGCGGGGACGGGCTTGCCGTAGTTGTCGAAGCCGATGAGGCCGTCGATGAGGTTGGTGGTGACGTTGAAGTCGATGGCCTGCTGGCTGTAGAGCATATTCCAGCTCTCGATCTCGCGGCCGGAGGTCTCGTAGGTGAACAGCTCGCTCAGGCCCTTGCCGGAGGCCGCTGCACCGGAGGATGCAGAGGAGGCGCTGGCAGCAGTGCTGGAAGAGGAGCTGCCGCCGCAGGCGGCCAGCAGACCGGCTGCGCCCACAGCGCCTGCGCCCTTGAGGAAGCTGCGGCGGGTGATGGCGTGAGACTCAAAATCGTGGTACATATTCTTTCCCTCCTGTAATTGCTGGTACGGCTCTGCGCGCTCCGTTTCTCTATCCCAATAGTGATCCCAATAGTGCCAGTTTACTCTCCCACAGAGTAAAAATGGGTACAAAAAGGGCGCAGAGACAGATTTTTAATGACCTGTTTCTGCGCCTTTGCAGAATCCGTATCGGTTACAAGTATTCTATCATCCCATCGCCGGGAAGTCAAGAAAAACCACTCTGGTACGGATTGAATCTTATTGACTCAGCAGACATATGAAAATGAAAATGTTTCATGTGAAAGCTGAAATTGTATGACTTTTCGCGCCGGATCAGCCCTGAGAAGCCTGATCGAATGCCTTGGCGAACTGCTCGTACTGGACGGTGGTGTAGGCCTCTTCGCTGGTCTCCCAGTTGACGGCCTTGTAGTTGCAGCCGCCGTACATGGCGTTGATCTTGCTGTACTCGTTGGCGTGGGTCAGGGACCATGCGATGTCATAATAGGTGGGGCTGACCAGCACGTTCTCCAGCATATAGGCCTCAGCCTTGGCGAAGGCCTCGTAGCGGGCGTCGGTGTCGTTGACGATGGCGTTGGCGGCATTGACCAGATCGGTGTACTGCTCGAAAGCGTCCATCAGGTCTTTCTGGTAGTCGGCAGGAGCCTCAGCCACCCGGGCGATGTTGGAGTAGTAGTGAGAGTAGAAAGCGTTGTCGTCGTGGAGGGTCTCCTGACCGAGGAAGTTGATGGGGTCGCCGAAGTCGGCGCTCCAGCCGTTGATGACAAAGCTCTGGAGCTGAGGAGTGCGGACCTCCTGCGTCAGGCTGGAAACGTAGGTCTGGACGTCCAGCTTGATGAAGTCGTCGCCGAAGCTGTCGGAGAAGCACTGCTTCAGGATGGTGGCGTTGTCCAGTGCGGAGGTGCTGCTGGCGATGATGAAGTAGGTGGCCTTGACGGGGAAGGTGACGCCGATGGCGCTCAGCTCCTCCATGGCCTGCTTCTTCAGGGCAGAGATGTCGCCGCCGTTGGCACGCAGGCGGATCATGGTCTCGCCATCGTACTTCTCGGTGTCGAAGCCCATCTCCTTGGCCACCAGAGTGGTGTACTCAGCGCCCTGCGTGTTGTAGCACAGGCCCTTCATGGTGTAGTAGTCGTTCTCGCACTTCAGGGGGTTGATCTTGTTGTAGCGGGAGAACCATGCCTTCAGGTTCAGGCCGCGGTAGAAGCACTGACGGAAAGCGGTGTTGGCGATGGCCTTGTTCCAGTTCACATCGGGGGTGCCGTCGGCGTTGTTCTTCTGGTAGTTGAAGTGCATGGCGTAGGCAGAGGGGCGGGCGCGCTTCTCACAGAGCTGGCTGTTGTATTCGTTGTTGGGGTCGGAGGTGATGGTGGTGATGGTGCTCTCGTTCAGGTCGATCTCGTCCAGCTCGCGGTTCTGGTAGAGCTGGAATGCGATGGCCTGATCGGAGATCATGGTCACGGTCAGACGCTCGAAGCGGCTGACGTTGGCAGCATCGTAGTAGTGGGGGTTGGGGATATAGCTCTTGGTGTTGCCCTGAATATACTCCTCGACGATGTAGGGGCCGCAGTACCACATATTGGTGTTGTCGCAGCCGCGGAAGGTCTCGATACCCAGCTCGTCGATCAGCGCCTGAGAGGCGGGGTAGAAGCTGGTGTAGGAGGCCACGGTGTCAAAGTAGGGGCAGGGATCCTTGCAGGTGAACACCAGAGTGTAGTCGTCGGGAGCCTCGATGCCCACGCCTGCGTCCAGCATATCCTGATAGTGCAGGTCGGCGGCGGCAGCGCCCATATCCTTGGTCTTCTCGTAGTACTCCTCAGCGCCCACGATGTACAGGGTGGGCATGGAGGTGTTGTTGGCCTCGTTCTTGGAGGCGTTCAGCACCCACTCCAGACCGACCAGAAAATCGGTGGCGGTGATGTGCTCCTTCACCTCGCCGTTGCAGTCCACCCAGTCCACATCGTCGCGCAGGTGGAAGGTCCAGACGGTGGAGTCCTCGTTGGCCTCCCAGCTGGTGGCGATGGCGGGCACCAGCTTGCCGTAGCAGTCGAAGCTCATCAGGCCGTCCCACAGGTTGGTGACGACGTTGGCGTCGCTGAGGGTCTGGCTGTACAGCAGATTCCAGCTCTCGATTTCACGGTTGGCAGACTCCCAGGAAATGTACTCCTTGAGGGGGGTGGCACCGGTGGAGTTGGGGGCCTCCACGCCGGAAGCAGCCGTGCTGCCGGAGTTGTTGGACTTGCTGCCGCCGCAGGCGGACAGCAGGCCGGCGGCACCCACGACGCCGGCGCCCTTCAGGAAGCTGCGGCGGGTGATGTTGCGGGACTCAAAATCGATGTTCATTGAGATACGCTCCTCCGAGATATTGTTTTCCTTTTTTCCTATCCTAAATGCAAAAAACGGCGCGCTCCGGGTGCCAAAACGCACAAAGCGCCCGGGGCCGCACCTTTCGTATTCTAACATTGTGGGCAAAAGAAGTCAATGACATACAGCCCTAAAATAAAAACAAAATAGTAACGGATGCTTTTCTCTGAAAAATGACGGCAAAAAAACGGTAAAGAATGAAAAGAAGTCGTACTTTTGCAGGACGAAAGATGGATACAACGAAAGTTGGAAAACGCAAAGCGGCTATCTTTTTTCACAAAATCATGCTACAATAAAAAAGAATGTTACTTCTATAAAAGGAGCGTCCTTGGATGAAAAAGCTGATCTCGATGTATCAAAAATATATGTTCCGCCCCGTTCTGTATAAATCCGTCACCCGGGTGTCGGTCGTGGCCGTCCTGATGCTGCTGTGGGACCGCTACGTCAGCGACGGCAGATTCACGATGTGGCAGGCCCCGGCCCTGCTGCTGGGCGTCGTGCTGCTGGCGTGGGCGTGGGTGAATTACCTCCGTCTGGACGGCGTGACCGTCCACCATCTGGGCGAGGAGTTCAAGGACATGGGCAAAAAGAAGAAGCTCCACGCCACCAAGTCCATCGTGGACTTTGCGGACGAGCGCATCGTCTCCTTCGAGGAGTTGGAGCCGGAGGAACGCATCTATTGCAGTATGCTTTCGAATTTGCTCTTGGGCGCAGCGCTGCTCATCATCAGCCTCATCGCAGGCGCAGTGTGAGGGCGGAAGACATGGCGGAAAAAAGCGAAAAACAGCTGGTGGTGGGCATCCTCGCCCATGTAGACTCCGGCAAGACCACTCTCTCCGAAGCAATGCTCTACCGTGCGGGCAGCATCCGCAGGCTGGGCCGGGTGGACAACAAGGATGCCTTCCTCGACACCGATACGCTGGAAAAAGCGCGGGGCATCACGATCTTTTCCAAGCAGGCCCTGCTGAAGACGGGCCGCACCGGCATCACCCTGCTGGACACCCCCGGCCATGTGGATTTTTCCACCGAGACAGAGCGGACGCTGCAGGTGCTGGACTACGCGGTGCTGGTCGTCAGCGGCACCGACGGCGTCCAGAGCCACACCGAGACCCTCTGGCGTCTGCTGCGGCGGTATCATATCCCCACCTTCGTCTTTATCAACAAGATGGACCTGCCCGGACCGGGGAAAGAAGCCCTTCTGGGGCAGCTTTCCCGCCGTCTGGGCGAGGGCTTCGTGGACTTCGGTGCCCCGCAGGCCGAACGGGACGAGGCACTGGCCCTCTGCGACGAGCGCCTGATGGAGACGATGCTGGACGCAGGCGGCCTGACGGCGGAGGACATCATCCCCGCCATCGCCCGGCGGCACGTCTTTCCCTGCTGGTTCGGCGTGGCCCTTCAGCGGGAGAACGCAGGCGGATTGCAGGGCGTGGATGAGCTGCTGGAGGGGCTTGACAGATACACCCGTGCCGCCCCGGCGCTGGAAGCCTTTGGTGCCCGGGTGTTCAAGGTCTCGCAGGATGAGCGGGGCGAGCGGCTGACGTGGCTGCGGGTCACGGGCGGGGAGCTGAAGGTCAAGGCCCAGCTCACCGGCGAAGCGGACGGAGAGCCTTGGGCCGAAAAGGCCAACCAGCTGCGGCTCTATTCGGGTGCAAAGTATACGCTGGCAGAGGCCATCGGGCCGGGACAGGTCTGCGCCGTCACCGGCCTGACCAAGGCCCGCCCCGGCACCGGCCTCGGCGCCGAGCGGGACAGCGACCTCCCGGTGCTGGAACCGGTGCTGAGCTACCGGGTCTGCCTGCCCGAGGGCGCGGACGTCCATGCCGCGCTGGGCAGGCTCCACCGTCTGGAAGAGGAAGAGCCGCAGCTCCACGTCGTCTGGAACGAGACGCTGGGCGAGATCCACGTCCAGCTCATGGGCGAGATCCAGCTCGAGGTACTGAAAAGCCTGTTGGCGGAGCGGTATGGGCTGGACGTGGAATTCGATTCCGGCGGCATACTATATAAGGAAACGATAACGGAGGCCATCGAGGGCGTGGGCCATTATGAGCCGCTGCGCCACTACGCCGAGGTCCATCTGAAGCTGGAGCCGCTGCCCCGGGGCAGCGGGATGCAGTTTGCCGCCGACTGCCGGGAAGAGGAGCTGGACAAGAACTGGCAGCGCCTCGTGCTGACGCATCTGGAAGAAAAGCAGCATGTCGGCGTCCTCATGGGCGCACCGCTGACGGACATGAAGATCACCCTTATCGCGGGCCGCGCCCACCTCAAGCACACCGAGGGCGGCGACTTCCGTCAGGCCACCTACCGCGCCGTGCGGCAGGGCCTGATGATGGCAGACCAGATCAAAAAGACCCAGCTCCTCGAGCCGTGGTATTCCTTCCGGCTGGAAGTGCCTGCGGAGAACATTGGCCGGGCCATGAGCGACATCCAGCGGATGGAGGGCAGCTTCGACCCGCCCGAGACCGCCCCCGACGGCCAGACGGCCACTCTCACCGGCTTTGCGCCGGTGGCAGCCATGCGCAGCTACCCGATGGAGGTGGTGAGCTACAGCCGGGGCCGGGGACATCTGAGCCTGACGCTGGACGGCTACCGCCCCTGCCACAATGCGGCGGAGGTCATCGCGGCGGCGGGCTATGAGCCGGAGCACGACTTGGACAACCCCGCCGATTCGGTCTTCTGCTCCCACGGCGCGGGCTTCGTCGTGCCGTGGGAACAGGTGCGCAGCCATATGCACGTGGACAGCGGCTGGGGCCACACCGCCCCGACGGCAGAAGAGAGCGCCGCCCGGCCCCGCCGGATGGCCGCGTACCGTGCCACGCTGGAAGAGGACGCCGAGCTGCTGAAGATCTTCGAGCGCACCTATGGCCCCATCAAGCGGGATCCGCTGGCGGCGTTTCGCCCGGTGCAGAAGAAGGAGCGGCCCGATTTTGCCGCCGAACAGTGGGAGATCGCGCCGGAATACCTGCTGGTGGACGGCTACAACATCATCTTCGCGTGGGACGAGCTGAATGCACTCGCCAAGGAGAGCCTCGACGCCGCCCGCCACCGGCTGATGGACATTCTTTGCAACTATCAGGGCTTCAAGAAGTGCGTCCTCATCCTCGTCTTTGACGCCTACCGCGTACCGGGCAGCCCCGGCAGCATCGAGGAGTATCACAACATCCATGTCGTCTATACGAAAGAGGCCGAGACGGCGGATATGTTCATCGAGCGCGTTACCCATGAGATCGGCAGGAACCGCCGGGTGCGGGTGGCGACCTCCGACGGTATGGAGCAGGTCATCATTCTGGGCCACGGTGCGCTCCGCGTCTCGGCCCGGATGTTCCACCAAGAGGTGCAGGACGTAGAAAAAGAGATCAAGCGCTACATTCAGGGGGAGGCGTGAGCATGACACCGGACATCACCGCTGGATCTGTCTGGTCCCGCATCCCGAAGCGGGGCCGCGAGAGCAACAAGGGCAGCTTCGGGGCAGTGCTGGCGGTGGCGGGCAGTGCCTGCTACCGGGGTGCTGCGGCGCTGACCGTGGAGGGTGCCCTGCGCACCGGCGCGGGCATCGTCACGCTGGCCAGCGTCGAGCCGGTGATGGCGGCGGTAGCGGCCCGCCTGCCGGAATGCTGTCTCTGCCCCTGTGAGCCGGGGGCAGAGGGGGGCATCTCGCCCCAGAGCATCCCCCGCATCCTCCGGCAGAAGGCCACCGTCCTTCTCATCGGGCCGGGGCTGGGGTATCTGGCCCAGAGCAGCGCCCGCGCCGCTGAGACGCGGACGCTGGTGAAGAAGCTGCTCACCGGTTTTTCGGGCAGTGCGGTGCTGGATGCCGACGGCCTGAACGCTGCTGCCAGCCTCATGAATGGGGGCGAGGAGCTGCCCCGCCCGGCAAAAGAGCTGATCCTGACGCCCCACCCGGGCGAGATGTCCCGGTTGACCGGGCTTTCGGTGGAGGCGGTCCAAGCCGACCGGGAGGGCATCGCCCGGCGGTATGCCGCCCAATGGAACGCGGTCGTGGTGCTGAAGGGAGCGCGGACCGTGGTCGCCGGGCCGGATGGGCGGGCCTGCATCAATCCCACCGGCAACCCGGGCCTCGCCCGGGGCGGCAGCGGCGATGTGCTGGCCGGTATGACGTCGGCCCTGCTGGCCTGCGGCCTGCCTGCCTACGATGCCGCCGCCTGCGCGGTCTGGCTCCACGGTGCCGCCGCCGACCGGGCTGCTGCCCGGAGGGGCGAGTATGGAATGCTCCCGCAGGACATTTTTCCCCAGCTGGGGCAGATGTTTGCGGAGAACGACCGCTGAAACGTGGAGAATGACGCGCAGAATATACAAAATTTTAAGTCGTTTTCCGGCAAGTAATACAAAAGAGGTGTTGAATATGGTTGAAAAGTTAGAAAAAATCATTTCGCAGAGCCAGAACATCGTCTTTTTTGGCGGTGCAGGTGTGTCCACCGAGAGCGGCATCCCGGATTTCCGCAGCGTGGACGGCCTCTACCATCAGAAATACGACTACCCGCCCGAGACCATCCTGAGCCACACCTTCTGGGAAACGCACCCCGAGGAGTTTTACCGCTTCTACCGCGATAAGCTCATTGTCCGGGGCGCAAAGCCCAACGCGGCCCACCTCCGTCTGGCCAAGCTCGAGCGGGAGGGAAAGCTGAAGGCCGTCATCACCCAGAACATCGACGGCCTCCATCAGGCCGCAGGGTCACAGAAGGTATACGAGCTGCACGGCAGCACGCTGCGCAACTACTGCGTGAACTGCGGCGCGTTCTACGGCGTGGACTTCATCGCCAACAGCACCGGTGTGCCCCGCTGCCCCAAGTGCGGCGGCATCGTCAAGCCGGACGTGGTCCTTTATGAAGAGGGCCTCGACGAGCAGGTACTGTCCGGGGCTGTCTCGGCCATCCGTCATGCCGACACCCTCATCATCGGCGGCACCAGCCTTGTGGTCTACCCGGCGGCGGGCCTCATCCGCTATTTCCGGGGCGACCACCTCGTGGTCATCAATATGCAGCCTACGGGCGCAGACGCCGAAGCCGACCTGTGCATCGCAAAGCCCATCGGGCAGGTGCTCCGCGAGGATGTGGTGCTGGAGGATTGAACCATAAAAATAAGAGACTGCTGCAAGCAACCTCTCCGTCACGGCTTTGCTGTGCCGGAGAGGTCGTACTTTGCAGCAGCCTTTTTGTTTTCTGCTACTATATATGAAAATCAATCAATGGTCGTTCTGGTTCGTCCCACGCCCAGCACGGCGGTGGAGATCTTTTTCCAGCTGTTGCAGCCGCAGACGCCGTCCACGCGGAGGCTGGTGCGGCGCTGATAGCCCCGGAGGGCTTCCTCCGTCCGGCTGCCGAAGATGCCGTCGATGCGGCTGCCGGTCTGGTAGCCCAGCGTCGAGAGGGCATCCTGAAGGATCATGACGTAGCAGCCCCGGCTCCCCCTGCGGAGGGTGGGGTAGCCCGCCGTGGTGCCGCTGCAGGCGGGGGTGCCGTAGCGCCGGTCGAGGTGCACCCATGTGGGGGTCTGGCTCAGCGGCTCGACGTAGCCCCACGCCCCGGTGGAGCGGGCGGCTCTGTAGATGGCAGTGCGCTGGGTCTGGCTGAGGCGCTGCCCCACATCGAAGGACACGCCTGCGTAGTGCTGGCTGCGGGTGCCGTGGCCGCCCTCCCAGATGCGGCGGAAGGCGTACCCCACCGGGATGCCTCTGCCGTACTTGCGGCGGGTCAGGTTCCATGCCTCCATGGCCGCAATGGTCGTCCAAAGCACCGGACTGTTGGACCTGCCCCGGAACTCCCGGACGGTCAGGGTCGTTCCGGTGCTGTAGGGCATGGGGTCGTTTTCGTTCAGGCTGGAATAGGTGTAGACCTTGTTCTCGTAGGCATCATAGACCAGTAAGCGTGCCATCTCTCATCCCTCCTCGGTGCAGCTGTCGCAGGCAGTGTGGCTCTGGGCGCGGAGCGCGGCCCAAGTGGGCCGGTCTACGACGCCGTTCGTCTCAAGGCCCGCCCGCTGCTGCGTCTCTTTCACGGCGGCGGTGTCCTCCGGACCGAAGGAGGCATTGTCGGTGACGTAGTCCTCCTCGCAGTAGAGCTGGGAGCGGTCGTTGACCCAGCCCTCGATGAGGCTGACGTCAGGCCCCACGCTGCCTTCCTTCATGGCCCGGCCCGGGTAGTCCGGCCCCTGCTCAGGATGCCGGTCAGGGTTGGGCGTAAAGGCCGCCAGCTGTAAGCTCAGAGCCTCCACCGCCGTCCACGTCTCGGCGTCGGCTGCGCCGGTGGCGGGCAGGCCCAGAAGCTCCTGTGCACTGGCGGTGGCGTCTGCCGTTTCCTGGGTGTATTGGCTGGAAAGCGCGGGGGACGCCACGCTGTCGTAATAGTAGGCGATGCGCTGCAAAAGCAGGGCGTAGTAGAGCACGGCGCTGCTGTCGCTGCCGATGGTCAGCGGCGTGCCAGGATAGGGCAGGCGCTTGAGGGTGACCACAGGCCCGGAGGAGCGGAGAGCCGAGGCTTTTCCGTAGAGCGAATCCCATGTTTTCCGGCCCACGATGCCGTCCACCGTCAGCCCGGCGAACCGCTGGTAGGCCCGGACGGCGGCCTCGGTGGCCGCGCCGAAACGGCCATCGATGGAGACGGAGGGGATGCTGCTCTGGTAGGCGCTCATGAGATAGAGGTAGAACTGCAGCTCCCGCACCGCTGTGCCGGTGGAGCCGCTGCGCAGCAGGCCCGGATATTCGCCGGGCCGCAGGCTGGACGAGAGCAGGCGGTTGGCGATGTCGTTGTAGACCTCGTAGAGCTTGTTCCACGTCGTGCGGCCCACGACGCCGTCACTGGCAAGGCCGAAGTAGGTCTGGAACCGCCGCACCGCTGCCGTCGTGGCCGGGCCGAAGATGCCGTCCACCGTCACATTGCTGAGGCTCTGGTAGACCGTCCGCGCGATCTTGAGCCAGAACTGCACCAGCCGGACGTTCTGGCCGCTGCTGCCTTGGCGCAGGGCAGAGCCGGGGTAGGCGTTGGGGGTGCCGTTGTCGGACTGGATGCTGCGGAACTGGTCGTACAGCTCGGTCCATGTGGCCCGCCCCACGATGCCGTCCGCAGTCAGGCCGTAGCGCCGCTGGAACGCCCGCACCGCCGCCGCAGTGCCGCTGCCGAAGATGCCGTCCACCGTGACGGAGGGGATGTTGCTCTCGTACTGGGCCAGTGTGCTCAGCCAGAACTGCACCTGCTCCACCTCCCGGCCGGTCGAACCCACCTTGAGGGGCGCGCTGCCGGGGTCCCATGTGCCGTTGGAGAGGGCGCCGTTGGACGTCTCCCCCTCGCTGGTCAGCTCGGCGAGGTCCTTGACCGAGACGTAGATGTAGCTGATCTTGTACCATGTGCTGCGGCCCACCACGCCGTCGGCGGTGAGGCCGAACTGCTTCTGGAACTTTTTGACCGTCGCGGTCATCCGGCTGCCGAAGATGCCGTCCACCGTCAGCAGCCCGAGGAAGGGGTAGTCCTTTGTGATGCGGTTGAGCTGGCGCTGTAAGGTGAACACCGCGCTGCCGGTGCTGCCCTGCCGCAGGGGGCTTCCGGGGTAGCTCCGGGGGATGGACTGGATGTTGTTCGTGCGGACGATCTCGATGTTGTTTCCGTAGTAATATTTGAGGATGCTGAGGGCGTTCCGGCCCTGATTGGCCAGCGTGACGGTGCCCCACTGTTTGAGGCCGGGGCAGGTGACGCTCTTGCCGTCGCAGTACTCGGCGTAGTAGGGGTTGACGGTGCCGGTCTTGCGGATATAAGTGTTGAAGATGTCGTCCGTCAGCCGCACCATGACGTCGAACACGGTCCGGCCGTGCACATAGTACTGGTCGTAGCTGGTGGAGTTGGTGATGTTGAAGGTGTAGCCCTTGCTGGGATACCACTCGGTGTAGATGCGGTTGAGGGCCAGCGAGATCTGGCAGTGGATGTTGGCGCGGAGGGCCTGCTCAGGCCAGGTAGGATACACCTCGCTGGACGCCACATTGGCGATATACCTGCGGAAGGAGACGGTGACGTTCTGGGCCGATGCGGCGGGGCGGCCGAGGTGGACGGTGATGTTCTTGGGGATGATGACCCGGTCCAGCACCCTCGGCACACAGGCGAGGGCGGGGGTCGGGCCGCTGCCGCCGTTGCCGGTGAAGAGGCTGTGGGGCGGGATGATAATGGGGGCGTTGAGGGGGTCCCGAATCTCTTCCGTGTCGGGGATCATTTCGGGCTGAGCCAGCGTCACCTGCCCGGGAAAGACCTGCACGCCCTGAATGCGGACGGTGCGGTAGCCGGGTTTGGAGGCCACAAGGCTGCAGACCGCGTAGGGGGCCTGCGTGGTGTTGTCCTCGTCCAGCGAGAGGGCGCAGGCGGGTGTGGTGAGGGTGACGTCGGCGGCATTGCCCTCGGCGTCGGTGAGACGGGTGGCGGTGAAGCCGTCGCCGCTGACATTGACGGTCACGCCCTCGATGGGGCTGGACTGGCGGGCCGCGAAGGCTTGGATGCGCAGGATTCCGGTAGCCATATAAAAACTCTCCTTTGCGTAAAATCAGAACAAGGCTCGGTACAGCCTATTCCGCTGGGAGAGAATGGGTGAATCCCCTTGGCTTTTCGGGGCAGGGGGAGTATACTGGAAGCAGCAAAAACACACTGAAAAAGGAGAGTGCAGACAAATGCAGGCGACCATTCACAACGAATATCTGACCCTTACGGTGGACACCCATGGTGCCGAGGCCGTTAGCCTGAAGAACGCAGCGGGAGAAGAGCTACTCTGGCAGGCAGACCCGGCAGTCTGGAAGCGCCACGCGCCCATCCTCTTCCCGTGGACGGGCAAGCTCAAGGACGGCAGCTTCACCCACGGCGGCAAGACCTACAAGGGCGGGCAGCACGGCTTCGCACGGGATGTGGAGCACACCCTGCGAAAGGCCGAGGGCGATACCGTCCAGCTCGAGCTGCGTCCGGACGAGACCATGAAGGCAGAGCGGTTCCCCTTCGACTTCGTCCTCACCAGCACCTTCCGGCTGGACGGCAAGACCCTCCACCACACTCTCACCGTCTCGAACCCCGGCAGCGAGGAGCTGCGGTTCGGCATCGGCTACCATCCGGCCTTTTGTGTGCCCTTCGATGCAGAGCACACCGTCGAGGACTACGAGTTCCGCTTCGACCAGCCCGAAAGCCCGGTCATCCTCGACGCCAGCGGGGGCGGTCTGCTGACGGGCAAATGCTACTACCAGTGGAAGAACCAGCAGGCCATCCCGCTGACCAACGACCTCTTCGACAACGACAGCTTCTGCATGGCAGGCCTGCGCACCAAGACGCTGGGCATCTACGAGAAGGACACCGGCCGCAGCATCGTCTGCGATGTAGCCGGCTTCCCCTATACCCTCATCTGGTCGGCCCTGTCGAAGCCGCTGCGCTTCGTCTGCATCGAGCCGTGGAACTCTCTGCCTGCCTCGGTGGACGACCCGCAGGAGTGGAGCCAGCGGGCCGCTGCGGCCTGCCTCGCCCCCGGCGGGGAGTGGAGCACGACCCTCAGCACGACATTTGAGCGGTAAAGTAAAATAAAAGCCGTCCCCGCAGCATTTTTCGCTGCGGGGACGACTTGCTTATATGAGGTCAGAGTGTGTCGCTAGAATAAAAACTCAGTTGACAGAAGATCTGCGCTGGATAACAAGACAATATGTATATCCTCCGATTTTGCCCTGAGCTATGCTGACATGAATCGTATCTTCAAAGGTAAGCGAAGAGTTGAAGGCTTCGTAACTGTTTGTGCCCTCAATAAAAGCGTCCTGCATGACAGCAGCGGCAATGACTTGAGGATCTTTGTAATACTGGCTCTTGGGGTCAGAAGGAAGTAACGTCCAACTGATGCGATACCGAGAGGTCTCCTGATCTGGAAGAAGGGCCAAAAACTCTTTTCCGTTCTCGGTCGGAGTCCACTTCCAGTTTTTGGTTTTACCAAAGAAGTTCTTATCCAGCTTGCCTGTGCAGCGACTGCTGAGGAAATGAAAGGCGGTCTCAGCAATGCTATTATCTTTTTCTTTTTCGACCTTTAACCCAATGGTCTCGCCGTAGTCAGCCATCTGGTTGAACAGTTCATCCTCCAGCTTTACTTTTTTGTCACATCCTGTAAAAAGTGTGAGAGCGAATGCGCTGATAAGGAGCGCGGATAGAATGCGTTTCCAGTGCTTCATGATGATTCCTCCTGTAAGTAATAGATGGATGTTCATGGCCGCAAAGGACAGTTGCCCATCTGTCTAACATTATCTTATCATTTTTTCGGGGGAGGGACAAGAGTATGGTTAAAAATCGACGATTTGCAGTAAAGAACGACTGATTTTTGTGACAAGCTCACAAATCGTTGGATGCAAAAGAGGGAGGCCCCCGGCGGGAGCCTCCCTCTTTTTGTGCGATAAAATTTACAGAGCCTTGATAGCGGCCTTGATGCGCTCGGCGGCGGTCTTGGTCTTCTCGGCGTCACCGAAAGCGGTCAGGCGGAAGTAGCCCTCGCCGCACTCGCCGAAGCCCACGCCCGGGGTGCCCACGACGCCGCAGTTCTCCAGCAGCCAGTCGAAGAACTCCCAGCTCTTCATGCTGCCGGGGCAGCGCAGCCAGATGTAGGGGCTGTTCTTGCCGCCGCAGTACCACACGCCGCACTCGTCCAGCGCGTCGGCGATGACCTTGGCGTTCTGGCGGTAGTAGTCGAGGTTGTGCTGGATCTCAGCCATGCCGCTCTCGGTAAAGACGGCGGCTGCGCCGCGCTGCACGATGTAGGGCACACCGTTGAACTTGGTGGTCTGGCGGCGGAGCCAGAGCTTGTTGAGGCTCATGCCGTCACGCTCCAGCTCCTTCGGCACGATGGTGTAGCCGCAGCGGGTGCCGGTGAAGCCTGCGATCTTGGAGAAGGAGCAGATCTCGATGGCGCACTCGCGGGCACCCTCGATCTCGAAGATGCTGCGGGCCAGCTCGCCGTCGGAGATGAAGCACTCGTAGGCAGCATCGTAGAGGAGGATGGCGTTGTTCTTTCTGGCGTACTCCACCCATGCCTTGAGCTGGTCGCGGGTGTAGGCCGCGCCGGTGGGGTTGTTGGGGCTGCAGATGTAGATGATGTCAGCCTTCACGCTGTCGTCGGGCATCCCGAGGAAGCCGTTCTCCTGACTGGTGCGGCCGTAGATGATCTTGCGGCCGTCGGTGACATTGTCGTCCACATAGGTGGGGTAGACGGGGTCCGGAACGAGGACGGTGTTGTCCACGTCAAAGAGGCCCAGCAGATTGGCGAGGTCGCTCTTTGCGCCGTCGGAGATGAAGATCTCATCTTCCGCCAGCTGGGTGCCGCGGCCTGCGTAGTAGCCCTTAATGGCCTGCTTGAGGAAGGGGTAGCCCTGCTCGGGGCCGTAGCCGTGGAAGCCCTCTTTGGTGCCCATCTCGGTGACGGCGTCGTGCATGGCGTCCACGACGCACTTGGCCAGAGGCTGGGTCACGTCGCCGATGCCCAGACGGATGATCTCCTTCTCGGGGTGGGCCTCCTGATAGGCGGCGACCTTGTGGGCGATGTCCACGAAGAGGTAGCTGGCCTTCAGCTCGTTGTAGTGCTTGTTCATTTTCATAATACTTTCCCTCGATTCTTGTATAGATGCTGTTCAAAATATGTTGTACGACTTGACCTCTTTGCCAAAGGTGCTAAAGCACCCGGGTTGCGGTGCCCAGCATCCGCGCGCTCTGCTTGCGTCTTGCTGACCGCTGCCCCAACAACGCCTCCCTGCTTCCGCCACTGGCGGCGGTCATCGTTGTTGCCCCTCGATAGGGGAGCTGGCGCGAAGCGCCTGAGAGGTTTATACCTCAGCGGTGCCCTCGCATACGGTGACCGCACTGCCGGTCATGAGCAGTTTTTTGTCCGGCAGGACCCGGATGATAAGCTCACCGCCCCGCAGCTGGACATGGACGTCCTCTCCGGCGGGGCAGAGGCCCAGCTCGGTCAGCGCCGCCACGGTGGCGCAGGTGCCGGTGCCGCAGGCCCATGTCTCGCCGCTGCCCCGCTCCCACACCCGCATTTTCAGGTGGGTGGCGTCCACCACCTCCACGAACTCGGTGTTGACCCGCTCCGGGAAGTTGGCGTGGCGCTCGAATGCGGGGCCGATGTCCTCAAGCTTCAGGCAGTCTACATCCTCCACCACGGTCACGCAGTGGGGGTTGCCCACGCTGATGCAGGTGACGCGCCACGTCCTGCCCTCCACGGTGAGGGGGCAGTCCACCAGCGGCCCTTCGCCCATGTTCACAGCGGGCAGGGCCGCAGCCATGGCGGAGTATCCGCCCATCTCCACCTGCCAGAGCTGTGCGCCCCTGTGGGTGATGGTCTTGGTGCCGCTGTTGGTGTCGATGCGGAGCGTCTCTTTCGCAGTGCCGTGGGTGTAGAGCCATTCGGCCACGCAGCGCACGCCGTTGCCGCACATCTGCGCCTCGCTGCCGTCGGCGTTGAAGATGCGCATCCGCCCGTCCGCGCCCTCCGTCACCGGGGCGCAGATACAGATGATGCCGTCTGCGCCGATGGAAAAGTGGCGGCGGGAGAGCTTCTGCGAAAGGGCCGCGATGTCCCCCGGCACGCCGCTGGTGCGGCAGTCGAGGTAGATGTAATCGTTGGCGCAGCCCTGCATTTTGGTGAATGAAAGCTTCATGTTGAAAACTCCTTTGGCCTCTCTTAACGACCTGATGGATAAAGCGGAGCGAAGCTGTGCATCGCAGCATGGGCTTTTTCATCCAGAACAGACCTGACCGGCACGCCAGTGGCTCTCCCTCTGGGAGAGCTGGCGCGCAAGCGCCTGAGAGGGCTACTATTACTATAAGAACGAACGGCGGTTCTGTCAAGCAAAAAAAGAGGCGGCAGATGGATTTCAACTGGAATTTTTGCCCGGAAAACGACCCGGAGAGAAAAACGGGGCTTGACAACAGCCATGTCATGGGATATAAAGAAAGAGAGCATTCTGCGCAGGGGGACGGCCTGCCCGCCAAAGGGGAGGCGGGGAGAGATGCCCGGCCTGCGCAGCGTGAAAATGCGAAATTAAAGCACAAAAAGGAGACCGCGATCATGGATACGTTTGAAAAGATCCGCGCACTGCTGGCAGAACAGCTGGACGTCGATCCTGCTAAGATCACGATGGACAGCGACATTATGGGCGATTTTGAGGCCGACAGCCTCGACATCGTGGATATGGTGATGACGCTGGAGGATGAGTTTGGCATCGAGGTGCCCGACGACGCCATCGAGAACCTGCGCACGGTGGGTGATGTGGTGAACTTTGTGGACAGCCACAAGGGCTGAGCAACAGATGCAGAAAAGCCCCGCATCCGCGACTCTGCACACGGCAGAGAGAGCGGCGGGGCTTTATATATGGGTTCGTGCGGAACGATGAGCGTTTGGCGCACGGCCTTGGGAGGATAAGATTAAAATGGCAAAAGACAACAAAAAGCTCGTACAGGCGATCACAAGCCAGGAGGAAAACTTTGCACAGTGGTATACCGACATCTGCGTCAAGGCAGAGCTGGTCGAGTATTCCAGCGTCAAGGGCTTCATCATCCTGCGCCCCTACGGTCAGGCCATCTGGGAGCTGATCCAGAAAGACATGGATGCCCGCTTCAAGGCCACCGGCCACGAGAACGTGGCGATGCCCGTACTGATCCCTGAGAGCCTGCTGCAGAAGGAAGGCGAGCTGGTCAATGGCTTCGCGCCGGAGGTGGCGTGGGTCACGATGGGCGGCTCGGACAAGCTGGAAGAGCGTCTGGCGGTCCGCCCCACCAGCGAGACCATGTTCTGCGATCACTGGTCCCGTGTGCTGCACAGCTACCGCGAGCTGCCCATGAAGTACAACCAGTGGTGCAGCGTCGTGCGCTGGGAGAAGACCACCCGCCCCTTCCTGCGTAGCCGCGAGTTCTGGTGGCAGGAGGGTCACACCATCCACGAGACCGCTGCTGAGGCTGAGGCTGAGACCCAGCAGCAGCTGAACTGCTACGCAGACGTCTGCGAGCAGGATCTGGCCATCCCTGTTGTCAAGGGCCGCAAGACCGATAAGGAGAAGTTTGCCGGTGCCGAGGCCACCTACACCATCGAAGCCATGATGAAGGACGGCAAGGCCCTGCAGAGCGGCACCAGCCACTACTTCGGCGATAAGTTCAGCAAGGCTTACGACGTGACCTTCACCGGCCGCGACAACCAGCTGCATCACCCGTTCCAGACCAGCTGGGGCGTTTCCACCCGTCTGGTGGGTGCGATCATCATGACCCACGGCGACGACGACGGCCTCATCCTGCCCCCGGCTGTCGCCCCCGTTCAGGTCGTGGTGGTGCCCATCGCTGCCCACAAGCCCGGCGTTTCCGAGAAGGCTGCAGAGCTGGCCGAGAAGATCAGCAAGTACGCCCGCGTCAAGCTGGACGACAGCGACAACGCCCCCGGCTGGAAGTTCTCCCAGTGGGAGATGAAGGGCGTGCCCCTGCGCCTCGAGATCGGCCCCAAGGATCTGGAGAAGAACCAGTGCGTCCTCGTCCGCCGCGACACCCGCGAGAAGGTGTTCGTCTCTCTGGACGAGCTGGAGACCGCCATCCCGGCCCAGCTGGAGGCCCTGCGCAAGGACCTGTACGAGCGCGCTCTGGCCAACCGTGAAGCCCGCACTTGGCCCGCCACCACCATGGACGAGGTCAAGGAGCTGGCCAAGGCCAACACCGGCTACATCAAGACCATGTGGTGCGGCGATCTGGCCTGTGAGATGAAGATGAAGGAAGAGGCTGGCCTGTCCAGCCGTTGTATGCCCTTCGAGCAGGAGCATCTGAGCGATGTCTGCCCCTGCTGCGGCAAGCCTGCTAAGACTATGGTCTACTGGGGCGTCGCATACTAAGCGTCAAAATAAACGAGAGCAGCCGCTTTTCCTCCGGGGAGGGCGGCTGCTCTTTTGTGCATTCTGGCAAGAAAGCAGTAAAAAATTTGTAAAAGGGGTTGAAAAATCCGTCCCAGCGTAGTATGATGACCTAGCTGAAAAGGCAAATACATTGACAGGAGGAAACGAGACGAATGTCCGGCGACCATTTAGACCAACCCAAACAACGCTCCTCCTGCGATGCGGGCAGCAACGAATAGCTCTGCCGCGTCCTGAATGCATCTGCCCAGATACACCGCAGGAGTCTGACCAGAAGACGACGCGGTGTATTTTTATGCCCCAAAAGGGGAGGAGGAACCCAAGATGCAGAAGAAGAACTACCAGCAGGAGATACTCGACCTCATCCACAGCGGCCTGCCGCAGGCTGAGCTGGCCGAAAAGCTCTCCGATTACCATGAGAATGACCTTGCCGACGCCCTCGAGGCCCTGACGCCTGATGAGCGCCAGAAGCTCTACACCGTGCTGGGCGTGGAGCGTGTGGCCGAGATCTTCTCCTATCTGGATGACGCGGAGCCCTACCTGAAGGAGCTGCCCAGCGAGAAGGCCGCAAAGGTCGTCTCGAACATGGACTCGGACGACGCTGTGGATGCGCTGGACGACCTCGAGGAAGAGGATAAGGCCAAGATCGTCGGCCAGTTGGACAAGGACTCCGCCGAGGACGTGAAGATGCTGCTGTCCTATGGAGAAGACGAGATCGGCAGCAGCATGACCACCAACTACATCTGCATCCGGAAGGACATGACCATCCGGCAGGCCATGAGTGAGCTGGTGAAGCAGGCCGGCGAGAACGACAACATCTCCACCCTCTATGTCGTGGACGAGAACGAGAAGTTCTACGGTGCCATCGATCTGAAAGACCTCATCATCGCCCGGGCGGACGACAGCCTCGAGAAGCTCATCGCCCGGTCGTACCCCTATGTGACCGACCACGAGAAGATCAGCGACTGCATCGACCGTATCGTGGACTATGCCGAGCGTTCGCTGCCCGTCCTGAACGACACCGGAGAGCTGGTGGGCATCATCACCTCGGCGGATGTCGTCGAGCTGGTGGATGATGAGATGGGCGACGATTACGCAAAGCTGGGCGGTCTGACCAGCGAGGAGGACCTGAATGAGGGCGTGTTCGAGAGCGTCAAAAAGCGCCTGCCGTGGCTGATCGCCCTGCTTTTCCTCGGGATGCTGGTGTCCTCGGTGGTGGGCGCCTTCGAGTCGGTGGTGGCCGTCCTGCCCATCGTCATCTGCTTCCAGTCCATGGTGCTGGATATGGCGGGCAATGTGGGCACCCAGTCGCTGGCCGTCACCATCCGCGTGCTGGTGGATGAGAACCTGACCACCTCCAAAAAGCTGCATCTGCTCTGGAAGGAGATGCGGGTGGGTCTGGTCAACGGAGCGCTGCTGGCCGTCATGGCGCTGGGTTTCCTCGGCTGTTATATCCACTTCTTCAAGGCATACGCTTGGGGAGAGGCCTTCCTGCTCTCCGGCTGCGTCGGCATCTCCCTCATCGTGGCGATGGTCATTTCCAGCTTGGTGGGCACCATCATCCCCATGCTGTTCCACAAGATCCACATCGACCCCGCCGTGGCGTCCGGCCCCCTCATCACCACCATCAACGACCTCGTGGCCGTTGTGGTGTACTACGGTCTGGCTATGGTCGTGCTCATTGATATGTTCCATCTGGGCTGATTTTTGAATAAGAGCAAAGGCTCCGGCGCTGCCGGAGCCTTTTTGTATATTATCGATTCTCTATCCAGTACCGCTGAGTCAGCATCCCATCCGAGGAGTCAAACATCTCATCTTCCAGTACACCGCCGTTAGACTGAATCGTCTTTGCCGAGGCGATGTTATAGTGGTCACAGCAGATGCGCACCTTGGAGATGCCGCGCTCCTTGGCCTTTTCGAGGGTCATGCAGAGCATCTGGCTGGCGTAGCCGTTCTTCCGCTCCGAGGGGCGGACGCTGTAGCCGATGTGACCGCCGTAAGCCAGCAGATAGTCGTTGAGATGGTGGCGCAGGTTGGTCATGCCGACAAGATGCTCCTGCTCGTCCAGAGCCAGATACTGGGTGGCCGGTACGAACCCGGCAGGTGTGGTGGCTGGGTCTTTCAGCTTGCGGATGTTAGCCAGCCACTGGTCGAAGTCGTCGTATTTGTCCAGCGCCGACGTGCCGTCGAGCCGGGAGCTGATGGCAAGAAATTCTTCCCGGTAGGCCATGACCTGTTCGCGGTCGCCCTCGTCCGGCTCCCGCAGGTGGAGCTTCTGGGGCGGCGTATGACGAGCCGCTGCCCGGAAGTCCGGGGCCTTCATCAGGCCGTGGCGGTTGCAGTAGAAGTAGAGTACGCCCGCACCGGTGATTTTGAAACGGCAGCTGACGTCGCCCTCAGGGTAAAGCTTGACCAGCTGTAATTTGTCGCCGGTAAGGCAGGCGATGAAGGAAATGTAGTGGTCTTTGGTCATGGGGTGGTGAAGGGTGACGAAAAGCTCATCTTCCACCCGTTCCAGTGTCAGCTGATGGTGCTCGTCGGCGTCGTCCGCCTCAGAGATGTCCAGCGGCGGCAGGGTGATGCCGCAGCAGCTCACGACAGCCTGCCCGGTGGCGTGGAGCACATTGCCGCACAGGGGGCAGACGTAGAGCTTGGAGCGAAGCAGGTTGGCGGAGCGGTTCCGGTTGACGACGGCTTCGCCCTGCATCAGCTCGAGCACGCTGACGCCCAGAGCCGCCGCCAGCGGCTCCAGCAGTGAGATGTCGGGCAGGCCGCGGCCCGTTTCCCTTAATTAAAGATACCACTTATTAAGTTGTAACCCACGCTTACAATACTTTGACATGATATTTCACAAAAAGCTTTTCTATAACTTATTCAATGTCACAAAATTCAAAGCCACGCTTTATAAACTCTTGATTGCTATTACGGTTAACGATATAATTAGCTTGGACGAATCAATGAGTACGGTTCTCCATGCCGAACGGTTTCGTGAAGCATCAACCTCAGCGTAAACGAGCTTTCATAGTGACTAAGCCACATAGCATAGCTGCTTCCTATGAATAGTTTCACGCACAAAAAGGAGATTTCTCATGGAAACTGAATACCTTGGTAATGCGTATTTAGCCGATGTGACAATCAATTTGGATAAAGGGCACATATTCGAAGCGGAGGTTCTATGAAAGACTATGTGCAAGGGGGAACCCTTACAGAAGTTACAGATTTAATACTTTTGTCCCTTTATGAACCACGGCATGGATATGCAATCATTCAATTTGTTGAGGAAGTAACAAACGGAAGGGTATTATTAGGAGCAGGGACATTATATGGTGCTCTATCCTCGTTAGAAGAAAAAGGATGGATTAAATTACAAAGCACTGAAAGTACAAGCAGAAAAAAAGTGTATTTAATAACATCTTCTGGAAAGGAGGCTGTCCAAACCGAAATAGATCGACTTCATCAATTAATCGACTTAGCGGAAAGGATTTCAAAGGAGATTTAATATGCGCTACAAAAAGGTACGTTTTTTTGGTTGTCTATTATCCTTACAAGAGAAATGGCTTAATAGGATGTCCCAACAAGGGTATCACTTAATAAATACATCACGGGCTATCTATGAGTTTGAAACATGCACTCCGGGGGAATATCAATATAAGATTGATTATATTGGTCACAAGAGTCGTGAAAGCTCAGACAAGTATGTTGAATTTCTTCAAAGCTTAGGATACGTTGTTTTTTTCAAGAACATTAATCTAAACTACTCTCTTGCCAAAGTACAATTTCGTCCGTGGGCTGAATCAGGTGGAAAGCTATCAACGCCTAAGACGACACTTAACAAAGAATTATTGATTGTCGAAAAAAAGAATGATGGAAAGCCATTTGAATTATATACTACCCTTGATGATAAATTAGCTTTGTATAAATCAGCACAGTCGCCGTGGATATTCTTTTTTTTCATCTTTATGATTATGGCTGTGCTTATGAAATCTTTCATCTATAGTGCGTTAGCAATCACATGTCTTATCATCGTTATTGTCTATTGGTTTCCAATTTATAAGATTATTAAAGAGCGTCGAACAAGGGAAGATTAGCTTTTGTTCTCTATCGTAATTCACTCAATTTAATACAATCTCTCTGCCTATTCATATAAACCACCACGGCAATTCCAGCCACAGGTTATCCATAGCCTGTTCCTCGGTCTTTTGGGCGCGGCCTTTTGTCAGGTGGAAATATATCGCCGTACCAATCAAAGGATGTTCCTTGCCATCAGTAAAGCCATAGCGGTACAGCAGATAGGTCTGCTCCCGTTGGGTCAACCGTTTCAGGCCATCGTACAGTTCCCGGCGCGATTCCTGATCCTCCATAATGCTCTGCGGCTGCATGGCGTAGGGGTCGGCTATGGCTTCGATGCGCTGCAGTTGTTCCTCTCCCGGCAGAACATCATCCAGCGAAACGCGCTGGTAACAGATACCATCCTTGTCCTCTGTCACCATCCGCTGCTCAAAAGCGGCAAAGGCATCCCGAACCATATCCATCATGGCGTTGCGGATGGCCGGAGCCGCGTAGGTCAGGAACTTCATGCCACGCGCTGCATCGAACTTCGGCACGGTCTTCCACAAGCCCAGATTGCCCGCCTGTTTCAAATCGTCCGTGTCAAGGTTCAGGCCGGACTGTGCCAGATTCATGCTGCGGAAAAGGTCATTTGCCACCTTGCCAATAAAGGACTTGTTGTTGTCGATCAGGCTGTCCAGTGCGGCGGCATCGCCTTTCTGCGCCAGCGCACAAAGCCGTTCATTCGTCTGCTTCATGGGCGTTTTCCTGCTCTGCGGCAGACTGCAAGATTCCCAGCAGACCGTTCCGCAGCTGTTCCAGTGCTTCCGGCGTGGCTCCTTCCATACCCGAAACGCTGTCCAACATTGCATCTGTCAACTGCTCTGCCGTAATCGTTGGGTGCTGCACATCCTGCCCTTTGGTCAATTCGGTGAACATCTTCTCCGCCGCTTTCTTGCTCATGGCTTCCTGTTCGGCGTAATGGCTCCCGATACCCTTTTTGATTTCCTTGACCGCCGCCATGAAGTACATTTCAATATCATCAAGGTCGCCTTGGTACACTGGCTTTCTTCGGAGACTGATGTCCTTTGCGGCTTTGGCTGCTTCCGGGGTCTTGACCTTTGTGCGCAGCAGGGTGCTCAATGTCGTGAGCATGGCGTTCTGTGCCGCAATACCGGACGCAAAGGTATCATCAAAATACTGCGCTATGCGGTAAGTAAGCTCTGCGAAACGGGCATTTTCCAGCAGCAGATTGACTACCTCTGTATTGACACGCCCCGTGTAGAGGTTCTTTGCAGCTTCTACGGACAAGCCCAGTTCGGCAATGTCGTAATTTTTGCGGTCGGGGATGTTGGTTTCTCCCAGCAGGAAATCCGTGGACACATTAAACAGCCTTGCGATTTTCAGCACCTGCTCGTGGGTCAGCGTCCCTTTTGCGCCGCTGATGAAGCGGCTGATGGTGCTTTTGGAGCAGCCGATTTCCTTGGCAAGCTCCGGTTGGCTGATGTTGTGCTCTTTCATCAAGTCTGCAAGACGGACGTTGGACGGTGCGGGCAGATATTCCTGTGCCATGTGGTCGGCCCTCCTTTTTGAGTTTTTTCCTCATTATAATACGCTCTGCCGTTTTGTTCAATATACGGTTTCCTCTCCGCCCTTGCTGTTGCAGCCCTGCAACCAGTAAGGGCTTTTTTCTTTTTTCGTTGCAGTTCTGCCGTTTTTTTGCTCTTTCTGCAAAATTCCCCGTATATTCAGGCACAAGTCAAAAAACACCAGAGTTCCTACGCGGGGTGCTCTGGTGCAACGCACGAAACAAAGGAGGAATGCCCTTGAGCCTGTATCAAACTGTCAAGTTCGCCATCACCGTTCGGCAGGTGGGAGAGATGTACGGCATGGAGCCCGACCGCCATGGCATGGTGTGCTGTCCGTTCCATTCTGACAGCGACCCCAGCATGAAGCTGAACGACACCTATTATTACTGCTTTGGCTGTGGAGCCAACGGAGATGCCATCGACCTCACCGCTAAGCTGTTCGACCTGAACCCACGACAAGCCGCCGAGAAGCTGATACACGACATCGGGCTTGACCCGGACAAGCCGCCCGCCAATGCCATCGCCCTGCCGCCACCCAAGCGTGGCCTGACGGACGAGCAGTGGGCAGACATCGCCTACTGTCTGCGGGTGCTGACCGATTATCTCGACCTTCTGCACGACTGGCGAGAGCGTTACAAGCCCGCCAGCCCGGAAGAACCGCTGGACGAGCGGTTCGTGGAAGCCCTCCACATGACCGAGACCATCGAGCACCTGACGGACTGCGTTGCATTTGGGACGCCTCAGCAGAAGGCCGATGCCGCTGCACGGCTGCTGTCCGGGTCGTACCTGCTGATGCTGGAGGAGCGCACCGACCGCCTTGCTCTGGCAAAGTGCGCCTGATAATTTATTCACCTGAAGTGGTGGGTCTCACCGTGAGACCCACCACTTCACTTTTCCAAAGGAGAACCACCACATGAAGAAAAACATTTCCCGCAACCCTTTATGGCCGGACTGGTACAACGGTAAGAAGATCGATGAAGTCCAGTTTGGCCGCGCCTTTCTGGAACAGTGGCCGCTGAAATGCGTCAACGGTACGCTGTACACACTGGACGGCCCGGTAGAGGACGAAAGCGAGATCAAGCAGCGCATCTTGGAGAACATCGAGGAATACGTCACCTCTGGCCTGTCCAAAAAGGTCACCAACATTCTGGAGACCATCAAGCTGCTGGCTTTTTCCGACCCGTTCCCCATCGAACAGGAGTGCATCCATCTCCAGAACGGCGTGTACCATCTGCCGGACGGCTCTTTTCAGGAGAGCCGCCTGTTCTGCCAGAACCGCCTGCCTGTGAGATATGACCCCAAAGCCGCCAGCCCTGACCGTTGGCTGACCTTCCTGCACGAGCTGCTGGACGAAGCCGACATCCCTACCTTACAGGAATATCTGGGCTACTGCCTGATCCCCAGCACCAAGGGACAGAAGATGATGCTCATCGTTGGCAAGGGCGGCGAGGGCAAGTCCCGCATCGGACTGGTGCTGAAACGGCTCATGGGGGATGCCGCCAGCAACGGCAGCGTCCAGAAGGTGGAGAACAACCGCTTTGCCCGTGCCGATCTGGAACGCCGCCTGCTGATGATCGACGACGACATGGACATGAACGCCCTGCCCAAGACGAATTATATCAAGACCATCGTGACCGCCGAAGCCAAGCTGGACTTGGAGCGCAAGGGTGTCCAGAGCTACCAGCGGGACATCTACGCCCGGTTTCTCTGCTTCGGCAACGGTGCGCTGACTTCGCTGTATGACCATTCGGACGGCTTCTTTCGCCGCCAACTTATCCTGACCACCAAGGACAAGCCTGCCGACCGCACAGACGACCCCTTCCTTGTGGAGAAGATGTGCGCCGAGTTGGAGGGCATCCTGCTCTGGTGTCTGGAAGGGCTGCACCGGCTGGTGCAGAACAACTTCCGCTTCACGGTCAGCAAACGAGCCGCCGCCAACGTGGACACCATCAAGCGCAGCAGCAACAATGTCATTGACTTCATGGAATCCGAGGGCTACTTCCGCTTTAAGGCAGACTACTCCATCAGTTCCAAGGAGTTCTACGACATTTATAAGCAGTGGTGTGAGGACAACGCCTGCCACAGCGTATCGGCGATCCGTTTCAGCGCAGAACTGCGCCAGAATGACCGCCGCTATAACCTTGAAGCCACCAACAACATCTATCTGCCCGGTGGCCGCAGGGTGCGGGGTTTTGTAGGCATCGAGCCGCTTGTCCACCCCTGTCCGTAAAAAGTGCATTTTTTCACGGAAGAAGTTCGTACAACCTGTACGGTCTGTACTTGTACGCATCTGTACGGAAAATTCAAGTAAATTAAAACGTGCTATCGTTCATATTTCAAATTTCCGTACGCCGTACGAACCGTACAGGTTATTTGAAGTCCGTACGCGATTTTTTCAGATGCGTACGGAGCAATCAAGTTCGCATTGTGCGAACTTGATTGTAACTCTCCCGCAGGAGACGTTTCCCCTCGGAGAGCCCACTACACTTTGCAGACCGCAGGGATGAAAGTGTCATAGTGGGTTATTACACTTCCGCAGAAGTGCATCTCCGTTCCCCGTCACCTCCCGATGAACCTTGAAAGGAGGGATGCCTTTTGGCAAGAAATGATGGTATTGACCGCACCAGTGTCCGAAATCTCGCCGTTTCGGATAAGGCTGTTGGCAACACCCAGCAGCACAACGAGCGTGAAAAGGACAGCTATCGGAACCCCGACATTATCCCCCAGCGCGCTGCATGGAACGTCCACTTCAAGAAGCCAACCGCCAGCTATACTGACCTGTTCGCCCAACTGGAAGCCGATGGAACCATCTCCACGCGCGGCCTGAAGCCGGATGCCACCCATTACTGCGAACTTGTCTTTGATGTCAACTCAGCCTACTTTGACAACCACGGCGGCTATGAGTTCGCCAAACAGTTCTATGAGGATGCCTACAGAGCAGCCGTTCAGATCGTTGGTGGTGAGCAGTATATCCTTTCGGCAGTCATGCACTCCGATGAGATCAACCGTGCCATGACCGAAGCACTAGGCCGGGAGGTCTACCACTACCACCTCCATGTGGTCTATGTGCCTGTGGTTGAAAAGCAGATCCTCTGGTCGAAACGCTGCAAGGACAAGGCGTTGGTCGGCACAATCAAGGAGACCGTCATGCAGGTCAGCCGAAGCAAGAAGTGGGCATCCAAGCCCTTGCTGGACGATGCCGGAAAGCCTGTCCTGCAAAAGAATGGCAAGCCCGTCCTGAAGAAGTCGTACAGTGTCCTGCAAGACGATTTCTTCAACTATATGCGCAACGCCGGGTACACGGATGTAGAGCGCGGTGAACGCGGCAGCACCGAAGAACACCTGACCGTCACCCAGTTCAAAGTTCAGAGGGAGCAGGAACGGCTGGACACCCTGACTGCTCAAGCCGACCAGCAAGCACAGTCGCTTGCTAAAACCTGTCAGACCCTCTCCAAAAAGGAGAAGGAACTTGCCGCTGTTCAGAAAAAGACTACACTCACGAAAGAAGCCCTCATTCATGCGCGCGATCTGGATTATATTGGCAAGCGCACATTCCTCGGCAACTATTCGCTGACCGAAGAAGAATTTTCCAAGCTAAAAAAACAGGCTGACCACGGCTATATGATGGACGTGGAGAACCGTCGCCTGAAAGAAGAACTTTCCACGGCCAAGAAGGAGGCCGTTCGTTGGAGCAACAAGTACCACGACCTGTGGTACGACGTGAAACCCTATCTGGATGCTATGCGCCGTGCGCCAGAACTGGTGCGCGGTTTTCTGGAAAAGATTCTTGCCCCCAAGCAGGAGTGCACCATGAATGTGCCACAGCGAAACCGCAGGCATGGGCAGGATATGGAACTTTGATTTTCGGAGGATACTGAATGGATAATAGAAGTACTGATATGATGAACGATGCGATTGACCTTTGCTCCTGTTATGAGCCTATTTGTGAACCACCTGTCAATTTACTCGAAGAATGGCAGGATTCGGAGTACGCGGGTCCCGAACCTACTCTTGAGAACACGTCTTACTATGTTAAAGAGCCAGACGGTACGCTCTATTTTTACTGTGGCAACACCAAAATCAAAATGACCGAACATTTCGCAGAAAATGGAAAATCAGTCGGCACACTGCTGGAAGATGTGATTCAGTATTCAGCTAACCGATGCGCCTGATGATAAAAACGAATTGAATCCAGCCCACACTTACGGTATAATGGAAGCAGAAGTATTGTAAGCGTGGGCTGTTTCTTTTAAGAAGGAGGCTCTACTATGAAACAGCCTAACAATACGATGATCTATAACACTGCACTGTACCTTAGACTAAGCCGTGACGATGAATTGCAGGGTGAAAGCGGCAGCATCCAGACCCAGCGCATGATGCTTCGTCAGTATGCAGAGGAACACGGGTTGACCGTTGTTGGCGAATATATCGATGATGGTTGGTCTGGCACCAACTTTGACAGACCGGGCTTTCAACGGATGATCGACGATATTGAGGAAGGCAAAATCAACTGCGTTGTAACAAAGGATTTATCCCGTTTAGGTCGAAACTATATTCTGACAGGTCAGTACACGGAGATCTACTTTCCGAGTAAAGGTGTCCGCTATATTGCTGTCAACGATAATGTGGACACTCTCAACGGCGAAAGCGAACTCGCTCCGTTCCTGAACATCCTGAATGAGATGCACGCTCGCCAGACCAGCAAAAAAGTCAAGGCCGCTATGCGGACAAGATTTGCGAACGGTGCGCACTATGGTGCATACGCTCCTCTGGGATATATCAAAGACCCCGACAAGTCAGGGCATCTTCTGGTAGACCCGGAAACGAAGTGGATCATTGAGAAAATCTTTGATCTTGCGGTGCATGGACACGGTGCGGCCAGCATCACCCATATTTTAGTAGATGAAAAGGTTCCCACTCCCGGCTGGTTGAATTTTCAGCGGTATGGCACATTTGCTAACATCTATGCAGGAGCGTCGGAAGAGAAGTCCTACGCATGGACGGTAGCGCAGGTCAAAAGTATCCTGAAAGAAGAAACCTATATCGGTCACAGCGTTCACAATAAGCAGAGCAACATCTCTTTCAAGAACAAGAAAAAGGTGCGGAAGCCGCAGGAGGAATGGTATCGTGTGGAGAACACCCACGAAGCTATTATCTCTGCGGATGTGTTCCGACAGGTGCAGGAGCAGATTGCTCATCGCCGTAGAAAACAGAAAGACGGAACAACGCAAATCTTTTCCGGGCTTGTAAAATGTGCGGATTGCGGCTGGTCGATGGCCTATGGTATGAATAAGCAGAACAAAAAGCCCTACGGCTATTACCATTGCAGCAAAAACGGACAGGGCCTTCACCAATGTTCCATGCACTATATTCGATATGATGTGCTGTACACCTATATTCTGGCAAGAGTGCAGTATTGGTCGCAGCAAGCACAGCAGGATGGAGATAAACTCTTGCAGCGTTTACTGAATGCCAGCGACAAAGAACGCAACACCGCCAAGAAAAAACAGACTGCCGAACTCAAAAAGGCCACAAAGCGTAAGGCAGAGGTGGACAACCTGTTCGCCAAAATGTATGAGGACTGGTCTGTTGGACGCATTACGGAGTACAATTTCAATATGCTGTCCGAAAAGTATCAGGCAGAACAGCATGAACTGGACGAAAAGATTCAAGAACTTCAAGCCGAACTTGATGCAGCCGTTCAGACCGCTGTTGACGCTGAAAAGTGGATTGAGTTGATGAAAAAGTACGTCAACCCCACACAATTGACCGCCGAACTTCTAAATGCTCTGATTGAAAAGATTCTCATTCACGAAGCTGTCAAGCATGAAGATGGCACCAGAGAACAGGAAGTTGAAATTTTTTACCGTTTTATCGGCAAAGTCGAGTGACGCATTATAAAAGGGTGTGCAATCGAACGGTTGCACACCTAGTACATAACCAATATCTTTAAGTGAGGGATTCTCCTGTCTCCCACTTGGAGATGGCCTTTGCGCTGACGGCCAGCTTTTCGGCCAGCTCTGCCTGCGTCAGGTGTTTGGCTTCCCGCAGCTGCCGGATGGCAGTGCCGGTGACGTAAGAATCCATATAAACTCTCCTTTGCAGCCCTCTCAGTCACCTCCGGTGACAGCTCTCCCATAGGGAGAGCCATTGGCAAGCCGGGCAAGTCTGAGCGGAACGAAAAAGTAAATGTGTATACAAAAAAGCGGGGGCCTCGCTGTTGTTGCCAAGTATACTATAAGAAAAAGCTCCACACAACCTACGCTGCGTGGAGCTTTGCTTTTTGAAATTACTCGGCTTCCTCGTCTTCGTCCAGCTCGATGCTGAAGACGGCCTTTTTCAGCTTGCCGCAGCCCTGCGCTTTCAGGCCGGATTTGTACGGCTCACCGGCCAGATAGAGGGCGAAGCGGCCCTCGCAGAGCATCCCGGCGATGCTGGTGCCTGCGGTGCCGACGGTCAGGTCAGCGGCCTCGTCGGCGGGCTTGGTGGGGGTCAGCTCGCCCAGCGACACCTCGAACAGCTCGCTGCCTTCGAGGTCGGTCTCGAGGGTCAGGTGGCTGTCCCGGCGCTGGAACAGCGCCTTGTCGGAGGTCTGGGGGGTGACGGTGCTGACTGTGACCACAGCCTTGTCGCCGAGGATGCGGGTCTTGCCAGCGGGCAGGTTGTTGATGTCCCGGGCCATAACGAACTCAATGACGGCATCAAGGTTTTCGCTCATGCCGAGGTAGTTGGGAAGATTGTTCAGGGTGTCGTAGATCATAGCGTAAGCCTCTTATTCTGCGTCTTTCGGGTCGGTCATCAGTTCCTTGATGCTGGGCACGACGCCGCCGAGGTTTTGCAAGTCGGAAGGAATGATGATCTTGGTGGCCTTGCCGTTGGCGACCTTGGCCAGCGCTTCCAGACTGCGCAGGGCCAGCACCTTGTCGGTGGGCATGGCTTCGTTCAGCAGACGGATGGCGTCGGCGTTGGCTTTCTGGACGGCGAGGATGGCCTGTGCCTCGCCCTCGGCCTCGAGGATGCGCTGCTGCTTGACGGCGTCGGCGCGGAGGATGGCAGACTCCTTTTCGCCCTCAGCGGCGGTGATGGCGGCCTGCTTCTCGCCGTCGGCCTTCAGGATGACGGCGCGCTTCTCGCGCTCGGCCTTCATCTGCTTCTCCATGGCCTCCTGGATCTCACGCGGAGGGATGATATTCTTGACCTCGACACGGTTGACCTTGATGCCCCACTTGTCGGTGGCCTCGTCAAGGATGGCCGTGATCTTGCTGTTGATGGTGTCGCGGCTGGTGAGGGTGTGGTCCAGCTCCATCTCGCCGATGATGTTGCGCAGCGTGGTGGCGGACAGGCTCTCGATGGCCGCGATGGGCTGGTTGACGCCATAGGTGTAGAGCTTGGCATCCATCACCTGAAAGAAGACCACGGTGTCGATCTGCATGGTGACGTTATCGCGGGTGATGACCGGCTGAGGGGGGAAGTCGGCGACCTGCTCTTTCAGGCTGACCTTCTTTGCCACACGCTCGAGGAACGGAATTTTAACGTGCAGGCCGGCGCTCCATGTCTCGGAGTAGCTGCCAAGACGCTCGACGACGTAGACCATCGACTGGGGCACGATGACGATGTTGGTGACGACCACCAGCAGGACAACGAAGATCAGGATGAGGATCAGGAACAGCATGATAGGCATAGGGACGCTCCTTTCGTTCAGTGAGCCGCCCGGCGGGCGGTCTCGGTCAGGACAGGCTCCACGATGAGCAGGGTGCTGTGGATCTCGGCCACCCGGCAGCTCTGGCCCGGGGCGAGGGTATCGCCGGGGGTGGCGCAGCGGGCGTTCCAGTCCACGCCGTCCAGCCGGACACGGCCGGCGGCCTCAGCGGAGACGGGGGTGAGCACGACGGCCTCCCGGCCAAGGGCGCGGTCGCCGTTCGTGGCGGTGGGCGGCTTGCGCAGCCGGGCACACAGGGGCTTGAGGGCCAACAGACAGAGGATGCTGACGGCGATGAACACCACCGCCTGCACCCGGAAGGACGCCACCACAAGGCAGCTGAGCAGCGCGGCCGCACTGCCCACCGCGAACCAGATGGAGACGAGATTCAGCGTCATGGCTTCGAGAACGACGAAGCCGATGGCGGCCAGCAGCCAAAAAATGGGGTCAACAGACATCAAAGCTCCCTCCTTTGCGGGTGTCTGCCCTCATTATAGAGCAAACGGACGCGAAAGTACAGAGATAGATTATGAATAAACCTCTCAGTCTCGCTATCGCTCGACAGCTCCCCTATCGAGGGGAGCCTCTGGCGAAGAGATAAAGCTTTCCGCCATGCCAAAGCCTCCCCTCGATAGGGGAGGTGGCACGCCGTAGGCGTGACGGAGAGGTTAAGCCTTACTGATAATCGTAGTAGCTGTGATCCGGGTTATGGCCGATCTCCTCCACCACGATGGTGAAGCCCATGGGGTTCACCTCGGTATGCTTGCCGGAGGCCAGCGGCTCCACGATGATGTGCTCGGTGCGGTTGACGATGATCTCCGCCGTCTCGGCTTCGCCGATGCGCTGGTAGTGGAGGATGCCGCCCTCGGCCCGCAGGACGCGGAGCGCGCCGGTGCGGAAGGCTTCGCAGCTGTGGCGGAGCTGTGCCAGCTGGGCCAGCACCGGGCGCAGCCGCTCCTCGTGGCTGTCCCAGCAGTAGAAGCCCCGGTTGAAGGGGTCGCGGTAGCCCTGCATCCCGATCTCGTCGTCGTAGTAGAGGCAGGGGACGCCGGGCAGGGTGTAGATGATGGCATAGGCCATCCGCAGCCGGAGCATCCCTTCCTCGTAGGCGTCGCCGGTGACGCAGCGCCCGCTCTGCCATGCACGGCCCCGGCCATTGGCCGGTTCGTCGGCGATGACGGTCAGCGCCCGCTCGGTGTCGTGGGTGGAGAGGAAATTCAGGGCCGTGTCGAGGGCCGGGGCGGGGTAGTGCTCACAGAGGGTGAGGATGTCGGTCATGGTCTGCCCGGCGTCCCGGCCGCAGACGAAGCCGAGGACGGCGTTCTTGAAGGGGTAGTTCATCACGCTGTCGAGGCCTTTGCCCAGCAGGTAGGTGCGACGCTTGTCGAAACCGAATTTGGTGGTGGCGTCCTCCCAGACCTCACCCAGCAGGAATTTGTCCGGGCTGACCCGCTTGACGGCGGTGCGCACTTTTTCGATGAAGGAGTCGGGCAGCTCGTCGGCCACGTCCAGACGGAAGCCTGCCGCGCCCCGGCGCAGCCATGTGTCGATAACGCCGCCCTCGCCGGTAATAAATTCGACGTAGGAGGGCGTTTCCTCGTTGACCTCGGGCAGAGTCTCGAAGCCCCACCAGCTGCGGTAGCCGCCCTTATACTTGGGGTCGAAGTCGTACCAGCTGCGGTAGGGGGAGCTGGGGTCGCGATAAGCGCCGCCCTCGCCGTAGCGGCCCTCCCGGTTGAAATAGCGGCTGTCCGAGCCGGTGTGGCTGAAGACGCCGTCCAGCACGATGCCGATGCCGTACTTTTTGGCCTCGGCGCAGAGGGCCACGAAGTCCTCGTTGGTGCCCAGAAGGGGGTCTACGTTGAGATAGTCGGCGGTGTTGTACCGGTGGTTGGAGTGGGCCTCAAAGATGGGGTTGAGGTAGAGGTAGTCCACTCCCATCTTCCGCAGGTAGGGCAGCTTCATCTGGATGCCCTTGAGGTCGCCGCCGAAATAGTCCTCGTTCAGGTGGCCGCCCACCTCGTTGGGCTGCCAGAAGGGCTCGGCGTGCTTGTCGGCCTGATAAAGCCGGTCGGGGAAGGGCATGGGCTTGTTCTCCACACCCTCGCAGAAGCGGTCGGGGAAGATCTGGTAGAACACCTTGCCCTTGATGGGGGCGGGCGTCTCAAAATCGGCCTCGTAGACCGTGATCTGCCAGCTTTCGCCCTCCTGCCAGCTCACGACGCCGCAGTTGTCCGGCCCGCGGACGATGCGGCGGAAGTCGGTGTAGAGGTCGAAATAGTAGAAGTAGAGGCCCACATCGTTGAGGGTGACGTCCACCGAAAAGTGATTCTGATGAGGCGTCTGGCCGTCGAACTTCATCCGGTAGTGGACGGGCACGTCATACCGGCCCTCCTTCTGCAATACGAGGTGAGGGTCAACATAGCCCAGCTCTTCCGGGATGCAGAGGGACAGATGCACGCTCTGGCCGGCGCGTACCGCGCCGAAGGGCTGCTTGAAATAGGGGTCGAAGCTATTGAACAGACAAGGCAAAAAGGATCGTCCTTTCTCAAAAAAAGCCCCGGGCAGCGATGCCACGGGGTTTTCGTTCTTATTGGTGGGATAACCTCTCCGTCACGGCTTGCGCCGTGCCACCTCTCCTATCGAGGAGAGGCCTTGGCATACCGGAAAGCTTTCCCTCTTCGCCAGAGGCTCCCCTCGGTAGGGGAGCTGTCGAGCGATAGCGAGACTGAGAGGGCTTATTTCACAGCAGAAGCGTGCCAGATGTCGCGTGCGTAGTCCAGAACAGCACGGTCGGCGCTGAAGATGCCGCTGTTGGCGATGTTCTTCAGGCTCATCTTAGCCCAATGCTCACGGTCGGCGTACAGGCGCTGCAGGTCGGCCTGTGCACGGCGGTAATCCTTGAAGTCGGCCATGACCATATAGGGGTCGCTGCTGCGCAGGTTCTCGGTGACTTCGTGGAAGTTCTCGCCGTTCCAGCCGCGCTCGAGAAAGTTCAGCGCAGCATTTGCGACGTCGTCGCCCATGATGAAGGCGTTGGGGTGGTAGCCCACCTGCTTGAGGTTGTTGACCTCGGGCGTCAGCATACCGAAGATCAGCTCGTTCTCCTTGCCGGCAGCGTCTGCGATCTCGACGTTTGCGCCGTCCAGAGTGCCCAGCGTGATGGCGCCGTTCAGCATGAACTTCATGTTGCCGGTACCGGAGGCCTCAGTGCCAGCCAGAGAGATCTGCTCAGAGACCTCGGCGGCGGGCATCAGATGCTCGCTCAGGGAGACACAGTACTCTTCCAGATAGACCACGCGCAGTTTGTCGCGGACGGCGGGGTCGTTGTTGATGAGGTCACCCAGCTTGCAGATCATGCGGATCATCTGCTTGGCCATATAGTAGCCGGGGGCAGCCTTTGCGCCGAAGATATAGGTCTTGGGGATGAAGTCGGCGTTGGGGTTCTCCTTCAGGTACAGGTACTGAGCGGCGATGTTCAGCGCATTCAGATGCTGGCGCTTGTACTCGTGCATCCGCTTGACCTGACAGTCGAAGATGGAGTTGGGGTCGATGGACTGACCGGTGCTCTTCTCGAGGTAAGCGGCAAAGTTCTTCTTGTTGTCCAGCTTGATCTCGTTCAGGCGCTTGAGGACGGTCTTATCCTCGGCGAACTTATTCAGCTTGGACAGGTCGGAGGCGTCGTGCTTGTAGCCGGTGCCGACGGTCTCATCCAGCAGCTTGCACAGCTCGGGGTTGGAGGCCAGCAGCCAGCGGCGGTAAGCGATGCCGTTGGTCACGTTCTTGAAGGCCTGCGGCTTATACAGGTAATAATCGTGGAAGACGCTCTCCTTGATGATCTCGCTGTGCAGCTTGGAGACGCCGTTGATGCTGTTGGCGGTGTAGGCGCAGATGTTGGCCATGCGCACCTGATTGTCGCCGATGAGGGCCATATAGTTGATCTTGCCCTGATCGCCGGGGAAGGCTGCTTCCAGCTTCTCGCGGGCGCGGCGGTCCATCTCGGTCACGATCTGGTAGATGCGGGGCAGGGTCATCTTGAAGATGTCCACATTCCACTTCTCCAGAGCCTCGGCCATGACGGTGTGGTTGGTGTAGGAGAAGACCTTCTGGCAGATGTCAAAGGCCTTGTCCCAGCCGAAGCCGCACTCGTCCAACAGGATGCGCATCATCTCAGGGATGGCGAGGGTCGGGTGGGTGTCGTTCAGCTGGATGGCCACCTTGTCGGGCAGGTTCTCGAGGGTGCCGTAGGTGGACAGGTGGTTCTGGACGATGTCGCCGATAGAGGCAGCAGACAGGAAGTACTGCTGACGCAGGCGGAGGATCTTGCCCTCGACGTGGTTGTCGTTGGGGTACAGCACCTTGGAGATCAGCTCAGCGCTGGCGTTCTTGCTCATCGCGGTGTTGTAGTTGCCCAGAGAGAAGCTGGACATATCGAAGTCGGGTGCCTTGGCCTGCCACAGGCGGAGCTTGGCCACGCCCTTGCCGTCGTAGCCCTGAACATACATATCAGAGGGGATGGCCATGACGCTGTTGTAGTTGGTGTGCTGGATATAGTGGAAGCCGTGGTCCCAGTTCTCGTGGATCTCGCCGTCGAAGCGGATCTCCACAGCCTGATCGGGGTGGCTCTTCAGCCAGACCTGACCGCCGGGCAGCCAGTTGTCGGCGCGCTCCTGCTGCCAGCCGTCCACGATCTTCTGCTTGAAGATGCCGTACTCGTACAGGATGGAGTAGCCGGTGCCGCAGATGCCGGTGGTGGCCATGCCGTCGAGGTAGCAGGCAGCCAGACGGCCCAGACCGCCGTTGCCCAGACCGGCGTCCGGCTCTTCCTCATAGATGCTGTCCAGACTGATGTCAGCCTCGGCCAGAGCCTTCTGGGCGGCCTCGTTCAGGCCCAGATTGAACAGGCTCATCTTGAGGCTGCGGCCCATCAGGAACTCCATGCACAGGTAGTAGACCTGCTTGGAGCCGGTGCCGATGGCCTTGGACTGGAACTTCTTATGGTTCTCGCTCATCATCTGGCGGCAGATGAGGGCCAGAGCGCGATAGATCTGCTGATGAGATGCAACGCTCAGATCCACACCATACTCACTGGTGAGCTTGTCCTGAAGAATTTTTGCAAATTCTTTTGTAGTCATAAATGAACTCCTATCCGCACGAATGCTTAAATTTTTTGAATTAGTACGGTGACAGGGCATTTCTCCTCTATTCCCTCGCCCTATGCATAACCATATGCCACTGATATTATAATCGCTTCAGGTGTGGATTGCAAGAAAAAGAGACCATTTTTGCCGTATCTGACATTTTTTTAGCAATGTTTCTGACAAATATGCCAAAAATTCAAAAATAGCACTTTTTCTCGCGCACTATTTATATTATAATAAAGGGAGATAAGGGCCGCGTTTGCCCCGGAATGCGCCGGTTCGGGCGGGTAATTCGGGGACAAACTCCGCCAATAATGAAAAAGCCGCAGCAGAATGCTTCCGCAGGGGGTCAAAACTACGTCCGGGAATCCCGGAAATGGCTGGAACTGACCGGAAATGACCGGCCCGGCGGGGTGTGTGCCGCGCAAAGTGAGGACAACATGGTAAACAAAGTGAGAGTGACCATTGCAGGCGCACCTTACGCCATTGCAACGACCGATACCGAGAACTACATCACCGCGCTGGCCAAGAAGCTGGATGACGACATCACAAAGCTGCTGGACGGCAACGCCAACCTTTCTGTGACCAAGGCGGCGGTGTTCTGCGCCATGGACTATCTGGACGAGTACCGCAAGAGCGCAGGCAGCGCCGAAAATATGCGCAGCCAGATCCAGGACTACATCGCCGACGCCGCGAAAGCAAAGCTGACCTCCGACAAGGTCAAGGCGGAGAATGAGGTGCTCAAACGGGAGAACGCTGCCCTGCGGGAGCAGCTGGCGAAGCTCCAGAAGTGAGCGGTATATCATTATAATATAGGTATAAAAGGAGAGCTATGTCAAAGATCGAGATCCTTGCCCCGGTGGGCAGCGAAGAAATGCTCCGTGCGGCGGTGTTCAGCGGCGCGGATGCAGTATATCTGGGCTTTTCCGGCTTCAACGCCCGCACCGGTGCGGGCAATTTTGACGCCGACAGCCTGAAGGAGGCCGTCCGCTTCTGCCACGCCCGGGGCGTGGCGGTCCATGTGGCCCTCAACACCACCGTCTACGGCGGCGAGCTGAACGGGCTGGCCAACGCAGTGCGTGCGGTAGCCGCCAGCGGTGCGGACGCCGTCATCTGCCAAGACCTTGCAGTGGCGAAGCTCATCGGGGACATCGCGCCCCAGCTGCCCCGCCACGGCTCCACCCAGATGAGCGTCCATACGCTGCAGGGTGCGCTGGAACTGAAAGAGCTGGGCTTTGCCCGGGTGGTGCTGGCCCGTGAGCTGAGCCTGCCCGAGGTGGAGCACATCACCAAGAACTGCGGCATCGAGACGGAGTGCTTCGTCCACGGTGCCCTCTGTATGTGCGTCAGCGGCCAGTGCTATATGTCGGCCTTTCTGGGCGGACGAAGCGGCAACCGCGGCTCCTGCGCCGGACCCTGCCGCCTGCCCTTCGAGGCCAACGCCCTGCCGGAGGGCAAGCCGGGCCGGCTGCATCACCTGTCCCTCAAGGACAACTCCGTCATCGACAAGCTGGACAAGCTGCAGGCCATCGGCGTGGCTTCGGCGAAGATCGAAGGCCGTCTGCGGACGCCGGAGTATGTTGCGGCTGCCGTCAGCGCCTGTCTGGCGGGCCGCGAGGGCCGCGCCTACGACCGGGACCTGCTGAAGAATGCCTTCAGCCGCTCCGGCTTCACCTCCGGTTATCTGGACGGAAAGATCGATGGCACGATGTTCGGCGTCCGCAGTGAGGCCGACGCCGAGCTGACCAAGAAGACCCTGCCCGCCCTGCGGGAGCTGTACCGCCGGGAGCGCTCCCGCGTGCCGGTGGAGATGAAGATCGAGATCGAGGAGGGCGGCGAGAAGCTGACCGTCACCGACGGCACCAACAAGGCCTTCGCCTACGGTGACGCTGAGCCGCAGCCCGCCCGCACCGACCCCACCGAGAGCCTGAGCCGCAGCCTGAGCAAGACTGGCGGCACCCCTTTCGCGGCGGAGAAGATCGATGTGGAGATGGACGGCGGGCCGTGGTTCGTGCCGGGCAGCGCCGTCAACGAGCTGCGCCGTGAGGCGCTGGATGCCCTGCTGAAAAAGCGGGAGACCCTGCGCCCGTGGCCGGTGAACGAGGTGGAGCTTCCGCCTCTGCCCCTGCGCACCCTGCCGCCCCATCGCACCCTCCGCGCCCGGTTCGAGCGCTGGGAGCAGGTGCCGGAACAGGCCCTGAGCGGAGTGGAGTACCTCATCCTGCCCATCGGGCAAGCCGACCGCGTCCCCCGCGAGTGGCGGGAAAAGACACTGCTGGAGCTGCCCCGGGTCATGTTTGGTGCACTGGAGGAGGACACCGCCCGCCGCATCGCGGCCACGCAGGACGCGGGCTTTGCGGGCTATGAGGTGAGCAACATCGCCCACCTGCGGCTCTGCCGGGGTCTGCCCATGACCGGCGGCTTCGGCCTCAATGTCACCAACAACCTCGCGGCCCAGTATTATGCCGACCTCGGCCTTGGCTCGGTGCTCATCCTGCCCGAGGTGAAGGACAGCGACATCAGCACCATCGCGCCCACCCACGAGGGCAGACCTGTCCCCACCGGCGTCATCACCTACGGCCATATGCCGCTGATGGTCACCCGCGCCTGCCCGCTGCAAAATATCCACGACTGCGCCCACTGCGACAAGACCGGCCTGCTCACCGACCGCAAAGCGAAAAAGTTCCCGGTGCGGTGCGGGCTGGGCGTCCGTACTATTTATAATCCGGTGCCCATCTATATGGGCGACAAGCCCGGTGCGCTGACCGTGGACTACGGCGTGGCCTACTTCACGCTGGAAAGCAGGGAGGAGGCTGCTGCCATCCTCGACAGCATCCGACAGCACGCACCCTTCGAGGGAGAGTTCACGAGAGGACTCTATTTCAAGGGGACGAATTAAAGAGGTATACTATGGAACCCATTACTGTAAAATACAAAGTGTTAGACTCCCGGGCCAAGGTGCCCGCCTACGCCACCTCCGGCTCTGCCGCCGCCGACCTGTGCGCCGTGCTGGATGAGCCGCTGACCGTCCAGCCCATGCAGCGGGTGCTGGTGCCCACCGGCCTTGCCATCGAGCTGCCCGGCGCACACGCGGTGGCGCTGGTCTATGCCCGCAGCGGCCTGTCCATCAAGCACGGCCTTTGCATGGCCAACGGTGTCGGCGTCGTGGACAGCGACTACCGCGGCGAGCTGAAGGTGCCGATGGTCAATCTGGGGACGGAGGCCTATACCATCCAGCCCGGGGAGCGAGTGGCTCAGCTCTGCATCGCACCCGTGTATACAGCGGTTTTCGCGCAGGCCGACGCACTGGAGGAGACCTCCCGCGGCGAGGGCGGCTTCGGCTCGACGGGGAAATAAAAGGAGAACAGCATGGACCTGATCTTGGCCTCCGGCAGTCCGCGCCGGAAGGAGCTTCTGAGCTTATATACGACGGATTTCACCATCTGCGTGAGTGATTTCGACGAGAGCACCGTCACGGCGGACACCCCGGCCCGGCTGGTGGAAAAGCTGGCGCGGGGTAAATGCCTCGCCGTGGCAAAAGACCATCCCGGCGCGGTGGTGCTGGGCTGTGATACCGTCGTGGACGTGGGCGGCGAAGTTTTCGGCAAGCCCCACAGCGTGGAGGACGCCAAGCGGATGCTCCGCGCCCTGTCCGGTGCCACTCACGAGGTGCACACCGGTGTCTGCGTGTCGGACGGCCTGCGCACCGAGAGCTTTGTGGACAGCTGCAAAGTGACCTTTTTCCCCATCCCGGAGGAGGAGATCGACGCCTACACGGCCACCAAGGAACCCTATGATAAGGCCGGCGCTTACGCCATTCAGGGCCGCGCCGCCCTCTGGCTCGACCGGCTGGAAGGGGATTACTACACCATCATGGGCCTGCCGGTCAGCCGGACGGCCCGCCTGCTGGGCCGATTCTGATGCGGGATGCAGAAAAATGAAAAAACTCGAAAAAGTTTGCGGAAATGCTTGAGAAAAGCGCGTCTTGCGGCTATAATAAATACGTGTTATTCTGCGATGGGCTGCCGACTGGTCTGGGAGGGCGGCTCTGCATTTTGGAATAGACCTTGGAAATTCGTAAGGAGAGATAGAGAATATGAGCTTGTTTTCAAAGGATGTTGGAATCGATCTCGGTACGGCCAATACCCTCGTTTACATGAAGGGCAAGGGCATCATCATGCGTGAGCCTTCCGTCGTGGCTGTGGACACCAAGAGCGACGAGGTGCGCTGCGTGGGCGCCGAGGCAAAGGCCGTCATCGGCCGCACCCCCGGCAGCATCGTGGCGGTCCGCCCCCTGAAGGACGGTGTCATCGCTGATTTTGACATCACCGCCAATATGCTGGAGACCTTCCTGAAGAAGGCCTGCGGCAACAGCATGTTCTCCCGCCCCCGGGTGGTCATCTGCATCCCGTCGGGCGTCACCGAGGTGGAGCGCCGCGCGGTGCGGGAAGCTGCCCTGAAGGCCGGTGCCCGTCAGGTGTCGGTCATCGAAGAGCCGATGGCAGCGGCCATCGGTGCCGGTCTGCCCATCAGCGAGCCTACCGGCAGCATGATCGTGGACATCGGCGGCGGCACGGCAGAGATCGCCGTCATCTCTCTGGGCGGCATCGTGGCCTCCCGTAGCGTCCGGATGGCGGGCGATATGTTCGATCAGGCGATCATCGCCTTTATCAAGCGCAAGTATAATCTGCTCATCGGTGAGCGCACCGCCGAGCAGATCAAGATCGAGATCGGCTCTGCCTACCCGATGGAGTCCGAGATGACCCTCGAGATCAAGGGCCGCAACCTCGTGGACGGCCTGCCCAAGAATGTCATCGTCCACTCGGAGGATGTCCGTGAGGCCCTGTTGGAGTGTCTGGTCAAGATCACCAGCGCCATCAAGGAGACGCTGGAACGCACGCCGCCTGAGCTGAGCGCCGACATCATCGACCACGGCATCACTCTGACCGGCGGCGGCGCACTGCTGCGCGGCCTTGACAAGCTCATCGAGAGCGAGACCGGCATCGACGTCCATGTGGCCGAAGACCCGCTGGACTGCGTGGCCAAGGGCGCTGGCGCTGTGCTGGATCATGTGGACGTCCTGCATGATGTTCTGGATACCGACGGCGGTCATATGTAAGCTCTGGCTGTGCCATTTGCGGCGGCAGGCCGGGGAAAAGACCTTTGCGCTGCTGCGCCGCAGAAGATGAGACTTTGAGCGCGGATGGCACGGCTGTCCGCGCTTTTTTGCAGATTCGGAGGGGAGTCCGTCTTGAAGGATTTTTTTGACACATGGAAATTTAAGATACTCATCGCCATCGCGGTCTTCCTTGTGGGCATCATGGCCTATGCAGGCGCGAACGGCCGCCTCACCGCCGCCCCGCAGGAGCTGCTGAGCGTGGCGGTGGCCCCGTTCCAGCGGGCGGCGGCGAAGCTGAGCGGCGGGGTGGCCTCCCTGTGGGAGAACTACGCCGACATCGACGCCATTCTGGAAGAGAACAAGACCCTCACCGAGGAGAACGCCGCCCTCCGCGCCCAGATGGTGGACTACGACAAGCTCAAGGCGGAGAACGAGGCCTACAAGGCACTGACCAACATTCAGGAGCAGCACCCCGAGATGAGCTATACCTCCTCCTTCGTCATCGGCCGCGACCCGCTGGACTCCTTCTGGGGTTTCACGCTGGACCGGGGCACATTGGACGGTGTGGCCGTCAACGATGCGGTCATCAGCGACGAGGGCTATCTGCTGGGTGTGGTGCGGGAAGCAGACCTCACCAGCTGCAAGGTCATGACCATTCTGCACCCCAGCTTCAACGCCGCGGGCGTCGTGTCCCGCACCCGGGACAACGGCATCATCACCGGCAGCGCCGAATATGCCGCCGACGGCCTGTGCGTCCTGACCAACCTCGCCCGGAGCACGATGAGCAAGGCGGGGGATCAGATCATCACCACCGGTCTGGGCGGGGTGTTTCCGCCGGAGGTGCTGGTGGGCGTCATCAAGGAGCTGACCCCCGAGGCCAGCGGCAAGTCCATGCTGGCAGTCATCAAGCCGGGCGCAGACCCCCGCACGGTGCGCCATGTGTTCATCATCACCAGCTACTGAGGAGGGTCGGAGATGGAATCTCGCCGCAAACGCAGCCGCAGCCAGATGCTGAAATGGGGCTGCTATATCCTCCTGCTGGTAGTCTGCACTGTAGTGCAGACCACGCCGGGGCTGTTCCAGTTCGGAGCCGCAAAGCCGCTCTGGCTGCTGCCGCTGGGTCTGGCTGTGTCCGCCCTTGAGGGCGAGTTCGCCGGGGCCATCTTCGGCGCGGTGTGCGGCCTGATGTGGGACTACACTGCCGGCCGCACGGTGGGGATGCTGGCGCTGGAAATGATGATCCTCTGCTTCGGGGTATCGGTCATCGTCCAGCTCTACCTGAAGGATACCCCTTCCAACTTCGTGCTGCTGGCTGTGGGGGGCGCACTGCTGGTGCTGGCCGCAGACTGGCTGTTTTTCTACTATATGCCGGGCTACGCAGGGGCAGCGGAGCGCTTCCTCTGGGCCGTGCTGCCGTCGGCCCTGCTCACAGCCCCGGGGAGCTGGCTGCTCCACCGCGCCGTCCAACGCATCAGCGCGGAATTCAAGATCGATAACGGCGTGGTGTGATGCCAGACTCCGCCGGAAGGAGAACGGATGAATCAAGACGAACACAAGATCATGGTGCGCCGGATGGCTGCGCTCATCGCCGTAGCCTCGGTGCTCATCGCGGTGTATGTGCTGCGGCTGATCTTTCTGCAGCTGGTCAACGGGGAGAGCTTCAAGGCGCAGGCGACCAACACCACCGACTACAACTTTACCGTCACCGCCGCCCGCGGCGACATCGTGGACAGCGCCGGACGCCGCATCGCAGCCAGCACCACCAGCTACAATGTGGTACTGAGCAAGCTGCTGATGGGGGACGAAGACCTCGACACCATGCTCCAGAAGGTCGTAGACCTGCTGGAAGCCCACGGCGAGAGCTGGAACGACTCGCTCCTCATCGGGGAGCCGGATGCGGCGGGGCACTACAGCTTCACCGCACAGGCCGACAGCACCAGCGACCAGAAGGCCCTTGCGGCCATGAAGGACTCACTGGGCTTGCAGCAGTACGCCACCGCCGACGACGTGATGGAAAAGCTGGTGGAGGATTACAAGCTGGAAAATTACTCACTCCATTGGCAGAGAGTGCTGGGCGGCATCCACTATGAGATGCAGCAGCAGGCGTTCTCTAACATCAACAACTTCGTCATGTCTGAGAATGTCAGCGAAACGACGGTGGCGACCATCAAGGAGAACAGCCTGACGCTGCCCGGCGTGGAGATCGTGGAGACCAGCACCCGCAGCTACGACGAGGGGGACATCATCCCCCATGTGCTGGGCCGCGTGGGCAAGATCACCGCCGAAAAGTGGAAGGTGACGGACGAGAACGGTCAGACCACCTACCCTCTGCGGGAAAAGGGCTATAATATGAACGACATGATCGGCGTGTCGGGCCTTGAGGCCGTCTACGAAGACGAGCTGCGGGGCAGGGACGGCGTCGAGACCATCACCCGCAGCTCGGACGGCGTCATCGTGGGGACTGCGATGACCACCGTGCCGGAGCCGGGCCATACCGTACAGCTCACCATCGACAGCGCCTTCCAGCAGGCGGTGGACAGGGCGCTGGCCAAGAACATCGAGATGATAAACAGCACCTACAACAACAGCAGCTCTGCCAAGGCTGCCGCCGGTGCGGTGGTGGTCATCAGCACGAAGGACGGCAGTGTGCTGGCCGCCTCCAACTACCCCAGCTACGACCAGAACCTCTTCGCCACCCAGTACAGCCAGTACAGCTCGGACCCGGGCCTGCCCCTGCTCAACCGCGCGTTGCAGGGCCTGTACACCCCCGGCTCCACCTTCAAGCCTGCGGTGGCGGTGGCGGCGCTGGATTCCGGCGTCATCAACCGCTCTTCCACCGTCTACTGCAACGGTGTCTATACCTATTATGACGACTACCGCCCCAAGTGTACCCGCCACGGCCACAGCGGCAACATCGACGTCATCACGGCCATCAAGTGGAGCTGCAACATCTTCTTCTACGATGTGGGCCGCCGCACCACCAGCGATGTCTACGATGCCTACGCCTACAAGATGGGCCTTGGTACCCGCACCGGCGTGGAGGTCAACGAGGCCACCGGCCGCCTGACCACAAAGAACGACTCCAACTACATCGCTTCACTGGACGTCCAGGCCGCTATCGGTCAGGGCAATACCGTCGTCACCCCCGTCCAGCTGGCGACTTACGCCGGCACGCTGGCCAACCGGGGGGTGCGCTACCGCACCCACTTCGTCAAGGCCATCCTCGACACCAACACCGGCAAAGTCCTGCAGGAGACCCAGCCCGAGGTGATGGACGTCATCGAGGACCGGGGCGACACCTTCGACCTCGTGCGGCAGGGTATGATCGGCGTGTCGGAGACGGTGTCGGGCCTGAAGAACTACCCTGTCACCATCGCCTGCAAGAGCGGCACCCCTCAGCGCAGCGAGACGTACTACGTCGGCAGCACCCGCAAGCACTACACCAACACCATGATGGTGGCCTACGGCCCGGCCGAGGACGCTGAGATCGCCCTCGGCATCGTCATCGAGTACGGCGGCGGCGGCGCCCGCGCCGGCAACCTCGTGGCCGACATCTTCGACGCCTACTACGCCATGAAGGACGGCAGCCTGACGCTGGACGAGACAGGAGCAGGCGAGACGGCTGACACGACAGCCGGCGGGCAGGATGCTGTGCCGGAGACGGTGGAAAACAACGACGCCCTTGCAGACGACACCGCTCCCGCAGAGCAGCCCGCCGCCTGAGCGATGGTGCGTGGATTTGGCAGAAATCTATGAAAAATTAGAACTTTTGCTCGAAAAACAGTTGTAAAAAGACGGAAACTGTGATACTATGATATGTGCAAGATGATTGCCCCAGACAGGGGCGCGGGAAAAGGAGAGGTTGACCGATGACGATTGCACTGATTGCGCATGACTCCAAAAAAGAGCTGATGGTACAGTTCTGTACGGCGTACTGCCGGATTTTGAGCCAGCATAAATTGGTGGCAACCGGTACGACCGGCAAGATGATCGCCGAAGCCACCGGCCTGCAGGTGCAGCGCTTTCTGGCGGGCGTACAGGGCGGTGATCAGCAGATCGCGTCCCGCATCGCCTGCAATGAGGTCGATCTGCTGCTATTCTTCCGCGACCCCATCAACGCAAAGCCCAGCGAGCCGAACGAGATGACCCTGCTGCGTCTGTGTGATGTGCACAATATCCCGCTGGCCACTAACATCGCCACTGCGGAAGTCCTCATCCACGGCCTTGAGCGCGGCGACCTCGACTGGCGCGACATCGTGCATCCCCAGAACTGATGAAAAAATGAAATCCCCCGTGCGGCGCAGCTGCACGGGGGATTTTTTGACGCTTCTATCTGGGATAAAGGCGAAACTTTATGGAATGCCAAGGCCTCCCCTCGGTAGGGGAGGTGTCACGCCGCAGGCGTGACGGAGAGGTTGAGTCCAGCTGCGGTTTACAGTTAGGCTTTCCTTCATACAACCTCTCAGGCTCACTTCGTTCGCCAGCTCCCCTTGTAGGGGAGCCTCTGGCGAAGAGGGAAGGTTTTGTGCGATAACAGAAGGAATTTTACAACTTAAAATCTTTCGCCATCTCCTCCACATCCTCGGGCGCAAAATCGCCCAGCGGGAGGATGAGGCGGGCCAGAACCTCGGGGGAAAGAGCTGCGAGGCGGTCGCTCTCGTCCGGAGCGCCGCTCTCGGGCGGGAAGAGGTGGCTCACGCCCTGTGCGTCTGTCTCCATCCGGGCATAGTGGCCGGAGGCGACATACTGGATGCCCAGCTTGTCGGCGGCGGTGAGCAGGGCGGCAAAGCGGGCGGCTTCGGCGTCCTGCCCGGCCAGAGCCTCGGCGTTGAGGGCGATGCACTCCACGTCCAGCTTCTTGGCCAGCGCCTTGGCCGCCTCTGCGGCGGCGTGCTCTTCGGGGGTGTCGGCCAGTCGGACGACGGCTGCCGCCACGGCAAAGCCCTGCTGCTGCAGGATGCGGACCGCCACGCCGCTGCGCACACTGCCGCTCAGGCCCATCAGGACCCGGTCCTGTTCTTCGTAGGTGTCGAACCCGTTCCCGGGCAGAAAAGTATCGTTCATCGTCCCTGTCTCCCGCCATGTGCCTGGCTCTGGGCGACCGCAAGCTGGTCGCAGCGTTCGTTCTCCGGGTGGCCTGCGTGGCCCTTGACCCAGACGTAGGTGAGCTTGTGACGTGCCTCCTGCTCCAGCGCCTGTTCCCAGAGGTCGGGGTTCAGGGCGGGGGAGCCGTCGGATTTTTTCCAGCCCCGGCGCTTCCAGCCCTTGGCCCAGCCCTTTTCCAGTCCGTTGATGACGTACTGGCTGTCGGAGCACAGGCGGACTTCGCAAGGCTCCTTGAGCTGGCGCAGGGCCTCGATGAAGGCCGTCAGCTCCATCCGGTTGTTGGTGGTGGAGGCGTCTCCGCCGCTCAGCTCCTTCTCGTAGACCTTGCCGTTAAAGCGGTAGCGCAGCACTGCGCCCCAGCCGCCGGGGCCGGGATTGCCGCTGCACGCGCCGTCGGTGTAAACTTCAACCTGTTTCATGCGTTTCTCCTGAAATAAAATTCATACCTCTATTTAGAGCCATTTTGGCCCGTCTGTCAAGAGGGCAGGGCATAATTTGCCGCCGTCCGGCCCAAGCTTGGATTGACAAAAGAGATGAGAAATACTATACTTGTTGCAACGAAATGCGTATAGGGGCGTGCCGAGGGTGCGCTCACAGCGTTCCTGCCGAAGCGCCACGGTCGCATCGAACAGATGGACTGGATGGGCAAGAGGCTTCCTGCGGAACAGACAGTGCGGCAGAAAACCACACTGATAAAATAATTTCTATACGATGCATCCGACGGAAGCAGATGCGTTTTTATGCTTCCCCTAATGCAGGACAGGCAATCTTTTGCAGATGGGCCTGTGCTTTGCTGATTGAATTTTTGGAGGTTTTCGATGGCACAGACAAAAGAACAGAATCACGCACCCGCCCCGGCTCAGGCCAATGCGTCCGGCGAAAAGCGGCCCCGCACTTCCCGCCGGCCCCACTACACCCGTCGGCCCCCGCCCCCAGCAGCCCAGCCCAAGGAGGCTGCAACGCCCATCCATATCTATCCGCTGGGCGGCCTCGGCGAGGTGGGCAAGAATATGACGGTCTACGAGTGCTGTGGTGACATGATCATCGTGGACTGCGGCCTTGTTTTCCCCGACAGCGATATGTTCGGCGTCGATATGGTCATCCCCGACATGACCTTCGTGGTGCAGAACAAGGATAAGATCAAGGGTCTGCTCATCACCCACGGCCACGAGGATCACATCGGCAGCATCCCCTACCTGCTGCAGAAGTTCGACCTGCCCATCTACGGTACCCGCCTGACCTGCGGCCTCATCCGCAACAAGCTGGAGGAATTCGGCCTTGCGGGCAAGACCAAGTTCGTGGAGATCACCCCCAAGCAGAAGATCAAACTGGGCTGCTTTACGGTGGAGCCGATCCATGTGAACCACTCCATCCCGGACGCCGTGGCCTTCGCCATCGACAGCCCGGCGGGCACCATCATCCAGACCGGCGACTTCAAGATCGATTACACCCCGCTGGCCTGCGGCCCCACCGACCTTGCCACCCTGTCCGATTACGGCCAGAAGGGCGTTCTGGCCCTGCTGAGCGACTCTACCAACGCCGAGAAGCCCGGCTTTACCGCCACCGAGCAGAAGGTGGCCGCCAGCGTCCGCAATCTCTTTGCCCGGGCGCAGAACAAGCGCATCATCATCGCCTCCTTTGCGTCGAACATCTACCGCGTCCAGCAGATCATCGACCTCGCCGTGGAGGATGGCCGCAAGGTGGCCTTCAGCGGCCGCAGCATGGTCAACAACACGGCCATGGCGCAGGAGCTGGGCTATATGCACATCCCGGAGGGCACCCTCATCAGCATCGACGAGATCAATCAGTATCCGCCCGAGCAGGTGGTGCTGGTGACCACCGGCAGTCAGGGCGAGCCTTTGAGCGCGCTGAGCCGCATGGCTTCCTGCAGCCACCGTCAGGTGCGGGTCGGCCCCGGCGACTTCATCATCATCTCGGCCAAGCCCATCCCCGGCAACGAGAAGAGCGTGACCAAGATCGTCAACGGCCTGCTCTTGCTGGGCGCTGAGGTCATCTACGAGGGGATGTACGATGTCCACGTCTCCGGCCACGCCTGTCAGGAGGAGCAGAAGCTGATGCTCACCCTGACCAAGCCCAAGTATTTCCTGCCCGTCCACGGTGAATACAAGCAGCTGAAGAAGCACGCCATCACGGCGGCCAGCCTCGGCATCCCCACCAGCAACATCCTCATCGCCGAGAACGGCTCCAACATTATCCTCAGTCAGGACGAGATGAAGCTGGGCGAGCCGGTGACGGCGGGCGCTGTCATGGTGGACGGCCTCGGCGTGGGCGATGTGGGCAATGTCGTCCTGCGGGACCGCAAGCATCTGTCCGAGGATGGCCTCGTCATCATCGTGGCCACCGTGGACAGCAAGACCGGCAAGGTGCTGGCCGGCCCCGACCTTGTGAGCCGTGGCTTCGTCTATGTGCGGGAGAACGAGAGCCTGATGGACGGTGCCCAGAGCATCGTGGAGACGGCCCTCGACCGCTGCGTGGAGGAGCACGTCCGCGACTGGAACAGCGTCAAGACCCGCGTGCGCGAGGCCCTGAGCAGCTATATCTACCGCCGCACCAAGCGCAGCCCCATGATCCTCCCCATCCTGATGGAGGTCTGATGCTGCCCGCAGGAGGCATAATACTTCATGAAACAAAAACCAAGGTGGACTCTTGAAATGCTGACCGCTGCGCTGGCAGTGCTCTGCGCCCTTCTGGTGCTGGTGCTGCTGGTACAGCGCCCGGCCATCTGGCCGCTGCTGGCTGTGCTGGTGGTGCTGTGGGGCGTCCTGTTCGTCCTGTTCCGCTGCCGGCTGCGCAGCTGGGTGGCCCGCTGGGTGTGCGGCGGCAGCTTTGAAAAATCCAAGACCCAGTTCAGCCTCGAGCCGCTGAGCCAGCCCGCCGCCCTCCTGTCGGGGGAGACGGTGCTGTGGTACAACGCCGAGTTCCGCACCCGCCTGATGAAGGGAGAGTCCCTTCTGACCCCTCGGGTGCAGAAGGTGCTGCCCGGCCTCGACCTACAGGAATCCCGGACGGCGGGCGGCCAGCTGCTGAATCTGGCCGACGGGGCGTGGAGCGTCCACAGCTCCACGGTCCCCGGCGAGGCGGAGAGCATGACCCTCCTCGTACTGAACGAGGAGACAGCCCTGCGGAAGGTGGAGGCCGAGTACAAGGCCAGCCGCCCGGGCTATCTGGTCTTTCTCGTGGACGGCTACGACGATGTGTTCAGCGATATGCTGGACAGCGAGCGCGCCCGCCTGCTGGAGGGCATCAACCGGGTGCTGGAGGATATGATTGGCCGGGGCACCGGCTTTCTGCGCCGGGTGGCCAGCGGCCGCTATATCGCCGTGGTGGAGGAGCGCCAGCTGGAGCAGTTTGCCAAGCGGGGCTATGACGTGCTGGACAAGATCCGCGCCCTTGACCCCAGCGTGAACCTTTCCATCTCCATCGGCATCGGACGCGGGGCCAAGACCCTGCGGGAGGCGCAGGATATGGCCGTGCAGGCGCTGGACATGGCGCAGGGGCGCGGCGGCGATCAGGCTGCGGAGATGACTCCGGACGGCTTTACTTTCTACGGCGGCGTCAGCCATGGCGTGGAGAAGCGCAGCAAGGTGCGCAGCCGCATCGTGGCCGACCAGCTGGTCAAGCTCATCAAGGAGGCCGACCATGTGGTCATCATGGGCCACCGGATGAGCGACCTTGACGCCATCGGCGCGGCGGAGGGCGTGCTGCGCATCTGCAAGATCTGCGATGTGCCGGCTGTTATCGCCGTGCGCCGGGATGCCACCCTCGCCGGGAGCCTCATCAACGCCCTCGTCGCGGCAGGGCAGGAGGACGATTTCATCGACCCCAAGGGCGCGCTGCCCATCATCTCCCAGAAAACGCTCTGCATCATCGTGGATACATACCAGCTGGGGCTGGTGGAGAGCCGCGAAATTTTGGAAAAATGCGGCAAGGTGGCCGTCATCGACCACCACCGCAAGGGCGTCGGCTTCATCGAGAACGCCGACCTCGTCTGTCACGAGCCGTATGCCTCCTCGGCCAGTGAGCTTGTCACCGAGTTCTTGCAGTATGTGGGCGACCGGGACGACAAGCCCAACCGCATCGAGGCCGAGGGTCTGCTTTCCGGCATCATGCTGGACACCCGGGACTTCACCCTCCACACCGGCGTGCGCACCTTCGAGGCTGCGGCGGCCCTCCGCCGCTACGGCGCGGAGACCGAGCGGGTGCGCCAGCTCTTTGACGTGAGCATGGTGGAGTACACCACCAAGGCCATGCTGGTATCGGAAGCCCAGATGTACCGGGGCTGCGCTATCACCGTCAGCGGTGAGGTGGCCCCCGAGGCCCGCGTGGCCATCGCGCAGGCCGCCAACGACCTGCTGACCATCCAGAACGTGGAGGCCAGCTTCGTGGCCGTGCAGGTGGGCGGCGGCGTCAACATCTCGGCCCGGAGCCTCGGCGCGGTGAACGTGCAGGTCATCATGGAGGCTCTGGGCGGCGGCGGACATCAGACCATGGCTGCGGCCCAGCTCAAGCATATCACCCCGGAGGCGGCCCGCAGCCGCATCCAGACGGCCATCGACCAGTACCGGGAGGCGCAAAAGAAGAGCGGCCCCGAGTCGGAGCCGGAACAGAAGAAAAAGGACAAACAGTGATGAAACAGTACGATTATCTCATCGTCGGCGCCGGCCTGTACGGCGCAGTGTTCGCCCACGAGGCCAAGAAGGCGGGCAAGCGCTGCCTCGTCCTCGACAAGCGCGGCCACATCGCGGGCAACATCTACACCGAGCCGGTGGAGGGCATCAACGTCCACCGCTATGGTGCCCACATCTTCCACACCAACAACAAGGCCGTGTGGCAGTATGTGAACCAGTTCGCGGAGTTCAACCGCTACACCAACAGCCCTGTGGCCAACTACCACGGCGAGATCTACAACCTGCCCTTCAATATGAACACCTTCAACAAGATGTGGGGCGTCGTGACCCCCGCCGAGGCGAAGGCGAAGATCGAGGCCCAGCGCGCCGAGGCCGGCATCACCGAGCCGAAGAACCTCGAAGAGCAGGCCATCAGCCTCGTGGGTACCGACATCTACGAAAAGCTCATCAAGGGCTACACCGGCAAGCAGTGGGGCCGCCCCTGCACCGAGCTGCCCGCCTTTATCATCAAGCGTCTGCCCGTCCGCTTTACCTACGACGACAACTACTTCAACGCCCTGTATCAGGGCATCCCCAACGGCGGCTACACCGCCATGGTGGAGAAGATGCTGGACGGCGTGGAGGTGCGTCTGGGCGTGGATTATCTGGCCGGGAAGGCAGAGCTGGACAAGCTGGCCGACAAGGTGGTCTACACCGGCCCGGTGGATGCCTACTTCGGCTACCGGCTGGGTGCGCTGCAGTACCGCAGCGTCCGCTTCGAGACCGAGACGCTGGACACCGACAACTATCAGGGCAACGCCGTCGTGAACTACACCGACGCCGAGACCCCCTACACCCGCATCATCGAGCACAAGCATTTTGAGTTCGGCACCCAGCCCAAGACCGTCATCAGCCGGGAGTACAGCGCCGAGTGGAAGCCCGGCGACGAGCCGTATTACCCGGTGAATGATGATAAAAATGGCGCTTTGTACGCTGAGTATAAGAAGCTGGCCGATGCCGAGCCGGGCGTCCTCTTCGGCGGACGTCTGGGCGAGTATAAGTACTACGATATGGATAAGGTCATCGAGGTGGCCTTGGATGTCGTGGGCAAAGAGCTGGCATAACGTAAAAAGCCTCTCCCTTTGGGAGAGGTGTCACCATAGGTGACGGAGAGGGCAAGGATGCTGGCGGAGAAGTGCAGGCACGGCGATAGTATCGCTCTGACAAAGAGTTTGCCTATCTCCGCGCACCGGCACTGTCGCAACGGGCTTGCCCTCTCAGTCTCGCTTCGCTCGCCAGCTCTCCCAAAGGGAGAGCCTTTAGCAGGCGTTGACGGAACAGCCCGATTGCTGTATACTAACCATAGAAATCTTCGCCGGGCATATCCCGGCGGGAAGTGAGGGATACTATCATGAAAGTGATTCTGAAGCAGGACGTCAAGGGCATCGGCAAGAAGGACGAGATCCACGAGGTCTCCGACGGCTACGCCCGCAACTTTCTGTTCCCGCGCAAGCTGGCCGCTGTGGCCGACGCCAGCGCGGTGAATATCGCCCGGGGCAAGGAGGCCGCCGCAGACTTCCACGAGGCAGAGAATGTGGCCGCTGCACAGGCTGTGGCCGCAAAGCTCGAGGGCAAGACGGTGGTCATCAAGGCCAAGGGCGGCGCATCCGGCCGTCTGCACGGCAAAGTCACCGGCAAGGAAGTGGCTGAGGCTCTGGCCCAGCTGGCCGGTTCGCCCATCGACAAGAAGAAGATCGAGCTGGAGACCAAGGACATCAAGGACGCGGGCGTCTTCAACGGCAAGGTCCGCCTTTATGTCGGTGTCACCGCTTCCTTTAAAATTCAGGTCGAAGTGGAGCAGGCCTGATCCAGCCGTTCTCTGCGCCCCCTCTCGGCAGGGGGCGCTTTTTGGCTTTACGGACACGATAACGATTCAGAAGGATAACAGCCATGCCGAACGAACGACATTACAACGAACTCAACCTCGAGAGCGTGGGCATCAACCTGCCCTATAATATGCAGGCAGAGCAGAGCGTGCTGGGCGCAGTGCTGCTCAAGCCGGAGACCCTGACCGACCTGGTGGAGATCATCCGGCCCGAGATGTTCTATACCCGCCAGAACGCGCAGATCTACTCCGAGATGCTGCGGCTCTTTACCAGCGACCAGACCATCGACTTCGTGACCCTGCTGGACGCCGTCATTTCAGACGGCGTCTTCCCCAGCGCCGACGAGGCGAAGGTCTACCTGACCGGTCTGGCCGAGACAGTGCCCAGCATCTCCAACGTCAAGGCCTACGCCCAGATCGTGCAGGAAAAGTATCTGGTGCGCCAGCTCATGGGGGTGGCGAAGGACATCTTACAGGACGCCGGGGACGAGCCGGACGCCGACCTCCTGCTGGAAAACGCCGAGCAGCGCATCTATGAGATACGCTCAGGCCGGGATTCCAGTGCATTGACGCCCCTTTCTTCCAGCATGGTGGAGACGCTGACCAATCTTCAGAAGATCAGCGGCCCCGACGCCGACAAGTACAAGGGCATCCCTACCGGCTTCCGCCTGCTGGATACCGTCCTCACCGGCCTCGGCCGCGGCGACCTCATCATCCTCGCCGCCCGCCCCGGCATGGGTAAGACCAGCTTTGCGCTGAACATCGCTACCCGCGTCGCCATGCAGCAGAAGGTGCCGGTGGCTATCTTCAGCCTCGAAATGACCAAGGAGCAGCTGACCAACCGCATCCTATCGGCGGAGGCGGGCATCGACAGTCAGGCCTTCCGCACCGGCGCGCTCCGGGCTGAGGACTGGGAGTATCTGGCCCTCGCCACCGAAAAGCTCCACGACGCCCCCATCTATATGGATGATACCTCGGGCATCACCATCACCGAGATGAAGGCGAAGATCCGCCGGGTCAATCAGGACCCCGCCCGCCCCAACGTGGGACTCATCGTCATCGACTACCTGCAGCTGATGACCAGCGGCCAGCGCAGCGAGAACCGCGTGCAGGAGATCAGCTCCATCACCCGAAACCTCAAGATCATGGCCAAAGAGATGAACGTCCCCATCATCGCCCTGAGTCAGCTGTCCCGTGCCGTGGAAAAGCAGGGCAACAACTCCAGCCACCGCCCCCAACTGTCCGACCTGCGTGACTCTGGCTCCATCGAGCAGGACGCCGACTGCGTCCTCTTCCTCTACCGCGACTCCTACTACGCCAGCCAGAACCCCGACGGCGCGGAGGTGGATGCCGACACCGCCGAGTGCATCGTGGCAAAGAACCGTCATGGCGAGACCAGCACGGTGCCGCTGGGCTGGGATGGCGCCCACACCCGGTTCATGGATGTGGACTTCAAGCGCTGATGACGTGCGAAGAAATTTTGCAGACGGTGTGCGGCTTCTGCGCCCGGGAGGGGCTGCTGGAGGGCAGGCGGCAGATCGCGCTGGCCGTCTCGGGCGGGGCGGACAGCATGGCGCTGCTCTGCCTCATGCGCCCGCTGGCCGAGGAAAACGGCATCACACTCACGGTCTGCCATGTCAACCACGGCCTGCGGGGGGAGACAGCCGACCGGGACGAGGCCTTCGTCCGGGAGGCCTGCGCCCGGCTGGGTCTGCCGCTGCGGGTCTTCCATGCCGCTGAGCTGGAAGCAGAGGTGGGCAGGCCGCAGACCGGGGAGGACTGGGCGCGCCGTCTGCGGTACGCCTGCTTCGGGCGGCTGCTGGCAGAGGGGATAGACGCCGTCGCAACGGCCCATACTGGAAGTGATCAGGCCGAGACGCTGCTGTTCCGGCTGGCCCGGGGAACGGGCCTCCACGGTGCGGCGGGCATCCGGCCCAGCCGGCCGGGCTACCTGCGGCCCCTGCTCTGCCTGACCCGGGCCGACACCGAGGCCGTTTGCCGCGCCTGCGGGGAGACGTGGGTGACAGACGAGACCAACGAGGCCGACGACTACGCCCGCAACCGCCTGCGCCACGGCGCGCTGCCTGCCCTTTGCGCAGCCAACCGCGCCGCCGAGCGCAATCTGGCCCGCTTCTGCGAGAAGGCCGCCCGGGCGGACGAATACTTCGCCCGGCAGGCGGAAAGCCTGCTGGCCTCGGCCCGGGTGACAGACCCGAAGTGCCTGCCCGGCGGGGCAAGGTGCGCCCTGCGCACCGGACAGCCGGTGTGGTGGCTGACAGCTCTGCGACAGGCCGACCCTCTCATCCTCGACACGGCCCTCCACCGCCTCGTGGAGCCGGTGCGGGACGCGGAGGAAAAGTATATCCGGCTGCTGGCGGCTCTCGTGGAGAGAGGCAGCGGCGCGGTGCAGCTCACCGACAACATCCGCTTCTGTGGACGGGAAGGGCTGCTCTGGCGGGAGGAAAGCGACAACAACATCCGCCCGCAGGGGGAAAAAGCAGATGTTCCGGAGCGTGCAGTATCCCTGCCCGAGGGCGGCGATTACCCGCTGCCCGGAGGCGGAACGCTGCAGATTCGGGTGGTTTCGGCCTGTTTTGAAGAAAAAACACAGGTCGTTCATAAAAAAGACTTAAAAAATCAGGCGGATTATGCTAAAATAAACTTGATATGTCCTGCTCTGCGGCTGCGCTGCCGTCAGCCGGGCGACCGCTTCCGCCCGGCTGGGCGGGGGACAGACCGGGAGCTGCGCAAATGGATGAACGAGGCGGGTATCCCGCCCCGGGAACGGGACACGCTGCCGCTGCTGGCGGCAGGAAAGCAGGTGCTGTGGGTCTGCGGCGAGGGTTTTGCCGATGGGCTTGCCCCCGGGCCGGACACAGAGCGGCTGCTGCAAGTGAAACTGGAAAATTGGGAGGAATCGAATCATGACCATGCATGATGATATTATGAAGGTCCTCGTCTCGGAAGAGGAACTGAAAGCAAAGGTAGCAGAGCTGGGCGCTCAGATCAGCAGGGACTACGAGGGCAAGAACCTCGTCCTCGTCTCCATTCTCAAGGGGTCGGTGGTCTTTATGGCCGACCTGATGCGGGCTGTGACCATCCCGTGCAACATCGACTTTATGGTGGTGTCTAGCTACGGCGGCGGCAACACCACCAGCACCGGCCTCGTCAAGATCATCAAAGACCTGGACGGCGACCTGTCCGGCAAGGATGTGCTCATCGTAGAGGATATCCTCGACACCGGCATCACCTTGTCCAACCTTGTGCCCATGCTCAAGATGCGCAACCCGAACTCGGTGAAGATCTGCACCATCCTCGACAAGCCCAGCCGCCGCAAGGCGGACATCGCCCCGGACTACGAGGGCTTCGCTGTGCCGGACGAGTTCGTGGTGGGCTATGGCCTCGACTACGATGAAAAGTACCGCAACCTGCCCTACATCGGTGTGCTCAAGCCCCGCGTCTACGAAAAGTAAGAAATAAAACCAGAACTGGAGTTGATTCCTTTTGCAACCTAAAAGACCTCGTATCAATCCGCTCATCCTTGCACTGGCGCTGGCCGCTGTGCTGATGGTCTGGTCGGTGATGGGCAGCGGCTCGGGCAGCACCAGCGGCTCGACCATGAGCTACTCCACCGTCGTCCATTATTTTGAGCACAATCAGGTCACGGCCTTCACGCTGGACCGCAACACCAGCGTCATCACCCTGAACCTGAAGGAGGGCGACCTGCCCCTGCCGGACGTCTCCTCCACCCAGAGCACCACGCAGGCCACCGGCGGCCTGCTGAGCGGGATGTTCTCCACCTCGTCGGAGTCCACTGGCGCGGTACAGGAGGACGACGGCACTGTCACCGTCCGCTATAAGCTGCCCTACGCCTACGTTTTCATCGAGAACGTGGAGAAATATATCGAGTCCTACGACGCGGCGAACCCCGACGCGCCCATGACCTACGACTACACCTCCCTCAAGGAGACCATCCCATGGATGGAGATCATCTTCTATCTGGGGATGCTGGGCTGCACTGGCTTCCTGCTCTTCTCCATGATGCGGGGCGGCGTCGGCGGTGGCGGCGGCATCATGAATGTCGGCAAGGCCAAGGTAAAGGACGAGCACGAGAACAAGAAGACGGCCACCTTTGCCGATGTGGCCGGTGAGGACGAAGAGAAGGAAGAGCTGAAAGAGGTCGTGGAGTTCCTGAAGAGTCCCGACAAGTTCAACTCTCTGGGCGCACGCATCCCCCATGGCGTGCTGCTCGTCGGCCCTCCGGGCACCGGCAAGACCCTGCTGGCCCGCGCCTGTGCCGGTGAGGCCGGCGTGCCCTTCTACTCCATCTCCGGCTCGGACTTCGTCGAGATGTACGTCGGCGTGGGCGCATCCCGCGTGCGCGACCTCTTCGACAAGGCAAAAAAGACGATGCCCTGCATCATCTTCATTGATGAGATCGACGCAGTGGGCCGTCAGCGCGGTGCCGGCCTCGGCGGCGGCCACGATGAACGTGAGCAGACGCTGAACCAGCTGCTGGTGGAGATGGATGGCTTCGAGGCCAACGACGGCGTCATCGTCATGGCTGCCACCAACCGCGCCGACATTCTGGACAAGGCCCTGCTCCGTCCGGGCCGCTTCGACCGTCAGGTCTACGTCGGCCTGCCCGACGTCAAAGGCCGTGAGGAAATACTCAAGGTCCACACCAAGAACAAGCCCCTCGCCCCGGATGTCTCGCTGCGGGTCATCGCACAGCGCACCGCGGGCTTTGCAGGCGCTGACCTCGAGAACCTCGTCAACGAGGCCGCTCTGCTGGCTGCACGCCGCAGCCGCAAGGCCATCACGATGGAGGACATCGAGGAGGCATCCATGAAGGTCATGGCCGGCCCGGAGAAAAAGAGCCGGGTCGTCACCCCCGAGGAGAAGAAGCTCACTGCCTACCATGAGGCGGGCCATGCAGTGGCGGGCTTCTACTGCAAGCACCACCCCCGTGTGCATGAGATCACCATCATCCCCCGCGGTCAGGCAGGCGGCTACACCATGTATCTGCCCGAAAAGGACCGCAGCTACGTCACCAAGGGCGAGATGTTCGAGGATATTGTGTCCAGTCTGGGCGGCCGCGTGGCCGAGCAGCTCATCCTCGACGACATCTCCACCGGTGCGTCCAATGACCTGCAGCAGGCCACGAACATCGCCCGCCAGATGATCACCAAGTACGGCTTCTCCGAGCGCCTCGGCCCTGTGGTCTACGGCACCTCGCAGGAGGAGACCTTCCTTGGCCGCGATTTTGGTCAGGGCAAGGGCTACAGCGAGACCACCGCTGCCGAGATCGACAGCGAGATGCGGGACATCATCGACGAGGCCTACGAGACCTGCCGCCGCACCCTCACCGAGCACATCGACCAGCTCCATGCGCTGGCACAGGCTCTGATGGAGCGCGAGAAGCTGAACGAGAAGGAGTTCAACGCCGTGATGGCAGGCGAGACCCTGCCCCCGCGTGAGGACCCGGACGCAAAGCCCGCCGAGGCCGAGCCGACCGTCCAGCCTGTGGAGCAGGCTGAGGCCGCAGAACCTGCTGAGCCTGCCGAAGCTGCCGAGCCGGTGGACGCTGCCCCGCAGGCAGCCCCCGGGACGCCGGATGAGGGCGAAGCAGCCGAGTAAACCGAGAAAGGGGAGAGTCCTGTGGAGGAAAATTTTGAACCGGTCGCACGGACCCGGGCCAACTACTATACCCCGGGCAGCCCGGTGCAGTTCGTCTGCGTGGAGCTGCTCAAGGGCGAAGTCAGCGGCGAGCACGCGGTGTGTCTGACCTTTAAGAACATTTCCCGTGTGACTCTGACGGCACTGGAGATCCATTTCAAGTGCAAGGGCGTGGATGGCGTCATCCTCTGCGAGGATGCCTTTGAGTACCGCGACCTCGCTGCCAAGCCGGGCGAGAGCTTTGGCATGGACGAAGCCGTCTTTGTCACCCAGAAGGCCATCACCAGCGTGGACGTTACATTGCAGAACGTCTACAGCGGCAAGAAGGTCGTCCACCTCGAGAGCATCAAGCGGGTGCGCCTGCCGGCCCCCCGCCGCCTGAGTCCCGAGATGCAGAAGGCCCTCGAGGCCCGAATGAACCGCACCGGCATGAAGTTCATGCCGCAGGTTTTTGAGAATGGCTGGTACTGCGCCTGCGGTGCCTTCCACCCGAAGGAGGAGGACACCGTCTACTGCTCCGAGTGCGGCAGCGACCGCATCCTGCTGCAAAACGCACTGAACACCCTGCTTCAGCCGGAAGAGCCGGTGCGTCAGCCCGCGCCGCAGCCTGCGGCCCAGCCGACGGCATCCGCCGCCCCTGCCGAAGAGCCGACCCGCATCATGGGTGCGGCGCAGGAGGAGGCTACCCGCATCATCCCGCCCCGCCCGGAGGTGCGCTCTGCGCCCAGCTTTGCGCCTGCGGCACCGGAGGCCACCCGAGTGATGTCCAGCGCCCCGGAGCAGGAGGCGACCCGCGTCCTGCCCCGTCAGCTTGAGCCGGTGCGCCCGGCAGCCTTTGCGCCGGACGAGAGCGAGGAGAAGTACGGCACCCGTGTGATGCCTTCGGCCCACATCGCGCCGCCGTCCCGTGTACAGGCCCAGCCGCTGGATGAGGAGGACGACTACGAAGAGGAGGACGCCCGCGACAGCATCGCGGAGACGCTCATCCGCTGGGTGCCGCCCATCACCGCCATCGTGTGTGCAGGCATCGCCCTGTGGGGCTTCGTGTATTCCCAGTTCGTAATGTAGATCGCTGTACGGCGGAGGAGGCAGAGGCTTCCTCCGCCGTTGTTTTAGGGATAACCTCTCAGTCTCGCTTCGCTCGACAGCTCCCCTACCGAGGGGAGCCTCTGGCGAAGAGGAAAAGCTTTCCGGTATGCCAAGGCCTCCCCTCGGTAGGGGAGGTGGCACGCCGTAGGCGTGACGGAGAGGTTTAGCAAGGAGAAGTAAAGTTATGCCTGACGAAGCTTTGCAAGCCGCATTCGAGATCAAAGCGGCCTGCGACGACATCAGCCGGAAGCTGCTGCGCTGGCACTGGGAGCAGAAGCCCGGTGCCCACAGCGTGGACGCTCTGCTGAAGCATCTGGCCCAGCGCCAGAAGGAAAGCCCGGACTACTACGAGCGTCTGCCCGAGCTGAGCGGCCGCACCAGCTGGCAGCAGCTGGACACCACCCTCTGTATGCGTGTCCTGCTGGACCCGGAGAAGGACGCCGCCCGTCCATTGGACCTGCTGGGGGATACGCCCCGCCCGGCAGCGGCCCGCCGCGCCTGCAATGCGGTGCGGATGGCCCGCAACGAGGCCGCGCACGCCTCCGACAAGACCGCTGCCGCACAGGCGGCCCTCCGGTTCAACGAGGCCGTGGAGGAGCTGGAGGCGGGCTATGAGGGCACGGCCCTGACCACCGGCGACCTTGAGAAATATTACCGGATGGCAGAGGACTTTCTGGCCCGCTGCGGCGCTTCGGAGACCATCGAGCCGCAGAAAAAGGCCAGGGACGAGCCGCCCCGCCGCCCGAAGGCTCAGACGCCGCGGGCCGATGCCCCTGCCCGGAAGCGCCAGAGCAGCGGAGGCCGCACGGCATCCCGGGGAACGTCCGGCCGCAGCCGGAAGACCTCCGGGAAGACAGGCCGCAGCCGCCCGGCCACGGCTCGCCGCAAAAAACGTCAGCGCACCCAGAGCCGTGCCCTCACGGTGGTGCTGCTGGCTGTCGTTTTGCTGGGCCTGCTGGTCCGGGCATGGACGATGGGACTGATGAAATAGCAGCCCTGCTGCGTGTGGGCGAGAAGGTCTTTTCGCATCCCCGTGGGACATCCCTCATACACTGAGGGACAAGGGGGTGTGCGGATGGTGCAGGGGACGGAGATGCTTTTCGCGCTGTTCGGCGGGCTGGCGATGTTCCTCTACGGGATGGACCGGATGAGCCGTGCCTTACAGCGGGCGGCAGGCGACGCCATGAAGCGGCTGCTGGCCCGGCTGACGGCCACACCGCTGCTGGGGGTGCTTACCGGGCTGGCCGTGACGGCGGTGCTCCAGAGCAGCTCGGCGGCGACGGTCATGGTCATTGGCTTCGTCAGCGCCGGACTGCTGGAGCTGCCCCGGGCTGTGGCCGTCATCTACGGCATCAACATCGGCACGACCATGACGGCCCAGCTCATCGCCTTCGACGCCCAGCAGCTGGTGTATCCGGTGCTGTTTGCGGGTTTCGTCATCGATTTCGCGGCCCGCAAGGCCCGCTGGCAGGCCGTGGGAGAGGCGGTATTCTCCTTCGGGCTGCTCTTCGAGGGCATCGGCATTCTGGGCCGGGCCTTGCAGCCCCTCGCGGGGCAGGAAGTTTTTCTTGGGTGGATGACCCGGGTGAAGGCGTCGCCGCTGCTGGGCATCCTGCTGGGGCTGGGCATGACGATGGTGGTACAGAGCAGCTCGGCCACCATCGCGCTCCTGCAGAATGTGGCCCGGCAGGCCGGGCCGGACGGCATCCACAGCGTGCTGGGCCTCGCCGGGGCGGTGCCCGTCCTGCTGGGGGACAACATCGGCACTACAGTCACAGCTCTGCTGGCCTGCATCGGGCAGGGCAGGGACGCCGCCCGGGCTGCGCTGGCCCACAGCTGCTTCAACCTCAGCGGAAGCCTGCTGGCGGCGGCGCTGCTGCCCGGGTTCGTCCGGCTGGTGGAGCTGGTCTCCCCCAGAGGCCCGGAGCTGGAGATCATTTCCCGGCAGATCGCCAACGCCCACACCCTCTTCAACATCTGCTGCGCCCTGCTCTGGCTGCCCCTCCTGCCGTGGATGGTGCGGCTGGTCTGTGCGCTGGTGCCGGAGGAGTAGCCCTCTCCGTCACGCCGCAGGCGTGACAGCTCTTTCGTAGCGGCATGCCCTCTCCGTCATCGCTGCGCGATGCCACCTCTCCCATAGGGAGAGGCACTGGCGTGCCGGGCAACTCTGCGCTGACCGCTGGAAGTTCAATATGGCATAAAATATAGTGCCCTGCTACAGAGGGCAGCAGCTTATAAACAAGAACACCTTGTCAAGCTGTTGTGAATCTCTGTAGCAGGGCACTACTGTTTACGACAAAATCAGACTTTGCTCGTCCCGCGTGGGCCTGACCGGCTCGCCAGTGGCTCTCCCTATGGGAGAGCTGGCGCGTCAGCGACTGAGAGGGCAAGGATGCTGGCGAAAACGAAAAACACAGCGATAATAGCAGCTCTGACAAAAGTCGATATTATCGCTGCGCAGATACTCTCGGAAAACGGGCCTGCCCTCTCCGTCATTGCTTCGCAATGCCACCTCTCCCAAAGGGAGAGGCTTTTGCTCAAGGGCAGGTCACTTCTTGGAGACGCCCCTCCGATACACCGCGAACGCGATGATGGCCGACAGCACCTCGGTGGCCCAGAAAGCGTGCCAGACGCCGGTGGGGCCGAGCTGGCGGCAGAGCAGCCACGCCAGCGGCATGATGAAGAGGATGTAGCGGCAGAGGGAGATGACCAGCGAGGCCATGCCCTTGCCCAGACCTTCCAGCGCGCCGGAGGAGGTGGTGGACACCGAGGACACCACGAAGCCGAGGCAGATGATGCGCAGGGCCGTCTGGCCGATGGCGATGGTCTCGGGGTTCGAGGAGAAGAGGCCGATGAGGGGCGCGGAGGCAGCCATGCAGATGACCGTGCCCGCCGCCATGATGACGGTGCTCATGCCGAGGGTGAGCTGGTAGAGCTTCGCTACTCGGGCGTGCTCCTTCGCGCCGTAGTTGTAGCTGATGAGGGGGCGCATCCCCTGCACGATGCCGCTGACAGGCAGGTAAAGGAAGGTCTGGAGCTTGTAGTAGATGCCCAGCACCACCACATAGCTCTCGGAGAAGGCGGCCAGCAGGTCGTTCAGGAAGGTGACCAGCAGGGAGGGCAGGGCCAGATTCAGGATAGCAGGCACGCCGATGGCATAGAGGCGTCCTTCCAGCGAGGCGTCGGGCCGCAGGGCATTCCGGCGCAGGCGGACGGGCGATGCTGTGGTGCAGTAGACCACGAGGTAGAGGACGAGGGTGACGGTCTGACCGATGCCGGTGGCCAGCGCCGCACCGGCGATGCCCAGCGCGGGCACCGGGCCGAGGCCGAAGATGAGGATGGGGTCCAGCAGGATATTGCACACGCAGCCCGAGATGAGGGCGAGCATGGTGAGCTTCATCCGGCCCACAGCCTGAAAGATCTTCTCGAAGGCGAGGCTGGCCATGTTCACGATGGCAAAGAAGAAGACGATGGCGGAATAGGTGACGCCCATCGAGACGATGGTGCTGTCGGCGGTGAACCGGGCGAGGAAGCCGGGCATGATGGCCGTGGCCAGCAGGGTGCACAGGAGGCCGTGGAGCACCGAGAGGGCCATGCCGTGGGTGGCGGCTGCATCGGCCTTGTCATGGTCGCCTGCGCCCCGGTAGAGGGCGACAAGGGCGTTGATGCCCACGCCGAAGCCGATGGCGACAGCGTTCACGAAGTTCTGGATGGGGAACACGAGGGAGAGGGCCGTCATGGCCTGCTCATTGATCTGAGCCACGAAGAGGCTGTCCACGATGTTGTACAGCGAGTTCACCAGCATGGAGATGACGTTGGGCAGGGCCATGGACACGAGGAGCGGGAAGACGGGCCTTGTCTTCATAAAGGTATCGTTCATAGGGGGGTAAAAGCTTCCTTTCCTGAAAATTCCGCACAAGAAAAGCCACACAACGGCGGCTTTGAAGCGGGCCATTGTGTGGCGAAAAGTAGCAAGATCTATGCTGTAAAAATCCACACGGGTTTTATAAAGAGGGTGCAAAGAAATACGGTGCATCGACGACAGCGGCGTTACGGGACGCCGCCGGACAGCACCGGGACGTGGGCCGGGAGGAAAACCGGAAAAGCGGCCTTCCGACCAGCCTGCGATAGGATACCACGAAACGGAGAGATTGTCAAGTGAAAAGTATGACTTTTCACAAAAGACTTCTCAAGCGTCCATTTCGTGGTACAATGGAGCCAAACGAGAACGGAGGGAACGGAATGAAATGGATGATCGCATCCGACCTGCACGGGTCGGCGTACTATGGTAAAAGGATGGTGGAGGCTTTCGAGCGGGAGGGGGCCGGGCGGCTGCTCCTGCTGGGGGATCTGCTCTATCACGGCCCCCGGAACGACCTGCCCCGGGACTATGCGCCCAAGGAGGTCATCCCGATGTTGAACAGCCTGAAGAACAGGCTCTGCTGTGTCCGAGGCAACTGCGATGCCGAGGTGGATCAGATGGTGCTGGACTTTCCGGTGATGGCGGATTACTGCATCCTCCCGGCGGGCGAAAAGCTCATCTACGCCACCCACGGGCATATCTATAACTTAAAGAACCTGCCGCCGCTGGCCGAGGGGGACATCCTGCTCCACGGCCACACTCATGTCCCGGCGTGGACGGAGTTCGGGCAGGGAAACGTCTACATTAACCCCGGCTCCCTGAGCATCCCGAAAGAAAACAGTCCCCACAGCTATATGACGCTGGAGGACGGCGTATTTTATTGGAAAGACGTAGATACGGGAGAAATATACCGCACCCGTGTACTGTGAGCGGCGGTCTGTCCGCAGGCACTTGCAATTAGCATACCAGTGTGGTATGATGAAAATGAAAAACGCCCGGTGGGCGCGATCTAGGAGCAGGAGGTACGGACCAATGGTGCAGACGACGCTGAAAGTGAACGGGATGATGTGCGGGATGTGCGAGAGCCACATCAACGATGTGGTGCGCAAGACCGCGCAGGTGGAGAAGGTCACTTCTTCCCACACCAAGGGCGAGACGGTCATCGTCTCGGCCCAGCCGCTGGACATCGAAGCCCTGAAGGCTGCCATCGCAGCCACTGGCTACACGGTGACTGGCGCGGAGGAAAAGCCCTACGAGAAAAAGGGCTTCTTCTCGTTTTTGAAGCACTGAGGACTTCCGGCCCCGGAAGGGGGCCTGCGAAAGGAGGCAGGCAGAGATGAGGATACTGGTCTATGGTGCAGGGGTGCAGGGCTGTGAACTGGCCCACCGTCTGCTGCAGAACAAGAAGAACGTCGTCACCATGCTGGCGCGGGGTGAGTGGAAGGAAAGGCTCGACCAAAGGGGCCTCGTGATCCGCCACTGGGCGCAGTGCCGCACCACGGTGGATCGGGTGACGACCATCGACACGCTGGCCCCGGACGACTGCTACGACCTCGTTTTTGTGGCGGTGCAGGCCGGGCAGCTGCCCGATGTGCTGCCCATCCTCAAGCAGAATAAGAGCGAGTACTTCGTCTTTGTGGGCAACGACCCCCATGCGGTGGAGGTCATGCAGGCCATGCAGCGCCCGGCGGACAAGGTCGCGTTCGGTTTTCAGAGCAGCGGCGGACACCGGGATGTGGATAAGGTGGTCAGCGCCCATGTCGGCGTGGATATGACCGTCGGCGGGGCCACAGCACCCCTTTCGGGCGTCTTCCGCTACCGCCTCAAGACAGCCTTCGAGGGCGCAAAGTACAAGCTGAACTTTGTCAGCGACATGGACGCATGGCTCAAGTGCCACATCGCCCTCATCCTGCCGGTCTGCTATCTCTGCTACGCCTGCAAGGGCGACCTCTCCAAGGCCACCAAGGAGCAGCGGGAGCTGGTCCTCGATGCCGCGTGGGAGGGCTGCGAGATGCTCAAGGCCGCGCACATCCCGGTGGACGACAAGGAGAACACCGACTGCTACCGCGCCGGGACTCCCGGACGCCGGAAGATGGACGCCATGCTGCTGGCCATCTGCAAGACCCCGCTGGGCCGTCTCTGCGTCTCCGACCACGCGATGCACGCCGTGGCTGAGATGCAGTACCTCGACGAGGCCTTCGAGGGCCTCCGCGCCCAGACACAGACCCAGATGACCGCATGGGATACCCTGCGCGGGCAGATGCCCTCGTGGGACATCATACGGAAGAAAACGGCAAAAACAAGACGATGATATGATGAAAAAAGAGGCAGACGGCTTTTGTCTGCCTCTTTTTATTTTGGCGGCTCACGGTCAGGCCGTCCTTCGTCCAACCTCTCAGACGCTTCGCGCCAGCTCCCCTTGTAGGGGAGCCTCTGGCGAAGAGGCGAAGCTTTACGGTATGCCAAAGCCTCCCCTCGGTAGGCAACGGCGACGACCGCCGCCAGTGGCGGAAACAGGAAGGAGCTGTTGGGGCAGCGGCCAGCAGGGTGCAAGCGACAGCGAAGCAGACGCTGGGAGCCGCAACCCGGGCTGTGGCACGCCGTAGGCGTGACGGAGAGGTTTAGTCCTTCCAAAAAGCTTCCAGTTTCTTCTTTAAGTCCTCCGTATCCCGCAGATACTCCAGCTGCCGCCAATGCTTCGGGAAAAGGCGGGCATATTCGCTCTGGGCAAAGCGGTCATCCAAGAGCAGCACCACGCCTTTGTCCTCCTGTGTCCGGATGACCCGCCCGGCGGCCTGAAGGACCTTGTTCATTCCGGGCCAGCGGTAGGCGTAGTCGAAGCCTGCACCCTTCTGGGCGTCGTAATAGCGGCGGAGCATCTCCTGCCGGGGGCTGACCTGCGGCAGGCCCACGCCCACGATGGCACAGCCGATGAGCCGGTCGCCTGTGAGGTCCACCCCCTCACCGAAGATGCCTCCCATGACCCCGAAGCCCAGCAGCGTCTTTTCCGGGCGGGGCGAGAACCGCCCGAGAAAGGCCGCCCGCCCGGCGTCGTCCAGCCCGCTCTCCTGCACCAGCGTGTCGATGCCGGGGTAGCGGGCGGTGAAGTCCTCCCACACCTGACGCAGATAGGCATAGCTGGGGAAAAAGGCCAGATAGTTGCCCCTCCGGCCGGAGGCCAGCGCCGCGAGGGCGTCCGAGATGGGCTGGATGCTGGCCTCCCGCTGGCGGTAGCGTGTGGAGATGGAGGGCAGGCAGTAAAGCCCGAGATTCTCAGGAGGGAAAGGGCTTTCCAAAGCCACGGCCCGGGCCTCGGGGCAGCCGAGGACGGTGCGGTAATAACCCGGCGGCGTCAGGGTAGCGCTGAACAGGGCTGCGGCCCGCCCCGTCGAGAGGCTTGTGTCCACGAAGGGGGAGGGGTCGAGACAGAGCAGCTGCAGTTCCAGCTCGCTGCCCCGGGCGGTGAGCTGGGTGGCAAAGTGCTCATCGTACCGCTCCGCCGCCCGCAGGACATCCTGAACCTCGAAATAGAGGCCCAGAAGAGCCGTGTGGCCCTCGGCGTCGTCGGAGTCGTCCTCCAGCCAGTCCTGCAAAGGGGCCGTCAGCGCCCGCAGAGGCGCCAGCAGGGCCGAGGGCAGCTCTTTGCAGAACACCGTGCCGTCCTGCGCATAGTCGGCGGCAGGCAGCGCGAGCGTGGGCGTCTCCGCCTGTTCCAGAAGAGAGGTCTGGCCGCTGCCGTCCTCTCCGGGGGCAGCGCTGCCCCGCCGGGGCGCGAGGGCGCAGACGGCTTTCCGGCCCTCCAGAAAGGCTTTGTCGGCCTTGGTGAGGGCCGTTTTAAGAGTACTCCTGCCCCGGCCGAGGGCGCGCTTGGCCTCGGTAAGGCTGCTCTTGCAAAAGCGGGCGGAGTACATGGCGCGGGCACGCTCGGGCAGGTTGTGGGCCTCATCCACGAGGAAGAGCCAGTCGCCCGCGCTGTCAAAGAACCGCCGCAGGTGCACCACTGGATCGAAGAGGTAGTTGTAGTCCCCGATGATGACGTCACACCACTCGCTCAGGTCCAGCCCCAGCTCGAAGGGGCAGACCGTGAACTGCCGCGCAGCATCGGCCAGCGCGGCCCGGTCGAAGCAGCCGCTGCCCTCGTCCAGAAGGACTCGCAGGGCGGTGTTCACCCGGTCGTAGTAGCCGTTGGCGTAGGGGCAAAGCTCGGGCAGGCAGGCGGGATGGCCCTCGGCGTCCGGGTGGAGGCAGACCTTCTCCTTGGCCGTCAGGGTCACGCTCCGGAGCGCCAGCCCCGGGGCAGCTGCCCGCAGCCGCGCCACGGCGTCCTCGGCGGCAGACTGCGTGGTATTGCGGGCCGTGAGGTAGAACAGCTTCTCGCCGCAGCCGGTGCCGATGGCCCGCAGGGCGGGGAAGAGGACGCTCATGGTCTTGCCGATGCCGGTGGGGGCCTGACAGAAGAGCCGGACGCCCGCCTTCGAGGGTGCAGCAGTGCAGGCGCGGTAGACCTCGCCTGCCAGTGCCCGCTGCCCGGGCCGATAGGCCGGAAAAGGGAAGGCCAGCGCCGAGAGGCTCTCGCTCCGGCGCTCCTTCCACGCCAGCTGGCGCTGCGCCCAAGGGACGTACTGCCCGAGAAGGTCTTGCAGGAAGGCTTCCAGCTCCCCGAGGGTGAAATGCCGCAGGAAGCGGAAGACTTCATCGGTATCGATCTGATAGTATGTGAGCCGGACGTCCAGCCGGTCCAGCCCCTGCTGACGGCCATAGAGCGCCCCGTAGACCATCCCCTGTGCCCAGTGGCAGGGGTTCATGTCCTCAGTGATGGCGTCGGCGGGGACAGCGGTGGTCTTGATCTCGTCGATGACCGTCACCCCTGCCTCGTCGGAAAAGATGCCGTCAGCCCGCCCCTCGATGGTGAAGGTGATGCCCGACATTTCCCGCTCACCGGAGAGGAAAACTTCAGCGGCATAGCCCTCGCCCGCCGCCTTTTGCAGTCTGCGGTGGATGCGCGCGCCCTCGTTGGCGCGGTCAAAGCCGGTGAAGCGGCTGTCGATGCTGCCGGTGCGGAGCAGAAATTCCACCAGTTGACGGACAGGCAGACAAAACGCGGGCATAGGGGTCACTTCCTTTTATTTATTATTAAACTACCCCAGCCCCAGCATCTCGGCGCATTGGACGGCGGCTGCGTCCACCCGGTCGAAGTCTACGGCGGCGCGGTAGTAGGTCTCAAGCTCATCATGACAGGCCTTGGCCTGCGCCATCAGGTCGGCAGCCTGCTCAAGAAGCTCGGCGGCGGCCCGCTCGTTGAAGCGGAGACGGGCGCGGTAGCCCGCCAGATTCTCCCGGTCCACGAAGCGGGTGCACCGGACGGCCTGCACACCGGGCAGCTGGACGGGATGCCAGCGGTTGTCGGTGAGGAAAGCCAGCCGGAGGGCCGGGATGAAGAGATGGTCGATCTTGTCCTCGGGGTGCATGGCGCAGGGGCAGGTGATGATGTGGTAGCCCCGGGCCAGCGCCTCGGCCCGGATAAGCTCCAGCAGCAGCCGGGAGACGGCCCCGCAGTCGTCGTGGAAGACCACATACCGGTCGGCCAGCGCCTGCACCGTCCCCCGGTAGAACACCGGGCCTTTGGGGGTGATGGCCGACAGCAGCCGCAGCTCCTCACCGGCCTCGGCTCCGTCGGGCAGGCGGGGGAGGAGCCGGGCACAGAGCCGCTTGACGTACCGACGCACCTTTTCGAAGTTGGCGCTGCAGGCCTCGGCCCGGCGGCTGTCCAGCAGCAGGCTTCCTGCAGAGGCGATATACCGTGCGGCCCGGCTGCGGAGGGCGGCATTCTGGGCAAAGAGGTGCTTCACCTCGTCGGCGTGGGCGCGGAGGGCGTCGGCGTCCAGCGTGTGGTACAGGCTCACCACCTGCTCTTCTGCGCCCGGGGCGTCCGGCTCCAGAACGTGGGGCGCGGTGGCGTCCACGATGGCAGCGCGCTTGTCGAGGAAGATGACGCCATCCAGACTGTCGGGGTCGCTGGCGCAGTGGATGCGCTGGATGGGTTCGTCCTTCTGTTCAGCCTTGAGGGCCAGCCGTTTCATCAGAGTCGATTTGCCGCAGCCCGGCCCGCTTTTGATGAGATACATCTGCATCCCCGGTTCCCGCCGCAGAGGCTCAAAATACCCTTTGAACCCGGCGGGGGTGGTGGTCCCTAAGAAGAAATCGATCGAATCGCTGCGTACAGCACTCATATCTTAACACCTCACTTTTGTCTTAGGGTATGCAAAAGGGGAGGAAAAAGTGAGGGAGAGGCTTAATCAGTAGGTATGCACACACACCTCGCCGATCTTATCCCGCAGCGCCACGAAGTCGCCGAAGGCCTCGGGCTTGTTCTGGGGCTGGCGGAGAAGGGCAGCGGGATGGAAGGTGCCCATGAAGAGGACGCCGTTTTTCTCGATGAAGGTGCCGTGCTCCTTCGTCACCGAGAAGTCGGGGCGGATCATCCGCTGGGCAGCGATGCGGCCCAGACAGACCACGATCTTGGGCCGCAGCAGGCGGAACTGCTCCCGCAGCCACGGCATACAGGCCTCGCTCTCGGCGGGAAGAGGGTCGCGGTTCTGGGGCGGGCGGCATTTGACGATGTTGGCGATGTAGCAGTTGGAGGCGCGGTCGAGGTCGATGGCAAAGAGGTATTTGTCCAGCAGCTGGCCGCTGCGGCCCACGAAGGGCAGGCCCTGCTCGTCCTCGCTCTGGCCGGGGCCTTCGCCCACGAACAAGACCTCGGCGTTCTCCACGCCCTGCCCGAACACGACGCTGCGGCGGGTGGTGTGCAGCGGGCAGCGCTGGCAGGCGAGGCAGTCGGTTTTCAATGTTTCCCAATCCATAAGCGCAGTATTCTCCTATTAATTAAATGACATTTTCTTAACAAATTATCGCCGGATTTCTTCTTTAAAATATACCACAAAATTCAAGATTTGTCTTGAAGTTTTCTGACTCTGTGCTAGAATAAAAAGGAAGGGCACACCTGTGGTGCCCGGGAATAATTGCAAAGTAATTTCGGAGGTAATCAATAATGGCTGATATGTTTGCACCCCTGGTAGCCCAGCTGAAGGCAAACCCCAAGACGATCGTTTTCACTGAGGGTAATGACCCCCGCATCCTGGAGGCCGCAAGCAAGCTGCTGGCTGAGGGCGTGCTGAAGGTCGTCATGGTCGGCAACGAGGCAGAGTGCAAGGCTGCTGCCGCTGCGGGCAACTTTGATATTTCCGCTGCTGAGATCATCGACCCGGAGAACTACGCCGGTTTCGATGAGATGGTCAATACGATGGTCGAGCTGCGCAAGGGCAAGCAGAGCGCAGAGGAGTGCACAGCCCTGCTGAAGAAGTCCAACTACTTCGGCACCATGCTGGTCAAGATGGGCAAGGCAGACTGCCTGCTGGGCGGCGCCACCTACTCTACCGCCGATACCATCCGTCCCGCTCTGCAGCTGGTCAAGACCAAGAAGGGCGCTCATCTGGTCAGCTCCTGCTTCATTCTGGATCGTGACTGCGGCGAAGAGGGCCTGAAGCGCATCGCCATGGGCGACTGCGCCGTCAACATCGACTACACCGATACCGTCGATAAGGCGACCGGCGAGGTCAAGGTCACTGCTGCCGCCAAGCTGGCTGAGGTCGCTGTTGAGACCGCTAAGACCGCAAAGCTGTTCGGCATCGACCCGAAGGTCGCTGTCCTGAGCTTCTCCACCAAGGGCTCCGGCAAGGGCGGCACCGTCGCTCTGAGCCATGACGCTGTCATCAAGGCTCAGGAGATGGATCCCGAGCTGGCTGTGGACGGCGAGCTGCAGTTCGACGCAGCCGTTGCTCCCGAGGTCGCACAGGTCAAGTGCAAGGGCAGCAAGGTCGCTGGTCAGGCCAACACCTTCATCTTCCCCTGCATCGAGGCCGGCAACATCGGCTATAAGATCGCACAGCGTCTGGGCGGCTACGCTGCCTACGGCCCCATCCTGCAGGGCCTGAACGCTCCCATCAATGACCTGTCCCGTGGCTGCAACGCCGACGAGGTCTACAAGATGAGCCTCATCACCGCCTGCCAGTCCTGAGCTGACGCACGGATGAACTGAAAATTTCCGAAAGGGCCGCTGCCGCATCTCGCGGGCAGCGGCCCTTTTGCTGTACATCCGACCCGGTTTATGATAAAATAAAAGAAAGAATATCCCCCAGATAAGGAGAAAAAATCGAAGGTGAGAAGAAAGGCTCTGTCCCTTGGCCTCGCAGCGGTGCTGCTTCTGTGCGGCGGTACACAGAAAAACGAAAGGACGGCCGCAGCCTTGATGCAGGCTGCGGCCGCCTCCACCATCCAGAGCAGCACAGCAAGCCCGGAAAGCGGCAGCATCACGCCGGAACAGTTCGGGGCGAGGGGCGATGGCAGGGCAGACGACCGGCAGGCGTTGGAGTCCGCGATGCAGTGTGCCAGCGCCGCCGGTCTGCCCCTCGAGCTGACGGAGGGGGCGGTCTACCGCTTTTCCTCCCAGCTTGAGCTGCCCAGCGGCCTGACCATCCGGGGCAATGGGGCTGTCCTGCTCAGCGACATCCAGTATGAGACGCTGGGGCAGGACCGCCCGGCCGTCGGCATCATCGGAAGGTCCAATGAGGACCGCGCACACGACATCCGGCTGGAAAATGTCACCTTCCGGGCGGCGGACAGCTGCCAGAGCAACTGCCTGTTCTGGGTGATGCGCGCCTGCAATGTGGAAGTCGTGGACTGTACCTTCGACTGCCAGCCCAACGACTGGTGCCGGGGCGCTGCCGACCTGTACGGGGTCAATGAGAACATCCGCTTCGAGGGCTGCGTATTCCGCCAGCTGACGGGCGGTGTGGCAGGCGGCATCTGGGTGCGCAACTGGACGGATCAGGCAGAGAGCCGGAATATCCGTTTTGAGGACTGTGATTTTTACAAGTCCGGTGCAGACGAGGTCTTAGCCGTCTGGGGCTGGGGCAGCGCTGTGCGGGAGGTCGTCCTCTCGGGCTGTGGCTTTTATGAGACAGAGACGGAGGAGAGTCTGGCGGCAGGCAACCGTCCGGTGTGGTTCATCACACTGGGGCAGAGCGGCATCACCGATGTGCGGATGGAGCACTGCACCATTTGGGCGGACCGCTGCGAGGTCATCTTCCATATGGTGGGCGACAAGACCCATGCCGTCGTGGACAACTGCGACATCACCCTGAACCAGCCGGACGATGTGGCCGGGCATGACATCAGAAAGAGCGCAAATCCCATGCTGGCGCAGGGCAATGGCCGCGCCGACGGCAGTACGGTCATCCAGAACAGCCATATTATCCTGAGCGGCGACGATGGGCGGCGCATCAGCTATCGGCTCAGCGCCCTGAAGGACAATACGCTGGAAGTTTCCCTCGGGCACGGCATCGCCAGCACCAGCGAGGTCAGCGGCAATACCATCCGGGGCCGGATACAGCATAAGATCTTTGAGGACTGCTCCAACGTGTGGAATAATCATGTAAATGTGCGGAGATTCTCGCTTCCGGGATGAACCGCTTATAAAAAAGGAGGTCTTATCATGAGAAGAAAATTCATTGCGGCGGCTGCATCGGGGGTTCTGGCCCTGACGATGACAGCGGCTCTGCCCACCATCCATGCGGCGGCGGTGAGCATCTGGAACGACATTACCCCGGGAACGGAGAGCGTCGAGACGTTCCAGTACAAGGACTATGCCGACCGCTATTCGGACGCCTACGAGCTTTACGGCTACGACGCCGAGGCGTTGTTCAACCACTATGAGACGGTTGGCAAGGCCGAAGGGCGGGTAGGACGATTTAAGAAAACGGCGGAAGAAGATGATCGGCATCCCTATGTGTGGGACGCCGATGAGCCGTTGGATCCGCTGCCGCCTCTGGAATTTTCCGCGCAGCCGGATTGGTTCGATACCCGTACCCTCCCGGAGAACCTGTCCAACATTCGTATCGTAAAGGAATACGAGCAGCTGGAAGCCTTTATCGAGAGAGATGAATGGATCGGGGACCCTGTTCTGGTGCGGAAGTCAGAACTCCTGACCGAGATGAGCAGTCGTGTCCGGAATTACGAAGGCCGACGCGGCGGTGCCGACTATCTCCGTGCCATCAGTCAGGACATCGACGTATTGCTTGACTTCATGGGATAATGATATAGTATAAAAAGAAGAGCCTCACTGCAAAACAGCGAGGCTCTTTTCTGTTGGCAGAGCACAGTACGAAAATACAGGGTTTGTCTGGCTCTTTTTTGCTGCATGGACTTTGTTTATGATCGCCTGTAAATCGGCATCGGTGAAGGCGTTTGCCCGCTTTTTGCCGATGATCGGTAGCACCCAGATGCGACTATTTATAGCTGTCCGCGCTGGTGGTCTGCTTCAGGCCGTCAAGTCAGAACTTGTACACGCCCTCGACCCGGCCCACCTTTACCTCTTGACAATAATTAAAAAATAATTATAATATAAGTATGGAAACGATACAATTTGAGTGGGACGAAAACAAAAACCAGATCAATCAGCGTAAGCATGGTATTTCGTTCCGTGAAGCAAAAACGGTATTTTATGACGAAGAAGCACTAGTGATCGATGACCCGGAGCATTCGGAAACGGAGGATAGATTTATCATTCTCGGCCTGAGCAGCAAGGCGAATCTGCTTGTGGTGTGTCACTGTTACCGTGCGTCTGATACCGTTATCCGCATCATCTCGGCCCGAAAAGCCACTAAGACCGAATCTAAATACTATGGAAAGTGAGGTTTGTACTATGCTTCCTGAATATGATTTCTCTAACGCCAAGAAAAACCCCTATGCAAAGGCTTTGAAAAAGCAAATCACGATCAATATTGACAGTAATACGATCGACTATTTCAAGGCGCAGTCTGAAGATGTGGGCATCCCATACCAGACACTTATTAATCTGTATCTGAAGGACTGTGTGGCAAACAAGCGTCGCCTGTCCATGTCGTGGCCAGAAACCAAAATCGGCTGATACACACTATAACCCAAAAGTGTGGTCTGAAAAACGAAAACCACCTAGATTCGTTAAAATCTAGGTGGTTTTCGTTTGCGGAGCATAAACGACCTTGTGCGAACACACAGGGTTCGTCTGGCTCTTGTTTGGTGGAGGCGATGGGAGTCGAACCCATGTCCGAAAAGAGTTCAGCGTAGGTGTCTCCGGGTGCAGGCGATCTACAACATTCCCTCCGCGTCACGCCGGTCGTCAGGCTAACGCTTCAGTAGCTTCATGAGTTCCTGCCGGTCCGCAAAGCTTAGGTCCGTTCAGGTGCTGTGTCTAAAGGACGCCCCGGCCCCACACGACACAAGAGTGGGCGGAACGCGCAGCACTCAGGCTGCGAGCAACTGATAATTATTGTTGTCAGTTAATTTTTTGGAGGAGTTTAGAGCAGTTCCCCCACTGCTACCCGCTGCCCAGGCCTCGCTCCCCCCGTCGAAACCTTTACGCCCCCATAAAGCGCATGTCGCCATGCGCAGAAAGCTTGGTTTTCCGGGCAGGAATGCTGCCTGAAAGAGATCTAGTAGAATTTGCCGTTGGACTTCACAGCCCGGTCGATGGAGCGTTTGGCGTCACGCTTTGCAGCGTCGGCACGCTTGTCGTAGAGCTTTTTGCCCTTGCACAGGCCGACCTCCATCTTGACGCGGCCATGCTTGAAGTAGAGGGAGAGGGGAACAAGGGTGTAGCCCTGCAGTTTGCACTGCTGGTGCAGCCGCCGGATCTCGGTCTTGTGGGCCAGCAGCCGCCGCACCCGCAGAGGATCCTGATTGAAGATGTTGCCGTGGTCGTAGGGAGTGATATGCATCCCCTTGACCAGAAGCTCGCCGTCCTCAATATCGACCCAGCTGTCCTTTAGGTTGACGCCGCCCGCACGCAGGCTCTTGACCTCGGTGCCCTTCAGTTCAACGCCGGTCTCCAGCGCTTCGAGCACGAAGTACTCGTGGCGCGCCTCGCGGTTTGTGGCGATGGTTTTGGTCGCCGGACGTTCCTTGGTAGGTGCCATGAAGCGCGCCTCCTTTCCTTGACTTCTTACTGTCCTGTCATTATATCACATTTTGCTGGATTTTCAAGAGCGATTTTTGAAGAGACTGTTAATGTTCTCTAAAATCCGCCTGTTACAGCTCGTCGCGGCCGGAGAGGGCGCGGTAAAGCGTCGTCTCATCGGTATACTCGAGGCTGCCACCCACGGGCAGGCCGTAGGCCAAACGGGTCGTCTTGATGCCGAGGGGCTTGATGAGCTTGGCCAGGTACATGGCGGTAGCCTCCCCCTCGACGGTGGGATTCATGGCCATGATGACCTCCTTCACCTCGCCGCTGCCCAGCCGGGCCAGAAGCTCTTTCACCGAGAGCTGCTCGGCACCGATGCCGTCCATTGGGCTGATGAGGCCGTGGAGGACGTGGTAGAGGCCGTGATACTCCCGTGTGCGCTCAAAGGCCTGCACGTCGCGGGGGGTCTCCACCACACAGATGGTGGAGCGGTCCCGCTTGGCGCTGGAGCAGATGGGGCAAAGCTCCGCCTCGGTGTAGTTTTGGCAGACGCGGCAGCGGTGGAGCCGGGTGTGGGCGTTCTGGATGGCCTCGGCCAGCGCCGTGGCGTCCGCGTCCGACATGCTCAGCACCTGATAGGCCATCCGGGTCGCGCCCTTGCGGCCGATGCCCGGAAACTGGCTGAACTGCTCGATGAGCTTTTCCAGCGGCGCTGCGGTGTAACCCATGCGTATCCCTCCCGCTTAGAGGCCGGGGATGTTCAGGCCGCCGGTCAGCTTGCCCATCTCGGCCTCGGCGGTCTCGTCCACCTGCTTGACGGTAGCGTTGACGGCTGCGGCCACCAGATCTTCCAGCATCTCGATGTCGTCGGGGTCAACGGCCTCGGGCTTGATGGTGATGCCGAGGATCTCGTGTTTGCCGTTCATCCGGACCGTGACCATCTCGCCGGAGGCGCTGCCGGTGTACTCGGCAGCTTCCAGCTCGGCCTGCTTGGCCTTCATGTCATCCTGCATCTTCTGAGCCTGACGCATCAGGGCGTTCATATCGGGGCGGCCAAATCCTGCGGGCATTCTTGCTTTCATAGTTTGTGTTCTCCTTGTTTGTTCGTTTTATTTTTAGCGGCCTCGCCCTCTCCGTCCGCTTCGCGGCCACCTCTCCCAAAGGGAGAGGCTTTGCCTTGCGGTTTCGCTTTTGGCTCTCCCTTTGGGAGAGCTGTCACCGTTAGGTGACTGAGAGGGCAAGCCATTTTATCGCTTCTTTTTCGTGCTGTCCTCGATGCTCACCTCAAGGCCCAGCTTTTCCAGTGCGTGGAGGGACTGCTCGGCGTTGGAGGTGTGCTTCGCGGCGGTGCGGGGTTCGTAGGGGCCGATGGGCACCGCGACGCCCGACACCTGCGCGATGAGCTTTTTGATGAGGCGCTGACTGTCCTTGTTCACCCGGATGAAGTCCCGGAAGGTCTTGCCGCCGTCGATGAGCACCCGGGTGCCGTCGAAGTAAGCCTTCGACTTGCGCAGGTAGCTGTGGAGCATAGGGTCCTTCTCCTGTAAGAGCTTGACGACCTCGCTCCACTGCTCGAAGGGATTGATGCCCTCTGCGGCCACCTTTCGGGGGCGGCTGAAGGCTGGGTCGGCGGTGTATTCCGGAGCCGGTGCTGTGGGAGCAGAAGCCTCAGCGGGCGTTTCCTCCGGGAGGGGTGCTGTGACCGGCGCGGCCGGTTCATCCCACGGCAGGGGAGCGCTCTCTGCCACCGGCGGCTCGTCGGGCGGGGGCGGAAGCTCTTCTTCTGCGGGCGCGGGAGCCGGTTCCTCGGGAACCGAAGCGGGGGAGACCGCTGGCTCTTCCGGTGCAGACGTCGGTTCTGCGGCGGGCGCAGGGAGAGGCTCCTGCACAGCAGGCGGGGGCGCCACGGGTGCACTCACAAAGGGCTGCGGCGCGGGTTGTGCCGGGGCCGAGACAAAGGGCCGGACGACCGGTGCGGCAGGAGCCGCAGCCTGCACGGATACTGCTGCTGCGGGGGCGGCCTGCGGCGGCTCAGAGAGGGTGAAGAGGGCCAGCTCCAGCTCGATGCGCTGGTCGCTGCCCCGGGTCATGTGCTCGAGGGCGTTGCCCAGCGTGCGGATGGCCCGGACGGCCTCCCGCTGGCCCAGCTGAGGCCCTTTTTCGAGGTACTGCGCTTCCTCCTCGGGCGAGACGCCGGACAGCAGGCTCTGCCCGCCGGGCAGAGCCGCCAGCATCAGAGCGCGGTAGTGGGCGATCAGCTCTTCGGTCAGACGCTTCACGTCCACCGACTGCTGCCGTAGCGCGGCCAGCTGGGCCAGAGCAGCCGCGCCGTCCTGCGCTTCCAGCGCATCCGAGATGCGGAACAGGTAGCTCCGGTCGGTGACGCCAGCCATCCGGCGGACCACGTCGGCGTCGATCTTTGCCGTGACGCCGGCGCAGGTATCAAGGATGGAGAGGGCGTCGCGCATGGCACCGTCGGCCAGCCGGGAGATCAGCTCTGCGCCGTCGGTGGTCAGTTCCAGCCCCTCCTGCCCGGCAATGTACTCGACCCGCTGTGCGATGTCCTCCGGCCCGATGCGAGTGAAATCGTACCGCTGGCAGCGGGAGAGGATGGTGGCCGGGACCTTCTGGATCTCCGTCGTGGCGAGGATGAAGATAACGTGGGCAGGCGGCTCTTCCAGCGTCTTCAGCAGGGCGTTGAAGGCCGCTGTGGACAGCATGTGCACCTCATCGATGATGTATACCTTATAATGGCAGGCGCTGGGGGTATAGGCTGTCTCGTCCCGCAGGTCGCGGATGTCGTCCACGCCGTTGTTGGAGGCAGCGTCCATTTCCACCACATCGAGGATGCTGCCGTTGTCGATGCCTTTGCAGATCTCGCACTCGCCGCAGGGGTCGCCATCCTTGGGATGGAGGCAGTTGACCGCCTTGGCAAAGATCTTGGCGCAGGTGGTCTTGCCGGTGCCGCGCACGCCGGTAAAGAGGTAGGCGTGGCCCACGCGGCCCGACGCCACCTGATTGCGCAGTGCTGTGACGATGCCGCGCTGTGCGACGACGTCCTCGAACCGCTGAGGTCTCCATTTGCGGTATAATGCGCGATACATCGGCGATCCCCTCCTGTCGATAATAAAAAATCGGACAGCGCTGACGGGGTTTGACCCCCGCCTTGCGTAACTCGGCATACGGATGCAGGCTGACTGAAACGCACGGGGCGCGCCGCTTAAGGCTGCTTGGTTCCCCACCTGACCTGGTTCACTGCGGCTCCATCGTACAGGACCCACATCCGTATGCCGAACCACGCAGCAGGCGCTGTCCGACAAGACACACGGTTCGTGTGCTCCAATATTGTACCACAGTTCAGAGAGGAATGCAAGAGGGAGTCAGTCCTGCTCCCAACCGGCCCGCAAAAGCTCCAGTGCATGGGTCTCAAGGCGGGAAACATAGCTCCGGCTGATCTGGAGCAGCTTTGCCGTTTCCAGCTGGGTCAGCGGCGGCTGCCCCGCCAGACCATACCTTAATAATAGAAGCTTCCGCTCCCGGGCGGGCAGGCCTTCGATGAGGCGGCGGAGGCGCTGGGCATCCTCCTGTCTTTCGCAGCTTTCCTCCATGCAGAAGCCATCCTGCAGCACATCGGCGAGGGTGAGGGCGGAATCCTCTTTTCCGGCTTCCAGCGTTTCTTGGAGCGAGAGGGTGGGGGCGTTTTTCCGCTCCCGCCGGAAGTGCATCCGAAGCTCATTCTCAATGCATCGGCTGGCGTAAGTCGAAAATCTGGCCCGGCGGGTGGAGTCGAAGGTGTCCACGGCCTTCATCAGGCCGATGGTGCCGATGGAGATCAAATCGTCCTGCTCACCGGGGAGAGCGTAGTATTTTTTGGCGATGTGGGCCACGAGGCGCAGGTTATGACGGATGAGCTTTTCCCGGGCGGACGGGTCGCCCTCCCGCAAAGCGGAAAAGGTCTTGATCTCCTCCTGCGGGCTGAGCGGGCGGGGAAAGCTGCCGCTTTCCAGATGAAGCGCAAGAAACAGAAACTTTGTGGCAAAAAACTGCAAAAGAGATAAAAACATGGCGAGCCCCTCCCCAAAGCATCATAAATTGTTACTATAATTTATGAAGGAGGGCTTGCCCTTTTTCCTGACGTCGGGCAGGCACACCGTCAAAAATGGTCTCCCGTCCCAGTTCTTCAATCAGGCTGGAAAAGTCGCTGATGTTGCGGCTGATACGGTCCAGACGGTAGACCACAATGGCCTTGAATTTCCGTTCCTTGGCCGCAGTCATCATCTTTTTGAAGTCCGGGCGGTTCAGGTTGCCGCCGGAAAAGCCCTCGTCCTCAAAGACAACGGCATGTTCCGCGGCGGCATCGCCGTAGTGAGTGCGGATATATTCGCGGCAGAGGTCGATCTGATTTCCGATACTTTCGCCCTTGCCGGTATAGCGGGACTTGCGGGAATAGATGGCAATGGTGTCAGCAGTTTTGGCCATGAGATACTCCTTTCCTGTTGTCCGGTGGCCGTAGATGCGGCTATTGTAGCATGGCAGGCCATCTTTGGAAAGAAAAATAACGATAGTCATACATAGCTGAGCCAACTCAAGGCGAAATGCGATATGCCGGAATGCAATCCCACAAAGTGCCGGAAGGGGAGGAATGACCATGCAATTTAACCATGATGAGCTAATGCTGATGATGCTCTACAATACCGGCACCCGGCAGGGGCTGGTGCGGGAGCTGCGGCTGATGCAGTGCTACCTGATGCCGGATGAAACTGCTTTGCGGGAACTGTCAGAGCAGGTCATTGAAAAGCTGAAACGGCTGACGGATGCCGAGTTTGCAGGACTGGAATTTCCAATGAACTGATTTTTGCCGCCTGCGGGCGGCGTACATAAGAGCTTTCGCATCCTGCAAAGGTATGATATACTGAAGCTGACAGCTTTCAGGTCGCAGATAAAAGATGAGAGGTGCTTTTTATGGCAGGTTTGAAGGGAAAGACCGGTATCGTCACCGGCGGTAGCAGCGGGATCGGTTTCCAGATCGCAAATGTGCTGGCTCAGGCCGGCGCGACAGTTTATGTCATCAGCCGCACCGGCAAGCCCAAAGAGGGTGTAGGCGAAAGTGCACCGGGCGTTGTCCATCTGCGGGGTGACATCGGCAATGCAGAAGCTATGAAAACACTGGTGGCGGAGCTGGCCGCAAAGCATAACGGCTGTCTGGATTTTCTGGTAAACAACGCAGGCGTCAGCTATAAATGCCGGGCCGAGGACTTTCCCATGGAGCAGTTTGACAATATCATGAATGTGAATGTCAAATACCTGTTCCAGATGAGTGTGATTTGTTACCCCTATCTGAAGAAAAGTGCGGACAAGGGCCGCGTCATCAACATCACCAGCATGAGCGCCCATCTGGGCTTCAGCGAGGTGGTGCCGTACTGTGCCAGCAAGGGCGCTGTGCTGGCGATGACCCGCGCTCTGGCCGTGGAGTGGGCGCAGGACAACATCACCGTCAACAGCATTGCGCCGGGGTGGTTCCGCAGCAAAATGAACGAGCAGGTAGTGGACGCAGCCCGGGAGCAGAAAATTCTGAACCGGATGCCGCTGCACGCCTACGGTGACACCCGCGATTTGGGCAAGATGGCCGAATTTCTGGTGGGCGATGGCGCGGCTTACATCACCGGACAGGATTTTGCCGTGGATGGCGGCGCACTGGCTTTCGGTTATTGAGAGGAGCTTCTCTGCAATTTTTCGGCAGCTTCGCTCGTATTCCAGATAAAGGAACCGAATTTCGTTGGCATAACGGAGGAACCATTATGGCAATCTTTGAAAAGACCATCCGAAACAAGAATTTTGACAAACTGCTTCGGAAGCTGGAACAGGAAATTCCGGACAGCAGCTGGTCGGCCAATCTGGAAGCGGGCAGCGACTTCAAAGAGGGCAATGCCCGGTGCAGCGTTCGTGTGTTTGAACGGTACAGCATGATGGGCGGCAACCGCCTGAGCCTGACGTTGACCATGTTCCAGAATGGGGACAGCCCCATCCGGCTGTCTGCGATTACGGCGGGCGGCAGTCAAGCGGTGTTCTTCAAGGTGAACACCCTCGGAGAAGAATCTTTTCTGGACGATGTAAAAAACCTGCTGGAAGAAATTTTGGAGGAATAAGATGTTTTACGCTGGATTTGATATGCTGTTCAGCATTCTGTTTCCCATCCTGTTCCTTGTGGTTTTGGGTATGATCCTATACACCATCATCGGAAATATCAGCACATGGAATAAAAACAACCATTCGCCGCGGCTGACTGTTCCGGCAACGGTTGTGGCAAAGCGAACGGAAGTTTCTCGCCACCATACAGACAATACGATGGCGCATACGTTCACGACCTATTATGTGACCTTTCAGGTAGAGAGCGGCGACCGCATGGAGCTTACCGTAAGTGGTTCGGACTACGGAATGCTTGTGGAGGGCGACATTGGAAAGCTGAGTTTTCAGGGCACCCGCTACCTTGGGTTTGAGCGGAACTGAACATCCCTGTTCAATTTGATAAATCGGAATTTGACAAAGGAGTGTGATTATATGGGTAAAGCGATTTTGGCAGCAATCGTTACATTGATTGTTGGTTATTTAGGTATGGTCGTAGGACTTGAACTTTTAGGTAATTGGGTTGAGTTTGGATTGCTCATTGCTATTGCAGTAATGGGTGCTTTTATCATCTACTTCAATGACAAGAAGTAAGACAATTCCAGTTTGGAGAATTGAAAAAAACGGAATTTCCCTATTATGACATATAAACTCTTGACAATAAAGCTCCTATATAGTATGTTTTTAATAAACTACTATATAGGAGCTTTTGTATGGAAATGAATGGAGGATTTCTTGTCACCAAAATAAAACAGCTTGGAGACCGGATTTTCGAGAAGATTCTCAGCGAAAAAAATATTGATGCGTTTAATGGAGCCCAAGGGCGTATTCTTTATGTGCTGTGGCAGAAGGATGGTATCTCAATCAGGTCACTCTCGGTCAAATGCGGATTAGCGATAACATCTCTTACTACGATGCTGGAAAGAATGGAAAATCAAGGGCTGATAAGCCGTGTTCCGTCTGAAACGGACAAAAGGAAAACGCTCCTGTTTCTGACTGAGAAAGCACATTCCTTAAAGGGCGAGTACGATTCTGTATCTGATGAGATGGGCAGTATTTACTACAAAGGTTTTTCAGAGGAAGAAATTGCCCAGTTTGAGGAATGCCTCGACCGCATCAGAAAGAATCTTGAGGAGTGGCAGAAGTCATGAGTATTTGTATCAAAGAGCAGATTCAGAACATGAATATCGTCATTGGCTGCACAGTGGGGTGTACATATTGCTATGCCCGCAACAACGTGAAACGCTGGCATATGATGGATGACTTCGCTGACCCTGAATTCTTTCCGGGTAAGCTCAAGATGATGGAAAAGAAACGTCCGCAGAACTTTCTTCTTACCGGCATGAGCGATCTCTCCGGATGGAAGCCGGAATGGAGAGACGAGGTATTTGCAAAGATCCGTGAAAATCCACAGCATCAGTTTCTGTTTCTGACCAAGCGACCTGATCTGCTGGATTTTGATACCGATCTGGAAAACGCATGGTTTGGCGTTACGGTGACGAGGAAAGCAGAACTGTGGCGTATCGACGCCCTTCGGAAAAACGTCAGAGCAAAACATTACCATGTTACCTTTGAGCCGTTATTCGACGATCCCGGCACAGTTGACCTTTCCGGAATCAATTGGATCGTTGTGGGCACCATGACCGGAGCTCAGAGCAAGAAGATTCATACGGAGCCGGAATGGGCATGGTCTCTGGCGGATCAGGCACATAAGCTCGGCATTCCGGTGTTTATGAAGGAAGACCTTGTCCCTATCATAGGGGATGAAAATATGATTCAGGAAATGCCGGAAGGATTTAATAAAGTGTTAGAGGTACAGAAATCATGGAAGAAGTAATAAATGGAATCCTCATTCGTGAGGTGGAAACAAAGAACATTATGACGAAGTCTAGTCTGCCGGTAGGCGGTTACTCGGTCAATCCCTATGTGGGCTGTACACATGCCTGCAAGTATTGCTATGCTTCTTTTATGAAGCGATTTACCGGGCACACGGAAGAATGGGGCACATTCCTTGATGTGAAGCATTGGCCAGAAATTAAAAATCCGAAGAAATATGCCGGACAGCGGGTGGTCATCGGTTCTGTGACAGATGGCTACAATCCGCAGGAGGAGCAATTCGGGAATACCAGAAAACTTCTGGAGCAGCTGATCGGCAGTGACGCAGATATTCTGATCTGCACAAAGTCGGATCTTGTGGTACGGGATATTGATCTGCTGAAGAAGCTTGGACGTGTAACCGTTTCATGGTCGATCAACACACTGGATGAAAATTTCAAGAACGATATGGACTCTGCTTCGAGCATTGAGCGGCGTATCGCTGCTATGAAGCAGGTATATGAAGCAGGTATCCGTACAGTCTGTTTCGTATCCCCGGTATTTCCCGGTATCACGGACTTTGAAGCCATCTTTGAGCGGGTAAAGGATCAGTGCGATCTGTTCTGGCTCGAAAACCTTAATCTTCGAGGCGGTTTCAAAAAGACAATTATGGATTATATCGCCGAAAAACATCCTGATCTTGTACCACTTTACGACGAGATCTATAACAAGCATAACCGCAGTTACTTTGAAGCACTTGAAGTAAAAGCTGCGGAAATGGCTAAGAAGTATGATTGTCCCTTTGTGGATAATGAAATGCCTTATGGAAGAGTCCCGCAGGGACATCCGGTAATCGTGGATTATTTCTATCATGAGGAAATCCGTGGGACAGAGAATACCGGAAAAAGAAATCGCTAACTTCCAGTTTATCAAATAAGTAAATCATTCCATACCTCTGCGGGCAGCGATGAAACGGCTGCCCGCTCTTTTTGTACCCTGAAACCGAAAGGAGGCTTCAAATGCCAAACAAAACCGAAGAATATCTTGCACTTGCCTGCAAAACGGCAGACAGCTTTTCGCGACAGTGGGAGCACTGGGCAGAATTTCTGATCACAGCGGCACGGCTGTACAAATACAGTTACCCGGATCAGCTGATGATCTATGCCCAAAGACCGGATGCCACGGCCTGTGCCGAGTATGATGTATGGAACAATAAAATGAACCGTTACGTCCGGCGTGGTTCCAAGGGCATTGCGCTGCTGGAGCGATGCGGACTAGACCCCGCAGGCTGGTTTGATGAGAAAGATTTTCAGGCAGTCTACGATTTTACAACGCCGACAGCTGTCTATGCGCTGGGAACCGCCGTCAGTGACTGCAGCCGGGAAGTCTTACGTCAGATTGAGCGCACCGTTAAAACGACGATTCGCCGCAGAAACATTGAAAGGAGCCAAGAAGAATATGAGCAGCAATCTGAACTACACGAAGACCGGGGATTATTTTCTGCCGAACCTGACCTTGAATCAGCCCCGGAAGCAGCTGAACCGGTACGGAAGAATGCGCCGGAACTATCTGATGGAGCAGCGCCCGGTGGTGTACAGCACGATGCTGCTGAACGGGACCCTGTACCCGCACCTGTGGGAGGTGGAACAGACGGCAGAAAACAGGATGCAGCAACTGATGAAAGAACTGTTGGAGAGGAACCCGGCTCCGGACAAGGAGAAAAACCAGATGGCGTGGGTGCAGCACATGAACAGCCTGAAAGCGCAGGCGGAGGAAATGATCCTGACCGAGCTGATTTACAGCTGAGTTTTCTGGAGGCGGCCATCCCCACGGAAGCACAGCAAATCGAATCCATCGACCAAGCGGAGAGCGAGAAATCGTCCTCCGCTTTTGTTTTGTCACAGGCTGATATTGAAAAAGCACTGCGGAGAGGTTCTAACTCTGAAAACAGCAAGCTTCGGATTTGGGAGATTTATCAGACACAGCCTGACCGAAAACTCCGGGCAAAAGCGCTTGCCAAAGAATATGCACCGCACGGTCCCGGTGGATGTTCGCACACCTATCTGGACGGAAGCAGTGGTTGGCTCGACCACGACAGCAAGGGACTGACATTTGAACATTAGAAAAGATTACGGCGGACCTCCCGGTATGGGGATAGGAAAAGCAGAATCCTCTTTTTCAATGCCCAAAAGCGTGGTAGAATAGGTAAAAGATTCAGTATCTGAAAAACGGAGCGCGCAACAATGAAGATTCTGGTCAGCGCCTGCCTGCTGGGCGAAAACTGCAAATACAGCGGCGGAAACAATTACAATCAGGCGGTCTGTGATTTTGCGCGGGGGCATCAGGTGGTTCCGGTCTGCCCGGAGGTTTTGGGCGGCCTGCCCACACCGCGGTGCCCGGCGGAAATCGTGCAGGGCGTTGTCACGAACAAAGAGGGCATCAATGTGGACCGGGAGTTCCGGGCAGGTGCAGCGAAAGCCCTTGCCATTGCAAAAGAAAATGGGGTGGAGCTTGCCATCCTGCAATCCCGCAGCCCCAGCTGCGGCGTGAAGGAAATTTACGATGGAACATTTTCCGGGACAAAGATTCCCGGACAGGGCGTTTTTGCCAAGATGCTGATGGACGAAGGCGTCCGTGTTCTGGATGCCGGGGAATTGCCTAAAATTATCTTGAAAAATGAGGAAGGAAAATGTCAATCAGACTGATTTGCAGCGATATTGACGGTACGCTGCTGCGATACGGCAGGAAAGAGCTGGAAGGCGAGATCTTTGAACAGATACGGGAGCTGCATCGGCGCGGTATTTTGTTCTGCCCGGCATCCGGCCGGCAGTATACCAGCCTGCGCAAGCTCTTTGCACCGGTGGCAGACTGCTGTGTGTTTCTTTGTGAGAACGGCGGCGTGATCTATAAAGACGAACAGTGCATCGCCAAGAACCCGATGCCCCGTGCACTGGCCGAAGAAATTGCCAACGACCTGTGGACCCGCAGCGACGGGCAGGGCGAGGTAATGCTTTCCGGTCAGAATACTGCATACCTGATGGAGCGGGGTCTGGGAATGCTCAAGCGTATTCAGTTCATCGGGAACAATTATCAAATCATCCATGACCCTTCCGAGGTGCCGGAGGAGCTCACAAAAGTATCGGCGTATCTGCACGAAGGCGTAGAATCTTACACGGAACGGTTTGTCCCACGATGGAAAGAGGCGAACTGCGCTGTGGCAGGGCCGTACTGGATCGACACCACCTTTGCCAACAAGGGCATCGGTGTGAGCAGCATCTGCAAAACTCTGGACATCGACCTTGCCGATGTGATGGCTTTTGGCGACAACTACAACGATGTGTCGATGCTGGACATTGTGGGCGTGCCCTACATTATGGATGGTGCCGCCGCACCGCTGCGGGAAAAGTACCCGAACCATACACCCTGCCCAGAGGATGTGCTGCGGGAGTTCTTGAAGCAGAACTGAATTTTGCACGCATGTGTGCAAAATTCAAAATGATACGATATAAGGGAATATTTTGACATGACGAAAGTGCTTTTCATCTGCCATGGGAACATTTGCCGCAGCCCAATGGCCGAATTTGTAATGAAAGACCTTGTGGCCAAAGCCGGGCTTTCTGATAAATTTGAAATCGCATCCGCGGCCACTAGTACCGAGGAGATCGGCAACCCGGTCTATCCGCCCGCCCGGCGGAAGCTGGCCGAGCACGGCATCTCCTGCGAGGGTAAAACCGCCCGGCAGATGACCCGGCGGGATTACGAAACCTACGATTATCTGATCGCCATGGATCACAACAACCTGCGCAATATGGCGCGCTTTGTGGGCGGCGACCCGGAGCATAAAGTGTCTCTGCTGATGGATCATACCCGTCGCCCCGGCGATGTGGCCGACCCATGGTATACCGGGGATTTTGAGGCTACCTGGCAGGATGTGCTGGAAGGCTGCACGGCTCTGCTGGAAGAACTGCGCTGACAGGAGAATTTTATGACAGAGCGTTATTGTGAAGGTGAACGGTTTGCTGACCTGTCGTTCACCGAGGAGACTTTTGAGGATTGCGACTTTACCGACTGCGTGTTTGTGGATTGCTCCTTTACCAAATGCGAACTGGATCATACCACGCTGAATGAGTGCAAATTCGTGCGGTGTGAGATCACAGGTCTGCGCAGCACTCATTCTTCGGTGCAGTCGCTGGATTTTGAGGACTGCTGCCTGAATGAAATTGAGTGGGCACCGCTGATGTCCAACGGTGCCTTCCCGGACCCCATCCATACGCTGAAAGAGTGCAGTCTGAAATATAACACCTTCACCGAAATGAACTTCAACCGCTTCAACTTTTCAGACGGAAACGAGATCGTCGGCTCTATGTTTGCCAAATGCGAGATGCAGTTGGCGAATTTCAAGGGCGTGGAACTTCACGAAACGGAATTCTACCAGTGTGACCTGCGCAAGGCGGATTTCCGGGATGCCGCCGGTTATAAGGTGGACATTCTGGGCAGCCGCCTGAAGGATGCGAAATTTTCCCTGCCGGAAGCGGTGAATCTGTTGGCAGATTTGAAGATCAAGCTGTCGTAAGAAGGAGAAAAAATGCGTCAACTCATCATTGCACGAAAAGATCTGCAGATGTCTCCCGGTAAGCTGGCGGCGCAGTGCTGCCATGCTTCGCTGGCATTCCTCACCGACCCCATCGGCATGGGACAGGGCGTGGAACCCATTGAGAAAAACGGAGAAATTACCGGCTATCGGGCAGAAATCATGTTGGAGAAAGCAACCTATGAAGAATGGTTCGATGGCTCTTTTACCAAAACTATCTGCGGAGCAAAGAACCGCAATCAACTGCTGAAAGCAAAGACAATTGCCGAGAAATTGGGCCTTGTGGAAAACAAAGACTTCTTCCTTATCCGGGATGCCTGCCACACCGAGCTGGAGCCGGAAGAATTTGATGAAAACGGAGAAGGCATGACCCTGACCTGCATCGGTTTCCGCCCGCTGCCGGATGAAATTGCACACCAGATCAGCCATAAGTTCCATTTGTATTGAGTGCTGGTTCGCGGAATAATAAAAATAGTCCCGGCCATTCTCCTGTGACATACAGGAAAATGGTCGGGATATTTTGCTTTTTATTGAAGATTCATCCACGCCGCCAGCGCGTCCGCCGTCTGCCGCTGTTGTTCCTCGGCAGAGATGGTGGGTGTGCCATCGCCCTTCTGTGCACTGTAACTGCCGAACCCGGCATGACAGCCGCCGTCAATGACAGTTTCGGTGGTGTCCTGTGGGAGATTTGCGCGGTCTGCCTCGTACTTCTCACGGTTCAGCACGCCATCCTCGCTGCCGTAAGTGGAATAAACTCGCAGGCCGCTGTCGGTCAGGTCGGCGGTGGAGTAAGCGGCCAGAAGCACCAGACCGTCCAGTTCATCGGTGTGCTTGGCCGCATAGCTTGCCGCCATGGCTCCGCCCAGCGAGTGCCCACCGATGTACCAGTCTGTGACTTCGGAAAAGCGTTCCGGGATGCTGTCCGCCGCGTTCATGTCCAGTACGGCCAGATTGCAGGGCATCTTTACCAGCACGCACAGAATGCCGTCCTCGGCAAGGTCGTGCAGGAGGGGAGCATAGGCGGTGTTTTCCACCTTGCCGCCCGGATAGAAGATCAGCCCGGCGGTGGGAGATTCCGGCGCAAAGACCCAGTTGCCGTTCTGCTCGGTGACGCTCACGAAGCGGTCCGACACCAGTGCATCCTCGGCGGCGGGGTCTGTGTGGTAGTAGTCGCTGACGTAAATGCCGAATGCGATGCAGACGGCCAGCAAAATGGCCAGCAGGCAGAGAAAAACTCTGCGGGGAAACGATTTTTTCTTCTGGTTCATATCCCCAACTTCCCGGTATCCACGGTGGCAGGACACAAAGGTGCATTGTTGGCTGGCAAGCTGGGGGACACGGAAGTCTACGCCATGGAAAGCCGCTTCCATTTCTATGAGGGCTACTCCATGAAGGAAGTCTGCTACCCGTTCAATGTGTTCAAGCTGTTGGGCGTGGAAAAGGTGGTGTTGACCAACGCCTGCGGCGGCATCAACCGGGAGTTTGCGCCGGGCACCCTGATGCTCCTCACCGACTTCATCAACATGATGGGTACGAACCCGCTCATCGGCCCCAACGACGAGCGCTTCGGCCCGCGTTTCCCGGACATGACCGAGCCGTACAGTCTGGAACTGCGGAATCTCGCCAAACAGACCGCCGACGAGCTGGGCATTTTCTATCAAGAGGGCGTTTATCTGGGCTTCATGGGGCCATGCTACGAAACGGCCGCCGAGATCCGTGCCTTTGCGGGCGTGGGTGCCGATGCTGTGAGCATGAGCACCGTGCCGGAAACCATGGTCTGCAATTATCTGGGGATGAAGGTGCTGGCCGTCAGCTGTATCACGAATATGGCTACCGGCATCCAGACTGTGAAGCACAGCCACGCCCGCGTGCTGGAGATCGCCAATCGGGCCGGGGAGACCCTGTGCCGCTGGCTGGGCGCGGTGATCCAGAAGATGGAAGGGTGAGAACGCCTTTTTCCGAGAGACTCATAAACAAAAAATCCCATCCACACGTTATGTGGATGGGAAAAATTATTTGTCGGCAGAAGATTCTTCATGCAGAAGTCGCTTGAATAAGAGCGGATAGTTGCTTGCACCATGGGCAATGTGATAGACATAGACGGTATCTGCAATTTGCCGGTAAATACAGATATACTTTCCTGCAATCACATAGCGATAACCGTTTTTGAGAAGTTCTCTGTCTTCTGGCAGGGAGCCAGACAAGGGGAATGATTCCAAACGGGAAAGGGTATCTAAGATCAGGTTGGTGATTTTGCGGGCTGAATTGGGGCCTACAAGATTCATGTGAAGAATTGCAATTTCTTCCAGTTCACGCTGTGCAGGCTCCAGAATGATCAGTTTAGCCACGTTGATAGAGCGCCTCCAGCCGCTTTCTGGATTCGTCCAGAGTGTAGGACGGTGCTCCGGAAAGACGAGCATCCTCGGCGGCTTCCAGCTTTGCGCGAAGCCGGATGGCTTCTTCCCGCTGCTCAAATGCCTCAATGCTCATAACGACCAAATCACCTTCGCCGTTTTTGGTGATATAGATCGGTTCTGCTTCGTGATGCGCCAGATCGGAGATGGCTCCGTAATCATTGCGAAGAGTGGTCGAGGATTTAATGATCATATTCATCCCTCCTTGAATGATTCTATGATAATTCTATCAGAATAATCATAGAAGTTCAAGCCGAAACAGGATGGTTCAGAAACGAAAAAACGCTGTGGTCTGTGTAAGACCAGAAAAAGAATGAATACAGGACGGAAAATCCGAAAGATTGCATGAAAATTTATCGAAAAATTATCTTTCCGTGAATTTTAGCGCTCTACACTTGACACTGCTAACAAACGGTGCTATAACAGTGGCGTGCTCAGGAGGAAGGGCAAAAGAGAGAGCCGCAAGGTGATCGAGCGGCTCCCCGGAAAGCCTTTCCGAATGAACAACATAAAGATTTTTTACCCGACCCGAACGCCGGGATTGGAGGAATGATTTATGTTTATGCCTGCTGTTTTCCATGAGAATCTGTTTGATGATCTCTTTGATCCGTTCTGGAACGATGGTGCGCTGGAGCGTGCGATGAACCGTGAAGAGCGCGAGACCTTCGGTAAGCGCGGTGCAAACATGATGAAGACCGATGTGAAGCAGACCGAGAACGGCTACGATGTGGCCGTGGACCTGCCGGGCTGCAAGAAGGAAGACGTTCAGATGGAACTGAACGACGGTTACCTGACCATTCAGGCCGTCCGTAATCACAGCAATGATGAGAAGGATGAGAAGGGTCATTACATCCGCCGCGAGACCTTCTCCGGCACCTGCGCCCGCAGCTTCTATGTGGGCGAGGGCGTGAAGAAGGAGGACATCCACGCAAAGTTCGAGGATGGCATCCTGCACATCCAGTTGCCTGCACCCCAGCAGCAGAAGGCTCTGCCTGCAAACCCCAATCTCATCGAAATTGAATAACCGTTATGCCAGTGTGAGGAACACCGGCGCATAACCCAAGCCCCTGCGAGCAATTGCCCGCAGGGGCTTTTGCGTCTGTGCCTTTTCTTACGGGTGGCAGTATGCTATACTTGTGACAATAAATCGGAAGTTGCAGGGGGTAACAGAGATGAAAAATAGGATAATCGGTGTTATCCAGTGGCTCTATGTGGAAACGGCGCAGGGCGGCCACATCCGTTATCTCCATCCGCGCGAGGCACCCAGAGCGGCTTTTGAGCTGGGCGACGAGACACCGGTGGCGGTCTATGCCTACTGCAATCTGCATGGCCTGTGGACGACAAAACTCTGATAAAACAATAAGTCCCCTCCGCGCAGATACCCAGAAAGCGAGATCCGGGTCTGCACGGAGGGGACGATTTTGTTATAGCAGAACTTCTTTGGTCTGTTCGATTTCAACAGGGCACTCTGCAAGCAGGCCGGAATGCTGCCGGTACGCATCCGGTTCCATCCGCCATGCGATCCCGCAGCCAGCAGAAAGTTCCCGCGGAACAGGGATCAGCCTGCCGGGAATCCCGTTCTGTTTGCAAAAGGCTTCCAGTTCCATGACCGCAGAAGTAGTGTAGAATGTCAAAACCTGATAGGGCTTTTTTGCTCTCATACGCTGCCGTTATGCCTGAAAGGTGATCTCAAAACAGCCATCCGCCCGCGTGGTCGTCTGACCGTCCTTGTGTTCATATTCCAGCATTTTTTCAATGTTTTTGCGGGTGTGCGCTTCATCACCGAGAACGCGGATCATCTCGCCCGGATGCTCTTCCATCGCATCCATCGTCAGCAACACCGGTTCAGGGCAGGAAAGGCCGCGAACGTCCACTTCAACAAATTTAGCCATTGTGCTTTCTCCTTTTTCAGATCACTTTGCCGCTTTTTTACGGCGCAGGTTGGTTGCTGCAATCACAAACAACAGTACAATGCAAACGATGACTGCAATCTTGCCAGGCATGGCCGGGCCGCCGGGAACAGCGGCATCGGTCGCTGTGGCAGCTTTGGCGGCGCTGCCGATCAGATTAAAATTGTGTGCAAAAGCGGCACCCAGAAGCATACCGAGGAACGTTACCGCGCTGTCGGAGGAACCCTGCCCTGCAAGGATCAGCTGACGCAGCGGGCAGCCACCGGCCAATACCGCTGCAAAACCGACAACGTACATGCCAAGGATGTTCCACAGATGTTGCGAATGTGCAATGGGCTGGCCGGAGAAGCTCAGATGGAAATTGCCGGTGGCAATATTATAAATGGTCATGACCGCAAACAGCGCGGCAATAATGCTGAGCAGGTCGAAATTCTTCATCAGGATCACATCGCGGATGCTTCCGGCAAAGCACATACGGCTTTTCTGTGCGAGGGCACCGATGACCAATGCGACCACCAGTGCCAGCAGCAGCGGAGCGTGCTTGCTGCCGGGGCCTTCCGTGCTTGCCGCATAAGCGCCCGTTGCCACACCAATCACCAGCAGAGCAGCCAGCAGAACCGGCAGCACCGCACCGCTGAGCGACTTGGTTTCATAGGCTCTTCCCAGAGAAAAGCCTTTTTTCAAAAAGCAGGAGCCAGTGGCGACACCGCCAGCAAAGCCGATGAGCGCCACATACGCATTCAGGTCACCGGCAGACATCCGTAGCACCATGCGCAGCGGGCAGCCCAGAAAGACCAGTGCACCGATCATCATAACGGCACCCAGCAGAAAACGCACCATCGGCGCAGAACCGGCGGTAGAGCGATACTCTTTGGTTGCCATGGAAATCAGGAACGAGCCGCAGACAAAGCCGACGATCTCAGGGCGGAAATACTGAACGGGTGCAGCGGTGTGCAGTTTGAGCGCGCCTGCCGCGTCGCGGATGAAACAGGCCACGCAGATTGCCATGTTGGCCGGGTTGCCAGACATGGCCAGAAGCATGACCAGAAGTCCGATGACCACACCGGACAAGGCCAGCTTCCATGTTTTGTCGAATAATTTCATGATTGCCTCCTTTTTTAGCGGGTGAACTTTACCAGTTCAGTATAACACACACGATTTTTCAGGTGAAATTGATTTTATTGATAATCCGTATGTACTTATTGATATAATCAATGAACGGAACTATAATAAAAGAAAAAGCCTTTTCAGCACAAAAAAGGAGCGCAGCATGGATATCCGCCAACTGGAAGCCTTTGTGTATACCGTAAAATACCAGAGTTTTTCCCTTGCGGCTCAAAAGCTTTATCTTTCGCAGCCGACCGTCAGTTCGCATATCAACAATCTGGAAAAAGAACTTCATACGCAGCTTTTGAAGCGAACGACCAAGAGTTTGTCGGTCACGCCCGCAGGGCAGACCCTTTACAACTACGCAGCTGAGATCCTGAATCTCCAGCAGAAAGCGATTCTGGAACTTTCCGATAAAAATCAGAAGCTGCTGCACATCGGTGTTTCCTCCGTTCCGTCCCTCTATCTTCTGCCGGAACTGCTGTCGGCGTACCATCAGGAAATGCCGGATGTCCGCTTCCGTACCAGCTGCTCGGACAGTCTGGATGTTATTCGGAAAGTAACAGATGGAACCTGCGATATCGGGCTGGTCGGCACGAAAATTTCGGATACACCCTGCCGCTTTCTGCCGGTCACTTCGGATGAACTTGTGATCGCGGCCCCGGCTACACCGCATTTTCAGGCCTGTCTGGAATTGAAAGATCCGGTTTCCATGCTGCTGAAAGAACCGTTTCTCCTGCGGGAGGATACTTCGGGGACAAAACAGGAAACGCTCTATTATCTGAAAAACCGGGGGCTTTCGCTGGACGATCTGAATGTGATTGCTGTGATGGATGATGCCGCTTCGCTGATCCGCTGCATCACACTGGGGATGGGCATCTCCATCCTTTCCCGCGCAACGGTTCAGAACGATGCACAGCTTGGAAAGCTGTTGATCATTCCTCTGGAACAGTCGGCTTTCTTGAGGAAACTCTATATCGTGTATTCTTCCACACAGTTTATGTCGGAACAGACGGCGCACTTTTTTGCGTTTATGAAGCAGTTCTATGCCATTTCCTGAAAAAGGAACCGATGGCTCCCGGCCTGTGGATGACAAAACTCTGATAAAACGAAACGTCCCTTCCGCGCAGATACCCGGAACGTGAGATCCAGGCCTGCACGGAGGGGACGGTTTTTATAGGAGAGCAGTTCTGTCACAGGCATTTGCCGCAATTGCTGCAGCCGTTGCAGATAAGTCTGCTGCCGCAAGTGGCGCAGTTAGAGCGGAAGTGTGGCACATACAGCTCTTCCTGCGGGATGGGGTAACCCCAGTCGTCCACGAGGTCAAAATGAATGGGCCTGCCCTGATAGTTCATGCCGGATTTACAGGCCATTCGGCTTTGCAGCTGCTTGTTTGGCAGGTGGTAGCGCCTGCCGTCCTTGATGAACACGGTGCCGGTCTCGATAAAGCAGAAGGTCACGTTGGCATCCACGCATTCCTGCCGGAGAGACTTGACCCAATCAAAATTGCAGGGGCGGGCACCATCATAGTTTTCGCCGCCGCAGATGACCTGCTCGATCTGCCCGGCGGAAAGGTACTGCCGGATACTCACCGGTCCGATGAAGGGCGCGCACATGATGCCCTTGTGCTTGAAGGGCAGGTCAAACAGAATGGGAATGCGCTCATCGGCGCGGCGCTGATTTTCACAGGTGACGTTGAAAAAGATGTTGTCCCAACCGCTGCCCCAGTCCGGCGGCAGGCACTCCCGTACCCGCTGCGGCCGTTTGGTGAGCAGAAAAAACACCACATCGCTGCGCTGGCGCATGATGTCCCACGCCTCAGCCCGCCACGGGTCGGCTTCTTCCAAGAAGAAATCCGAGGTCATGCAGACCCGGATCTGCTCACCACTCTGGATTTTGTAGTGTCCGGTGCGGTCTTTCTGGAGCGGATAGGAAAAGCCGCTTTTCGTTTTGTAGATCTCGGCTCCGTTCTGGTCCCGCATCCGGTCGAGAAAATACATGTAGCAGTTCTGGCAGCCCTCGCTGCACTTGACGCAGCCGTGCCATGGATTCCAGATGTCGTGCAGAAAGCTCACCTTCTTTCGGTACCTATTATTATAATAGCTGCGCGGACAGGAAACAAGAGCACCCCTTGCACCGCCCCATCGGATGTGATAGGATGAAGAAAACCATGTGAGGGAGGAACCACCATGCCGTTTCTGATGATCCGCAACGACATCACCAAAGTGGCGGCGGATGCCATCGTCAACCCGGCGAACCGGAACCTTTTGCAGGGCAGCGGCACCAGCCGTGCCATCTATCAGGCGGCAGGGGAGCAGGAGCTGACCGCCGCCTGCGAAGCCATCGGCCGTTGCGATTTGGGCAGAGCCGTGTGTACTCCGGCATTCGGGCTGTCGGCAAAGTACGTTTTCCATGCAGTCTGCCCGGCGTGGCACGGCGGCGGGTTCGGCGAAGCTGAACAATTAGCCGGTGCATACCACTCCGCATTGGAATTAGCCGCAGAATACCACTGCGAGAGCGTGGCTTTCCCGCTGCTGTCCAGCGGAAACTATGGCTACCCCAAAGAACAGGCCTTCCGCATTGCGATGGACACCATCACACAGTACGTCATGGAGCACGACCTGACCGTGTATCTGGTGCTTTACGACCGGGACTCGCTGGCCGTGAGCCGGAAGCTGTTCGCCTCGGTGGAGGAGTACATTGACGACCACTATGTAGCACAGAACGATGAAAGCTACGGATTTGGCCGTCGGCGCAGAGAATTGTCAGAGCGGCGGAGGCTTCTGGAAGAAGATGCCGCCGTGCCGATGCTAGGTGCAGTTCCGGCACCCGCCGCGGCACCCAGGACAGCCCGCAGTCTGGAAAGCCTGATGGACAACCTTGGCGAGAGTTTCACCACCCGGCTGCTGCGGCTCATTGACGAGCGGGGGCTGAAAGACTCCACCGTGTACAAGCAGTCCAACATCTCCCGGCAGCATTTCTCCAAAATTCAGTGCAACCGCGAGTACAACCCCAAAAAGAAGACTGTGCTTGCCTTTGCGGTGGGGCTGCATCTGTCGGAGGATGAGACCATCGACCTGCTTAAAAGCGCAGGCTATGCCTTCTCCGATGGCTCCAAGCGGGATTGGATCGTGCGGTATTGCCTGAAACACAAAATCTATAACATCAATCAGGTCAATACGCTGCTGTTTGAATACGATCAGGAACAGCTGGGAGCGTAATTTGTCGCCTGCCCGTTGACCTTTTGCCCTCCGGTTTGTGGTATCCTTTTGCCAACGAAAGCGATACACCACAAAACGGAGGGCATTGTTGTGAAGAAAAATCTTACCGAGCTTGTTTTCATTCTGGACCGTAGCGGTTCCATGGGCGAGCTGGAGCAGGACACCATCGGCGGGTTCAATGCTATGCTGACCCGGCAGAAGGAGCAGGAGGGCGAGGCCAACGTGACCACCATCCTGTTTGACCACGAGGTACAGCTGCTGCACGACCGCTTTCCCCTGCACGCCGTTGCGCCGCTGACCGAAAAGGACTACTACGTCCGGGGCTACACGGCGCTACTGGACGCCATTGGTTATGGCATGGAAAAGATGGTGAATATCCAGCGCCATCTGCCGGAGGACGAGCGTGCCGAAAAGGTCATCTTTGTCATTACCACGGACGGGCTGGAAAACGCCAGCAAACGGTTTAGCTATGAGAAGATCCGCCGGATGATCGAGCAGGAAAAAGAGCAGTACGGCTGGGAGTTCCTGTTCCTCGGTGCCAACATGGATGCTGTGAAGGAAGCTGCCCGCTTCGGCATCTCGTCCGACCGGGCTGTGCGGTTCGAGAATGACGCACAGGGCGTGGCGGTCAACTACCACGTTGTCAGCGAGACGGTTTCCCGGATGCGGGAAGCACCCTGCTGCGCGTCCATCGGCGCAGAGTGGAAAGAACAAATCGAAGCTGATTTCCAGAAGCGGCATCATAGGTAAGGGAGGAAACAGCCATGTTAGGAGCAATCTTGGGTGACATCGTGGGCAGTCCCTATGAGTATGGCTAAACAGGATAACTATAAGAAAGAGAGGGCCGTTTCGGTCCTCTCTTTTCATTTTTCGGATTTTGGGATGCGCGGGTATATCTCTATGATGAAACCATCAGGGCTTTTTTTGCGCTTCTCGTTTAGCTTCTGGTAGACGACCTTTTCAAGCACCTCTTTCAGGAGGGCGTTTTTCTCCTCGGCCGTTTCGAGCAGCGGGTACACATCGAGCAAATTCTTGACTTTAGGGATGATGTCGCGGCGGCTGGTCTCCCGGAGCTTCTCCTCGGTCAGCTCGCGGGAGCAGCGAGTGACGCTATCTTTTGCGGCAGCGATTTTGTCGGAGAGCATCCGGGAGCGGGACAGAAAGGTATCTGTGTCGTAGATGCCCTGCTCGAGGAAGTCGTGGGTACGTTCGAGCTGCTGCTGTAATTTACGGAGCTCGGCCTCCGCGCTGACGAGAGCTTTTTCACGGACGCCGACCGACGACACGGAGGACGACGCGGCAGCGGAGCTCCACTCGAGCTCATACCCTTTCATCCACTCGGAGAGACCCTGTATGACACGCTCCTCGACGATAGGGAGATAGCTCGAGCAATTCGGGCAGCCGCGACGAGGACAGCGCACGACCGGCATATCTGGATGGACGGGGTTTATCATCCGCATCATCTGCCTGCCGCACTCGGAGCAGACGAGCAGACCGGCCAGAGGATTCCGGACGACCTTTTCCTTGTGCGTGGAAGTATTCTCACTCCGGGTGAGCTTATCGTTTGCAAGTTCAAATGTTTCCTTCGGAACGAGCGGAGGATGAATGCCTTTGAACACGCACTCTTTCTCTGGGTCGGCAGGACCGCGCACAGAAACGACCTTGCCGTCAACCACTTTCTTCTTCGTCTCACGACTGCCCCAGCGCACCATGCCAATGTACGTCGGATTCTTTATGATTCCGCGAATGGTGATTCTTGCCCATTGTGAACCGGACGGAGACGGGATGTGCATATCGTTGAGCCTCGTGGCGATTGAACCCAGAGACAGCGGGCGAGCGGAACCGTCCTCGTCCTGCAATCCGACCGTGTACAGGTCGAAAATCATACGGACTATTGCGGCCTGCTCCTCGATGGGCTCGAGTGAGCAGCCCTTTTCGTTTTTGAGCTTTACCCGACGATAGCCAAAGGGGGCCAGACCGGACGGCCATTTTCCCTCTTTGGCGGAGGCGAGGCGACCGCGCTGCAACCGGCGGTTGATGATTTTGTACTCGCGGCGGCTCATAAACAAGCCGAACTCAAAATACTCCTCGTCGAACTCGTTGTCTGGGTCATACGTTTTTATAGGGGTTATTATTTTTGTCCCGGAGAACTTGAATGTCTGCGCGATGATGCCTTGGTCGATGGTGTCGCCGCGCGCCAGACGCTCGACCTCCATGACGAGGACGCCGGACCAGACGCCCTGCTCAACCTCGGAGAGAACCCGTTGCATCATTGGGCGGGCAGCGATGGTGTCACCAGAGACGACCTCACGGTAAATATCGGTCACGTTGAGATGCTGCCTTTTCGCCAGCTCGAGCAGAGTGTGCTCGTGCCGGGAGAGTGTTTCTCCCTCGCCGTGCGCTTCGGCCTCGAGGTCGGAACGAGACTTGCGCAGGTATATGAGATACTGCTCCATGATGACCTCCAAACAAAAAGACCCGCGCCGGAGCGCAGGCCGAAAGGTTACTTGTTGCTATCCTTTAAGGCCGCAACGTCAGCCTGCAAGAGGCTGTCAAGGATAGAGGCGGTTTTGGCCTTGAGCGTGTTCTGCTTCTCCATAATCTGCGGGAAAGCATCTGCCAGGTCTCCCCCGCAATCCGCGAGGATGCTCTTTATCTCGCCGCGACCGGTTTGCAGCTCAGAGAACAGCTCGCGATACAGGGCCATCTCTGCTGCGTTCTGCGCGTTCATGCACCGGGAGAGCAGCACATAGACCGAATCGAACGTCGAGGAGACGACGGCGCGGAGCTCTTTCGGGAGGGCGTCATATCTGCGCTTGAAGTTTGCATTGTCCTGACGGAACGCCTCGTTACCGTGTGCGCGCTCGTCCTCGCGGCCCAGCAGATAGTCAGTGGTTACCCCGAAATAGTCCGCCATCTGGCAGAGCAGGGCGAAATCTGGCTCTTTGCCCTCGGTCTCGTAGCCGGAGACCGTAGTGCGCTGCTTGCCGCAGAGGCGGGCAAACTCGGCCTGCGTCAAATCCTTCTCCTTGCGGAGCGCGACCAACCGTTCAGAAAACTTATCCATACAGACGTACCTCCCTAAGACTTTTATATTGTATCACAAAAATCCCCTCACGGGGACAAATGACGCTAATTGCGTCACGAAAAGCAGAAATTTTTGAAAAAAACTTGACTTTGACCCAATTAGGGACTATAATAAACCACAGAAAGACCCCAAAAGGGTCACACAGAAAGGAGGAGACAGGCGGAATGCGGAAAAAGCTGCAAACGCTCCGGGAGGGAGCGGGCTACACCCAGCAGACTTTCAGCGAGAGGCTGGGCGTGAGCCGGAGCCACTACGCACAGATTGAGAGCGGAGACAAGAATCCGTCCCTCAAGCTGAGCCTGAAAATCAAGCAGGCCCTCGGCTATCCCTACGACGACCTTTTTTTTAACCCGAAGCGACCCGTTTCGCGTCATTGATACGAAATAATGACGCCAAAAGCAAACATTTTGCGTTTCCTTGTAAATATTTTAACCGAAAGGAGGCACGGAATAAATGCCTAAAATGGCAACGAAAGCCGCAGATAACGTGTTCTACAGGGCACGAATCGCAGCGGCATCGTGGAACGACCGGTTAGGCAGCAGAGAGGGTGCGTCAGAGGTGACCGGCATCGACCGGACGCGGCTCGCAAACATCGAGCTCGGAACCATCAACCCGCACCCGGAGGAGGTCCTGATGCTGTCGGACACCTACAACGCGCCGGAGCTGCAAAACCATTTCTGCTCGCACCTCTGCCCGCTCGGCATCGGGACAATTTCACCGATTGAGCTGGAAGAGCTCGAGCGGGTCACATTGCAGCTCATTTCGGCAATGAAGTCGTTGCCGGAGGTCAAGGACGGAATCATCGACATCGCGGCCGACGGCGTCATCGACGCGAAAGAAAAGCCGCGCATGGAACAGTACCTTGAAGTTCTCGACGAGATAACGAACAAGGCTCAGACCTTGAAGCTCATTTACAGAAAGCAATTCGGAAAACAGGAGGTGTAAAAAGTGTTGGAGGCGAAGCAGAGCGGGAACGTCGTGGAGGACTTCACCATCGGGAACACCCGAATCAAGATTTGCGACGACTTCTGCCGGACCCGGACGAGCGGAGAGGTCAAAGAAATCCTCGACCGCGTCGCACGGAGGACGGTCGGCTCGCTCACGGCAGCCGCCACACCTGATTATGGATGCGCTTAAAAGAAAGATGGAGATTGCGGCCGTTGCGTTTTTCTGCACAGTCACCGCACTTATTGCGGCTTACTCCTGCGCGACGACGGCCGCAGCAAACCTCGCACAGCAGACAGCGGCAGCACCGGCAACGGAATATGTGACGCTCGCCTACATGGAGGTGCAGCCAGAGGCAGAACAGGAGCCGGAGCTCCTCTACGACGTACCCATGAGCGACGAGCTGCAACGGTACGTCCGGGAGCAGGCGGAGCGGCAGGGCGTCCCGTTTGAAATCGCCATCGCCGTCATCGAGCGGGAGAGCAGCTACCAGCCGGATGCGGTCAGCGACACCGGAGACTTCGGCCTTATGCAGATTAACATCTGCAATCACCGCTGGCTCTACGAAGAACTCGGAATTACGGATGTGATGGACCCGGAGCAGAACATCGAGGCTGGCTTATACATCCTCGGGCGGGCGTTCCAAAAGTACGACGACCCGGACAAGGCTCTCATGGCCTACAACATGGGCGACAGCGGCATGAAAGCCGCGTGGAGCAAGGGCCAGCACAGCAGCAAATACAGCCGCGCAGTCATTGAGACGGCGCAGGCCCTCAAGAGAAAGGAGCACTAAATGGACTGGAAGATTCACAGAGCAATTCTCATTGCGGCCATCTGGATTGCAGAGGTCCTCTCGGCCGGTATCTGCGGATTCATCGCCGCGCTGGCACTCATTCCGGCCAGCTACGCAGCGCGCGGCTACTTCGCCTTTGGTGGCGAGTGGCTTATCGTGCTCGGCGTCACGCTGCTTGCGTTCCACGTCATCAACAACGCATTCTTCAAGATGCTCAAGAACCACTGAAAGGAGGTGAACCACATGGCTGAACAGAACCTTTTCTGCCTCTGCGGCAGATGCTCGCGCAAGCTGCGCAGCGCGGCTGCCCGTCGCGTCGGTATGGGCTCGACCTGCTGCCGCAAGGAGACAGGCAAGACCATCGCCCAGTTGCTCAAGGAGCTGGACGAGCAGGAGGCCGCAGCAGCGGCAGAGCAGCAGGAGCCGGATACACAGGCATAAAAAAAGAGCCGCGCTCGAAAGCGCGACCCTCTTGTCGGACAAGCCTATTGTATCTCGCTCCACATCAAAAGTCAACAGGAGCGTGAATTATGAACGAACAGAACAATCACGCTGCGCTCACCATTGCGCAGCAGTACCCGCCAGCTCAGTACAACCTCCTCGTCCCGATGCAGACCGTGACGGAGATTGCCGACATCCAAAAGCCGGTGATGAACTCCGTGAGCATCAGCACCAACCTCAACGACGGCGAAATCTATGAGATGGAGAAGGCCAAGGACGAGTGGCGCGACAGCAAGGGGTACGTCCACAAAGCGACCCCGGCCAAGTACGCCCTCACCAAAAAGGGCCTCACCAAGCTCATGCGAGCCGCAGGCATCAAGATTCTTTCCAGCCGCCCGGTCGTCCCGTCCACCTGCCAGAAGTGCGCGGAGGTCAACCGCAGCATCGGAAAGCCGATTCGCTGCGGAGGCTGCCCCAACAAGGACGTCAAGCACGAGGTCCGAATCAGCGTCCCGCAGCTTACCGGCGAGAACGTCACCATCGTCGCCCACAAGGAAATTGCGGTCGAGGATGTGACGGCCGGGATGACAGAGAAGCAGCGGGCGGAGTTCATGAAGTTCCGCAGCGAGATGTGCGAGAGCAAGGCCCTCAACCGCGCCCTCCGCACCGCGATGCAGATTAAATCCAGTTACCTTATCGAGGAGTTCAAAAAGCCCTTTGTCGTGGCATACCTTGTCCCGAACCTTGACAACCCGGCCGTCCGCGAGGAGGCGGTAAAGTCCATGTTTGGCGCGGCGAATGACCTGTACGGCAGCCGCCCGAAAACCAGCCATACGGTCTATGTGGACGATGACGACGAGGGGTATGCGCAGCCGGAGCCGGATTTTGAGGTCGTACCGGAGCAGCCCCAGCAGGAGCAGCAGCCCGAGAGACCGGCGCAGCGGCCTCGCCAGCAGCAGCCCGCGCGGTGGTACACGCAGAATTTTCCGTACTCAAACAGACTGATAAAGGAGACGGTGAGAATGAGCGTAATTACCTTTAAGCCGAACGACCACACGAAAATTACCACGGATTTCGAGCGGTACGAGTTCGCCTGCCCGTGCGGATGCACGGCGCAGATGATTGACCCGGAGCTCGTCCAGAAGATGCAGACCATCCGCACCAAGCTCGGCAAGGCCATCAAGGTTACGTCAGGCTACCGGTGCGTGAAGCACAACGCAGACCCGAAAGTCGGCGGCAGCCGGACGAGCCGCCACCTCTACGGCATTGCGGCCGACTGGCGCACGAAGGACCGGAGCGTCAACCCCGTCGCCCTCGGCATCATCGCGGCCGCGCAGGGCTTTGGCGCGGTCGGCATCTACTGGCACGACAAGGCCGCCATTGTCCACACCGACACGCGCGGATGCAAGGCTACATGGCTTTGCGTCCAGCCCGGCGTGTATCCCAGCACCACCTACAACAAGTTTGTCCTGCCGACCATCGAGCAGGGTTGCGAGGGAGCCGCTAACCGCGCAGCTACGGTTATGCTGCAGCGGCTCCTCGGCATCCCGCACGACGGCAGTTTTGGCCCGGCTACCACAAAGGCACTGATGACGGCCCAGCGTAAGCACGGCCTCGTCCCTGATGGCATTTGCGGCCCCAAGAGCTGGACTGCCCTGTCAGGCGCAGACAAATATCTGTGAGGGAGGAGGTGATACCAGTGGAAACATGGCAAATTCTCGTCACCGTTGGAGTGCCGTCTGGAATCTTTGGCTTTGCTGTCTGGCTGATTGAGCGCAAAATCGAGCAGCACGAGAGAAAGCGGACCGAAGAAGCCAAGAAGCGCGAGAACATTGAAGCCCAGCGCGAAAAGAGCAGAGAGGAGCTGCAAATCTGCATCTATGAAACTTCTCTCGCCGCCATCGCCCTCGGCGAGGCCACCGCAAAGGCAGTTCAGCGCATCCCTGACGCGCACTGCAATGGTGATATGCACGCAGCCTTGGACTACGCCTCTAAGGTCAAACACGCACAGCGGGAAGTCGTTTCCCGCTGCGGAATCAAATCCATTGTCGAATGAGAGGAGAACGCTATTATGAAGTACAATAACAAAGTTTCCGCCGCCACCATCGCCCGTACCGCTGCTCTGCTGCTGGCTCTGGCAAACCAGATTTTGAGCGCGTTCGGCAAGTCTCCGCTGCCCATCGAGAGCAGCACGGTGGAACAGCTCGTCACCACGGGCATCACCACCGTTACGGCCCTGATTAACTGGTGGTACAACAACTCCTTCACGCAGGCCGCTATCGAGGGCGATAAGACCTACGAGAACGTCAAGAACCAGATTCACTAAGGACGCCCCAGCAGCTACCACATAACAGCACGAGCCTCCCGGTATTCCTCGCACAAGAGGGCCGGGAGGCTCTTTTTTTATTGCTGTTTTTTGCAATATCTTCCACGGAAACGCACTTAAAACAGCATTTCCGGCGCGGTTATTCTCGTAAAAAGACATTTTCGGGACAGAAATGCACTTTTTGATACATTTTCTATCATTTCCGTGGATAACCGCAGAAAAACGGCGCGGAAATACCAGAATGACCCGAAAAGTGGAAAACTAGGTGGAAAAAGTTGATAAAAGGGTCACACGAGACAGCACACGCAGTTGTCCCAAAATACCGCGAAAAACAATATAACCGGAGCGGAAATACCGTTTTGAACACATATCCGCGCGGATATGCACTGAAAACGGCATTTCCGGGTATTTCCGGCGAATCAATCGACAAAGTAGAGTAGAGTAAAGAAGAGTAGAGGAGAGTATATATTATACTCAGCGATTTTGCAATCGCTGGCGCGAAAGCCGTTGCCATTGTCCCTGTTAGGTGCTATCATAAAAGCACGACCACCAACACAGGACAGGAGGACAACAGTTATGGGAAACACAACTGCGTCCCTCACCCACGAACAACTGTTCGGGGGGGGGGTAACAAGTAGCGGCGCGCGATTCGTAGACCCGGCCAGCATCCCAATGGACGAGGTACGGGAGAGGCTGAAACAGCAGTGCGCGTACAAGCCATCGCTCGAAATCAACTTCGTAATGAGCAGGGATTCCAAGATTGCTTGCTTTTGGGGAAAGCAATTCTACATCACGGACGATTCATTCACCCCGGAGCTTGTCTACGAAACAGAATCCTTTGTAAACGCGGCCTCCATTTCAGACGGCTCAAGATACGCCGTGTGCCAGACAGCGCACAACGCCCGGAACGACGAGGACAGCGGAACATTCGCTGTGATAGATGTTCTGCACAAAAAGGTACTAGGAAAATACCACACAGAGCATGGCTGGAAGTACATGACACGCCTGTATGTGGACGAACGGGAAAAGTGCTTTTGGGCATACTTTGGCGATGACAAAGAAAAGGTGAGCTTTGCGGACCGCGTGAAAGAGGAGCCGTCGCCGGAGCAGAAACCGGAGCAGCCCAAAAAAGAAAACCCGGCAGCGGAGCCGAGCCAAAAGCAGAACAAAAAGGCGAACATCATAGCCATCGCTGTTGCTGTGTTCTTTGCGTTCATGCTTTTTGGCGGATTCGACCTTATAGCACCCCGAAAGAGAACAACCAGCACAACCAGAGTATCGACGCCGGAGACGAACCGGAGCGTCCTCGAAGAAACCGCACTGAACGCGCTGGACAAAGAAAGCGCAGCCTACATATCGTCGATTGATGCATTCTATTACAGCGGCAAGTACACGCTCACCATCCGAACCGTTTCCTCTGGCGGCCTGTATCTCCCGATAGTGGCAGAGCAGACGGCGCAGGCAGTGTTCGACAAAGCGGCAGAGCTCGGCATCACGCTTTCGGAGTACAAGGTCGAGGAGTTCAGCGAGGGCAACAGCAGCAAGGTGGAAAACCTGATGCTTTGGAAAAGCGCGGATGGTGTAACCGGAACCTACACAGACGACACCGGCAGCAGCCCGTACATCGAGACAGATGTTACCATCGAGAGGCTGGCGGAAATCGTGAGATGACCCAGCAAGTGACAAAAGCCTCCTGCGGAGACCCGCAAAGCGTCGTGGTGGCTAGGCGGCAAACTTTACGGCCAGACCACAAAAGCCCGAAATCGAGGCCCCGGAGCCGTGCTCGTGACGTTCTACGGCTCAACGCAGGAGAAAGCACTCCGAAAAGCTACAGGCAAATAGCCAGCAAGTTAAAATCAGCCTGCGGGAGACGGCCCACAGGGAGGTGATGGAGAGGGCTGCACGGGGACCACGAACAGCCCTCCCGTCACAATGGCTGCTCCGAAACACCCGCAGCGGGAAGAACGGCGCGCGCAAATCCTGTATGCGCGGCAGCGGCTCGACCGCTGGCGGGCATAGGAGGCAAGCATGGAACAGTCTATTTATGAGATCTACATGGAGCAGGTCAACCCGCAGGACACCCGCGAAATCATGCAGGCAGAGGACACGCTCACCGCGCTGCTCAAGCTGGTGGAAAACCGCGAATTGCGCGACGCCATCGACCGCGCAGCAGGCCGCGTTGCCTACCTCCGAGAAGTAGCGGCATTTGAGGCCGGTTACGGCTTTATGCCCGAATAACAAAAAGGGAGGCCCGGCACAACGCCGGGCCTCCTGATTCATTATAGCCCAAGATAATCCTCAATGCTCATGCCGAGCGCAGCGGCGACGGCATGAATCTGGTAAACATCGCGCGGGACCCGGCGACCGGCCTCCCACTCCTCGAGTGTCCGCAGCGGGACGCCAGAGAGCTGCGACAGCCGGGTGCGGGTCAACCCGCGAGCCTCGCGCAGCCCGGTGATGCGAACGGCAACAGGCGTTAAAGCTGACATCTTGAAATCCCCCTTGAATCTGCTATAATAGAAATGCCGGAGAAGTGAGGCATCTGCAAGCTGTTTCTCACTCCCCCGGCGTTTCAGAACTCTGGCCGCCGTCATCGGCCTTTGTTCTTCATCGGAGAGCCCTGCTTACTTGTTGAGCAGGGCTTTTACTTTTTCCACGGCCTCCTCGAGCGTTTTGCTGTTACGCATAAGCTCGAGAATTTCACGGGTCCGGTTCTCCTTTGCCTCGTCGCGAAGCACCTCGGCGGTATTCATTTCGTCGTCCATTTTGTTTCCTTTCTGGCCTTGCCACCTTACTCATTGAGGAGCGGCCCCCTCAACTGACTATATTATACCACACAAGCGCGTGGAAAGCAAGAGCAAAATGGCAAAAACTTGAAATATTTTTGCGTACCTGTGAAAGATTTACTGCTCGATGTACCGAAAGAGAAAACCGCCCGCATGGGGTAACTTTCCCTTGCATACCTTTCCGATTGCGCTGTCATCCAGACCGGTAGCACGGGAGGCAGCAGCGATACTCGGATACTCATGTATGACCTGATTTGTCTTGCGGTCAATCTGGCAGACCGGAGCGAGCGTTGAGCCGTGATAGGCCCGGACGCTCCGGCCGTATCCGTCGCCCGGTTCGGGAGCTGTCTTGCCGTTCCACTTTGCGCCGGATGCAAGACCACCGAAAAGAAAACCCTGCATCTCGTAGGCGCGGGACAGACGCCCCAGCAGCGTGTCGAGCTGGTCACGCTGGTTGCGGTCGAGAGACTTGAGGAACGTGTCAATCTCCTTTTCGGCCTCGACAACCTCCTGAATCCCGACGTGCAAAACGTCGTTTTGCTCATACTTCTCATACAACGTCCGATAGACAGCAGCCACGGTACAGGCCTCCTTACATCCCGGCTATAACATCGGCGAGCTCCTCGGGAGAAGCATTCACCCAATCTGCGAGCTCTTTCTTTGTCTCCTCGTAATCTTCCAGCACGACGGCAGCAGCCTCATTCTGCCCGTCGATTGCCCGCCCGGAGGACAGGTCATCCGCAGCGACAAGACGCAGGATGGCGACGGCGCGCCGGAGGCTCATTTTCTTTCTTCCCATTCTGCGGACACCTCCCCATCTTTGTAAAAGAGCTTTGCACGGCGCAGGCGGAACGCCTCAAGAATGAGCGTGAAAGCCGTGTCACACGTTCCAGACACCATCTCAAAACCCGGCATTTCCCACAAACTAGCGTTGTAAAAAGCGGCAGCCAACTCGACGATGATGCGCTCGTTCTGGCTCAAATTGAAAGCCTCCTCTGCGGCCGTGAACATCATGTAGTCCTCGCCGATGACGGCAATGCGGAGCTCCGGCCAGCGCGTGAGCGCGGAGAGCAGGTACAGGGACGCGCCCCAATACGGATTGACGCGCCCGGATTCGGGATTTACGATGTGCGGAATCCGCTGAAGCTCAGACAGGAACGCGGCCTTGTGCTCCGGGCTTTTGTATGTGATATTGATTTCCATGCGAACCTCCTTACATATCGACCGAAACGAAGTGATAGGCGTACCAGCGGCCACGACGGCGGAAGAGCTTGACGCCGGTGGTGAAGAACTGCCCGCCGCAGCCCAACTCGTCGAAAAGGCGGTAGGACCGGTACATCTTGAACCACAAGAGAGCCCGCTCCTCGGAATAGTCGGCGGTGTAGTCGGGCAGCTCAACAAGCTCAACGAAAGAATCGAGCTCGTCGCGGACGATGCGGTAATCGGAATCCCGATGGATGTACTCCCGGATGTCGCGCTTGAGCTGAACGACGAACTCCTCGACACGCTCGCTGTGCGCCGGACCGGGAAACCGCTCGAATATGAGCAGGTCGTTGTACGCCTCTTTGAGGCTGTCATAATCGTGGATATCGCGGGACATTAGGCTCCCTCCCTTTCTTCCTTTGCCTTGCGGAGCTCCTCGAGAAACTCGGGGAGCGGCAGCCGCTCGAGCTGATACTCCCGGCGCGCGGCCGGAGACAGGCCGTTGAGCCATGTCTCGTACTTTACCCGCTCCTGCTCTGCGCAGGCCCGGATGCTTGCGAGAGCATCCGCAGGCGGGTAATCCTCGCCGACGTACCAAGTGATTTTTCCCTCGTTGGAGATGTGAGCGACCATCTTGAAATCGCCGTCCTCCATCACGGCGGAGTTGCAGACTGTTACGCCGTTTCCGAGACAGCCAAGGAACAACTTGAAATTCTGGGCAGCCATCAGTAAATCTCCTCCTCAAGCATCTTTTTGCTGAACCGCTCAATCTCCTCGAGAGAGGTCCACTCCGGCTTCTCGTCGTCGGAAAAGCTGTCCCACAGGATGCGCATGGCCTGAATATGATTCTCAACGCAGCAGCCCCAGAGGTACTTGCTAAAACGCGAGCCGCAGCCGAGGAAATACTTGCAGTCCTGAATACAGCGGCTCAAGAGCCTGTAGCGGAACTCGGCATCGGAGCCGACAAGGTCAGTAGCGATGTTGCCGAAATAATGAAATTCCGCGTCGCCAGTGAAGTAGAGCGTGACGCTGGCTTCAAGGCTGCGCGGCCAGCCGTCCGGATACGGACGGGTCGAGCCGTCGGAAAAGCGGGTCATAGCGGTTGCAGTCACCCCGATGGCGGCCTCGTTCTCACGGGGACGGCAGAAGAACGTGCGAATCTGGACGCGCTCGCACTCCATGGAACCGGCATTCCCGATACTGTCAGGGAACAGGGACACGGCCGGGTCATACCCGGCAGCTTTCAAACGCTCAAGAACGGTCATCAGAAGAACCTCCTATTCAAACGTATACACATAGCCGTTGTACGGAAAGGCAGCGGCAGCGGCGGCCGCCCGGGCGACCTCCTCGGCGAACTTCTTCGCCTCCTCCGGCGGAACCGTCCCAATGGAGGGCCAGCTCACGCCAAGATGAACAGCGCCGTCAGGAGACGGCCGGAGCTCAAAGACCTCCACATTCCCGTGGATGCGGTTCTCGTCCTGCACCTTGCGGAGAGCGGCGAGAAAATCCTCAAAGAACACGGCAGGGAAACTACTTTCGTTTGTCATAAAATACTCCTTTCAGACCTTGCTGTGGCCATCACAAGATGGGCTTCGTCCAGCCGGTCCACCAGCAGTCGAAATCTTTCAGAATCTTCTCTCGGTTCTCCGGGGTGTCAGGCAGATTGTAGCCGGAGCGGGAGTTGCCGATGAAAAGTTCCCCGAAATCGTTCAGCCCACACGAGACACCGGTACGGCTGTCCTCTTTGAAAATAAGCATGATGCAATCCCTCCTTAGTCTCTGTTCTCGCGCTTCCACATGAGGAAGTTCTGGTAATCATCTGGCCCCATCGAGACCGGCTTGGTCGTGTTGATGAAATCGGGGCAACCGAAGCAGACGAGCTCGTCGGGGTTGCTGCGGGTCTGCGTCAGAACTTTGGCAGGGACGACGGTCTTCAGCGCCTTTCCGGACGGGACGCCCGGAACCTCGATGCGCCGGAGCAGCATATTGAAGTCGTAGTACCAGTCGAGATTCATGTACCGCTCCTCGCTGTCCGTGCTCTCGATTTCCTTGATGTACTCGGCCAGAGCACCGCGCACATCAAGACGAACCGGAGCGACGCTGTCGTCGTAGCTGTCGTAGAGGGTGATGGTCTCGGCCTTGCCGAAACGAACGGTCAGGGCGGCAACGCTGCCGGTGTACTTGTAGAGCTCCATAAAAACCTCCTACCCGAAACGGGTCTTACTGCTTGCTTAACGTCCCTAAAAGGGACACACGAAAGCAAAAAAATTAAGCGACCTCAACCATACCAGCCAGACCGTAGAGGAGCTCGTGGTCCTCAAAGGAGATGCGCTCTTCCTCGAATGCACGGTCAATCTGCCAGTAGCACTCGTCGCGGTCGTTTTCGTTCTGGATTGTGGCGATTGCCTTGACCAACTTTTTGAACATATCGTTACCCCCCTATCGACCATCAACCGAAATACTTGCTTGCGAACTGAGCCTTGCTGAGGGTCTTCATGTCGTAGACGTACTCGACAGCGTCTGCAACGTCCATGTCGGCACCGGTGACGAGCTCATTGACCAGAGCGGTGAAATTGTTTTCGCGGATGAACTGCTTCATGGATTCGAGAGTTTTCATAATCTTCCTCCTACCCTTTTCGGGTCACGTTCGTTCTTACACCCTTATTATAGACCCTAAAAGGGACAATGTCAAGTAAAATCTGGCAATTTGTGGCAAAAAGTTTTCGAGAATGACGCTTTTTGCGGCATTATGCACGAAACGGCGGCAGAACAGAAAGAAAGCAGGAGCCCGGAGGCCCCTGCTGATATAGTTATCCTGTTTATCCTAATGAATTTGACCACAACAATTACAAGCACAAGGATTTTCCGCTGCTGAGCGAGAAATCGCACTTCACCGATGATACCGTCATGGCCGTTGCGGTGGCACGGGGATTGATTGCAGGTAAAGGCATCCCGGAGAGAACATTTGAAGAAACAAAGAGCGAGATGCGCATTTGGGGAGAAACATACCCTCATGCCGGTTACGGCGGGATGTTCCGCCGGTGGCTGCACGCAGAAAATCCGAAGCCCTATGGTAGTTTCGGCAACGGCTCGGCTATGCGGGTGTCAGCAGCGGGCTGGCTGTTCGATACGCTGGACAAAACATTGGAAATGGCAAAAGTGACCGCTGAAGTCACCCACAACCACCCGGAGGGCATCAAAGGCGCGCAGGCCACGGCGGCAGCGATTTTTCTGGCCCGTACCGGCCACAGCAAGCCGGAAATCAAACAATATGTGGAGCAGACCTTCGGTTATGACCTGAACCGTACCTGCGATGAAATTCGGCCGACCTATCATCATGTGGAGACCTGTCAGGAAACTGTGCCGGAAGCAATCATTGCTTTTCTGGAAAGCGTCAGTTTTGAGGATGCACTTCGCAATGCGGTCTCTCTGGGTGGCGACAGCGACACCCTTGCCTGCATCACCGGCGGCATTGCCGAAGCCTTTTATGGGATGCCGCAGGAACTGCGGGACGAGACTTTGAAACGTCTGCCGGAGGATATCCGGGAAGGATATGAACTGTTTCGGTGGAACATCGGCCAGAGATAAGACATTCGGAGAACCAAGGAGCAGATACAACACACTAGTGATGTGAAGTATCTGCTCCTTGGTTTTTAATAAGACTCGATGAAGGGCGTCTTGCATCGGCCTGAAAAATCCGATATACTAAACCCAGAGAGTATATCGAATTTTTTGGGAAAAGGAGAGAACGGTATGGAACATCTTTATGAAAAGGCACTGGAAAGTGCGGAATATATCAAGACGCACACGAAAAAGCGCCCGAAGATCGCGGTGGTGCTGGGCTCCGGCCTTGGCAAGCTGACCGCGGACTTTACGGACACGGAAGAACTGTCCTACAAGGATATCCCCAACTTCCCGGTATCCACGGTGGCAGGACACAAAGGCGCATTGTTGGCTGGCAAGCTGGGGGACACGGAAGTCTACGCCATGGAAGGTCGCTTCCATTTCTATGAGGGCTACTCCATGAAGGAAGTCTGCTACCCGTTCTATGTGTTCAAGCTGTTGGGCGTGGAAAAGGTGGTGTTGACCAACGCCTGCGGCGGCATCAACCGGGAGTTTGCGCCGGGCACCCTGATGCTCATTACCGACTTCATCAACATGATGGGCACGAACCCCCTCATTGGCCCCAACGATGAGCGCTTCGGCCCCCGCTTCCCGGACATGACCGAACCTTACAGTCTGGAACTGCGGAACCTTGCCAAGCAGACCGCCGATGAACTGGGCATTGCCTACAAGGAGGGCGTTTACATGGGCTTTATGGGCCCTTGCTATGAAACGGCGGCTGAAATTCGCGCCTTTGCGGGGATGGGAGCCGATGCCGTGGGCATGAGCACCGTGCCGGAAACCATGGTCTGCAACTACATGGGCATGAAGGTGCTGGCCGTCAGCTGCATCACTAACATGGCCACCGGCATCCAGACGGTCAAGCATAGCCACGCCCGCGTGCTGGAGATCGCAAATCAGGCAGGCGATACCCTGTGCCGATGGCTGGGTGCGGTGATTCAGAGAATGGAGTAAAAAAGATATACCGTGAATGATTGAAAGCCATCAATCAAAATTTCCGGGCATCGCTACGGACGGCAGAGGAACGCCCCGTAGCTGGTACAGGCAGTCAAGGAAAAACGCGGTGCGACCATCTGCAAAGACCTGAAGGGCATCAAGGCCGATACGGTGCTGTGCCCCTGCCTGGAGTGCGTCCGCAATGCAGTGCTGGCCTTGGGTGCTGGATGAGCAGTCGAAAATATGAAACAGGCGTGCAGAAAACAACCCTTCTGATCACTTTTTGCTGAAAAATTGCTGCGAAAAGTAATATACCTATTGACATGGTATGTAAATGGGTATATGATACAGGCAATTCGTCGAACAAAAAAGTGAAAGGAAGGGTTTTGTTATGCCCAGAATCAGCGAAATCAACCCGGAAACTGCACCGGAAGCGATCCAGAAAATCATTGCAGACCATCTGGCGGACGGCCACGCTCTGACCGCAGAAAAGCGCACATTGCTCCACAATGCAGCGGCATTCAATGCTGTGGAGGCCGGTTCTTATGCGCTGGATGATGAACTGCAGCGGCTCATCGGCAAACGTGCAGCCGATTTTTACGAATATGCTATTTCCCAGAAAAACGGCTGCCTTGTGTGCAGCATTTACTTCCAGAATCTGCTCAAGAAAAACGGCATCGACTTTGAGAATTTTGCATTCACTCCCAAAGAGGAGATCCTGATCGAATACGGTCAGGCCATTGCAGAGGACCCCAAGCATGTGCCGGAAGAGCTGTTTGCAAAGCTGAAGGCAAACTTTACGGAGGAAGAGATCGTGGTCATCACGGCGATGGGCGTGATGATGATCGCCAACAACTACTTTAACGACATTCTGGATGTGACGCCGGACAAGCTGGTTTGAGCCGAAAATCGGGAGGGGAGAGCAATGGCAGGACTGGTGCATTCCATCGAGGAACTGGTGGGGCGCACCCCGCTGATGGAGCTGGACCGCTTTGAGCGGCAGCAGCAGTGCGGGGCGCACCTGCTGGCAAAGCTGGAGTTCTTCAACCCAACCGGCAGTGTGAAAGACCGGGCTGCGCTTTCCATGCTCAATGCTGCGGAAGAAGCCGGACTGCTGAAACCCGGCGAACCCCGAGGCGCATTACCGCACCACTGGGCCGGAGATCTGGCAGGATACAGAAGGCCATGTGGATATTCTGGTCTGCATGGCGGGCACCGGCGGCACGGGTTTTGGCACAGCAAGTTATCTGCGCAGCCGCAACCCGAATCTGCAAGTGGTTCTGGTGCAGCCCCATCCGGACTCCCGCCTGACCCCGGAGCACCCGGATGCGCAGATCATAGATGGCGTTTTGCCGGCGTATGATGTGCCGGAAAGCGCACTTTCCGACTATCTGCGGCCAGACTGGAGCGATGCGTGCATCAATGTCCGCACCGAGGAAGCCTACGAAACGGCCCATGAGGTGCTGCGGGCGGAAGGACTGTTTCTGGGCACATCGGCAGCAGCGGCTTTGCACGCAGCGGTGCAGGTGGGCCGCAGACCGGAGAATCAGGAAAAGAACATCGTGGTCATCGTCCCGGACAACGGCATGAAATATCTGTCTGCGCCGATGTACCGGCAGAAATGATAAAAACACGATGATACGACTGAGTTCCGAAAAGATTGCATAGGATTTTATAAAAGTGTTATTCTTTCATGAATTTTAGCACTCTCCTATTGACACTGCTAATAAATGGTGCTATAACTATGGCGTGCTCAGGAGGAAGGGCAAAAGGAGAGCCGCAAGGCTCCCCGGAAAGCCCTTCTGAATGGACGCTTCAGATTTTTTGCCCCGACCCGAACGCCGGGATTGGAGGAATGATTTATGCTTATGCCGACTGTTTTCCATGAAAACCTGTTCGATGATTTCTTCGATCCGTTCTGGAATGACGCTGCACTGGAACGTATGATGAACCGTGAGGCTCGTGATACCTTTGGTAAGCGCGGTGCAAACATGATGAAGACCGATGTCAAACAGACGGACAACGGCTACGAAGTAGCTGTTGACCTGCCGGGCTGCAAGAAGGAAGACGTTCAGATGGATCTGAACGACGGCTACCTGACCATTCAGGCAGTGCGCAGCCACAGCAATGACGAAAAGGATAAGAAGGGCCGCTATCTGCGGCGCGAATCCTTCTCCGGCACCTGCGCACGCAGTTTCTACGTGGGCGATGTGAAGAAGGAAGACATCCACGCAAAGTTCGAGGATGGCGTCCTGCACGTCGAGCTGCCTGCTCCTCAGCAGACGAAGGCTTTGCCTGAGAACCCGAATCTGATTGCAATCGAGTAAAACGCCGGTCGTGTGCGCCAAGGCACAACGCACATAAGGTGGCCCCGGAGAGCTGTAACAAGCTCTCCGGGGCCATTTTTGTTTCGCTATCTTTTCCGCAAGGGAAAAACATGGTATACTGAGAACAGCAACTCAGAATTTATGGAGGTACCTCACTATATCCTGTGAGCCGGGTGAGCGGCTGACTTTTGCGGTATACTCCGTTCGGAAATATCAAAGCGCATGGAGGTAAAAAGCATGCTGACCTATACCTATGTTTCAGAGGGAACATTTGCCCTGATGGAAAAACCAAAGCCGGTGCTGCAGCACGAGCGGGACGCCATTGTAAAGGTGACCCTTGCCAGTATCTGCTCCAGCGATCTGCACATCAAGCACGGCAGCGTGCCCCGGGCGGTGCCCGGCATCACGGTAGGGCACGAGATGGTGGGCATCGTAGAAGAAGTGGGCAGTGCGGTGACCAATGTGAAACCCGGCGACCGGGTGACGGTGAACGTGGAGACCTTCTGCGGAGAGTGCTTTTTCTGCAAAAAAGGCTTTGTGAACAACTGCACCGATCAAAACGGCGGCTGGGCGCTGGGCTGCCGCATCGACGGCGGGCAGGCCGAGTATGTCCGGGTGCCCTTTGCGGATCAGGGACTGAACAAGATCCCGGACAGCGTCACCGATCGGCAGGCGCTGCTGGTGGGCGATGTGCTGGCCACCGGCTTTTGGGCGGCACGCATCTCGGAAATCACCCCCGAGGATACCGTGCTGATCCTCGGTGCAGGGCCGACCGGCATCTGCACGCTGCTGTGCGTCATGCTGCACAGCCCCAAGCGCATCATCGTCTGTGAAAAGGACGCAAGCCGCCTGCAGTTCATCCGTCGGCACTACCCGCAGGTGCTCACCGTGCAGCCGGAGGACTGCGCCACCTTTGTGCGCGCCAACAGCGACCACGGCGGGGCCGATGTGGTGCTGGAGGTGGCAGGGGCGGACACTACCTTCCGGCTGGCGTGGGAGTGCGCAAGACCCAACGCCATCGTGACCGTGGTGGCGCTGTACGACAAGGCACAAACCCTGCCGCTGCCGGAGATGTACGGCAAAAACCTCACCTTTAAGACCGGCGGCGTGGACGGCTGCGATTGTGAAGAAACGCTGCGTCTCATCGCAGAAGGCAAGATCGATACCGAACCGCTCATCACCCACACCTACCCCCTGCGCCGGATCGCAGAGGGCTACGAGCTGTTTGAAAAGAAACGGGACGGCGTGATCAAGGTGGCAGTGGAGTGCTGACGGTCTGCGCCAAGGCACAACGCACATAAAGTGGCCCCGGAGAGCTGCAGCAAGCCCTCCGGGGCCATTTTTGTTCCTGGCATCTTTTCCGCAGCGGCAAGGCGTGGTAGAATAATGGCAGAACCAATCCACAGGTGAGAAAATCGAACTTCAAAGAGAGGAGATGTTTCTATGCAGTCTGATGAGCTGAAACGCAGGATCTCGGCAGGCAGAGGAGATGCTCTGGCCGATCTGGTTTTGAAAAATGCCAGAATCGTCAATGTGTTTACCGATGAGATCGACACCGCTGACATTGCCATCAGCGGAAACCGGATCGTGGGTGTGGGTGCGTATCATGGCCGGAAAGAAGTTGATCTGCACGGCAAATATGTCTGCCCGGGCCTGATCGATGGGCATATCCACATCGAAAGCTCCATGCTCTGTGGTCCGGCTTTCGAGCAGGCAGTGCTGCCCCACGGTACCACTGCGGTGGTCACAGACCCACACGAGATCTCGAATGTTGCGGGGCTGGAAGGCTTGGACTTTATGCTGGAAACGACAAAAAATCTGACCCTTTCGGTTTATTTCATGCTGCCCTCCTGTGTTCCGGCCACGGATCTGGATGAATCCGGTGCGGTGCTGAACGCAGAACAGCTCCGGCCTTACTACGGCGATCCCCGTGTGCTGGGGCTTGCGGAACTGATGAATGCCTATGGGACGGTGCGCTGTGACCCGAAGATCCTGCAGAAGATCCGCGACTGCACCGAAGCGGGAAAGATCGTGGATGGCCATGCACCGCTCTTGAGCGATAAGGACCTGAATGCTTATATTGCGGCAGGCGTTCAGTCCGATCACGAGTGCTCCAACATCGAGGAAGCCATGGAAAAATTCCGGCTCGGACAATACATCATGATCCGGGAAGGAACGGCTGCCAAAAATATGGAGGCCCTGATGCCGCTGTTCCGGGAGCCCTATTGCAGCCGCTGTATGCTGGTGACGGATGATAAGCACCCCGGTGACCTGCTGGACAGCGGCCACATCGATTCCAACATTCGTAAAGCGATCCGGCTGGGCGCAGACCCAGCAGTGGCCGTCAAAATGGCAACGCTGGTTCCGGCACAGTATTTTGGATTCAAGCAGCACGGTGCCGTGGCACCGGGGTATGCTGCCGACCTCATTGTAGTATCGGATTTTGAATCCTTTACGGTCGAACAGGTTTACAAGAATGGCACGCTGGTGGCCGAGCACGGAAAAACGCTGAAACCCGCACCGCTTGACATCGACCGTGTGAGATTTTCCCACGTTATGGATTCCTTTGATCTGGATGAGATCACACTGCAGGACCTGGAACTTCGGGAAAGCGGGGAGCAGGAGCGTGTCATCTGCCTGAACCGGGGCGAGCTGCTTACGGAGGAAAAAATCATCCCGTTCCAACGGCATCCGGGCAAAGCTCCCGGTGTGGATCCGGAACACAACATCGTAAAACTGGCCGTTTTTGAGCGGCATCATCACTCCGGCCATGTGGGCATTGGCTTTTTAGGAAACTTCAGCCTGAAATGCGGAGCCGTTGCATCGAGCATCGCACATGATTCCCATAACCTGATCGTGGCAGGGGACAACGATACCGATATGATGCTGGCCGGCAACACTGTGCGGAAAAACAAAGGCGGACTTGCGTTTGTGGCAGATGGACAGGTCGTGGCAGAACTTGCGCTTCCGGTGGCCGGATTGATGAGCACCGAAAGCGCAGAGAGCGTTGCGGCGAAAATGCAGGCGCTGAACGATGCCCTCAAGGCACATGGTGTAGCGGAAGATATCGGTATCTTTATGACCCTCGCCTTCGTCAGCCTTCCGGTCATTCCAAAACTCAGACTGAATACATACGGCATCATCGATGTAGCGCAGCAGAAAGTCGTTCCGGCTGTTTTTTAATACGCGATAACAAAAATACTGCCGGAGATCGACCCGAATGGTCCGTCTCCGGCAACAGAACAGTTCGTTCCTACTCTTAGAAGCGAGCCGCATCAAGAGAAAAATTGACGGAAATTCTTATTTGATAAATCGGAATTTGCTACGTTGGTTCATCAAGTACTCATCGTCCAACTTTTTTGCATAGGAGGTTCACCATGCTGGAACGATTCTTCAAGTCACAGGTAGCAACGGTTTCGGATTCAACCTATTGTCACCGTATTACAGATGCTTTGACAGCGGCTGGAATCAAATGCTATTGCAAAACCAAAGATATGAATCAGCGAAGTGTTTTTGACGCAACACGGATGCGAGCACAAATCGGAACTTTTGGAATAAAGCCTCAGTATATTACAGAGATTTTTGTAGACAAAGAAAATGCAGAACTTGCTTCTCATATCATTCGTACCCTGTAAAATTCACGTTTGTGGAAGTTATAAAGGGGTGCATCATGGAAATCGAGTATGAGCGAGATGGCTTTCAACAATATGATAATTACTCTGCAATGGTGCGGAAGCACTTTTTGTGAGTTGGTATGATGGATCGATTTGCAGCTAGCAAGGAAACCGTAAGGAGTACAGAGCATGGATGCAAACTGTACCAGTAAAAGAAGGAAAGTCAAGAGTATGGAAACGGTATACATTGCAGGCGGGTGCCTTTGGGGCGTCCAGCATTTTTTTGACACGGTGCCCGGTGTACGGACGACCGAAGCCGGGAGAGCCAACGGAACAACAAACACGCTGGACGGCCCGTATGATGGATACGCAGAGTGCGTTAAAGTGGTCTTTGATGAGAAATGTACCAGTGTTACAGAGCTTATGGAGCATCTGTTTGAAATCATCGACCCGTACAGCCTGAACAAACAGGGCGTTGATGTTGGAAAAAAGTATCGCACGGGGCTTTACAGCACAAATCCCGGACATCTGGAAGAAGCAAGAGCCTTTATTGACAGCCGGAAGGACCGGGATAAAATCGTTGTGGAAGTGCTGCCGCTGACGAATTACGTCCGGAGTGCAGAGGAGCATCAGCACCATCTGGAGCGGTACCCGGAAGATTGCAGCTACTGTCATATCCCGGATGAAGTCTTAAACAAATACAGGAATCAGTAAGCAAAGAAAAAACGAAAATGCGGGGATTGGGAACGATCATCAATGCGCTGGCCATTGTGATGGGCGGTGTGCTGGGTATTCTGTTCAAATGCTTTCTGAAAGAGCGCTATCAGGATACAATCATCAAAGCCACGGGCTTTTCCGTGGTGTTTCTGGGAGCGGCGGGAACGCTCTCCAAGATACTGACGGTTAGGCCAGACGGAACTTTGAGCACCGGTGGCTCTATGGTCATGATTCTATCGCTGGCGTTGGGTGCGCTGCTGGGTGAACTTATGGATCTGGATGCACAGTTTGAACGCTTTGGCGAGTGGCTCAAACACAAGACTGGAAGTGACGGGGATTTTATGAATCGGAACTTGACGAGGAGTGTGATTGTATGAAAAAGAAGCTATCTGTTATAGCTGTAATCATCTTGGTTCTTGCGATATGTGTATCGGCGTGGTTTTATGGATACTACAATCACAAAAGCAACGACAATCTTCCCACTCTGGCGGCAATCGCAGAAATGAGTGAAGCCGATGTTAATAACCTTTTGCCTGGGTATCATATTGACCAGCTTAGAGAGGTATGGGGGAAGCCTGATACCAGTGAAAACGGCACAGCATGTTGGAAAATAGGAAATGATACCATTCTCGTTGTGAGTTATAAAAATAATGGTATAGTTGCGATTTGTGGTCTTAAAGACGATAGCGGTACCTCCATAGGAGAATAACAAATTCGCGTTTGTGGAGCGAAGCGGAACAATGAAAGCCCCAGTGGGGCTTTTAAGTGACAGAACGGTCTTGCGGCAGCAAGATGGAGGGGCCTCGCCCCGACAAGTTCGCGTTTATCAAGGTGAACATTTAAGTATTAAAAACGGGAGTGAAAACAAATGATGACCATTGCACAGATCATGGAAAAGATGATCGCCTTTTCCGAAGGGAATATCCATGACATCACGCACCTGAGCTGTGTGTGGACCTATGCCAAAACCATTGGTGAGCTGGAGGGGCTGGACGCAGACACGCAGTTTATTCTGGAGGTGGCGGCCATCACCCACGATATCGCCTGCCCGCTCTGCCGCAAAAAGTACGGCAACACCAATGGTAAATATCAGGAGCAGGAGGGTGCCCCGCTGGTGCGGGAGTTCTTGGCGGATACCGGCATGACAGCAGAACAGATCGACCGTGTGGCCTATCTGGTAGGGCACCACCATAGTCCGGCGCAGATCAACGGCATTGACTATCAGATTCTGATTGAGGCAGATTATATCGTCAATGCGTCCGAAAGCGGGTACGACCAGCAGGCAATCCGAACCTTTATGGAACATACGATGAAAACGGCAGCGGGTATCCGGCTGACGAAAGCAGTGTTTGGAGTGTAAAAATGATTCAGAAGCATTGCGTTGAATGCGGTACGGCATTGATTGAAAAAGAACTGGAAGAAGAGGGCATTGTGCCTTACTGCCCGAAATGCCAGCAATACCGTTTCCCGATGTACAATGTGGCGGTCAGCATGATTGTTGTGGATGAGGAGACCGGGAAAATTCTGCTCATCCAGCAGTACGGCAAGCCCTCTTATATTCTGGTGGCTGGATATGTGAACCGCGGTGAGGCAGAAGAACACGCCGTGGTGCGGGAAGTCCGGGAAGAAACCGGGTTGGAAGTAGAGCACCTCCGGTTCAACCGTACCAAGTTTTTTGAGCCGTCCAACACGCTGATGTGCAACTTTACGGCTTTCGTCAGAACCGCAAAGGCGCTGCATATCAACCACGAAGTGGACCGCTGCAAGTGGTTCACCCCACAGGAAGCCAGAGAAAACATCCGTCCCAACAGCCTTGCAGCGGAATTTTTGAATGCGTATCTGGACGAAGTGGGGAATAAGCCGATGGAGATGTGATTCGTGGCTGTGCCACGGGAATTTTGACGGAAAGTATGGAAAAAAGTTGGTTCGGCCTGTTTCGGTTGACTTTTTTTATAAAGAATCGATATATTGATACTATGTAGTATCAACAAGTATCAACTGCGAGGTGGACAGAATGGATGGGGCACAGTTTGCCAAAATGCTTTCAGATAAGCATTTGTTTGAACTCAATCGGATGGAATACAAGTACTCGACTGTCAGCGTCAAAGAATTTGCCGAATTGCTGCGGCAAAACTTTGCGCAGCCTCTGCCGTTGACTGATTTTTCTGGAAATAAGCTGTTTTACCTGCCGAACCTCGCGCAAATTTCAACAAATGGTATGAAGCAGTTGCTCTCTGTCCCTGTCAGTGGACAAAACTTCGGTTTGTCGGCGATGACCGAGGAAATTTATGCTACTTTTCAAATTGAAAGTATCCGCTCGACCCGCAGCAGTATCCGTTATATCCTCGATGGCTATGCCCCTCGTGGTGAACAAGAAGCCCGCATCTATGGTATGAAGTGCGGACTGGAGTTTATCGCGGATCGTCAGAATAGGATCACCGAGGAGAATCTGCATCACCTATATCAGATCAGCACAGAGGATTATCTCCCGGATGAAGATCGATTACTGCCAAACCACTTTTATCGGCATGGCGAGGTTTTTATTGTGGGCGGTGAAGAACCCAGACCGGGACTTCCGGCAGAGCGGCTTCCCGGTGCCATGAAATGTCTTGTCGATTTTGCGAATGCCAATGACGGCATCAATGAGCTGCATAAGGCTGCCATTCTGCACTTTGCTTTTGCATACTACCACCCCTATTTTGACGGGAATGGACGCACTGCACGGCTATTCCACCTCTGGTATCTTGTTCAGCAGGGCTATCCTGCGGCACTGTTCACGCCGTTTTCCCGATACATCGCTGAAAACAAGGACACATATTATAAAGCCTACGAACGCGTGGAGAGAAATGCTCTGATTTCCGGCTATACGGATGTGACTCCCTTTCTGTTCTACTTCTGCAATGAGGTCTATAACCGCCTGCAGGTGGATGCAGTCCCGCCGAAAACTGATCTTGAGGTATATCAAACTGCTCTTGCGGAAGGAAAAATCACAGAAAAAGAACGGCTGCTCTGGGAGTATGTTCTGTCTGCTTATGGTGCAGAGGAGTTTACCACAAAGCAGCTGGAAAAGGATTTCCGAAACGCTGCGTATGCAACCATTCGGACGTTTGTGATGAAATTCCATGAGATGGGGCTGCTTACAGCAAGAAAAGCAGGAAACAGGGTGTTCTATCGTGTCGGTGGGACTTCTGACGGTCGGCCATTATAATGAATCCAAAAGGAGAACGTTATGAAAACGATTCGTGTTGTGGCCGCTGTGATCTGCGACTCCATGCAGGAAAAGCGCAAAATCTACGCCACTGCCCGCGGTTATGGCGACTATAAAGGCCAGTGGGAGTTTCCGGGCGGCAAAATCGAGCCGGGAGAAACCCCGCAGCAGGCTCTGAAGCGGGAAATCGAAGAAGAACTGGACACGGAAATTGCTGTGGGGGATTTAATTGGTACACTCGAGTACGATTATCCGACGTTTCATCTTTCCATGGACTGCTTCTGGTGTGAAGTGGTTTCCGGCGAGCTTGTGCTGAAAGAAGCGGAAGCTGCACGGTGGCTGACAAAAGATGACATTGATTCCGTTCCGTGGCTCCCGGCGGATCAGACTATTTTGGATGTTATCAGAAGTTCAATGCAGTCAGTGAAACCACTCCATACCAGCGAATATGACAACGAACCTCTGCAGAGATGCTGAATATTCCCAGAATGAAAGATGAACTGCGCCGTCCCATGACGCTGCTGGTGAAAGCCGCTATTCCGAAAAATTGTAAAGAAGAGACCTCCAAACCTTTTTCCAAGCAGAAAGAGATTCGGAGGCCTTTATTGGTTGATTTAGCTAATTCTGTTCACGCAAGCTGATGCAGGACCTGCCGGACGCTGTAACCGTCTTTCTTGAAATCGGAGAACAGAGCATCGATGCGGGTAGGCGTCACGCAGATCAGATTCATCGGTGAGGGCAGTTTTTTCAGAGCGTCCAGCGGGATCTTCTTGAAAGCAGCATGGGCGTTGTACTCCTCCGAGAAAGGCTCGACCATCGCCGCAATGCCGGTGACCTGCAGGCTTCTGAGATTGCCAAAACCATCATACTTGTCGTAAATGGCAAGGCAGACGTGACTGTTCTTTTCCAGTCCGATGAACTTTCTCCCGCCTTCCGAGAACATCCAGAACTTGCCGTCATGTCGAAAAGGTTGCTCATATTGCGGAAAACTTTTCGGAGTACGTTGCAAACGAACCGAAGGTCAGCTTCCGGGACGGGCGCTTCTACATCTTTGATGGACAGAACACGGTAGAAGCACGTCGAACCTGCAACGGTGGTATGGAATTGCCCATCCGCTGCAAGGTCTTCTATGGCCTTACCAAAGAAGACGAAGCAACGCTGTTTGCGATTCGGACCGGCAATGCTACCTGCCTGACGGCGGGCGAACGCCTTCGTGCAAATCTGGTGGCCGAAAACCCGGATGCACTTTACTTTGTGGGGATCACGTCGAATGCCGGTGTGGAATTTGCCTATGACGGCATCCGGGCACCCTGGAAAATCTACTGCATCGAAACGGCATACGAGCTGTACAAGCAGTATGGCTGTGAGCGCTACGTCGAGATGCTTCACATCATCAATGAGGCGTGGAAGGGCAATGTGGATTCCTACCTTGCCGGTGTAATCCGTGGTGTGGCCCGCTTCTGTAGGATAGTTCTCGGAGGTGACTTTTCTGACATTGTTACTCGATGGCATCCAATGGGCCGATAAAGCGGTAGAAAATCTGGATTTTCTGGACGTATTCGCCATCGACCTTTTCCGCTTTGGATACCAGAATCTTGTCAATCAGCTGATGCAGAATCTTATAGTTCAGTTCGGTGATGCCAGCGTACTTGCTGACTTCATCAATAAAATCCTGAATCTTGTCCAGCTGATCGTGTTCAGCACGGCCTTCCCGCTCGTACTGCTCAATCTTTTCGGTCAGTTCAGCCTGTTCTTTGTCGTAGCGATCTGCAAGCATTTGAAAACGTTTCTCCGGGAGAAGTCCCTTTGATACGTCCTCATAAAGTTTTGCATGGCGCTGTAACAAAGTTGTGGTAGCCAAAAATCATTCCTCCTTTCCATGAGAAAGGGGCGGCCCATTCAGACCGCCCCGACTTCGGGCCAGTATGGCCCGAGGCTGCTTAACTTGCCAGAAACCGGTACAGAGCGGATTTGCCTCCGTCCAGCGCCCAAAGAAGGGAGCCCGCCGCCGCTTGCAGTCCATACGGCGAAAGAAGGAAGGCAAGAAACAGAAATACAATCCCGCCTATGGGCGTCGGCGTGAAAAAGAGAGCGACACCCAGCACCGCCAGGATCACAGAGGCAATCGTCAGCAGGACGGCACAAATATCAAACAGGAATACCAGCAGAGCCGCCAGAAGGGACAACGCCAAAGCAAAGGGAGCAACCAATATTTTCAGCAGTATCTTCATCTTCAAAACCTCCTTTATCTATCCTTCCTACCTCTATTTTATCATGCCTGCCCGGGGACATAAATGTTGCGAAAGATTAGTGAATCCTGTCCCAAACCTTCGGGGCATACTGGCCCGAAGTGGTAAAAAAAGAGCAGGACGGCAGGTCCCAACATCGGAACCTGCCGCCCTCTATTTACTTTGCCACCAGCTCGGAGAGCTCCCGCAGCACCTTTGACACCTCGCCCCACAGCTTTTCATAGTCCCGCTTCAATCCGTCGATTTCCTCCGGGTACACGCCATAGGTATGTGCGTGTATGGCAACCTGATTGAGATTGTTAGAACAGCGCCGTTGCAGAGAGATCAACTCTTTTACGGGTGCAAGGTCGATGTGCAGGATATACCCATTCAGAGCCATTTTCCGTACATAAGCCCCGGCGTTGGAAATGCCCACCTCGGCCATCCGTTCATGGATGGCTGCCAGCTCGTCCGGCGTTACCATGACGTGCAGATGGACATTCCGCTTGCGGTTCTCCATCAGCGTTCCAGCTCCCGGCCTTTCCGGCGCTCTTTGGGCTCTTTTACCTTATCAAGCGGTTTTGCGTCCAGCTCCGGGGGCGTGGGTTGGATGGGCGTGTTGTTGGGTACGCCGTCGATCATGTTGCAGTTCTGCTCCGTGGAGAGCTCGGCGGTTTTCAGATAGTTGTCTTTTTCGTGCATGGAGATCCTCCTTTATCGTTCCTCATGGTTTTTATGGCTCCGCTTCTGACCGGGCTCCTTTTGGGGTTCCTGCCCTCTGGTTCCTTCTTTGAGCCGGGCAGTAATGGATGGGCGCACCCGGTCAGGATTGCCCGGTGCTGGTTTCAGCTCATAATCCTCCATCTGCTTTTCGGTCAGCGGCTTTGCGTAGGTCAGTTCGCCCCATGCCATCAGCCTGCCGTCTGCCACACGACGCCGCCTGTCGTCATCGTAGTTGACGATGGAAAGAGGCTGGTTATCCGGCGGCTTCGGGTAAGTTCCTATGTCCACGGGCCGCTGGGTGGAATAATAGCGGTAAACGCCCTCCGGTCCCAGCTCGGTATGCTTGACCGCCGCATGGTAAAGCTGCTGATAGTCGTCCACCCGGCGGTCAAAGTCCCTCTGCGCCCACGCCTGACTGGTTCCATAGCGGCCCCAGTAGTAATCCCGATGGCCGTTTTCCCCCTCGGTAAACTGCCAGGTCACAAAGGGGCTCGGCGCTCCCGGATTATGCCCCAGCGCAAAGCCGTGTCCGGTTTCAAAGGTGGCAGCTTTCAAAATCACATATCCTTGTACTGTCTCCAAGAGATCCCTCCTTTCTGTGCCTCGGACCAACATGACCCGAAGTGCTGGATGTTACGAAATAAGAGGGCAGACCGGGGAGGAATGTAATAAGATATTCCCATCCCGGAAACACCCTCAAAAAAGCCCGGAATGTCAAGCCTTTGGAGGCGGCAAATCGTAACAGCCGCCCGGCCTTTTCTCCCGCATTTTCCTCATGCGTTCCCGGCTTTTCCGTCGGTTCCCTTCGGCCTTGCAGGCGTCGGAGCAGTAGGCTTGACGCCCCTCGGGCAAAAACGCCTTTCCGCAGACCGCACAGACCCGCAACTCCGGGGAGATGCCTTCCGTTGTCAGCGCCGCTTGAAGCTCCGGGTTAAGGGGCAGGACAGCCTCACGGAAATAACGGCAGTATGCCCCTGTCCAGCACTTGTGCAGCATATAGCAGGCACAGTCAAGAGGAAGGCACAGGCTGCTTTCCCTGTCATAGTTGGCACACATTCCCGTGACAAGGGAACGGATTTTCTTCTTCTCGTCACGGGTCAGCTCCCGGGAGTCCATTCAGGACTTCGGGCCACGATGGCCCGAAGGGCGGGGCTCCACGATCAGCGCCCGGAACTTCTTCCGGCACTGTTTTTTCTTTCCTTTGCACTCCTTGTAGTAACGGCATCCCTTACAAGGGTCGTCATTGTCCCAGCCGGGGTGCGGTACTTCCTTCATCATTCGTTCAAAAGGGCTGCTTGTAAAATTCATTCTCATTCCTCCGTATCTTCCTCCCACGGCGGGGTATCTTCGTCCTCGGGTTCCTCTGTGATCTCCTCCAGCTCTCCGTCCTCATATTCGCAGTAATCATCTTCCAAATCCGGGGCCTCATGCTTCGGCTTGTAAATCTTGAAATAGTAACCAATCCCACCGCCGGCCAGCACCACCGCACCGATCAGGAGCAGAGAGAGAAGGGGGCTATCCTTTTTCTCCGGCTCGGGTTCCGGTACTTTCTCCACCGGTTCGGTGGGCTTTGGCTCTGGCTCAGGGGTCACTTCTTTGGGCGGTTCCTTACCCTGTTCGGCAAGAGGCAGAAGGTCGTCTGTGGTAACGGTATTGAGGAAATAGACGTTCTCGCTGGTTTTCTGTTTGTCGATCACCAGATAAAACACGCTCTCGTCTGCTGTGGTGATGGTGTAGAACTCTTTACCGTCCTCGTCGGTGGCGTTGTCCACCACGGTTCCCGTCCCGTCCGGGGTAAAGGGGTTCTGGGTTTCCGGCTCCGCTTCGGTTTCTGCCGGGGCGGGAGCTGTCTCCGGCTGCGGCTCGCTGCTCTGGGCGTAGGCCGGGACCGTAAAGATCAGGCAACACAAAAGGCTGGCAGCCATCGCCGCCAGCCTGCGGTATTTAGTTTCCTTCATGGGCTGTGTCCTCCTTTTCGGGTGCCTCCGGCTTCGGGTCAGTATGGCCCGAAGCGGTAAGGCTGTTTTTGGGGTCATTCAGAAATGCCATCAGCTGGGCGGGCGTCAGTTTAAGGGAGCGCACCGCCTGCACGATCTGGCTGTTTTCTTCCTCCTGTTTCTGCTTTTCCAGCTCCCGGATTTTGGCCTGCCATTCGGCGGCCTTCTCCCGGGCTTTTTCCAGTTCCTTATCGAGCTTGTCGATTTTGTTCATGCAAGGACTCCTTTCCTCTGGCTCACAAACGCCCGAAGGCATAGAAATGTGTCTGCCAGTAGCTTGAATTGATGTTTGCGTATTGGATGGGCGAACCACAATGGAGCATCATCCCGTCGCCCACATAAATCCCCACATGGGATACAGGGCCGGGGCTGTCATAGGTTCCCGTGAAAAAGATAATGTCGCCGGGCTTTGCCTCGGAGGGGGAAATGATAGCAGTGTCACAAAGCTTTATTGATAGTAACTCGGAAACATATAGAATCGGCCTTATGTGTTCTAATGATTTGCGCATCTAAATCAAAAGACAGTCGATGGTACGGTTCGGAGCGAAGCATCAACAAATCAACAGCCCTCTATTTGCAACGATTGCAAGTAGAGGGCTGTTTTGTCTGCTTTGGATATTTTAATTAAAGGTCAACCTTCTAACCTGCCATGGTCACAGCCAAGTGAGAGATAATGCTCAATCTCACCACTCAGCACAAGCTGGACGTACTCCAAGGGCTTATTGTATAGCAGCCAGTCCAGCTCCGCTCGCTGTGCCGGAGTGTTGCCGTACTCGTCCTCGATGGCGATGCAGTCAATGGCAAGGGTAGTGCCATCTGCGAACCGGGCTTCCACCCGGTTGGTGTCCATGTTGTAGTGGCAGGAAAGCACTTTTTGAGAGTGATTAGGGTCGAAATTCTGATTTCGTTTCATTTAAATAGCTCCTTTAATGATTTTAAAATTTGATTTTCAACGATATGAGGTCTCTTTTTTTCTTTCTCTTAAGTCACCCAACCGCACTGCCCTGCATCATCTCCGTATACGAGGGCGAGTACAGCCGGGAGCGCCTGGTGCAGCAGCTGGCAAGGACACATCCGAAAACCATCACGCAGCTGGCACAGAAAGACACCGGCAGTTCTGCAAACCGCCACATGCGGCAGATTCTTCGCATCTATAACGGTGCCAGCCGTGAGATGAGCCTGCCGCTGAAAAACTGACAATTTCGTTCTACCTCCTGAACAACAGCCGTCGTGGTATTCGTCTGCGGCGGCTGTTTCTTACATAAAAAGGAGGTTGATTTTTATGTTACCGAACAATTGGAGATATCTCAGAGGGGACATCTACTATGCAGACATGGAGCCGCATATCGGCTCGGAACAGGGCGGGAAACGCCCTGTGGTAGTTCTGCAGAACAACATTGGAAACCGTCATTCGCCTACATTGATCGTTGCAACTGTTACCACCCGGACGGAAAAGAAGAAAAACCAGCCCACCCATGTGCTGGTGGATTCCAACCCGGCCTTTGAAGAACCGTCCATGATTCTTCTGGAGCAGATCTTCACGATCGATAAATCCTGCATCGAACGCTTTATGGGCTATGCCAGCAAGGCTGAAATGCTCCGCATTGATATGGCTTTGCTGGTCAGTCTGGCTCTGAATGTTCTGAGCGGAAACCGCAGCGAATAGCGGACAACCAGTAACCCGTAAAAATGAGGTGATAGCGATGTAATCGGAGGTGAGTGAGCCATGCGAAAGAGTGCCCCCATTGAAGTGGTGGTACATTACCCCAAAACGAAAGAGGGATGGGACGAACTCGGAAAACGGGTCGCAACCGCCCACGCCAACTATGTGATCGAAAAAATCGACCGTCTGAACTGCCCCACATGGCAGAAGCTCGAATTGCTGCAGGCGGTGATCGATACTACCAAAGGAACCTACAAACCCAAAGAACACTAAAAGCCCGGTTGGCAGCCGAGCCGATAAACAAAGCCCCACGCTCAACATATGCTTTTCTGCTCTGACCAGAGACGGTCAGATTTAGAGGCAGTGTTGAGCGTGGGGCTTTTTGTGTTACATAAGTGTTTTGAAATGCTGCCGACACAACAAAACGGTTGATTATTGGCGGCCAATATGGTATCCTATGGCATTGCATAACACGCAAAACAGTTCCACTTTTTGCTGAAAGAGCGTATCGAAACCGTCCTGATGGAGCAGCAGAAAAAGCTTTTTGAAAAGTAAAAGCTCTTGCGTCCCGTGAAAAAAGAAGGTAATATAAATACAGAGCAAGACACAGAACGCAGGGAGGGATGAAAACCATGTTTTACGAGATCATGCACCGGGAAAGCTGTGTGGCACAACTCAGCACGACAGGGGAATGCAGGGTCTGCCTCGAGGATTTCATGCCCTATGATCTGGTTCTGGTGGAATCGGATGATTTTGACGAGCGCATCAATAATGTAACGAACTTTTACTATTGGTGCGCCTCCCGGATGTTGACGTTGGATCGCACCTACGCCAAGGAAATCCTGAACAGTATCGGTGCATCGCAGAGTGTTACGGACAGGGAACGAGCACAGATTGCATTATCCTACCATTGTCTGTCTTTGCTGGATGTGTTCTGGGTGAAAGAAGAAAACGAGAAGATTCGATTCGAGGATATCAACCTTTTTGCACACTCCTTAAACAATGCGCTTGTGGATATTGCGCTGCGGGGGCACCAAATGACGGTGACAAACGCCCATCTTCTGGCAAATGACCTGTCTACGGGCGGCTTGTACCCCAAGGCGTGGGTGCGAAAAGAGGATGGCTTCTATCTTTACAAGGATGGTGGCAGGGAAGCGGTGGAACGTGAAGTGCTGGCAAGCAAAATCTGCCGGTGCTTTGACTGCCATCAGGTACTGTATGAGCAGGGGATGTTTGAAAATGAGCCGGTTTCTATCAGCAAAATCATGACATCTCAGCGATACAGTCTTGTGACCTATGCAGCCTATGACGTCTACTGCACGAACCATGATTGGAACACGCTGGATAAGATCTTAGAGTTGGATGCTCCCAGCTACTATATGATGAACATTCTGGATTATCTGGTGGGCAATACCGACCGTCATTGGGAAAATTGGGGTCTGCTGGTAGACAACGAAACCAATCAGCCCATCCGTCTGCATGACCTGATGGACTTCAACCGGGCGTTTCAGCAGTACGACACGCCAGAAGGCGCAAACTGTCTGACCGTGGGAAAACGCCATCTGAGCCAAAAAGATGCTGCAGTGGAAGCGGTGCGGAACATCGGACTGAACCAAGTCCGTCAGGTGGAGCACACCGTATTCTCCGAGCATTCGGCATGGAAAGCAACATTTGAAGAACGACTGCGTGTTTTACGGAACGCCATGTAAGTCAGAGCGAATATCAGAATAATTGAAACAGAATGATTCCATAACGAAAGCCCGTCTGCGCTGCCACATATCGTGGCTTGCAGACGAGCTTTTTCGTTTGGCCGGAGAAAAATTACCATACCTCACATGCGAAGCATAGAAAGAAAATCGGGCCCAAGATTTTCGGCCAGAAGCCGGAAACACTTCTGACTGATGGTCTTTTGTCCACTTTCCCAGCAGCGGATGCTTGTCCTGCTGACCTTTGCATGGTCGGCAAGCTGCCTGCGGGTCCAGCCTTTGGATTCCCGGTAGCGTCGGAGCAGCTCTCCACCGCCGCGGTGCAGGAACAGGGTGTAGTCATCCAGAAGGTCTTCCACCGGGATGCTGTAAAGGGCGGCGAGCTTGTCCGCAAGTTCCGGCGTAAAGCTGCGGTGAAATGTGCCGCTTTCCAGATCCCGATAGAGCCATTCCTCCATGCCAACCATGGAAGCAACCTCTTTTTGCAGCAAGTCAAGACCATAGCGGCACCAACGCAGACGGTCCCATGGGTCCGGGATGTCGGTGTGAGAGTGGGGATTCTCTTTTCCATCCCAAAGTGCGCTGGGGAGAGGATAGCATTCTCAATGCATCGGCTGGCGTAAGTCGAAAATCTGGCCCGGCGGGTGGAGTCGAAGGTGTCCACGGCCTTCATCAGGCCGATGGTGCCGATGGAGATCAAATCGTCCTGCTCACCGGGGAGAGCGTAGTATTTTTTGGCGATGTGGGCCACGAGGCGCAGGTTATGACGGATGAGCTTTTCCCGGGCGGACGGGTCGCCCTCCCGCAAAGCGGAAAAGGTCTTGATCTCCTCCTGCGGGCTGAGCGGGCGGGGAAAGCTGCCGCTTTCCAGATGAAGCGCAAGAAACAGAAACTTTGTGGCAAAAAACTGCAAAAGAGATAAAAACATGGCGAGCCCCTCCCCAAAGCATCATAAATTGTTACTATAATTTATGAAGGAGGGCTTGCCCTTTTTCCTGACGTCGGGCAGGCACACCGTCAAAAATGGTCTCCCGCTCCTGAAAATGTTGATCTGGTCCGAGTATACCGCATCGCAGGGGCGGCTGTCTATACGGATAGCCGGATCGTGGAAAAGTACAGGGATCAACTTGCGCAAATTTTTACGCAGATTGGCCTCTCTTTTTTACACAGCCAATGCCAATTAGCGCTTGAAATCGAAACGCTGCGCAAGTATACTATACTAGTTATACTGTACAAGCTTGATCACAAATCAGTATGCCAGTTGGCCATAAAAGACATACCAGAATTGAAGTGCGCGGCAGAATCAAAACCCTACGAGGATGAAAATGAAATTCGATAGAAGACTTACAGATGAAATCTACACTTCCGATACGGTAAGGCTGGGAAAAGATGCATTTCAGGCCATGCAGGAGACGATCTATCATAATAGCGGTGTCAGAACCATTACCGGGTACTATGATGCCGAATTGTCGATCCTGTCGGTCAGTGATCTGTTGCTGCATAATCTGAACCACAGCTATGCATCCCTGATGGAGCAGACAAAGGGTTCGCTGAAGAATCTTTTCTATAAGAGAGATGCCGCATTCCTTGACAATGCACGCTTTCGTCAGATTCAGGGCGGAGGAGAAAGCCAGTTCCTCACGGCAGATGGGGCTCCCGTCTATGTGCGTCTTTACAAAAAAGATGCAGTCGATACGGATGGAACACCGATCTGGGTCATGTCAGTACAGATGAACTGGGCGTATGAGAACCTTGCGTTAGTCAACGAATCCATTCATTCCGCGCTGTGGTATTTTGAGTGCAATGAAGACGGTGAGATCGTTCATGTGAACTGGAGTCATGCGTTCCGGCAGATCCTTGGATATCATGACATTCTGGATTTTCCGAACAAACTGGATTCGTGGTCGAACCTTCTGCACCCGGAGGACTATGACCGGGTGATGAAGCTGCTTTTGGAAACGATCGCGGACAAAAGCAACGCCACGAAGTTCAGCGTAGAGTACCGACTGAAAATGCAGGATGGCCAATACCAGTGGTTCCGGACATCGGCGGAGGTGATACGCCGTCTGGATGGCTCGGCCAATCGAATTGCCGGAATCATCAGCAACATTGACGCGGAAAAAAGAAGCCGGATGCAGGCGCAGCGGGCAGCGGCATTTCACCGTGCATTTACCAGCGCAAACCTCTGTGAATACTATGTAAATCTGGAAAAGAACACCTTTGATACGTTCAAAGTGGAGCCTTCTTTGATGACGGCCTTTGAGCAGAATCACACATGGGATGGACTGGTCAGATTCTTTGTGGACAACTATGTGGTTGAAGAGGACAAAAAGTCTGTAACGGATTTCTACAATCGCGCCTACATCACGGAAAAATTAAAGGGGCTTGAGACGGAGCTGCGTCAGGAGTGCCGCATCGTTCTGAATGGGGAAGAACGATGGGTCAGCAACGTGGTCATGCGCGGCGAGATCGAAGATTCCGAATATGCGATGATTTTTCTGCGGGACATCACAGAGTCCAAAGCAGAGACGGCACGGCGGATGCAGATGGCCTCAGATAACGCATCGATGGATCTTTTGATCAAGAGTATGGTGCGTCTGCTGGATCGCTTTGTCGTCTGCGATCTGGAGAATGACCGGTATCGGTTCTATAGTCTGCAAGGTGAAATGATATACGCGCCGACGGGAACATACCATGGTTTTGTGGAGCAGGTGGCTGTAAGGTATAAGACGTTGGAGCCATTGGCGGCGATGGACGCATTGTTCTCACCGGAAAATATCCGAAAGAATCTGCAGGGCGAGAACGACATCTACAAATTTGAATACTGCTCCATAGACGAAAACACCTATAAGATCGGTTCCTTCATTCCGCTGGAGTGGGATGGAACAAAGCTGGTCAAAGCACTGTTGGCATCTATGGATGTGTCACAGGAGAAAAAGGCCGAGATCGAATCCCATAAGGCACTGAAGGATGCGTACCGGGCAGCGGAAAACGCAAGCCGCGCCAAGACGGAATTCCTCTCCAATATGTCCCATGATATCCGTACACCGATGAATGCAATCGTTGGCTTGACCGCCATTGCGGGTGCGAATATCGAGAGTCAGGACAGGGTGGTCGAGTGCCTTGGCAAGATCACAAAATCGAGTCGTCATCTGTTGGGACTGATCAATGAAGTGCTGGATATGGCCAGAATCGAGAGCGGGCGAATAAGCCTTGCCGAGGAGGATTTCAGCCTGCCGGAGCTGGTCGATAACCTGCTCACCATCACAAAACCGGCAATCGACGAGCACCACCATCAGCTCGAAGCCCATGTTGAGCACATCGAGCACGAAGCTGTCTGCGGCGACAGCCTGCGCATCCAGCAGGTCTTTGTGAACCTGATGAGCAACGCCGTCAAGTACACCCCGGATGGAGGAAACATCACCCTTACGATCAAGGAAAAACCGAACGGCTTCTCGGAGCTTGGCTGCTACGAGTTTTCCATCGAGGACAACGGCATCGGTATGACGCCGGAATTCCAGAAGATCATGTTCGAGCCGTTCAGCCGGGCAGACGATCACCGGACGACCAAGGTGCAGGGCACCGGTCTTGGCATGGCCATTGCAAGAAACATCGTCAACCTGATGAATGGTGACATTCAGGTCGAAAGCGCTCCCAACAAGGGAACGAAGATCACGGTCACGGTCTATCTGAAGCTTCAGAAGAACGAGAAGGAACAGGAAAAAGAACTGCTCGATCTGCCGGTACTGGTCGTGGACGATGACAAGACCTGCTGCGAAAGCACCGTTGCGACCCTTCAGGAGATCGGCATAGCGGGCGAATGGGTCCTGACCGGTAAGGAAGCTGTGGAGCGCTGCTATGCGCGTCATGAGACCAACAGTGACTATTTTGCGGTGATCCTGGACTGGAAGATGCCGGAAATGGACGGTATTGCAACCGCCAGAAAAATCCGGGAACGGGTAGGAGAAGATGTCACGATCATCATTCTGACTTCCTTTGATTTCAGCGAGATCGAAGAAGAAGCCAGAGCGGCGGGCGTGAATGCGTTTATGGCAAAACCACTGTTCCGTTCCCGTCTGACAGCAACTCTGCGGCAGTTTACATCCGGGAAGAAGGAGGAAAACGCCCGGAACTATCTGGAAGACTTTGCGAAGGAAAACTATGCAGGTAAGCGGATCCTTCTTGTGGAGGATAACGAGCTGAACCGTGAAATCGCAGCCGAGATCATAGGCATGACGGGCGTGACCATCGACAGCGCCGAAAACGGAAAAATTGCAGTCGAAAAGGTGATGGAAGCGCCAGAAAAGTGGTACGATCTCATTTTTATGGACATCCAGATGCCCATCATGAATGGTTACGAAGCCACTGCTGCGATCCGTGCGCTTGCCGGCAGCCGGGGCAAAGTGCCCATCATTGCCATGACGGCAAATGCCTTTGCCGAGGACGTGCAGCTGGCAAAGAACACCGGCATGAACGAGCATATCGCCAAACCGCTTGATTTGAATAAGCTGAACGATGTGCTGAAACAGTGGCTGTGATCTGTGCATTGCAGAAAGGCGCGTGATATCTGGGCAAACAGGAACATCACGTTTCAAGGATCTTGTATTGAAATAGCTGCACAACCGCAGCGATTGGGTTGAAAATAAGGCTGAAGCCCCAATTGCTCCAGCCAACGTCAGAGTTTCTTGATTGTCCATCAAAAATACGTTGGTACGTTTTACACTGTGACGATTCAAAAAACAAAGGAGAGGTGTTTTGCTATGATTTACAAAAAGCAATACGGTCAACCGTTTGATACCGAAAGTGTAGTGGGTTCTTTTTTGCCCATGATGGAAACGATACCCTATCTGACCAAGGAGCCGGATGGTTTCTCCTATGCCATGGAACCGCAGGATGTTCTGTATGGTCTTGGCGAAAACGTCCGTGGTATCAACAAGCGCGGGTGGGTGTACGAAAGCAAATGCTCCGATGACGGCAACCATACCGAGGGCAAATCCTCGCTGTACGGTGCTTATAATTTTATGATCGTGTCCGGCAAGGATACATTTGGCGTTTTTATCGACTACCCGGGCAAGGTCACCTTTGACTGCGGCTACACCGACATGGATACCTTACGCATCACGGTGGCCGAGGAAAATTACGATCTCTACATCATTGAGGGCGAGAGCCTGACCGATATTGTGCACCAGTTCCGCCAGTTGGTGGGGCGCAGTTATATTCCGCCCAAATGGGCTTTTGGCAACGCCCAGAGCCGCTGGAGCTACATGAACGAGGACGAGGTCCGCGAGGTGGTGGCAAATTACCGTGCCAATCATATGCCGCTGGACGCTGTGGTTCTGGATATTGATTACATGGAGCGCTACAAGGACTTTACGGTGGATGTGCAGCGCTTCCCGCGTTTTGCAGACTTTGCCGCCGAGATGAAAGCGCAGGGCATTCATCTTGTCCCCATCATCGATGCAGGAGTCAAGGTCGAAGAGGGATATGATGTGTACGAGGAGGGCGTGAAAAACGGCTACTTCTGCACGAATCAGGATGGCACCCCCTTTGTAGCCGGTGTGTGGCCGGGACGGGTACACTTCCCCGATATGCTCAACCCGGAAGCCCGTGCTTGGTTTGGCAGTCAATATAAAGTCCTGCTGGATCAGGGGATCGAGGGCTTCTGGAATGATATGAACGAGCCTGCTATCTTCTACGCAGAGGAAAGACTGAAAAAGACCTTTGCTAAAATTGGGGAATACGACAAGCAAAACCTGGATATTTCCAGCTTTGCTGCTTTTACCGGCATGGTGGCAGAGCTTTCCAACAACGAAAACGATTATAAGATGTTCTACCACAACACCAAACAGGGGCGTATGCGGCACGACAAGGTACATAATCTTTTTGGTTATAACATGACCCGTGCTGCAGGCGAGGCTTTTGAGCGGCTGGAGCCGGACAAGCGCATTTTGATGTACTCCCGTTCTGCCTGCATCGGGATGCACCGGTATGGCGGCATCTGGACCGGCGACAACCATTCTTGGTGGAGCCACATTCTGCTTGCGCTGCGCATGATGCCCTCCCTGAATATGTGCGGCTTCCTGTACGAAGGCCCCGACATTGGCGGCTTTGGCAGCAATACCACGGAGGATCTGGTGCTGCGCTGGTACGGCATGGGCATCTTCTCTCCGCTGCTGCGGAACCACTCTGCCAAGGACACCCGCCGGCAGGAGCCCTACCGCTTTAAAAACAAGGCCGCCTTTGCCGGTATTTTACAGCTGCGCTACCTGCTGCTGCCCTACATTTACAGCGAGTACATGAAGGCTGCTCTGCACGACGGCATGTACTGTATGCCGTTGGCGTTCGCCTTCCCGGAGGACGACTTTGCCCGCCGGGTGGAGGATGAGGTGATGATCGGTGAAAGCCTGTTGATCGCCCCGGTATATGAGCAAAATGCCCGAGGTCGGTATGTTTATCTGCCGGAGGAGATGCTGCAGGTGCGGGTAAAGTGCAGCGAAAGCAACCGCATCGAAACCAGCGTACTGCCGGCAGGCCATCATTACATTCCGGTGGAGCTGGATGAAGTGGTGTTCTTTATGCGCAAGGGACACCTTCTGCCCCTTGCCAAGGACGGCAAAAAGATCCAGAGCGTTGCCGATGTGGATTTTGCAGATCTGCGCCTGCTTGCCTATGCTCCCGATGGTGCATCCTATGAATACTATACCGATGACGGCGAGACGAAGGATTATGATAAGCCGGAACATTTTGTGCATATCACGCTGGATGCGGATGGAAACGCAAAGAGCGATCGTGCTACGGTCAAAGTAGAAGGATAATCGTCAGTCATTACGCAGTTCCTACAGAGTGACAGCGTTTCAGCTTGAAATGCTGCCACTCTTTTTTGTTGTCTGAATCACAGATAAAATGTACGTGCTATCTGGGCCAAAAAGTCCAGAGCGGCGAGATCGACGCCAGCCGTGCGACGGTGATCGAAGATACCGGCATTGGCTGGGGCGCAAACCATATCTGGGCAAGCAGGAACATCACGTCTCCAGAATTTTGTACTGAAAAAAGGGGCTGCTGCACAGGGAACAGACCTTGTGCAGCAGCCCCTTATGGTATGTAGTAACTCAGTCCTTCTTCTCGGCGGTGCGGGCAAAGAAGTTGGCGAGGACGGCACCGGAAATGTTATGCCACACAGAGAACACAGCGCCGGGGATGGTTGCCAGCGGATACTGTGCAAAGTGGGCGGCAGCCAGAGAGGTGGCCAGACCGGAGTTCTGCATTCCGACCTCGATGGAAATTGCACGGCACTTGGTGGAATCCAGCTTCAGCAGCTTACCCACGCCAAAGCCGGTGAGGTAGCCCAGCAGGTTGTGCAGGATGACCACGGCAAGGATCAGCAGGCCGCTGGTCATGATCTTGGCGGAGTTTGCGGACACAACAGCGCAGATGATGAGCACGATGGCGGTGGTGGAGACCAGCGGCAGCACACGGACGGCATTTTGGGTGAAGGCATGGAAGAAGTGGTTGACCACAAAGCCCAGTGCGATGGGCACCAGCACCACCTTGACGATGGACAGGAACATATTTACAGGGTTCACATTCACGCGCTGGCCGGCATACAGCAGGGTCAGCAGCGGGGTGAGGAAGGGCGCCAGCACGGTGGAAACTGCGGTCATGCCGACGGACAGTGCAACGTCGCCCTTGGACAGATAGGTCATCACGTTAGAGGAGGTGCCGCCGGGGCAGGTGCCCACAAGGATGACGCCGATAGCCAGCTCGGTGGGCAGGTGGAACAGCTGCGTCAGCGCCCATGCCAAAAAGGGCATCAGGGTGAACTGCGCAATGCAGCCGATGATCACGTCTTTCGGGCGGCTGAACACTACCTTGAAGTCCTCCGGCTTCAGGGTAAGACCCATGCCGAACATGACGATGCCCAGCAGGGTGTTGACCCATGCGGTCTTTACCACACTGAAGGTGCCGGGGAACAGCAGAGCCAGTGCCGCCACCACAATGACGATGGCGGCCATGTACTTGCCCACAAAGTCGCTTACTTTTTCCAATGTTTTCATGATGAAATCTCCTTTTTCAAAACACTTATTTTTGCGGATGCAAAGGCAATGAAACATCCGGAAAATGGCTTTCCCGCAAACAAAAACGCCTTTGTCCCCTACGGTTCGTAAGAGACAAAGGCGCATAAACTCCTCTGCGGTACCACTCTTATTGCCGGTGCAAAGCCCGGCCCCTCAGTGCGCATCCAACAATGCGCGGCCCGTGATAACGGGGGCCTGCCGTTCCCGCTTACTGGGGCGTAGATGCCGCCCATTCAGCCGGAAAGCTCGGAGAGGATCTTCCCACGGACGCCCTGCACTGCCTTGCACCATCCGGCAGCTCTCTGCAGCATTCTTTCCGGGTACTCTTTCTCGTCATAGCCGAATATTTCACTGCCACGGAGTATACTCTTCTGCCGGGTCGAAGTCAAGAAAAACGACCCTTCTAGTTTTTCATCCGGCTCACGCCAAGAGTGAAGCCAGCTCATGCAACGGCTGCTTTGTCGTTCCCTGCGGGTATTCGCCCTTACCGTGCCGGTGGCACGGGTTATGCCCAGTACATGACGGCTTTCAACCGCAACAATGGCGGAGACGGCAGCGGCTGCGGCTGTCTCATCGCCATTGCGGTGGTGGTCGTGCTGGTGCTTATTGCCATGGGAAGCTGAGGGGCATTCCCATAGCACAAGGCTGTCTTACGTGACCCGGTCACAGAAAATCTAACTAGGAAATGTTATCATATAGCCATAGAAAACACCAACAACATTCCGATGGAGGATTTGAATATGAAGGCAAAGTTTTATATCTGTGAGCACTGTGGCAATCTGGTCACCACCATCCACAACGCAGGCGTCCCGCTGGTCTGCTGCGGCGAAAAGATGAAGGAGCTGCTCCCCAACACGGTGGAAGCCAGCGGCGAAAAGCATCTGCCGGTGGCAGAGCTTTCCGGCAGCACCCTCACCGTCACGGTGGGTGCGGTGGAGCACCCCATGGTGGATGTGCACCACATCCAGTGGCTCTTTGTGGAGACGGAAAACGGCGGACAGCTCCGCTATCTTACCCCCGGGCAGGCACCCAAGGCGGTGTTTGAGCTGGGCGGCGAAAAGCCGGTGGCGGTCTACGCCTACTGCAACCTGCATGGTCTGTGGATGACAAAGCTGTAAGAAATAAACAGGCTCCTGCCAGTGGTTAAACGCTTGCAGGAGCCTGCTTTTTGCGTGTAACCAATGGTTCTGGCGCAGGCGTATCAGACAAAAATGAAAATGGAGTAAACATTGAAATACAGAGAAATCGTGGACGGCGTTTTTCTTGACCGTCCCAACCGTTTTATTGCCCATGTAGATGTGAACGGCACAGTGGAAACCGTCCATATCAAAAACACCGGGCGGTGCAAGGAGCTGCTTTTGCAGTTCAGCGTAAGCCGCCAGTCCGGCATTTTCCATCATTTGCAGGTAGGGCAGACCGTGGGCATCCCCGGCTTGTTCAATTTCCTTCATCTGCGCAGCCGTCACAATGCGATGTTTCATGTTGGCACCTTCTTTCTATCTCTATTATAATGGATGAGAATGTTTGGAACAAGATGAAAGATACCGGTGCATAGAATCTGTCCCTGGAGAGCTGGAACAAGCCCTCCGGGGGCATTTTTGTTTTTCACTATCTTTTCCGCAGGGGAAAACCATGGTATACTGAGTTCAAAGTGATAAATCGGGAGGTACCGTTATGAAGTGGGGAATTTTAGCGACCGGCACCATTGCCAAAAAGTTTGCATCTACGGTGGAACAGATGGGCGCAGAGGGGGAGCAGCTTGTTGCCGTGGGGTCACGGCATCTGGAAAGCGCGCAGGCGTTTGCACAGCAGTACGGCATTCCCCGCTGCTATGACTCCTACGAAGCCCTTGCCGCCGACCCGGAGGTGGAGGCCATCTATATCGCCACCCCCAACACCTTGCACTACGAAAACTGCAAGCTCTGTCTGGAGCAGGGCAAGCACGTTTTGTGCGAAAAGCCCTTTACCATCAGCCCGGAGCAGGCACGGGAGCTGTACCGTCTGGCAGAGGAAAAACACCTCTTTCTCATGGAGGCATTCTGGATCTGGCTGCTGCCGCTGTACGACCGCTTGCGCGAGATTCTTGCGGCTGGCACTATCGGGGAACTGAAGCAGATCACCTGTCAGTACGGCTTTGTGGCCTCCGGTGCCCGGAAGGACCGCAAGTTTGATTCCGGTCTGGGCGGCGGTGCGCTGCTGGATATCGGCATCTACAATCTGGGCTTTCTGCGCATCCTCACCGGACAGGACCCGGAGAAGGTGGAGACCAAAGAGGTGCACATCAACGAGTACGGCACCGACGATTACAGCCGCCTTGCGCTGACCTACCCCGGCGGCTGCAAGGCGGAGTCTGTCCAGACCATCGGGCAGGAGCTGGAGCGCAATGCCCGTATCGTTGGCACCAAGGGCAGTATTTTCCTGCCGGATTTCCAGCACGCCGAGACCATGACGCTGGAAGTGGAGGGCAAAGAGCCGGAGGTCATCCGCTGCCCGGTGGACATCAACGGCTTTGAGTATGAGATACGGGAAGCAAGCCACTGCGTCAAGCTGGGACGTACCGGCAGCGACCGCTACACCCCGCAGGACAGCCTTGCCCTGACCCGCCTGATGTACGACACCCGCATGAGCTGGGGCATGAAGTTTGCGGGCGAGGTGTAAGCGCACACCTTGCCGCGGGTCTTTTGCGTGCGAAAACCATGGTATACAGAGAGTGACAACAAAATTAGAATTTAGAGGAGGCAATGCAATGGATATTTCCTATAATTGTGAAAATCAAAAATTTAATTATAGAGTATGTGCCATGATAATCGCGGAAAATAAAATTTTAGCGATGCACGATGAACGTTCACCCTATTTTTATCTTCCGGGTGGAAGAGTTAAGATGGGTGAAACTGCTGAGCAAGCAGTGGTTCGGGAAGTTCAGGAAGAACTTGGTGTAACTCCAAAGATTACACGTCCATTATGGCTCAATCAGGCTTTTTTTACCGAAGATGTGGATAATTTACATTATCATGAACTGTGTATTTATTTTCTGGTGGATATTTCAGAGACAACTCTACTGGAAAGAGGAAACGTCTTTACTCTGACAGAAGGAAAGCATATCCATACTTTTGAATGGCTGGAGTTTGATAGATTGAAAGATGAATATTTTTATCCGCTTTTCCTGAAAAAAGCGATTTACGATCTTCCCGATGAATTCACCCTTCGCACGGAATTAGAGTAACAAATTCCGGTTTGCCGAGCAGACAGGTATCTGAATAACAAAAAATGAGGGAGCAGCCATGGTACTTTATTTTACGGGAACCGGCAACAGCCGGTATCTGGCGCGGCGCATTGCCGAAGGGTTGGAGATGCCGCTTTACGACCTGAACGCCTGCATCAAGGCAGGGGATACCACCCCGGTGCAGACCGGGCGTGACGTGGTGCTGGTCACGCCTACCTACGCATGGCGCATCCCCCAGGTGGTGTCGGAGTGGCTGGGCAAGACCGCGCTGACCGGGGCAGAGCGTATCTGGTTTGTGATGGACTGCGGCAGCGAAATTGGCAATGCGGCAGGCTATAACCGGCAGCTTGCGGCGCAAAAGCAGCTGCAGTATATGGGCACAGCCCAGATCATCATGCCGGAAAACTATATTGCCATGTTCAATGCGCCCCAAAAGGAGCAGGCACGGAGCATCGTGGAGCGGGCAGAGCCTGCGCTTCAGAAGGTACTGACCCGGCTCAGAGCCGGGCAGGAATTTCCTCCGCCGAGAGAGACCCTCTACGACCGCCTTATGAGCGGCCCGGTAAACCCGGTGTTCTATCGCTTCTTTGTAAAAGCCGATGCCTTCCGGGCAACGGACGCCTGCATCGGCTGCGGTAAGTGCGTGGAGTTGTGCCCCCTGAACAATATCCATCTGGAAAACGGAAAGCCGGTCTGGGGCAAAAACTGCACCCACTGCATGGTGTGCATCTGCTACTGCCCCAAAGAGGCCATCGAGTACGGCAAAAAGAGCAAAGGCAAGCCCCGGTATCACTTTGAAGCACTGGAAAAGAAGCGGGACGTATAAAGGAAAAACGATGATGGTAAAAAGCAGATGAAGTATTTATACTTACATGGATTAGGACAAAAACCAGACAGTTGGGACAGAGTGATAAAAGAAACGACGGTCTCGGATAGCAGCGCCAGCTTGAGTCTGGCAGAGATGCTGGAAGGAAAAGCGGCCACCTATAGGGAGCTGTATACTGCATTCTCAGAAGAGTGCAACAAGGAAAATGACGAAATCGTCTTATGTGGGCTCTCTCTGGGTGCTGTTCTGGCACTTAATTATGCAATAGACCATCCGGATAAAGTAAAGGCGCTTGTGTTAATTGCGGCACAATACAAAATGCCTGAAAAATTATTGAAATTCCAGAATATGCTGTTCCGCTTTATGCCAAATGCAATGTTCAAGCAATTTGGATTCAAAAAAGCAGATGTGATCAGTTTGTGCGGCACGATGGCAGAATTGGATTTCAGAGATTCATTGTGTAAGGTGTCTTGTCCTGTATTGGTCGTTTGTGGGGAAAAGGACAACGCAAACAAAAAAGTCTCAAAGGAACTTGCCAGTTATTTGAGCGATTCCTGCTATCGTGAACTTTTGAAAACGGGTCATGAAGCAAACATAGAAGCTCCGGAGGGATTAGCGGCAGTGTTACAGAGATTTTATGACAATGTCGAATAAACTACGATTCATCAAAGAAAGAGGACTGTAAAATGAACATCGAAGAACGGGCGGCACAGGCTGCCGCATGGAAAGCTACTGGACAGTGCAACTGTGCACAGGCGGTGCTGAAGGCATTTGAGGACAAGCTGCCGGTGGATGCCGACACCCTGATGAAGCTGGGCGCAGGCTATGCCGCCGGCATGGGCTGCATGGAGAGCACCTGCGGCGCACTGATCGGCGCTGTGATGGTGGCGGGCATCGTCACCGACGGCAAGGGCACACCCCGCATTTCCAAGGAACTGCTGCAAAACTTTCAGAAAAAGTGCGGTGCTACCATCTGCAAGGATCTGAAGGGGATAGAGAACGGCGCACCGCTGTGCCCGTGCCCGGAGTGCGTCCGCAACGCTGTTCTGGCACTGGGCGAGGTGCTGGGAGAGTAACAGGAGTATATAGTTTTCCGGTGGAGCTTGCAGCAAAGATTGCGGTACATACAGTTGCCAGATTTCTGCAGGAGAATCCGGGGCAGTTTGATTTAGTGGAATGGGTGCTATTTGATTCTCATACAGAATCGGTGTATGAAGCAGAAGTTACGCTCTATTATAATATACGAATTTAGTTTATTTGAATCAAAGCAAAAAGCTCAAAAAGGAGAGATTATTCATGGTTTTATTGGTTGTAGATGCACAGAATGGTATCGTGGATGAACGCTTATATGAGTTCAGAAAGTTTGTTGGTAATATCAAAAAGCTGATTGGAGCAGCTCGAGAACAAGGCATAGAAGTTATTTATGTACAGCATGATGATGGACCTGATACCGGATTCTCTATCGGGGATGATGAGTTTGAGATTTATTCCGAGTTTCAACCGATGCCTGATGAAAAACGGTTTATCAAGTCCGTATGCAGTGCGTTCAAAAAAGAGAGTGGTCTGCTTGAGTATCTGACTGCAAAGGAAGAAAAAGACGTGATGATTTGTGGCATTATGACTGATTTCTGTATCAATGCCACGGTAGAGGCTGGTTTTGAGCATGGCTTACACATGATTGTTCCTGCCTATGCAAATTCTACGCAGGACAATGAGTACATGACTAGGGAACAGGCTTACCATTACTATAATGAATTTCTCTGGCCTGAACGATATGCAGACTGCGTACCAATGGACAGGGCATTGGAATTACTCAAAAAATGATATAGCGTAAACGGTCTTTGCTGAATACCTTTCGCCCCGGCGATGTGGCAGACCCGTGGTACACCGGGGATTTTGAAGCCACATGGCAGGATGTGCTGGAGGGCTGCACCGCCCTGCTGGAAGAGCTGCGATAAAAGGGAAAGGGGATGACGAAACGTCATTGCAAGGGCGAACGGTTTGCTGACCTGTCGTTTGCCGGGGAAGTCTTTGATAGAATAAACCTATTGACATGGTACGAAAATGGGTTTATACTATTCCAAACACAAGGAAGGGAGCGCAGACAGATGAAACATACAGCAGATGCCCGGCACAGACTACCCGGGCGAATGCGCTGCTCCCAGACAAATTCCCGGCAGACAGACTGAGAAAAACAGGAAGATGCCGTTGTCTGGGAGAAGTGCCCGAACACACATCGTCACAATAAAAGGAGAACCGACAATGGCTGATTATAAACTGTGGAACGCACTGAAGAATGCTAAAAAATATCGCTGGGTGGAACTTTCTCACTCGCTGAACAACGAAAGCCCCTACTGGTCCGGCATCCCGGAAGGCTCTGTGGAGCTGGCAAAGACCGTGTGGGACTGGGGCAAGCCGGAACTGGAATGCCTGATCCAGACCTTCAAATTCCCCGGACAGTTTGGTACCCATATCGACTTCCCGGGGCACTTCATCAAGGGAAAGGCTCTGTCCGAAAAGTTTGATGTGAACGACCTGATCTTCCCGCTGGTGGTCATCGATATTTCCCAGCAGGCCAAGAAAGACCCTCGCTACGCTGTGACGGTGGAGGACATCAAGGCCTATGAGGCAAAGTACGGTCCTATCCCGGATGGTGCGTTGGTGGCTCTGCGCAGCGACTGGTATAAGAAGTGGCCGGATATGGATGCGCTGTCCGGCATCGACGCAGAGGGCAAAGAAAATGCCCCCGGCTGGTCGCTGGAAGCATTGGAGTATATCTACAAGGTGCGCAACGCCGCCGCCAACGGCCACGAAACGCTGGATACCGATTCCTCTGCGGTGGCGGAGGAAAAGGGCGACCTTGCCTGCGAACGCTATGTTCTGGACAACGACAAGCTGCAGGTGGAGGTGCTTGCAAATCTGGATAAAGTTCAGCCTGCCGGTGCGGTAGTCATCGTTTCTTATCCCCGCATTGAAGGTGCAACTGGTCTGCCCGCACGGGTCTGGGCCATTACCGAATAAGAGCGGAGAAGTGGGAAAATGTCCTTGCGGCGGGCAACGGCCACACCGCCGTCAAGCTGACCTTGCAGGAGCTGGAAGCAGCCGCCGGAGCCGAGGGCTGGGTGGATGTCTGCAAGGAGCCGAAAGGCGAATAAAAAGGGTCCATTCCGCAGCATTGCTGTTGGATGGACCCTTTTGTGTTATATTTTACAATAAATTAGGCAGTTTCCCGTGTATTCACAGCGCCACATTGACCGGCAGGACATACACGCCGTCGGCGGCGTAGAAAGTGATCTGAGTAATCGTCTTGCCGATGATGGATGCAAAGTAAGGATCATCGGCATTGAAGCCCAGCTTGGTACCATGCCAGATGTTGGCCAAATGTTGCAGGCCGTACTCACTGCCATCGGCGGTGGTCAGAACTACACCGTAGACCTTGTTGGTCTTGTAGTCCAGATCAAAACCGGAGATTTTCATCTCGTAGGTGGCGCGGTGACCGTTGGTATTCAGCTTCACAGTGGTGCCCTCTACGGTGGTCTCGGTGGCGTGGACCTTGCCAAACTCCCACTTGCCGCTCAGCAGGTTATACCATGCGGTGATGTAGTAGGCAGGGGTCTCGCTGAGCTTGTAGTAAGCGTAGCTCTCGTTCTCAAACAAGGCATCTGCGCCGGTGTAGGTGGTGGTGGATTCCTTGTCCTTCAGGGTAACGGTAATGTCGTAGCTGTCGGCATCGGTGACCTGCTTTGCATTCTTCAGCGCCCACGGGGTCAGCACCTTGACCGGGAAGGAAACGCCGGTGATGTCGGAGCCGTCCGCGTTGACGTGGTAGGAACCGGCGACAAGGTTGCCCGCACGGGGCTTGTTCTTGGTGGCGCTGGTCACAGCGTCGATCTCAGATGCGTTGTCCACACCGGCAGCCTTGTAGAAGTCGGCGTAGGGGATGTTCATCTGGACATAGCTGGAGGTCAGGCAGTTTTCCTGTTCTACCTCTTCCGCAGCGAAGGCCGGGACTGCCACAGCGCATACCAGCATAGCGGCCGCAAGTGCACCTGCAAATACTTTTTTCAATCTCATGGTAACACACCTCTATCTCAGTTTTGAAAAACAGTTAGCTTTGTCTAACAATTGATGCAAAAAATGCAGGGGCAAAACCCCTCAGATGGTTAGGCAGAACAAATTCACGAAGTAAAAATAGCACTCCCATCGGGTGTTGTCAAGTAGAAACCGGCAAGTTTGCAGAGGTGAATTTTTCGATGCAGGAAACGATCTGCATCCTCTATACCGCAAAGCCCTTGACCTTTTTGCCAGAGCGCAGTATACTGCTTGTATGGTTAGTTATGTTTAACTGCAAGGAGGTACTACATCATGCAAGACGCATTCTGGGGGATTTTGATCCCCTTTCTGGGCACAAGCCTTGGGGCAGGCTGTGTATTCTTTTTAAAAAAGTCCCTGAGCGACGGCATTCAGCGCGCCCTCACCGGCTTTGCCGCCGGAGTGATGGTGGCGGCATCGGTATGGAGCTTGCTGATCCCGGCCATGGAGCAGGCCGCAGATCTGGGCAGGCTGGCATTTTTCCCGGCGGCGGTGGGTTTCTGGCTGGGTATCCTGTTTTTGCTGCTGCTGGACCATCTCATCCCCCATCTGCACCAGAACAGCTTGCAGGCCGAAGGGCCAAAAAGCCAGCTCCAGCGCACCACCATGATGGTTCTGGCGGTGACGCTGCACAACATCCCGGAGGGTATGGCAGTGGGCGTAGTCTATGCCGGATATCTTGCCGGAACTGCTCAGATCACCGCCGCCGGGGCGCTGGCTCTTTCTCTTGGCATTGCTATCCAGAACTTCCCGGAGGGTGCCATCATCTCCATGCCACTGCGGGCAGAAGGAATGAAAAAAGGCCGGGCGTTCTGGGGCGGCGTGCTGTCCGGCATCGTAGAACCCATCGGGGCAGTGCTGACGATTCTGGCGGCAGGCATCGTGGTGCCTGCTTTACCCTATCTGCTCAGCTTTGCTGCCGGAGCCATGCTGTATGTGGTGGTGGAGGAACTGATCCCGGAAATGTCGCAGGGACAGCACTCCAACGTCGGCACGGTATTTTTCGCGGTGGGCTTCAGCGTGATGATGGTGCTGGATGTGGCACTGGGGTGACAGTTGGGGGTTCCCGAAAGAAAAATCTCTTTCGGAATCTCCGAAAATGCCTGAAATTCTTGACAGAGGAGACGGCAGGGCGTATTATTTTGGCAGAAGGACCGCTGAGAAGCGGCTTTTTATAAGACTGAAAGTTAGCTTTACCTAACTTACGGCGCGAGGAATTGCTGGCCTGTCACCCGGAGCAGTGGGCGCATCTGGTAAAAAGTATTGCATTGTGAACGGTAAACAGAAAGAGGGTGGCATTATGTCCTTTTTTGAAAACACCCGAAAGCCCGTAGGCCTTGGCGGGAAGATCATGGTTGCTATGATGAACTTTGGACACAGCGCAATGGCAGAATGGGGGCTGCGCTTTTTACAGCCTGCCCCGGATTCCATGGTGCTGGACTGCGGCTGCGGCGGTGGAGCGAACATTAAAACGCTGTTGAAACTGTGCCCCAACGGCAAGGTGCAGGGCATCGACTACTCAGCCGTCAGCGTGGAAAAAGCTCGAAAGATCAATGCCAGAGCCATTGCGGCAGGACGGTGTACCGTGCAACAGGCAAGTGTGGCAGAGCTGCCGTTTGAAGCGGAGCAGTTTGATGTGGTGACCGCCTTTGAAACGGTCTATTTCTGGCCGGAACTTGCGCAGAATTTCAGAGAGGTCTATCGGGTGCTGAAGCCCGGCGGGGTCTTTTTCGTCTGCAATGAAGCGAACGGCGAAACGACAAAAGACGACAAATGGATGCAGATCATTGATGGCATGGTCATCTATACGGATACTGCACTGAAAGAGTATCTGGAAAAAGCAGGATTTTGTCAGATCCAAAGCCACAAAAATAAAAAGGGCTGGCTTTGCGTTACGGCGCAAAAGCGGTGAAATAGCGTAAGGAGGACGGAGCATGGAACGAAAAGAAGCGATTCGCAGCGCCTACCGGCTGACAGGCGGCAACAATTTTTATGATGGTATGATCACCTGCTCCACCCTGAGCGGGAAAGCGGTGTGCCGTCTGGTGTGGGACATGAACAAGGCGGAAAATGATGCCTATCTGGAAAAGGCACTGTCCGGCATCCCGGAGCATTTTTCCGGCAAGCTGCTGGAGGTGCCGGTGGGAACCGGCATTCTGACCATGCCGCTTTACAAGACGCTGCCCAAAGCGGACATCACCTGTCTGGATTACTCGGCAGATATGATGGGGCAGGCGCAGGAAAAGGCGGACCGCCTGCACCTGAAAAATGTGATCTTTCAGCAGGGGGATGTGGGGGCACTTCCGTATGCGGACGGTGCATTTGACATCGTTTTGTCGCTGAACGGGTTTCATGCGTTCCCGGACAAAGAGGCCGCTTATCGGGAGGCTTATCGGGTGCTGAAACCCGGCGGAATCTTCTGCGGCTGCTTCTATGTGAAGGGCGAGCAGAAGAGGACGGACTGGTTTGTCCGGCACATTTATGAAAAGACGGGGTTCTTCACATCGCCCTACGAGACGGCTTTCAGTTTGAAAAAACGGCTGGAGAAACGGTACGCAACCGTAACACTTGGAACAGTGAAGAGTATGGCATGGTTTGTCTGCCGGAAAGCAGAATAAGGAGAACAGGAAGGAACCTATGAAATACAAAATCGAGAAAAACACCGTGCAGGAGACGCTGATCCTCCCGCTGTATTCCCGGAAGCTGTGCACCGAGCTGTATCCGAACCTTTACCGGGACGAAACGGCGGTGCGTCTGATCGACCAGATCGACTACGACTTTTCAGAGGCAGAGAAAAATTCCCGCAGCCTGATGCAGCGTTTCGGTGCGCTGGAGGTCGCCATGCGGCAGAATGACCTTGCGTGGGAGGTGCGGGCATACCTGAAAACGCACCCCTGTGCGGCAGTGGTCAATCTGGGCTGCGGGCTGGATAACACCGGCAGAGCCTGCGACAACGGCAGCTGTAAAATCTACAATCTGGACTTCCCGGATGTGATCGCCTTGCGGCAGCAGCTGCTGCCCGCCGGGGAGCGGGAGCAAAACATCCCCTGCGACCTGAAAGACCCCGCGTGGTTTGACAAGATCGATGCCTCCGGCGGGGCGGTGTTCTTTGCCTCCGGGGTGTTCTATTACTTCCTGACCCAGCAGGTCAAGGCGCTGGTGCAGGGGATGGCAGATGCTTTTCCCGGCGGGGTGCTGGTGTTCGATGCCGCCAACCGCACGGCGGTAAAGATAATCGCTAAAACGTGGCTCAGGACGGCGAAAATCAAGGATGTGGGAGCATATTTCGCGGTTTCGGATGCGAAAAGCGAGCTTTCCCCATGGGACAGCCGTTTGCAAGTGTCTAGCCGGGGCTATATGCTGGGGTACAACGATTTGAAAGATCCTTCCGTCAGCGGCTTTTTCCGATTTCTCGCCAAGGCCGGGGACAACGGGATGAAAATGCAGATCGTGAAGATCGGATTTGGAGACAGGCAATGAAATATGCCGGGATGCCCTTTGGGATGTGGATGCTGATGAAGAAGCTGGGTCTGTACAACCTGACCCCCGCCCTGTGCCATCTGGACTACACCATGAGCGAAGCGGGCGGTGTGACAAATTTTGTGCGGCAGTACACCCTTGCCTCCGGCGGACCCTACTGCGACTGCGGGTACAAAAAGAAAATAAATTAGGAGGAGTGTGCGATGCTTGTCAAGTCGATAACAGAGGAAGAAATTTACGGTATCGGCCACGCTCAGCGGAGCAAAAACCACACGCCCAGCAGGAGCGCAAGGAAGATCAGGTTGGACAGGGTGAACAGCCCAAAATACTGCTTCTTCCCCTGCGGCAGCTCCCGTGCAATCTGCCGGTAGGAAATAAGACTGGCCATGGATGCGATCAAAGTGCCAAGACCTCCCAGATTGGTGCCGATGATGAGGGCTTGTGTCTCTGCCGTGAACCCGGACAGCAGCAGGGCGGCGGGAACATTACTGGTGACCTGCGAAGCAAGAACCGCCACCAGCACTTCCCGGCCGGTCAGAAACTCCTGCAGCCAGCCGGAAAAGGCCGGAATGCGGCCAAGATTGCCAATGAAGATGAAAAAAGCCACAAAGGTCAAAAGCAGGGAATAGTCCACCGTCCGCAAGGTGTGTGGGTCTGCAAAAAGGGCGCAGACGAGTACAGCGGCAAAGGCAATGCCATAGGGCAGTGCCCGGATCACGGACAGCAGGCAGACGGCAAACAGAACCAGATACAGCAGGATGATCTTCTGATCCCCCTGAGATGCAGAAGAAGAAACAAGCTCGTCCACGGAAAGGGCGGCAGAGTTTTTCCGGCAGACCATTGCTGCCCAAGCCAGCAGCAGGAGCAGAGAGACCAGGGTGTAGGGCAGCATAAGAAGCACAAATCCCCCGATGCTCATGCCGCTTTTTCCGTAAAGATAGAGGTTCTGCGGGTTGCCGATGGGGGTCAGCATACTGCCAAGGTTTGCCGCAATGGTCTGCATACAGACCACCGGGATCAGAAGGGAGCGGCGGACATCCGCTCCCAGACGGCTCAGGACCACGAACGTAAAGGGAACGAAGGTCAGCAGGGAAACATCGTTGGTGATGAACATGCTTCCGAAAAAGCACAGCCCGACCAGTACCAGCGTCAGCTGAAAGGTGCTGTGGGTACGGGACAGCAATGCCCGTCCCAGTCCATCAAAAAAGCCCTGCCGCCGTAGCCCGGCCATGACTGTCATCAGGGAAAACAGGATCGCTAGCGTGCGCAGGTCGATGTAGCCGAGATACTGCGCATCCGGCGGAACAAAGAAGGCGGAGACGACGGCCAGCACAGCGGCTGCAGTGAGGACCGTTTCCTGCTGAATGAATTGTTTGAGTAGTTTCATAGAGACACATCCTTGTAGTTGTAAAGGCAGCCCTGCTACGGTGCCGGACGGCCTTTTTTCGTATTTCAGAGCAGCAGCTCAAACGACCCGATCATCAGCGGCATGGTCAGGATGGAAAGCAACGTGCTCAGGACATAGATCGCGCTGGAATGAGAAGCATCCCGGTCATAGAGCTGTGCCATGGAGGTGACTGTTGCACAGGCGGGGGTAATGGCAGAAAGGTAGACCGTCATCAGGATGGACTTGCCGTCCGGGATCCAAAGGGATGCGTGAACTGCCCAAAGCAGCAGAACGATGACCAGCGGAACACCCAGCAGACGCAGAAATACCGGCAGATAGTTGCGCGGGGTGCAGAAAACCTTTTTGAGGGGGACATCCGCAATGGCCATGCCTGCCAGCAGCATTCCCATGGGGCCGATCATATTGCCGACACTGCTCAGTGTGCTGGTGATTGGGGCGGGCAGCGAGATGTGCAGCAGGTACAGCAGAGCACCGGCTGCAATAGCGATCAGGTTGACATTGGTAAGGAGCTTGCGCCATTCCAGCCGGGCAAACCCCTGCAGGCAGGCGCTTGCATGGGTCCAGAGCAGTACCAGCTGTACAATGACAAAGGCGCAGGAGTAGACAACATATTCCTCCCCCAGCAGGGCCTGCACGATGGGAATGACCAGCGCGGCGGCATTGCTGTAAATGATATTGACCTGCTCCACGGCGTCCAGCTTGAGAGCTTTGCGGAACAGCGCATTCAGAAGCAGAAATACAACGTGCATTCCTACGGCGATGCCCATGGAATAAAGCAGCCCGGTGCGGATCTCCGGTGTATCCTTGATTTGAAAGGCGTTCAGAACGACACAGGGCATGACCAGATAGACAAAGACCACAGACAGCACCTTACTGTCCGATGCCTTCAACAAGCCGGCTTTTACAACGGCATATCCCATCAGCAGAATCAGAAATAGCTGCGCGATCTGCTGCATCAATAAAAGGCTGATTTGCATTTGGATCTCCTCTTTTGCAATTCGTTTTTGCAGCACCATCCTACTCCATTAGCGGGGCATCGTCAAGAGAAAACAGAGAAAAAACATGTTTCAGAAGGATGGCATAGAGCATTTTTATGCTCAAAGCAAAAACCTATTGACATAATATGTAAGTGGGTATATTTTATGGATAAAACATTCACCAACGGGAAAGGAAGGGGTTACAATGTCCAGAATCTGCTCAAGAAGAACGGCATCGACTTTGAGCATTTTGCCTTTACGCCTAAGGAGGAGATCCTGATCGAGTATGGTCAGGCCATTGCGGAGGATCCCAAGCATGTGCCGGAGGAACTTTTTGAAAAGTTGAAAGCGAATTTTACGGAGGAAGAGATCGTGGTCATCACAGCCATAGGTGTGATGATGATCGCCAACAACTATTTCAACGATATTCTGGACGTAGCACCAGACAAGCTGGTTTGAGCAGAAAGGTTGGGAGAAAAGGCAGTGGCAGGACTGGTGCATTCCATTGAGGAACTGGTGGGACACACACCGCTGATCCATCATAATATTCGCTAAAGTCAAAGGGAGTTCTGCCCGGACATTTGTCCGCGACAGAACTCCCTTTTTGATTCGCAGAGTAAACCACAAGCGATGCTTGTGCATTATAGCAATTCAACTTTTTAATGCAACAGCAACAGCGTTGAATTGCATATCGCAAATATGCTGTTTAAATGTTGCACTAATTTCTTGCCTTGCGATAAAAGCACAAACTGCTATAAGCTACTTCATTCCCCTTCTTTTTCGCTGTTTACGATGGCCTGCACCTTGGTGGGCAGACCATAGATGCTGATGAAACCGGTGGCATCGCTCTGCTTGTAGTCGCCGCCTGCGGCAAAGGTGGCGATGTCCTCACGATACAGAGAGTACGGCGACCAGACCCCTGCATTGATGAGATTGCCCTTGTACAGTTCCAGACGCACCTTGCCGGTGACATGCTCCTGTGTGGAGGTGACAAAGGCGCTCAGTGCCTTGCGCAGCGGGCTGAACCACTGGCCATCATACACCAGTTCGCCAAAGGTGATGGCCAGCTCACGCTTCTTGTGGGCGGTGAGCTTGTCCAGCGTCAGAGTTTCCAGCACTTCATGGGCCTTGTACAGGATGGTGCCGCCGGGGGTCTCATAGACGCCGCGGCTCTTCATGCCCACAAGACGGTTCTCCACTACATCGTACAGGCCGATGCCGTTGCGGCCGCCGATCTCATTCAGCTTTGCGATGATGGCAGCGGGCTTCAGCTTCTCGCCGTTCAGAGCCACAGGAGCGCCCTTTTCAAATTCCAGCTCCACAAACTCGGACTTGTCCGGTGCGGTCTTGGGACTGACACCCAATTCGAGGAAGCCGGCCTTATCGTACTGAGGCTCGTTGCCTGGGTCTTCCAGATCAAGACCCTCGTGGCTCAGATGCCACAGGTTCTTGTCCTTAGAGTAGTTGGTCTCCCGGCTGATCTTCAGCGGGATGTGATGAGCCTCGGCATAGTCGATCTCTTCATCGCGGCTCTGGATGTCCCACTCGCGCCACGGGGTGATGATCTTCAGGTCGGGTGCAAAGTGCATGATGGCCAGCTCAAAGCGCACCTGATCGTTGCCTTTGCCGGTGCTGCCGTGGCAGACCGCATCCGCACCCTCGGCGCGGGCAATCTCCACCACGCGTTTTGCCAAAATGGGGCGGGCAAAGCTGGTGCCCAGCAGATAACCCTCGTAATCTGCCCCGGCCTGCATGGTGGGAATGACGTAATCCTCCACAAATTCATCGGTCAGGTCTTCGATGTACAGCTTGGATGCGCCGCTTGCCTTGGCGCGCTCTTCCAAGCCTTCCAGCTCACCCTTCTGCCCCACATTGCCGCACACGGCAATGACTTCGCAGTTGTTATAGTGCTCTTTCAGCCACGGGATGATAATCGATGTGTCCAGACCGCCGGAATATGCCAGCACGACCTTTTTGACCTCAGACATAGGAACTGCCTCCGTTCAAACCAACTTATATACTTTTCGATTTCCCTCGTGCAATTTCATGATTGCAGTGTCCATTATACGGGCACTTGGAAAATGTGTAAAAAGTGTTCTGCACATAGCAGCAATATGAAAGCAGTATTTCACAGCGGGGCATTATGAATCTATAATAGTAGTTGGAAATAAACAGAAAGAGGGTCTTTTTGATGGCAACGATATTTTCAAGAGAAGAAAAGGCAGAGGCACTGTTCGGGGAGATCCTGAAAAATCCAGAAGCCTGCCGACGCCTGATGGATACCTTCAACGACTCGCTGGACATGGCAGACGCACTGGATGCGCCGACCGTGAGTGCACAGCAGTTTGCCGCAGCGCTGTTCAATGCCTACGAGAACAAGGATCTGTCTGCCTTTCTGATGGCGATCTGCCAGCACAGTATGTTTGACCTGCTACGGAACGCTGCCCTGATCCCGTTCAAATTCAACGCCGATGGCCAGCCGAACCCGGTGATCCTGACGGATGATGCCGGCGTTCTTTTGCCGAACAACAAATTTGCCGTGAGCAGCAAAGTATACGACCGGTTCATCCGGGTGTTCCAGAAGCAGGAAAAGGTAAAAATGTACCTTGCCAGCGGCTACTGCAAGTATCACGGCTACGACGAAGGTTCGATGGATGTGGTGGAGTACCACTACAACCAGCATTTGGGGCTGCTGCTGATCTACGAACTGCCGGACACCGTGAAGCAGAAGGTAACGGAAGCGGAGGCCTACTCCACCGTCTGGGATATCCAGATGAAGCTGCAGCACGCACTGCCCCGTTCCGTGGTCTACTATGGACAGGATACGCTCAAGGACGGCGGAACCCGCTACGATGAACTTGGCGTTTTTCTGCCGCTGGAACACTTTGCCGACCGGCTGGAACGCCATGTGGAAACTGCTACCAAGATCGTTTACGGCGAGTAAACGCCCTGTAAACGAACTCCCTTTATAAGTGATTACAGCAAAACAAAACGCAGCGAACCGTTAAAAGATTCGCTGCGTTTTGCCTTATATGGGAGAATGGAAATGCTTCACATCAGGTGCAATAACGGAAAGTCTTGTCAGTGACAATACGGGCGAAGATCAGCCCTAACGGCAGTGCCACGATGATGAGAATGGCATCTGCAAACCATGTGGCAGAGTCCATCAGAGACAGGATGCCCAGATTATAGATGGCACGGTAGAAATACAGTCCCGGTACCATAATAACGATGGACGGCACGGTGACGGAGATGCGGGGATAACCGGCGGCGCTCTTCAGGCAGGAGGCCAGCAATCCGGACAGCAGTGCGCCCAGAAACGCTGCAACAGCGGGCGGAAAGCCCGCAAGGCTCACCAGCTCCAGCCGGAACGTGTTCGTTACCGCACCGATAAGGGCGGCGCAGACTGCCAGGTTCCGGGGACTGTTGAACATGAGCGAAAAGCCGAACACACCGCCAAAACTTGCCAGCAGCCGGAACACGATCTCTTCCGGGAGTGTCAGGCTCAGGGCAGGGAACTGCACCGGCTGCAAATGCAGCAGCAGTGCCATGATCCAAGCCGTCATGGTTGCCACCAGAATGATGAGGACGGCGTAGGCCAGACGTTCCAGCCCGGAGCGCATATCCAGCTTGGCAAGGTCGATGCCGCTGGTAATGAACGGAAAGCCCGGAATGATGAAGAGCATGGAGCAGATATACCCCGCCTCATGCTGCGCCGATACGGCAAACAGCACCTCTGCCAGCTTCAGCAGGATGGCATACACGAGGCTTGCTGAACAGACCGACGCCGTAATGCCCAGAAACAGGGTGAAATGGTGCTTTGTCAGCTTGCACCGTACAAAGTTGCCGATGCCTGCACCGCAGAAGGCACACAGCATTTCCACAATGCCGCCGCCAAGCAGAAAGGTGAAGCAGCCGCAGGCCAGTGCAGCTGCAAAGCCCAGTGCGATGGGCGAATACAAGCCGTGGATGCGCTCGATCTCATCGAGGCGGCTGTGCAGTTCTTCGCCGGTCATAAATTTTCCTTCCCGGTCGAAGTCGTTGACGAAATGCTCCAGTCGGTTCAGCCGGGAGGTATTCACGCCCGTATTTGTCAGACAGAGTGACTGGGTATAACACTGGTCACCGTCAAAGCAGGTGAACTCAATGGACAACAGGCCGATGTCCGCTGTTGTTGTGACTCCCAGCTCCCGCGAAAGGGTGTTCATGGAGCTTCGGACACGCCATGCGCCGGTGCCGCATTCCAGCAGCATCAGCCCGGTGCGTCCAATGACGGAGGCTTTTTCCACAAGCCCCGCCTCGGTAATGGGGACGCCCTTGCTGGCCGACGCATAGTCGTGCCAGTAGATTTCCATGTGATTTTTGATGATCTCACTTTGCCGTTGTCCCATACCGGAAAGCCTCCTTTGTGATATGGGAATGTTGCAGCTGTTTCAAGACTGCGGTGCTATTATAAGGGAAATTGCAGGGCGGGTAAAACGTATCTTGGATATGCCGGCAATGTTCGTTTGGTATTTCAAAGAAGAAAATACGTTGCGTTTTTGGCGGCTCTGCGGTACGGCGTGTCCGGCAGCGGAGTTTGCCAAACTGGGATTTTCCCCCGGAACGACTTTTGCCGCCTGCGTGCGGCGTATAGAATGATCAACGAGTCAACAGCTCAAAATGATTCCGTTTGGTGACCAGCAACCCTTCCTTTTGCAGTTTGGAAAGCTCCACCGACATGGCGGCACGCTCCACGCAGAGAAAATCTGCCAACTGCTGACGGTCAAAGGGAATGTCAAAGGAGAGGGACGCCTGCCGGATGGACTCGGCGGACAGGTAGGACAGCAGCTTTTCGCGGGTGGTCCGCTTGCTGACATGGGTGATCTTATCGTTAAAAAGCAGTATTTTGTTTGCGAGAACGCTGACCAGATTGAGGATGAGCTTTTGGTGATGGTCGCAGGCGGTGGGGCAGGCGGTGAGCAGCCGCTTGACGTTCAGCAGCAGAATTTCGCAATCCTCCTCTGCCACCACACTGATGTTCAGGATGGCACCGGGGGTGGCGGCGTAAGGCTCCCCGAAAAAGTCCCCGGTGTTGCACTTGGACAGGATGTTGCGGTGTCCCCAAAGATCCTCCTGGATCACAAGGGTGGAACCGGACAGCATGAGCCCCATGACCTCTGTGGAATCTCCGGCACGGAAAATATAGGAGCCCCGGGGACGGGTGATTTTCGCTGCACTGACGCAGTGCAGGATGGACAGAATCTCATCATCGGTAAGCCCGGTAAAGAAGGGGCAGCTCCGCAGAACAGGCAAATATTTTTGCATAAAGGCTCTCCTTGTTAGAATTCAAACAGACAAGATAACCTTAGTATACTATAATAAGGCTGCAAATGCAAAAACACCCACAACAGGAGAGTATAGATATGATTCGGAAGATCATCCATATTGACGAAGAAAAATGCAACGGCTGCGGCTTGTGCGCAACCGCCTGCCACGAGGGAGCCATCGACATCATCAACGGCAAAGCAAAGCTGGTGCGGGAAAATTTCTGTGATGGCTTTGGCGATTGCCTGCCGGGCTGTCCCACCGGAGCCATCACCTTTGAAGAGCGGGAAGCCCCCGCTTACGATGAGGCGGCGGTGCAGGAGAACAAAAAGAAAAAGGAGCTGCAGGAAAAGATGAAGCATCTCCACGAGGGCGGCTGCCCCGGCTCCCGGATGCGGATGCTGGAACAGACGGAGGCTGCCGAAAGTGTGGCTTCTGCCCCCGTGCAGCCGGTCTCCCGGCTCCGCAACTGGCCGGTTCAGATCAAGCTGGCACCCGTCCATGCGCCCTACTTTGCGGGCGCAAAGCTCCTGATTGCAGCGGACTGCACGGCCTATGCCTACGCTAATTTTCATCAGGAATTTATGCGGGGCAAAGTGACCCTCATCGGCTGCCCGAAGCTGGACGCTGTGGATTACAGCGAAAAGCTCACCGAGATCCTGCGCAGCAACGACATCCAGAGCGTGACCATCCTCCGCATGGAGGTGCCCTGCTGCGGCGGCTTGGAGATGGCAGCGAAAAAGGCGCTTCAGACCAGCGGAAAGTTTATTCCGTGGCAGGTGGTCACCATCTCCATTGACGGAAAAATTCTGGATTAAGCAAATAGAGAGGAACTCAAGATGGAACGTAAAATGTTTTGTTTTCAGTGCGAGCAGACGGCAGCCTGCACCGGCTGTACCGGAAAAGCGGGGGTGTGCGGCAAGACTGCCGATGTCGCACAGCTTCAGGATGAACTGACCGGCGCTCTGATTGGGCTGGCCAGAGCCACGGACGGCGGGATGCAGGCGACGCCGGAGGCATGGCGTCTAATGATCGAGGGACTTTTCACCACGGTCACCAATGTGAACTTCAACGAAAAAACGATTCGGGAGCTGATCGGCCGGGTACACGCCGAAAAAGCACAGCTGGTACCCGACTGCTCGAGCTGTGCTGCCCCTTGCGGACGCACCAGTGACTACGACATGAACCTGCTCTGGAGCGCCGATGAGGATATCCGAAGCCTGAAATCCCTTGTTCTGTTTGGCGTGCGCGGCATGGCAGCTTATGCGCATCACGCCATGGTCTTGGGGTATACCGATGACGAGGTGAATCGCTTTTTTGCCAAGGCACTCTTCGCCATTGGTGAGGACTGGGGCATGGAGGAACTGCTGCCGATCGTAATGGGGGTTGGCGAGAAAAACCTCAAGTGCATGGCACTTCTGGATAAGGCCAACACCGAAAGCTACGGAACGCCCATACCTGTTACCGTTCCGCTGACCGTAGAAAAGGGGCCGTTCATTGTTGTCTCCGGCCATGACCTCCACGACCTGAAACTGCTGCTGGAGCAGACTGAGGGCAAAGGCATCAACATCTATACCCATGGTGAAATGCTGCCCGCTCACGGCTATCCTGAACTGAAAAAGTATTCCCATCTCAAGGGCAATTTCGGCACGGCATGGCAGAACCAGCAGAAGGAGTTTGCGGAGCTTCCCGCGCCGGTGCTGTTCACCACCAACTGTCTGATGCCGCCGAAAGCAAGCTATGCCGACCGGGTGTTCACTACGTCGGTGGTGTCCTACCCCGAAATGATGCACATCGGAGAGGACAAAGACTTCACCCCGGTCATCGAAAAGGCTTTGGAGCTGGGCGGTTACTCCGAAGACAAGCCCTTCACCGGCATCAACGGCGGCAGCACGGTCATGACCGGCTTTGCCCGCGGCACGGTGCTTGGCGTGGCAGATCAGGTCATTGAGGCGGTCAAGTCCGGCGCGATCCGGCACTTCTTCCTAGTTGCCGGCTGTGACGGCGCACGCCCCGGCCGCAACTACTACACAGAGTTTGTAAAGCAGACGCCTGCCGATACCGTAGTGCTGACCCTTGCCTGCGGCAAATACCGCTTCAACGACCTTGACCTTGGCACCATCGACGGTCTGCCCCGTCTGATGGATGTCGGACAGTGCAACGATGCTTACAGCGCCATCCAGATCGCTGTTGCCCTTGCGGATGCTTTCGGCTGCGGTGTGAACGACCTGCCGCTGTCCATGGTACTCTCCTGGTACGAGCAGAAGGCCGTGTGCATTCTGCTGACGCTGCTGTATCTGGGCATTAAGAATATCCGTCTTGGCCCCACGCTGCCGACATTCATTTCACCGAACGTCCTTAACTATCTGGTAGAAAACTATGGCATCGCGCCGATCACAACGCCGGAAGAAGATCTGAAAGCGTTGTTGAAATATAGCAATTCAACTCTTTAATGCAACAGCAACAGCGTTGAATTGCATATCGCAAATATGCTGTTTTCATGTTGCACTAATTTCTTGCCTTGCGATAATTGGGCGTTTTGTGAGAGGCACAATCCATTTTTTGGTTCGTTTTGGTTATTCCAAGGCGGTGCGGGCAGTGCGCACAAGATACTCCATGGCTTCCACCGGGTATTGCCCGGCGGCGGTCTCTCCGGTGAGCATCACGCTGGAAGCACCGTCTGCCACAGCGTTGTAGATGTCGCTGACCTCGGCGCGGGTGGGTACCGCCCGGCTGCACATACTGTCCAGCATCTGGGTCACCACCATAAAGGGCACCCCGGCAGACCGGCAGACTGCCGAAAGCTGTTTCTGGCACCGGGGCAGCTCCCACAGGGGCATGGCGTTGCCAAGGTCCCCGCGGGCAATGACCACTTCATCCACAAGAGGCAGGAACTCCGGCAGGGTCCGCACCCCCGCAAGGTTCTCGATTTTAGCAAAAATGCGGATCTGTCCGGCCCCGGCCTGTTCCAGCGCCCGGCGCAGGGTGCGGATGTCCTCGGCACCCCGCACGAAGGGCAGCATCACCCCGGTAACGCCGCAGGCTTCCGCCAGCTGCAGGTTTTGCAGGTCTGCCTCCGTCAATGTGGGGGAGGCCACCTCCAGCCCCGGCGCTGCAAGGCTTTTGCGGCTTTGCAGGGTGCCGCCCCGCACCACGGTACACTGCAGGGCAGCGCCGTCGGCTCTGGCCACCTGCACAAAGAGCCTGCCGTCATCCAGCAGGAGATCCTGTCCCGGCCGGGCCGCCTGCACCAGCGCCGCTGGGCAAGGGACACCCCCTTGCCCCAGCCGGAGGCTCTGACCCGGTTCCAGCACAAGGGGCCGGGTCAGCGTGCCGATGCGCAGCTCCGGCCCCTGCAGGTCGATGAGCAGCTGGGGGATGCCCACGGCGTGGATAATGTCCAGCCAGTCTTTGTGGGCCGAAAGAGGCCCGTGGGAAAGGTTCATGCGGATGCCCGTCATGCCAGCTTCCACCATGCGCTGCAAGGTCTCCGGCTGGGCACAGGCGGGGCCGATGGTGCCATAAAATTCCAAAAGATCACCCGGTTTCGTTTTTTCTTATTGTAACATGGAACCGGGCCGTTGAAAAGTGCCAAAACGGGACAAGCCGGAAAGCTCTCCCGAGTGGACGCTTCAGAGGTCGTGTGCGCCAAGGCACAACGCACATAGGATGCCCCCGGAGAGCCGCAACAAGCCCTCCGGGGGCATTTTTGGTTTTCGGTATCTGTTCCGCCGGGAAAAAGTGTGGTATACTGAAACCGACAACTCGGAATTTGTGGAGATAAGTATGATAGTACCTGTAAATGAAACAAATCTTCTTCAAGCCGCAACCATCCATTCAATATCCTGGAAGGAATCGCATCGTGCATTTTGTACTCCTGATTTCATAGAAACACACACGCCAGATCGGCAACGGGAGTATTTTAGAAACAAGGTGAACAACGGAACAAAGCTCTATATGCTTGTAGAAGAAAAACCAATAGGGGTTGTTTCTGTAATAAAGGGTTTAATAGAGGATCTTTATATTCTTCCAGATATGCAAAACATGGGTTATGGAACGAAATTGTTACTATACGCAGTAGGCCAATGTACGGATACCCCTACGCTGTGGATTCTTGAGAATAATATAAATGCTGAGAGACTCTATCGTCGAATAGGCTTTAAGGAGACAGGGAGAAAGAACGCAATAACAAATAAACTTGATGAGATTGAGTTCGCATTGACATAAATTCCAGTTTGCCGGGCAGACAGGCATCTGAAAAACCACACAAAAACGAGGGAGCAGCCATGGTGCTTTATTTTTCGGGAACCGGAAACAGCCGGTATCTGGCGCGGTGCATTGCCGAAGGGCTGGGCAAGACCGAGCTGACCGGGGCAGAGCGCATCTGATTTGTGATGGACTGCAGCAGCGAGATCGACAATGCAGCAGGACGTGTGAAGGAAAGCGGAAAACAGATGAAGTTTTTATACTTGCATGGGCTAGGACAAAAACCAGACAGTTGGAACCGAGTAATAAAAGAAACGAAGGTCTCAGACAGCAGCGTCAGCTTGAGTCTGGCAGAGATGCTGGAGGGGCAAAGCGGCCACCTATGGGGAGCTGTATGCTGCATTCTCAGGAAGGTGCGACAAGGAAAATAATGAGATCGTTTTGTGCGGGCTTTCCTTGGGTGCGGTTCTGGCACTTAATTATGCGATAGACCACCCGGACAAAGTAAAGGCACTGGTGCTAATTGCAGCACAATATGAAATGCCAGAAAAGTTATTGAAGTTCCAGAATCTGCTGTTTCACGTTATGCCGAATGCAATGTTCGAGCAATTTGGCTTCAAAAAAGCAGACGTGATTCGCTTGTGCGGCACGATGGCGGAATTGGATCTCAGGGATTCATTATATAAGGTGTCCTGTCCGGCATTGATCGTTTGTGGAGAAAAGGACAACGCAAACAAAAAAGCCTCAAAGGAACTTGCCAGTTATTTGAGCGATGCCCACTTCCATGAGCTTTTGAAAACAGGTCATGAAGCAAACATAGAGTCTCCAGAGGAATTGGCAATGGTGCTGCAGAGGTTTTATGATAATATTATCGGATAGTCTACGATCTACACCCTGAAGGATCGCTGTCTGAAATACAGTACATTTAGAATAGTGTTTTCTCCATTCTGCCGGTTGAATGGCGTTTGAAGTTAAAGAGGATCTTGCTGATCATATAATAACGATTTGCATTTGGCTCTTCTGTAACACAGTCACAGAAGCTGCAGACCCATGGCGATGATCCACATATAGGAGCAGGTCTTGGGGATCATCAGCAGGCCCACTTTGGGCTTGGTCTTACTGAAAAGGGTCACAGGCAGGTAGCAGCCGAAGGAGATGAGGATGGCTGCCACCATCCGGGTCATATGGTAGTCGCCAGTATTGCCGGAGATGGCGTACAGGATGATGACGCCGAGGCCGGTAAGGGCAAACACCGCGTTGCGCAGGATGGACAGGGTGGGGTTGCCCTCATCGGTACACCAGTTGTTCTGGGGCAGCAGGCAGATCAGGATGCGCAGGATGGCAGACAGCCAGATCAGGACTTCCACAGCTACGGGAGCCTGAAGCTGAGGGAAGGTGGCCTTCCAGACATACAGCAGGATGATATAGAATACCGTCATGGTGATGGAAGAGACCTGCAGCCCGATGCCGAGCTGCTTTTTGATTCGGTCGCTGCTGCCTCGCACGGCCCGGATGATCCGGGGCACCAGATGGAAGGCGTCACCGCCGCAGAGGGTCAGGGTCAGGACGCCATATAGGATAAAAAGGCTGCGGCCCTGAGCCATCGTGAAAAAGAGGATGCCTGCGATGAGATCAAAAATCAGATAGGCGGCATCGAACACCGCCTCCATCAGGTCGGGCATTTTGGGTTGGTAGGCTTTATGATTCATGATGTGTCATTCCTTTTATTTTAAGGCATTCTTCTGCGTTGTCGCATATCTTCTGGAATGCCTGTTTACAAGCTGCGATTTGAGGCTCTGAGAGTCCCTGAAACATATCTCTGGCAAACTGCCGCTGAGCCTCAAGCCCTTCGGCGATGATCGGCTGAGCCGACGCGGACAAATAGACATCGATATGCTTTTTGTTCCCGTCGGCGACCTTTTTTTCGATCAGTCCCCGCTCCTCCAGCACTTTCAGTGAGGTGGAGACATGAGATTTGGTGGAATTGCGCACCCGTACAATATCTGCGGCGGTATGGTACTGAGGATTATGGTATAAAAACATCAGGATATCATACTCCATCTGCCGGAGCTGATATTTCTGACATACGGATGACATCAGCAGCTCATAGTAGCAGGTAATGGCTTTGTGATGATCCCAAAAGTTCATAGATACCTCCTGTGATATATTGTTCTATTTAGAACGATTGCATTATATGCTATCCCCGCCGCTTTGTCAAGAGGAAATTTCTGCCGACGATGTTCTTGACCGGAAAATAGGACTCATTGCCCTGCGGAGCCTCTTCTGCCACGTCAACACAGTGAACAAAGAATAAAAAAACAGCGACCCTGGAGAGCGGTGGGAATCACTCTCCGGGGTCGCTGTTGTCAGGACAGGGTCTCTTTTGTATGCAGGCGTCGGAAGGCGTCCTCTTTTACAAGCTCAATGACCACCGCAGTCAGAGGGATAAAGAAGATGATGCCGATGATGCCAAAAAGCTTTCCGCCGATCATGGCGGCCACAAGGGTGTAAAACGGAGAAAGCCCCACGGACTTTCCCACCACGCGGGGATAGATGAACTGGTTCTCGATAAACTGCACGGCAAGGTAGACGATGAGGCAGCGCACCGCCAGCACAGGATCCACCAGAAGCACAAGGAACACACTGACCACGCAGGAGATCAGTGCTCCCACATAGGGGATGATGGCACAGATGGCGGTGAGCATCCCCACCAGACTGCCGTAGGGGATCCGGAAAACCGAAAATGCAAGGGTCATGAGGACACCGAGGATCACGGCCTCACTGCATTGTCCCGTCAGAAAGTTTGCGAAGGACTGACGGAACAGCCGACAGAATTTCAGCAGCCCGGCGGCGTGGCTGGGCTTCAGATAGGCGCATACCAGTGTGCGGGCGTGGTGGCAGAGACTCTCGGCCCCGAGGGACATATAGATGGAGATGATCAGGGCAAAAGATGCAGTTACCACGATGTTCACGGTGGCAGATACTGCCCCGACCGCATTGACCAGCACGGTGTCGATGCTGTTGGTGATCCTGTGCAGCAGCTGCTCCCAGTCGATGCCCTCCAGCCAGTGCATCAACCAGTCCATGTTGGTGTCCTGTGCGCTGAGATAGGCGGTCCAGCGAGGGATATTGGACTCGATCTGCAGATAGAGGCTGTGAAACGACTGCACAAGCTCCGGGATCAGCAGGGTGAGCGCCAGCACCAGCACAAGAACAACGCCGAGCAGGGTGATGAAAAAGCTGAGAAGATGGATGGCGCTGCCCGAGGGCTGCTTTTTGGCCCTGCGGAACAGGCTTCTCAGCCGCTTTTCCAGTCCGGCCATAGGCACGCTGAGAAAAAGCGCCAGAATGCCACCGGCCAGAATGGGCAGGATCAGATCGACAAGTTCGGCGGCAAAGGCCAGAACGGCAGAAAGCCGCAGCAGTGCGACAAAAAGCGTTACCCCCACAACGGTCACGAGCAGATATTGTTTTGTTTTTGGTTCCATGACGACATTCCTTTCCCGGAGCCTGTAGCTGCAAATTGCAAAAGCTCCTCTGCGGACTCTTTTATCGTATTGTAATGGGAAGGAACAGGCTTGTCAAGACGCCGGGAAGGGGAGTGGCGGCCCGCAGCGATGGCCCTGCCTGTCGGCCTTGGCTGTGCGCCCATCTATCCCGGCATCATCCATGCAACGCCGAGCCACTTTGGGGCGGATCGGTCGCAGGCAATCATTGGAGTCCAGATGGCAAGTGCATACGTCGGAAATTGTCTGATGCCGCTGCTGTATCCGCTCAGCGTGATGGTTCTGGATGTGGCTCTGCCCTGTGGGAAACGGCCTGCAAGAGGCGATACTTTAATAAAATACGTATCTGGGAAGAAAAATGAGGAAGATTGCATGAAAGATGATAAAAGTATTATCTTTTCGTGAATTTTAGCACTCTATGCTTGACACTGCTAATAAATGGTGCTATAACTATGGCGTGCTCAGGAGGAAGGGCAAAAGAGAGAGCCGCGAGGTGATCGAGCAGCTCCCCGGAAAGCTTTTCCGAATGAACAACATAAAGATTTTTTACCCGACCCGAACGCCGGGATTGGAGGAATGATTTATGTTTATGCCTGCTGTTTTCCATGAGAATCTGTTCGATGATCTCTTTGATCCGTTCTGGAACGATGGCGCGCTGGAGCGTGCGATGAACCGTGAAGAGCGTGAAACCTTCGGCAAGCGCGGTGCAAACATGATGAAGACCGATGTCAAGCAGACCGAGAACGGCTACGATGTGGCTGTTGACCTGCCGGGCTGCAAGAAGGAAGACGTTCAGATGGAACTGAACGACGGCTATCTGACTATTCAGGCAGTGCGCAGCCACTCGAATGACGAGAAGGACAACAATGGCCGCTACATCCGCCGCGAGACATTCTCCGGCACCTGTGCCCGCAGCTTCTATGTGGGCGACGCCGTGAAGAAGGAGGACATCCACGCAAAGTTCGAGGATGGCGTCCTGCACGTCGAGCTGCCTGCTCCTCAGCAGACGAAGGCTTTGCCTGAGAACCCGAATTTGATTGCAATCGAGTAAAACGCCGGTCGTGTGCGCAACGCACACAGAAAGCCCCCGGAGAGCTGTAACAAGCTCTCCGGGGGCTTTTTTGTGGGGCGGAAACGTGGTACAATAGGAAAGAACGAGAGAGAAGAGGGTGCGATGAAACAAGAAAAAGCCTATTATCACCTGCCCGGTTTGTTTGAGTTTTATGAGCTGTACCGGGAGTTTCTGCCCCTGTACCGGGGGCATCGGGAATATTTCTATGACTGGTGCAGCATTGGCTCCATTTACGGAGCACCGGCCGACTGCATCTGGGGCGGGGGACGCACCGGCTTCGGCGAGAATGACCCCAGAGAGGTCCTTGCACTGATGCAGGAGTATGGCATCTCGGCCCGGCTGACCTTCAGCAACTCCCTCCTCCGGGAGGAACATCTTTCGAACCGGAAATGCAATGCGCTCTGCGCCCTCTTTGCACAGAGCGGCGGGGTGGAGAATGGCGTCATCCTCCATTCGGAGCTGCTGCTGGACTACCTGAGGACGCACTACCCGCAGCTTTACCTCGTCTCCTCCACAACCAAGGTGCTGACGGATTTCCGACAGCTCCGGGACGAGACGGCCCGGGAGGAATTTCGCTATGTGGTGCCGGATTTCCGACTGAACAAGGCCTTTGAACAGCTGGACAGCCTGACGCAGCCCCAGAAGGACAAGGTGGAGTTTCTCTGCAACGAGTGCTGCTGGGTCGGATGCCGGGACCGGAAGCGCTGCTACGAGAATGTCAGCCGCAAAAATCTCGGCGAGGACTGCCCCGACCATATCTGCACTGCCCCGGGCGCGGGGGAGGGCTACCGTTTCTCGAAGGCGATGGAGAACCCCAGTTTCATCGGCGTGGAGGACATCCGGAGGACCTTCCTTCCGATGGGATTTTCCAACTTCAAGATCGAGGGACGGGGCCTCGGTAGCGCCTTGGTGCTGGAATTTCTGCTCTATTATATGGTAAGGCCGGAGTACCAGCTGCACGTCCGGGAAGCCATCTATCTGGACAGTATGCTCGACCTGTTCTGAGCGGCCCGGCCTCCGTTTCGAAAGCATCTTGACAAAGCCGGGCGGAGTTGTAATAATAGAGAGACAGTTATATCCAACAAACTGCCGTAAGGAGAAAACAATTATGGAAGCATTGGAATGCATCAAGACCCGGCGCAGCGTCCGCCGCTTTACCGAAGAGCCTGTGACCCCGGAGCAGGTGGCCGAAGTGGTGGCCGCTGCCGCTTATGCCCCCAGCTGGAAAAATACCCAGATCGCCCGCTATATTCTCGTGGAAGATGCGCAGAAGCGTGAGAAAATCGCCAGCGATTGTGTGCTGGATTTCACCTATAACGCCAACACGCTTTCCCATGCCCCCGCACTGGTTGCGCTGACGATGGTGACGGGACGCTCTGGTTTTGAGCGGGACGGCAGCTATTCCAGCCCGCTCGAAGGCCACTGGCAGTCCTTTGACGCCGGTATTGCCGCACAGACCTTCTGCCTTGCCGCGCACGCACTGGGCCTCGGGACGGTCATCATGGGCATCTATGACCCGGACAAGGTGGCAAAGGTGCTCTCCGTGCCCGAAGGACAGACAGTGGCTGCGCTCATTGCCATCGGTCATCCTGCACAGGATCCCGCCGCACCTGCCCGCAAGAGCGTGGAAGAACTGCTGAGCGTACAGTAAATGAGATGGGTCCGGCATTCTGGACACCTGCCACAAAGTAGATAACATCACCCCGGTTTCCCTTTTTGAAAGGCAGAAGCCGGGGTGATGTTATTCTATTTCTGACCAAACCCAACGGGCAGGTTACCGGAGCCGCCTGTTGGGTTTGCTGCATCTGGCAAAACAGCAAAATTATGATAGGATTTCTCCGTCAGCAAAGCCCCGGTGGATGCTTAATCGTCTACTAATTCTACTAAAATTGAATCTGTGGCTGTTTTTTGAAGCAAATTGGACAATAAATCACAAAAAGATTGACAATATCGACCAAAATTTTCTAGGGGGGGGGGTAGAATAGTGTCAAAACCCCTTGCGTACAAGGTAACACAATGGTAAAATAAACTTATAAATAGTTTTATCGCAAGGCAAGAAATTCGTGCAACATGAAAACAGCATATTTGCGATATGCAATTCAACGCTGTTGCTGTTGCATTAAAAAGTTGAATTGCTATAGGATGTCGAACGCACGGTATCTCCCACGAGCGAATGAGAGATACCCCTTAATTGCGGAAGGGGTGATAGGTGTGGCGTTTCGACGATTTGGACATCATCCGAGAACAGGCAAAGGTGCGCTAACTGGGATGGGACGGTGCGAGGAAAAGGTGCTTGATGGAAGAATTGCAAACAAAATGACCCTTGGCGAAGCAGTCGTCAGGGGCGTTTTGCGTGCCCTGACGTATGGGGCGCTGCGGATCGATGCCAAAAAGTGACTGCAAGTGCCTCTGCCGTTGAAGCTGGATAAGAGGACGTACAGTTGGAATCGTGTGTGAGATTACATAGTGTGAGTGAGGAGAAAAAATGAGCGTAGAGGTAACTGGAATCAATAAGCCGGCTGAAATTGACCGAAAGGAAAATCTGAGAGAGCACCAGCTCTATTGGATCGGACGTCGGACGCAGGACGTGATCTTGTCATCGCTGGCACTGGTGGTGCTGTCGCCTGTCATGCTGGCTACGGCCATTGCAATTGTGGTGGATGACCCGTCCGCAGGACCTGTCTTCAGTCAGGAGCGCATCGGCCGCAACGGAAAGCCCTTCAAGTTCTATAAGTTCCGCTCCATGTGCCCCAACGCAGAGGAAAAACTGGACGACCTGCTGGATCAGAACGAGATGGACGGCCCTGTGTTCAAGATCAAGGACGACCCCCGCATTACCCGCGTGGGCAAGTTCATCCGCAAGACCAGCATCGATGAGCTTCCCCAGCTGTGGAACATCCTGAAGGGCGATATGAGTATTGTTGGCCCCCGCCCGGCGCTGCCCCGTGAGGTGGAACAGTACGGCGACTACGAAAAGCAGCGCCTATATGTGACCCCCGGCTTGAGCTGCTATTGGCAGATTGCTCCGCACCGGAATGACCTCTCCTTTGAGGAGTGGATGGATCTGGACGTGAAGTATGTCAAGGAGCGCAGCTTCTGGGTGGATTGGAAGATCATTTTTAAAACATTTAAGGTGTGTTTGCTGGGACGTGGGGAGTAATGTCTACCTCAAACTTTCAGTGGCGGCATGATGGTCTACGGTGGCGTATAAAACTCATGCAAAATACCCCTACTGCGAGCCTGTTTTATTGCAGAGCAAGGGACGGACATGATACCTTCATTTTTCTGAAGAATTAGAGGTGGAGGTTGAAAGTGTTGAAAAGCCCAAAATCTATTTTTCTGGAAAAGTTTATTGCAGACAGAAGTAGGACATGATAACTGCATTTTTCCGGGGAATTAGAGGTGGTGAGGGGAAGATGATTGTTCATGTTGCAACAAAGATGGAATATGAACTTGTACAGTTTTAACAAAGTGAGTTGGTGTACGGGTTATGACAATAAGACCCAGCACTTTGTTGGTGAGCTGGCATGAAGGTGTCTACCATAAAGTTTCAGTTGAAGCGAAATAAGTGAGTAGCCCATGACAGGTCTACATAAAAGATTCAGCGGTGGTCGGAAAAGTGGACGGTCACTGTGAGAAAAATGATAACTACAGTGCGATAGATCATCTGGCATGGATGATGAACACACTGTTTGATATAGATTGATCGGCTCAATATGAGCCTTCCATATAAGTAAGATGAATTTCAGGAGGATATAGGATTATGAAAAAGGACTATAAAATTGCGGTTGCCGGTACCGGGGCTAGAGATATAATAGGGTCAACCAAGAAAACCTACGATAACTAAATGGTTTTGACGGCTTGAGTTGTCCTTCAAATGTTTTATTTGTTGAAAAACTGCAAGAAGCGGAAAATCCTGGGGGTTATATGTAGGAGGCTTTTGGAAGCTCTGTCTTGACCCACAAAAAGGAGCAACAAATAAAGATTGAAGGAGAGTTCAAGCCTACGGTGGATTGCCTTTGTGCGACCCACTGTAGGTTTGTTTTTATCCATAAGGGAATAGATGCAATATTAGCGATAAAAATGTGAGGATGGAATAGAGGAATGAATTCAAAAAAAGAAGTGCAGCACGTATACCTTGTCGGCGCGAAGTCATTGGGGGCTTACGGAGGTTATGAGACCTTTGTCTACAAGCTCACGGAGTATCACCAGAATAAAGAAAACATCAAATATCATGTTGCCTGCAAAGCCAATGGCGATGGTTGCATGGATGAGAGCAAGTTTGAGGGCGTGACAAAGATCAATGATCACGAGTTTGAATTTCACAATGCCCACTGCTTCAAAATAGATGTTCCTCAGATTGGCGCTGCACAGGCAATTTATTATGATGTTGCTGCACTAAAGGCTTGTTGCGAACATATCAAGAAAAACCATATCCCTCATCCGATAGTTTACATCATGGCTTGCCGCATTGGGCCTTTTGCTGGTCATTTTTACAGAGAAATCCATAAACTGGGTGGTACTGTGTTCTTGAATCCAGATGGGGAGTGTGAAATAATACGCGGCTGTCATAATAGGGACAAGGGGACGGCAGAGAATGAAAGGCTCCGCGACCCGAAGTTCATATTTTCTTACCCGAAGAATAAACGAATGATCTTTCTGTGTGGCAGAAATGCCGCACAGGAAGAAATCTCGACCATGAGGGTGGGGTGACAGCCAGCGGACAGGCAAGCGAGCCTATCCGCTCTTTGTGTTGACCGAGATGTTGATGAAGAAATTGAGTGGGATTGTGGGAAAGATTTATGAGTAAAAAACTTGCGATTGCAATGTTCGGACAGAAGCGATTATCGAGAGAAGGTGGAGTAGAGATCGTTGTCAAAGAGCTCTGCACCCGAATGGCACAGAATGGTTGTGACGTGACCTGCTACAACAGAGCAGGCCATCATGTGAGTGGTGCAGAATATGACGATGCTGGTAAAACAGAGTACGAGGGAATCCGTCAGAAATCTGTTCCGACCATTGAACGGCGCGGACTTGCTGCAGTCAGCTCCTCCGCATTTGCGGCACTTTATAGTGCATTTGGAAAATACGATGTGGTGCACATCCATGCCGAAGGACCGGCGTTCTTTGCATGGCTGCCGAAGATGTTTGGGAAAAGAGTTGTAGTTACCGTCCATGGCATTGATTGGCAGCGCGAGAAATGGCAATCAGGACTTGGTTCTAAGTTTATCCACCAAGGCGAAAAAAATGCTGCGAAATATGCGGACGAGGTCATTGTTCTGAGCAAAGGAGTGCAGGACTATTTTAAGGAAACTTATGGAAGAGAAACGCACTTTATCCCTAATGGCGTGAATAGGCCGCAGATTCGGGAAGCAAGTCTGATTACAGATAAGTTCGGGCTGAAAAAAGACTCATACATATTGTTCCTCGGTCGTCTGGTGCCAGAAAAGGGAATTCGATATCTGGTTGAGGCCTTCAAGAATGTCAAGACGGATAAAAAGCTGGTTATCGCAGGCGGCTCCAGTGATACGGATTCCTTTATGGAGGAATTGAAAGAACTGGCGAAGGGTGACGATCGGATTCTCTTTACCGGGTTTGTGCAGGGAGCAATGCTGGATGAACTATACAGCAATGCTTACATCTACACGCTGCCGTCTGATCTGGAAGGAATGCCATTAAGTCTGCTGGAGGCAATGAGCTACGGCAACTGCTGTTTGGTATCCGACATTCCAGAGTGCGCAGAGGTTGTGGAAGATAAGGCGTTGATTTTCAAAAAATCGAATGTAGAGGACTTGCGAGAAAAACTGCAAGAGGCTTGTGACCATCCTGAAATGGTTATGAAAATGAAGAAGCAGGCAGCTGACTTTATCTGCGAGAAATACAACTGGGATGATGTCGTAAAAGAAACGATGAAACTGTACAGGAGAAAATAATAGATGAGAGTATTGATAATAAATAAATTTCTATATCCAAACGGTGGATCAGAAACCTACATATTTAAGCTGGGTGAGGCGCTAGAGCAGCACGGACATGAGGTTCAGTACTTCGGTATGGAGCATGAAGGCCGCTGCGTGGGTAACCGGGTCAATGCTTATACATCTGATATGGACTTCCACGGCGGCAGCAAACTGAGCAAGCTGACCTACCCGATCAAGACTATCTACAGCAAGGAAGCAAGAGTGCAGCTGCGGAAAGTTCTGGACGACTTCAAGCCGGATGTCTGTCACTTGAACAATTTTAACTACCAACTGACTCCTTCCATCATCTTGGAAATCGTGAAGTGGCGCAAGGAGACCGGAAGAGATTGTAAGATCATCTTCACGGCACATGACTACCAGCTGGTCTGCCCGAACCATCAATTAAAGAACCCTATCACACATGAGAACTGTGAGAAGTGCCTCGGCGGTCATTTCATGAATTGTGTAAAGGGAAAATGTGTTCACGGTTCTACTGCAAAATCTATCGTTGGCATGATGGAGGCGGAGTTCTGGAAATGGAACGGAGCATACAAGTACATTGACAAGATTATTTGCTGCTCGGAATTCTTGAAAACCAAGATGGATACGAATCCGCTGTTTGCAACTAAGACAATCGCAATGCACAACTTCGTGGAGAAGGTAGAGCCTAAAAAGGTTGAAAAGAAAGATTACGTCCTTTACTTCGGCCGCTTCTCTGAAGAGAAGGGAATCAACACACTCGTTGAGACCTGCAATCTGTTGCCAGATATTCAGTTTATTTTTGCTGGTTCTGGCCCATTGGAAGACAAGGTCAATCAGCTGAAAAATGTTAAGAATGTTGGTTTCCAGACTGGCGATGCATTGGACAAACTGATTCGGGAAGCAAAGTTCTCTATTTGCCCTTCGGAAGTCTATGAAAACTGCCCGTTCTCTGTTATGGAGAGTCAGCAGCGTGGAACCCCTGTCATCGGCGCAAATATCGGTGGCATTCCTGAGTTGATTACAGATGGTGTGGATGGGCGACTGTTCACAAGCCGGGATTCCAAGCAACTGGCATCTATTATCAAGGAACTTTGGAATGATCCGACAGAGACCGATAAGTACGCAAAGGCGTGCCTTAACCTTGAGCGAGATGATCTTGAAGCTTATTGTAACAAGCTCATCCCGATTTATCTGGGAGGCGATTCTCTTTGAGTATCAGCGGATGGATTATCAGCTTCGATACCATTGATGAGTATTACGAGAAAACTATGAAGGTTTATAGGGGTGAAGCATGATTTATGTTTTGTATGATAAACCCAAGAAATTGGAAGATATGTCGTTTTTGACTGCGGCATTTGAAAAAGAGTACAAGGAAATTTATCCTGAGTGGCGCTGCACTTCTATCAAGCAGATGCTCTCAGTGTGCAGTACAACCGTAAAACGTACAAAGGCGGGAGATACCATTGTATGCTGGTATGACTTTATGGGAGTACTATGTTGGTGGCTGAGTAAGTTGACCAACAAGAAGATTAAGGTTATAGCAATCAATATTTTGCTCAAAGATAAAAATACAACGAAAAACAAGGTAGCAAAGTATCTTTATAAAAAGGCATTGTGTTCGAATTCTTTTGCGGCAACAGTTACGACCGCAGAGTATGGTTGCCATATCAATCAAATTTTGAATACAAAATCGAATTTTACGCTTTTGCATGATGTCTATCATCAAAATTATACGTTGAATAAGTCAGTAGAAACCAAGGCAAATACGGTTTTTTGTGGTGGCAGAAATGGCCGGGATTGGAAACTGTTATTTGAAGTAGCGAAAAAGCTTCCAAAGGTGATGTTTAATTGTGTTATGCCAAGTGCCCTGAAAGAACAGTTTTTGGATGTTATGGGTGATAATGTCTGCGTTAAAACAGATATCCTGGAAAGCGAATTTATGGAGTTTCTGTGCGAGTCACAACTTATTGCTATGCCGTTGGATACAGAAGCACCGGCAGGCTTGACTGTGTATTTTCAGGCGGCCGCAAATAATAAAATGATTATAACATCCGATACAGTTACGACAGAAGGATATTTATCAAATGGATGCGGAGTCTTATGTAAGAATACAGTAGAGGATTGGGTGGACAAAATTCAGTATTATCTTCTGCATACAAACGATGCAGATGTTTGTGCAGCAAAGTTTAAGGATTTCCTTGAGAGCGAGTGCTCCGAGAAAAAGTATGCCGAAACACTGTGGGGGATGCTTACGGAATGAAAGCAATCTTGTTTAAATAATGAAAATGCTTTGCTGGCATATATCTTCACAGCGATTGCAGTCATCTGTGGTTCGGTTGTGTTCTCGGTATGTGCCAAGTGGTTCTTAAATAAAGTCGAAACATTCTTAAAAGAGAGAGTTAGGAGAGTTAATCATGTCTGAAGAAAAGAAGTTAAATGGTACTGTCATCGTCACTTATCGCTGCAACGCTCGTTGCTCCATGTGCAACCGTTATAAGGCACCTTCCAAGCCGGAAGAGGAAATCAGCATCGAAACCATCAAGAAGCTGCCGAAGATGTACTTCACAAACATCACCGGCGGCGAGCCGTTCATCCGTACTGACCTGAAAGATATCGTGCGTGAACTGTACAAGAAGTCTGACCGTATCGTTATTTCCACGAACGGTTTCTTCACCGACCGTATCGTTGACCTGTGCAAAGAGTTTCCTCAGATCGGTATCCGTATCTCTATCGAAGGTCTGGAGCAGACCAACAACGAGATCCGTGGTCTGCAGAACGGCTACCAGCGTGGTTACGGCACACTGAAAAAGCTGCGTGAGATGGGCATGAAGGACGTTGGCTTCGGTATGACCGTTCAGGATAAGAACGCTCCTGACCTGGTTCCGCTGTACAAGATCTCTGACGAGATGGGCATGGAGTTTGCAACTGCTTCTCTGCATAACAGCTTCTACTTCGTTGAGGCGAAGAACATCATCCACGATCGTCCGATGGTCGCAAAGAACTTCGAGAATCTGGTCAATGAACTGCTCCGCAGCAACAGCCCGAAGAAGTGGTTCCGTGCATACTTTAATCACGGCTTGATCAACTACATCTACGGCCAGAAGCGTCTGCTGCCTTGCGACATGAGTTTCGACACCTTCTTCATTGATCCGTATGGCGATGTTATGCCTTGCAATGGTACCAAGGATAAGGAAGTCATGGGCAACCTGAACAATCAGACCTGGGATGAGCTGTGGAACAGCCCGGAAGCCGAGAAGGTTCGTGCGAAGGTTCGTTGCTGTGACCGCGATTGCTGGATGATCGGTTCTGTTTCCCCGGCTATGCACAAGTACATCTGGAAGCCTGCTACCTGGGTTCTGGTTCACAAGTTTAAGGCTCTGTTCACCAAGCATCCGTACAGCATGTATGAGCTGAAAATCTGCCGTGACTACCGTGATGGAAAAGTTACCAAAGAGGAACTGGATAAGTGCAGTACCTGCGATATGAACTGCGTGATCAACAACGGTCTGAGTGAGGCATCCAAGGAACAGCTGAAGCATAAGACTGGCGAGGAAATTGTGGATGCTGATATCGCACAGCAGATGGAGACAAAGTAATGGGTGAAAAGACAGCGGTAAGAACAAGAGAAAAATGGGTCGATGATGTAAAAGTCATTGCCTGTATATTGGTTGTACTGGGCCATTTCTTCCAAAGTATGACAAAGGCAAGTATTCTGCCTGAAAATGATTTGTATGAGTGGTTTGAAACGACGATTTACTACTTTCATGTGCCGCTGTTCTTTATTTGTAGCGGATATTTGTATCAGAAGTACAGCAAGGTAAACAGTGTTAGTAGCTGGTGCAAGAATGTGGCGAAAAAGGTGTTAGCACTCGGCGTACCCTATGCGACTTTTACGACTGCTACATGGGTGCTGAAAAAGATGTTCTCAAGCAGTGTCAATGACCAGATTGGTGGTTTAGGCGATACACTGCTCCTTCATCCAACTGCTCCGTACTGGTATCTGTACGCATTGTTCTTTATTTTTCTTGTTACGCCGACTTTTAGCAGTGTGAAAGCAGCCGCAGTTGGATTGGTAGTTGCAATAGTTGTGAAAGGCCTAATTTTGACTGGGGGGGGGTACAGCGTTTACGCAGTATCAACAGTTCTCTCAAACGAAATCTGGTTTGTGCTCGGTATGAGTATTTGCGTGTTTGATGTGCAGCTGAAAGGCAGAAAAGTACAAGGAACGATATGCGGATTGCTATTTATGATTTTGAGCATTGTGGTATATACGGCGGAAATTAGCGGTAGTGCAATTTCTTTTGCTATGGGATTATTGGCTTGTGTAGCTGTAATCCTTATTGTGGCAGGTTTTGAGGAAAAGTTTGGTAGAGGTATGGACTTTCTAGCAAAATACACAATGCCGATTTTCTTGCTGCACACATTGTTTGCAGCACCGCTGAGATCGATTCTGATGAAGATTGGCATTGAAAATGCTGTGATTCATGTAGTACTGGGGCTTGTAATTAGCTTTGCAGGTCCGATTATTGCAGCTTGGATTATGAAGAAAACGAAGTGGTTGGAGTTCTTCCTGTATCCGAATAAATTTATTAGAAAGGTATCGTAAGGATGGGACTTAAAGGAAAGGCCAAGGAAATCCTTGGATTGATGAGAGCAAAAATCTTTGGTGTAACTGCTGGACAGAATGTCTATATTGGCAAGCATTGCAGCTTAAAAGGAAAACGTCATATTACCTTGGAAGATTCCGTAACGGTACGTCCCTATACCCAAATCTGGTCGGGGGGGGGTACGGTAAGAATTGGAAAGGGATCCGAAATTGGTGAGCGATGCCGGATATCTATTGCCAATTCTCTGGATATTGGAGAGAAAGTACTCCTCTCGCCAAATGTGTACATAACTGATTGCGACCATGAGTATCGTGATATAAATGTTCCTGTGATAGATCAAGGAATTGTACAAAGAGGTCAGAAAGTATCCATTGGAGGAGGTTCTTACATTGGAATTAATGCGGTGATTGTAGGTAATGTAAAGATCGGTAACCATTGCGTGATTGGAGCCAATTCAGTGGTTACTAAAGATGTGCCGGACTATTGCGTGGCAGTTGGGAGTCCAGCAAAAATACTAAAGAGATATAATCTTGAGACCCAACTGTGGGAGCCGATTAGATAAAACGCCGTTTTTGTGTGCGGCTTGTTAAAGGAGAATAAAATGGAAAGCACAAAAAAAGCACGAGTGATTGCATTGTATCTGCCGCAGTATCACCCTGTGGCAGAAAATGATAAATACTGGGGAAAGGGATTCACCGAATGGACGAATGTGGCTAAGGCAAAGCCACTATTTAAAGGGCATTATCAGCCCAGAATCCCTGCAGATTTAGGATTTTACGATTTGAGATTACCTCAAGTGAGAAAAGAGCAGGCCGAGCTGGCAAAGGAAGCTGGCATAGAGGGATTTTGCTATTGGCATTATTGGTTTGGCAATGGAAAAGAAGTTCTTCAAATGCCATTTGATGAAGTAGTGAAGAGTGGAGAACCTGATTTCCCGTTCTGCTTGGGTTGGGCACTCCATGACTGGACAACGAAAACATGGGAAAAGGGTTCTTCTATTGCAAAAGACACAATGATTTTCAAACAGGAGTTTCCTGGAGAAGAAGACGATATTAAACATTTTTATCGCTTGTTAGATGCTTTCAAAGATAAACGCTACATTAAGGTTGATGGTAAGTTACTGTTTTCTATCCTTGTACCTAGAGCAATGCCGGAACCGAAAAGATTTATGGATTTGTGGAATCGTCTCGCAAAGGAAAATGGACTGCCAGGATTCCATTTTGTTGGAATAATTGATTCTATGCCGACTATTACAAAAGATAATATCAAAAATATTGATAAAGCAGTCGATAAGAATATTTCGGAGGTTAAGGCATTGGGCTTTGATGCAGTGGGAACTACAGATCAGAAGTATGCAGAGTTGAAGACGGGCGGTAAGTTAAGAAAAGTGTGCTTTGCTGCTATTAGAAAGGTATTTCCGGGAGCATTGCTGGATAAGTTTGATTACAGCAAGATTATAGACAATTTCTATTCTCCGTCTGATAGAAGAGATGATGTTTATCCGCAGCTTCTTGCAGGATGGGACCGTTCTCCAAGATCTGGAAGAAAAGCAATTATTTATTATAATAATACGCCGGAGACCTTTGAAAAGGCGGCAAGAAAAGCAGTTGAGTGTGTTGAAGATAAGGCGCCAGAGCATCGGATTGTATTCTTGAACTCTTGGAATGAATGGGGTGAAGGTGCTTACATGGAACCGGATTTGAAGTATGGAAAAGGGAAAATTAGAGCATTAAATAAAACTTTAAAGTAAAATGATTACGCTACAAACAGGAGGAGAAAGTGAAATGAAGGATGTCTTAGTGTCAATAGTTGTTCCCATATATAATCAGGAAAGGTATTTACACACGAGTATTCCCTGTTTGATGGAGCAGTCATACAAAAATATCGAAATTATACTTGTTAATGATGGATCAACAGATAGCAGCAAGGAGATTATTGAAAACTACAGTAAAGTCGATAAAAGAATATGTTGCGTTGATAAAAAAAATGGAGGTTTGGTTGATGCAACGATTGCAGGAATTCAAGCATCGCGTGGACGCTATATCGCTTTCTTGGATCCAGATGATCGTGTAGGAAAAGATTTTATTTCACGATTTATAGATGAACTAGATCAGGATTATGATTTTCTGGCCAGTGGATTTTATTATGATAACTGCGGTAGCTTAAATCCGTATTTTATTAGCAATACGGTTGTCTATGAAGGTAACGCCCTTAGGGAATTGAGAGATACTTATTTGTACTCTGAGAAGAGCGGAAGAGTTTCACAACAAGTTTTCTTTGCACGGTGGAATAAGTTGTATAAGGCTGAGACGGTAAAAACGGCGATAGAGACATTTGAACAATGTAAGGGGATAACATTAGGAGAGGATACGATTTTTACTTTCTTGGTGTTGATGCAAAGTAAAAAGGGAAAAAGCATTCAAGGCGTTAATTCGTATTACTACAATATTGGAAATCAGAACTCGATGATGAAAAGCAAAGACATCAGTGGGTATTTGAAAAAAGCAAATAAAGCGTATACAACATATGCGGAGATATTAACGGATAACGGAGGAAAAGTTAATAACGCATTGGTATTATATTTCTTCCTGATTGAATCTCTTTATACCGGCTTAAATAATAACCTTGATAAATTTAGGGAACTGTATAGAACTTTGAAAAATGATGACGTATATGCAGCGGCTTTAAAGTATATTTTCCACACGACATCAAGTTCAAGGCAAAAGGTATCGCTTGCAATGAGATTGTACTGCCCGTTTTCATCCATATACCTCTTCGCAATGAATAATTGTGTGACTGGACTGAAAAATATCCGCAATTATGCAAGAGAATCAAAGACGTTTATTCGAGACTGCAACCGTGTTGGATTAAAAAAGGGAATATATTTAGCAAAATTCAGAAAGCAACGTAGAACAGCATTCACAGATATAAATGCACTAATGCCAGAGATGGATTCTAGGATTTCTTCGATTATAAGTGACTTGAAGTTAAAGCCTGAACAGGAAACTGTAGAGAAGAATATTTTTGTGTTCTGGTGGGATGGATTCGAAAAGGCACCAAGTGTTGTGAAAAAATGCATAAAGTCGGTTGAAGACAATTATAGTGGTTTTAATGTAATACGGATTTCAAAAGATAACTATAAAAACTATACAGATATTGATCCGATGGTGTTAGAAGGGTTTGAAACCGGAAAAATATCAGTACAGACTTTTTCAGATATTCTTAGATTTAATCTGTTAAAGAATAACGGTGGCATGTGGATTGATGCAACTATCTTTTTTGTGAATAACTACGATTTGATTGGGAGACTTGGAGAGAATCAGTCATTTAATACACTTGAATTTGCAAGTAGTAGAGAATTTTTAAACTATAAGGGGTTCGCTTGTTCCTGGTCTGGATTTTTTATTGCATCGAAAAAGAATGGTTTGTTTGTAAGAACAATGGATGCGATTTTTAGAGAATACTATAAAAAATATGGTACTTACACATTATATTTCTTCATTGATGCGGCATTTATGACTTGCAAAATTAATGGCGTAGATGATGATGTACTGATGAAGAGTCAAAAGTGTGACGGTGATATGTTTTTGCTTTCTAGAGTGGGAAATTATCCGTATAACGAAGCATGTATGACTGAAATTGGAAAACTTCCACAGAAACTTGCGTGGAATATAGAGTTATCTAAAAACGAGAGAACTTTTTATACAGTGTTGTTGAATTAATATTTTAATCCTGAAAGGGACAGGTGTGTATGGAAATATTAAAATATATTATTCATCCTAGTAGAATTATAAAAATCGTTGAATGGGCTCAGATGAAGAGAAAATTCAAATCAATAGGAGAAAATTGCAAAATTGGGTTAAATTTTTCAATTGTAGGGCCAGAAGATATCACTATAGGAAATAATTTTGTTGGCGGTGACAATATTTCTTTGTGGGCTTGGGAAAGCTATAATGGGAGAAAAAGAAGTCAGAGGCCGAACCTAATTATTGGAGATAAAGTTACGGTCACAAATAATTGTGTAATCACATGTGCGAATAAAGTGACAATCGGAGATGGGACTTTATTGGGCAGAGGAACGTTTATTACTGATAATAGCCACGGAAAGAATGAAAGTGTTGAAGAGTTAAGGATTCTGCCTAGCAATAGAGAACTGTATAGTAAAGGACCAGTAAACATAGGTAGAAATGTGTGGACAGGTACAAATGTTTGCATTATGCCAGGAGTGTCGATTGGTGATGGTGCGATAATTGGAGCCAATTCAGTAGTAACTCATGATGTGCCAGCCGAAAGTGTTGCGGTTGGTGCGCCAGCAAGAGTAGTTAGGAGTTTGGGAAGTGATAAGGTATAGTATGAAAATAAGAAAAGATAGCGCTCTATTTTTTGCATTAACACTTCCATTATTTAAACCACTATCAATGGATTTCTTTCCGGTTACGAGTTCATTTTATTCGATCCTTTCTATAGTCACTTTTGTATATGTATTGTTGGAAACCATAAAGAATAAAATAAAGATTCATTTGGTAACGCAGTGCATGATTTTATTAGAAATAATTATTTTTATTAGTACTGCTATTAATTCTGGAAGTATGAGAAATGCAGTAGACAATGCAATCTTAATAGTGTATGCAGCGATTTTTATTAATTATTGTGCTGAAAAAAATCGAATGTTTTTGCTGATCAAAAGCATGATGCTACATTTAGAGTTATGTACATATATAAATCTGGTTACAGTGATAATGAAGCCAGATGGATTTTTTACAAGAACTATATCTGCTTATGGGAAAACGCAGGAATGGTTTTTGGGCTCTGATCATTACTTTGTAGTATGGGCGATACCAGCATTTTTAATAGCAATACTCTATTGTGAACTTACAGGAGATAAAAAAAGAAGTTATTTTCTTATTTGTGCAACCATTGTGACCCAGTTTATCAAAGGATCATCAACGGGTTTGGTAGGAGTTGTTATTTTCTTATTGTGGTTGGTAATTCCAATTATTCGTAAGGTTATGACTCCATTTAGATGTTTAATTGTGGCAATAGTATTGTTCGTTTCGATCGTTTATTTGCGAAATTCGGATTTTCTAGAGCCTATTATTGTAGGAATGCTAGGAAAAGATATGACTTTTACAAATCGATTGGAAATATGGGATAATTCTATTAAAGCAATTGGAAATAAACCTTTGTTAGGCTATGGAATTCTCTATACAGATGCTGTGATTGGATTACTTGGTCGAACAGAAAGCGGTTTTATTTGGAGAGGTGCAACGCACTGCCATAACCAATTTCTGCAGATTGGTTTAATGTCTGGAATTATTGGTTTGGTAGCATATATTGCGGCAATTGTTATGGCATTTTGGGGATGTAGAAGTTGTGATAATAAAAGAATGGGACAAGTAGCAACAATATGTTTGTTTATTTTTTGTGTAATTAGCATAACAGAAGTATACCAATATCCGCAAATGTATATGCTGTTCATATTACCGTGCTACTTAAATAATGTAGAGCTGTATACTATGAGCGATGTGCTAGAGAGATGAGCCAAATAGAGATAGATAAAAGAGAGGAAGGAAATGAAGAATGAAATATGATGTCGGCATATTAACATTTTGGAATGTTCCTAATTATGGAACTTTTGCTCAGGCATATGCGCTGCAAAAAGCAATAGCAGCAATAGATGAACAAAGAGATGTTCGCCAAATAGCTTATTTAAACAAGAAACACTATAATAGCTATTACGCAAAATTACCACCAGTAGGTGTTTTTGGAAGAAGTTTTTATAGAAAATTACCTTCTTATCTTAATAAAAATTCGCCGTATAATCTAAGAAAGAAAAATTTTTTAGATGCATATAAAGTGATTCCGCATACCGAAAATTTGTCGTCGAATGACTTAAGCAATACTGAATTCAATACTGTGATTTTGGGAAGCGATATTGTCTGGGATTATTCATTTGATTTATTTGATCATGATTCTTATTTGTTTGGAAACAATATTAAGGCAACTAATATTAGTGCGTATGCAGCTAGCTTTGGTACAATAAAAAGAAATAGCAAATACCCTCAGTATGTTATCGACGGTATTAAGAAAATGAAAAAGATATCAGTAAGAGATGAAAACTCAGCGGATATTGTCGAGGAAATAACCGGAGAGCGGCCGACAATTGTTTTAGATCCGACATGGCTTTGGAATTTTAATGAAGACAAAGCAATTCCAGAAATTGATTACAAGGATTATATGATTGTATATGGTCAGGATTTCAGTAAAAGAGCAATTGATCAGATAATAGAGTATGCGCAGTCACATGATTTGAAGTTGATTTGCCTCGATTGTAATAATGACAATTATGAATGGTGCGAAATCCTTCTAAAACAATACCAGCTTTCCCCGCTTGAGTGGATTGCTTTATTTAAAAATGCGACTACTATTGCTACAACGACATATCATGGATTAACGTTTTCGTTGATTTTTAAGAAAAGATTTGCTTTCTTTAAGACAAATTTTATTATGGACAAGGCAGGAAGCTTTCTAAGAGAACTTGGTTTGTATGATTTGTTTAACAAGGAAGGTGTAACAATAGAAGAAATGCTAGGATATGAATGGAATTACGAAAAAATTAATTCTGTTATAAATATGAAACGTAAAGAGTCATATGATTTTTTGAAGCAAATAATTGAATAGCGAAATCTAGGGGAGAGTATAGTAAGTTTCCATATTAAGGAGTATAAAAGGTGAAAATAAATCGAACAAAAAACGCAGCAAGAAATATGGTGATGGGATTTATAAATAAGATTATTGTTCTACTTTTACCTTTTTTAGTTAGAACGGCATTTATATACAGTCTTGGAGCAGAATACTTAGGCTTGAACAGTCTATTTAGTTCAATCTTATCTGTATTAAGTGTGGCGGAGTTAGGGTTTAGTAGCGCTGTTGTTTTTAGCATGTATGAGCCTATCGCCAAAAATCAGCAAGCAAAAATTTGCGCACTTCTAAATTACTATCGGTCAATTTATCGGGTAATTGGAACCGCTGTCTTAATTGGTGGAGTGGTTTTAATGCCATTTCTGCCGAGATTAATTAATGGAGAATGTCCGGATGAACTCAATATTTATATATTGTTTGCCATGTACCTGTTTAATACTGTTTCTAGTTATTGGTTTATGGCGTATAAAAAATCAGTTCTTGAGGCATTTCAAAGAAATGATTACATATCGTTGAATGATACGATAACAACAGGATTGACAAATGTTATTCAGTTAATTCTTTTGATAGTTTGGAAAAGCATTTATGTGTATTATTTTTATGTTGCAACTATGCTGATTTTAACTATTACGAATAACATTCTTAATGCAAGAATTGTGGATAAAAAATTTCCACAGCTTAGATGCAAAGGAAAGATAACATCGGAAGACAAAAAAGAAATCAAAAAACAGGTATCAGGTTTAATGGTTTCAAAAATATGCTTTATGACGCGGAATTCATTTGATAGCATATTTGTTTCAGCGTTTATTAGTTTGACGATGACTACTGTTTATAATAATTACTACTATATTGTGAATGCTATCGTAGGAGTAATGAATGTAATCACAAGTGCCATGATAGGTGGAATAGGAAATAGCATTGCTGCGGAATCAAAAAAGAAGAATTATAACGATTTTACAGTTTTTAATTTTATATATATGTGGATTTCAAGCTGGGCAACTGTTACGCTATTTTCTCTCTATCAAAACTTTATGGTTTTGTGGGTCGGTGAAGAATTGATGCTGCCTCTTTTGGCTCCAGCCCTCTTTTCAATCTATTTTTATGCTTTAAAAATGTGCGATATTAGAACAACGTATACATCCGCGGCAGGATTATGGTGGGAAAATAGATCGCGCGCAATATGTGAGACCGTTGCAAACATTATATTGAATTACCTTTTGGTTCAACTTTGGGGTGTTTATGGCATTGTCCTTGCTACAATTATTCCGCTGGTTTTGATCAATTTCGGATTCGGAGCACAGGTCCTATTTAAACATTATTTTACAGAAGAAAAAATCTCTAGGTATTTTATTGATAATTTGAGTTATGCTGTAGTTACAATAATCTCAGCAATAGTTACGTTTAAAGTTACGACTTTTATTGGCGAATACACGGTGCTGAATTTGTTTATAAGAGGAATCATTTGTTGTATTCTTCCAAACATTTTACTTTGGGTTGCATATTGCAAGAGCTTGAAATTCAAGATGGCAAAGGAGTGGGTGCTTACAAAAATAAAAAGAGATTAAGAATACCCTTCATAAAAGGGAGATACTAATCAAAAACTTGTCCAAAGAATATGATTAGCGCCTATTAGGAAAACACACTGTCAAAGAGGTTTGTAGCGGGGGTTAGCCCGCTACTGCGGTATCTTCCGTAGTGTTGATTTCAATGTACTCGGCAATCTTGCGGAGCTCGTCAGCAAATTTGAATTTCACGCTGATATTGCCGTTTTCATAGACCTTGATATAGTCCACAAGTTCAACCAAGATTTCACGGTTGAGGGCTTCAATGTTCTGATACTTCATAAAGGCTACCAGTGCAGGATGCTCGTTGTCCACACCGTTTGCCAGTTCTGCGCGTTCAGTGTTCAGCCGGGTAAGCACCGCGGAAATATCAGAAGTCTGCCGTTCATAGTCAGCCTTCATATCCCGGTATTCCTGCTGGGTGATTTCACCGTCTTTCCAGTCCTGATAAAGAGATTGCTTGTAGCGTGTTATCTTTGTCAGTTCCCTCTCTTTTGCAGCTATCAGATCGTCCAGTCGGTAAGACTGGCTTTTTTTGATTGGAGCGGAATTGATCTGCGTGACGATTTCCGAGTAGGAAACAGCCAAATGTACCTGATGCTGTACAGCGAACAAAACAGCAGCCTCCAGCCGTTCATGCTTGATTGAGTGCATGGTGCAGGCTGTCCGGGAACGGTTCTTGTAGGTTGAGCAAGAATAATATACATTGTTGTTCTTGCCAACGCATCGGGTAATGGCCCGCCCGCAATCGGCACATTTCAGAAAGCCGCTGAATAAATGTACCTCACGGCCTTTCGGGGAAGTACGGGTATCACGCTGTAAGAGAGCCTGTACCTTGTCGAAAGTTTCATAGTCGATAATGGCCTCATGCGTTCCAGCCACTTCCACCCATTCCTCGCGTGGAACAGCTTCAATCTGGTGTACCTTGTAGCTTTTCACCCGGCTTCGGCCTTGGGCTAAATCCCCGGTGTAGGTCGGATTGGTAAGAATGGAGTGGATCATGCGGACTCCCCACATAGGATCGTCATACCCTCTTGTCGAAACAGGCAAGCCCTTTTGTACCTTGTAAGCCGAGGGGCTCGGTACGCCGTGTTCGTTCAGGTACAGCGCGATAGCACGTTTTGATGACCCTTGAATTAAAGTTGAGAAAAATGTAGGTGACATTGAGGGGCTTTGCGTGATTGAGCCTGCTGTTCATGGTGATGCACGTGGCTATTTCATGGAAACCTACAACGAAAAAGATATGAAGGAAGCCGGCATCGATATTCACTTCGTACAGGATAATCAGTCTATGTCCACGAAGGGCGTGCTGCGCGGTCTGCATTTCCAAAAGCAGTATCCGCAGTGCAAGTTGGTGCGCGCCGTGCGCGGCACAGTGTTCGATGTTGCTGTTGACCTGAGAAGTGATTCTACGACCTACGGCAAATGGTATGGTGTTACCCTGTCGGCCGAGAACAAGAAGCAGTTTCTCATCCCGGAAGGTTTTGCGCATGGATTCCTGGTTCTGAGTAATGAAGCAGAGTTTTGCTACAAAGTCAACGACTTCTGGCATCCGAACGATGAGGGCGGCATGGCTTGGAACGATCCTGAAATCGGCATCGAGTGGCCGCAGCTGAAGGGCGAATACAAGGGAAGTGCAAGTGCAGAGGGCTACACTCTGGAAGATGGAACTGCGCTGAACTTGAGTGATAAAGACCAGAAGTGGCTGGGACTGAAGGATACCTTTAAGTTTTGATTAAAAAGCCGTGTGAGAGTTCACACGGTAGTTGCTCGGATAATCACACACCTCTTCGTGGTGAGCAGCAGGCAACGATCCATTTTGATCGGCTGAGATGTGAAAAACGAAACTTATAGTAAAAGAATATTGTCAGAAAAAGGTATGAAAAAACTATGAAAAAACTATGAATACAACATTACTTATCATGGCTGCTGGTATCGGTAGCCGCTTCGGAACAGGAATCAAGCAGTTGGAGCCGGTGGATACTTCTAATCACATCATCATAGATTACTCGATCCATGACGCAATTGAGGCAGGCTTCAATCATGTAGTCTTTATCATCCGTAAGGATATCGAGAAGGAGTTCAAGGAGGTCATCGGTGATCGTATTGCATCCATTTGTTCCTCTCACAATGTAACGGTAGACTATGCTTTCCAGGATATCAACGACATTCCGGGAACTCTGCCGGAAGGCCGTACAAAGCCATGGGGAACCGGTCAGGCTGTGCTTGCTGCAAAGAAAGTTCTTGATACACCGTTTATTGTGATCAATGCAGACGATTACTACGGCAAGGAGGGCTTTAAGGCTGTCCATGAGTATCTGGTGAATGGCGGAAAGTCCTGTATGGCTGGCTTCGTGCTGAAGAATACTCTGTCCGATAATGGTGGTGTAACCCGTGGTGTTTGCAAGATGGACGACCAGAACAATTTGACTGAGGTTGTGGAAACCAAGAATATTGTAAAAACTGCAACTGGGGCAGAAGCAGATGGCGTGGCTGTGAATGTAAATTCTCTGGTTTCCATGAACATGTGGGGATTGACTCCGGAATTTTTAGATGTACTGGAAGAGGGCTTCAAGGAGTTCTTCGAGAAAGAAGTACCGAGCAATCCTCAGAAAGCCGAGTATCTGATCCCAATCTTCATCGGTGAACTGCTGGAGCAGGGCAAGATGTCTGTGAAGGTTCTGAAGACCAACGACACCTGGTACGGCATGACCTACCATGAAGATGTTGCGGCCGTAAAGGATAGCTTTAAAAAGATGCTGGAGAACGGTGTGTACAAGGCTGACCTGTTCAGTGATCTGTAAACGACGATGAAAGAAACGATTGATTTACTCGGGAAGATTCTCACAAACATTCTGACGGCTCTCTACGAGCCGTTTGGATTCTCGCTCCTGATTTCCTTCCTGGCCTTGTTTTTCTACCTATATGCATATGAGCCTACACATGCGGGCAAGGGCTGGAAGAGCGCCATAGTGACTTGGTATCAGAAATTTAAAGAGAGTGCGTTTTTCCGGAAGTTGTTCCTATTGGTTTTCGTGACTTCGATGATCCTGTTTAGAACTCTGCTAAACCGTAATCTGTGGATGAATCCGTTGTCCAATGTCATGGGCGGATGGAGTATTTGGGAGACCGTGAACGGCGAGCAGAAGCTGACCACCGAGTGCATCGAGAACGTGATCATGATGGTGCCGTTTTCAGCAGTAGTGATGTGGACGTTCGAAGAAAAGGTGGGTCACGGTTGGAAGAAGAAACTGTGGCAAAGCAGTAAAATAGCATTTATCTTTTCTGTAAATATTGAGATGCTACAATTATTGCTTCGCTTGGGAACATTCCAGCTATCAGATATCTTCTATAACACAGTCGGCGGAGTAGTAGGTGGTTTGGTGTACTATGCGACGATAAAGGCAAGAAAGCGTCTGTAAAACTGGCTGAAATTGTGATATACTGGGAGCGGTAGCTCCCTACGCTGCTCGTAATAATCACACACCTCTTCGTGGTGAGCAGTAGGCAACGATCTAAGAATCAGGGATTCGGTGATCAGCTGAGATGTGAAGAAATTGAGAGGAGGAATAGCTCATGCATGTGTATAAAGAACTCAGTTTTGTGGGAAATAAACCGGGATTAGACAGCTTGGCAAAAAATATATATACTGTGTTTCCTGTGAATTGGATTAAGCCAAAACGTAATCAGATGTTGAAAGATTATATTCTTGCTGATTATGTCGGAGATCAAGCTCCTCATGCTGAGGTCTCAATTTATTATGGAAAAGATACCTGGCGTGACGGATATGTTAAGGTTTGTAATATTGTTCCACTACAAAAGAACCAGTTAACTATTGAGGAATATAATCAGTTGCTCGATTTATTTTATAATGATATAGCTAAAGTGTATGGTCAAACACATGATGATATTAAAGTTGTCGGACCGTCAACGGGTTGCTTTAACCCACTTGATTATATTTCTGAATCGGCACTAAATAAATTAACTTTATTTTGTAATACTGCAAATAAGTCTACTGGTTCATCGCATCCTTGTGATGAGGAACGTTGGTTTGATTTTATTTGTCAAACAGTGGATGATGGAAGAGTATTTGATTATGATACCTTGTCTAAATTTTTACAAGATGAGGAGTATTGGGGAAAGAAGGAAAAAGGATTTTTAGGTGTAATTGGACAGTTTGCATGGAGTGACGAGAATGCGCAGGAACTTGCATCTGAGTACGATAACTATGTTCGGATTCTTCAGTACTATAAGAAAACAAGACTGGGAGAATAATGGGCATGTTGGATGTTGTTTTGACAATTATTAACGTGATACTTGCAGTTGTTTCCGCTTTTGGAGCATGGAATTCAATTAAATATTTTCGGAAAAGCAAGAATCTTACAATTTTTGCACAGACAAACAAAGCATTAGTTGAAGTACAAAAAATGTTAATAAAGTTACCAGAAGCGTTGTCTGCTTCAAATTCTTCGAGACGGGGAAAGAAAGGACTTAGCTTACATAATACTTTATGCGATATCGGACAGGAGCTTAATGCAAATTTGACTGAAATCAACTCAAATATACCAACAGAATATTCAGATGCGATTCGTCAATTACAGAATAAGGATGGCTTTAACTTGCAGGCCTATATTAATTCGTATATTAGTGGCGAGGCAGTACAGAACAATGGTATTGATTCAGATGATTTCAATGTTTGTCAGGCGAGGCTTTTGGAAATACAAGACTATCTGAAAAAATCGGCACTGGAAACAGAAGAGAAATTGAAATAAAAATACACTAGAAGTTATATTGATTACAAAGCTATACTTAAACCAAAAAGGAAAGAGGTTATCACCTATGCCCAGAACTAAAGGTAGCAAGAATAAGCCGAAAACTGTGACCGCTGATTTTGCGACGCAGCTTGCAGAAAAGCAGTCCGCAAAGGAAGCACTCTCTGCTGAGATTGCATCCATTACCGCAAACATTGACACTTTGAAGGCTGACTTGAAAGTGAAGAAGGTTGCTCTGAAGAAGGCCGAAAAAGAAGTGGCAGCTCTGGAAGCAAAGAAGGCAAAGGCAGATGCTAAGGCTGCAGAAGAAGCAAAGAAAGCAGAAGCGGAATCCGTTCTGAAGAAATTGCTTGCCGAGGGCATGAGTGCTGATGAAATCCTCGCTAAACTGAAATAACAGAAAAACCCGTAATGAACGTTTGGCGAGCCTGTTCATTACGGGTTTTAGGATTACAGGAATACGGATTCATCCGGCAGCATCAAATCGATAATATTCCGGCAGGTTGAGCTGCTTGATAAATGCATGGTGCTGGGCGTGGTAGTGCCGAAGATCATACCCCCAGATGATGCAGTTCAAGAAGCTTTACCAACACCAGATTGATATGAATGCGTTTGGCATCGGCAATCTGAGCAGCATCCATCTTGCGTTTCGTCATCTGATAGACTTCCTCGCTGTCCAGCATCAGGTGGGATGCAAAAGCGTTTGGCTCATAAAGACAGATCTGCTTGTCTGTAATCGCCAGAGACTTATTCAGCGTGTGCAAGTCCATCAGAATCTGATGCTCCAGATAATGCCCCAGAGCGTACCCGCAGACCATCTGCTTTGTCTGCGAATCAAGATGACTGTTGATAAGAATCAATGGCTTATCAAAGTGGAGTGAAAGAAAACCCAGCACATCTTTGAAGCGAGGTGTTTCAAGGATGTCCAGGCTGCAGCTTCGCGCAATCCGTTTGATGTTGCGGGTGCCGGTATTTTGGACGAGGTCATTGGCTGCTTGGTAAATAAGAATGGAATCCATAATGTGCTCTCCTTTCGAGGATTTATAATATTTGCTCAGAATGTGGTTGATAAAAATGCTTAGAATAAACGAGGGGAAAATAAAAACAACATTACTTATCATGGCAGCTGGTATCGGCAGCCGATTTGGAACGGGTATTAAGCAACTGGAACCGGTGGATGCTTCTAATCACATCATCATGGACTATTCCATTCATGATGCAATCGAAGCAGGCTTCAATCATGTGGTATTTATCATCCGTAAGGATATCGAGAAGGAGTTCAAAGAGGTCATTGGTGACCGCATTGCCTCCATTTGCTCCGCTCATAATGTAACTGTTGACTATGCTTTCCAGGATATTAACGATATCCCGGGAACTCTGCCGGAAGGTCGTACAAAACCTTGGGGAACCGGTCAGGCTGTGCTTGCAGCAAAGAAAGTGATTGATACTCCATTCATTGTAAAGGAACATAAAAATGGGAAAGTATTTCGGAACTGATGGCTTCCGTGGTGAAGCCGGAATTACATTAACAGCAGACCATGCCTATAAAGTGGGTCGCTTTCTGGGTTGGTATTACAATGCTCTGCGTGAGCGCAATGGTGATACCGACCCTGCTCGCATTGTCATTGGCAAGGACACTCGCCGCAGCTCCTATATGTTTGAATATAGTTTGGTTGCAGGTCTGACTGCTTCCGGCGCAGACGCCTACCTGCTGCACGTCATTACTACGCCCAGCGTGGCTTATATTGCTCGTGTGGATGACTTTGACTGCGGCATCATGATCTCTGCCAGCCACAATCCCTACTATGATAACGGCATCAAGCTGATCGACTGCTACGGCGAGAAGATGCCCGAGGAAATCCTGCTGCTGGTAGAGGACTACATTGACGGAAAGCTCCATGTCTTTGATAAGGATTGGACGGAACTGCCGTTTGCTCATCGTGAGCACATCGGCTGCACGGTGGACTACGTGGCAGGCCGTAACCGTTATATGGGCTATCTGATCAGTCTCGGCATCTATTCCTTCAAGGGTGTCAAGGTCGGCTTAGATTGCGCCAACGGCAGTTCTTGGAACATTGCTAAAAGCGTTTTCGATGCGCTGGGTGCGGACACCTATGTCATAAACAATAAGCCGAACGGTCTAAACATCAACAATAATGCTGGCTCTACGCATATTGAGGGTCTGCAGAAGTTTGTTGTGGAGAAGGGTCTGGATGTTGGTTTTGCCTTCGATGGTGACGCCGACCGCTGCCTGTGCGTGGACGAGAAGGGTAATGTCATCACTGGCGACCATATCCTGTATATCTATGGCTGCTACATGAAAGAGCGTGGCAAACTGTTGACCAATACTGTGGTTACGACCGTTATGTCTAACTTTGGTCTGTACAAAGCGTTTGATGAGCAGGGCATTGGTTATGCTAAGACTGCCGTGGGCGACAAGTACGTCTATGAGTATATGGCAAAGAACGGCTGCCGTATCGGTGGTGAGCAGAGCGGCCATATCATTTTCAGCAAGTATGCAAGCACCGGCGATGGCATCCTGACCAGTCTGAAGATGATGGAGGTCATGCTGGCTAAGAAGAAGCCAATGAGCGAGTTGGCGGCACCGCTGAAGATCTATCCGCAGGTGTTGGAGAATGTTCGCGTGACCGATAAGAAGGCTGCACAGAATGATCCTGCTGTGCAGGAAGCCGTGTCTAAGGTTGCTGAGGCACTGGGCGATACCGGCCGTATTCTGGTTCGTGAGTCCGGCACTGAGCCGGTCGTTCGTGTGATGGTGGAAGCACCTGACCATGATACCTGCCAGAAGTATGTTGATGAAGTGGTCAATGTGATCTGCGAAAAGGGATATAAGGTATAAAGTCAATGACGACTCTGGCAGTGTCCGGAGTCGTTTTGTGTAAGTGGAAAAGTATCATAGAAAAATGAATAATAGGAGGGGCAAAACCTATGTGTGGAATCGTTGGATTTACAGGAAATCGACAGGCGGCACCGATCCTGCTGGATGGCCTGTCTAAACTGGAATATAGAGGATATGACTCGGCTGGATTGGCTGTCCGGGATGGAGAAGCACTGGCACAGGTCGTGAAAGCAAAAGGCCGTCTGTCCAATCTGATTGAGAAAACCGATAACGGTAATGCACTGAAAGGAACTTGTGGTATTGGCCATACCCGTTGGGCAACCCACGGTGAGCCGAGCCAGACGAATGCACATCCGCATGTTTCCGGTAACTGTAGCCGTTCCGGTTCCGGCACAGTGGAGTCTGAGGTTGTTGGCGTACATAACGGCATCATTGAGAACTATACCGAACTGAAAGAAAAACTGCTGAAGCACGGTTATACATTTTATAGTCAGACGGATACGGAAGTGGTCATCAAGCTGGTGGACTACTATTATAAAAAGTACAACCTCGGTCCTATTGATGCCATCGCTAAGACGATGGTGCGTGTCCGTGGTTCCTACGCTCTTGAGCTGATGTTCCGGGATTATCCGGGCGAGATCTGGGTAGCGCGTAAGGACAGCCCGATGATCATCGGCATTGCAGACGGAGAAACCTATGTGGCTTCGGATGTCCCGGCAATTCTGAAATACACTCGCAATGTGTACTACATCGGTAATCTTGAGTTCGCAAAGCTCGTTCCGGGTGAGGCTCACTTTTATGATCTGAATGGTGATGAGATCGAGAAGCAGACCACAGAAATCAAGTGGGATGCCGAGGCAGCTGAAAAAGGCGGCTTTGAGCATTTCATGATGAAAGAAATCCATGAGCAGCCGAAAGCTGTCCAGGATACCATGAATTCTGTAATCAAAGATGGAGCTATCGATCTGTCCGGTGTGGAAATCACCGAAGAGGAGATTAAGAACTTTGAGCAGATTTATATTGTAGCCTGTGGCTCTGCATGGCATGTGGGCATGGCTACTCAGTATGTGCTGGAAGATATGGCAGATATTCCGGTGCGTGTGGAACTTGCATCCGAGTTCCGCTATCGTAAGATGCCGCTCAATCAGAAGGCACTGGTGATTGTTGTCAGTCAGTCTGGTGAGACTGCGGATACACTGGCAGCACTGCGGATGGCAAAAGAAAAGGGCATTACCACAATGGCAATCATCAATGTAGTGGGTAGTAGTATTGCCCGTGAAGCAGACAAGGTGTTTTACACACTTGCTGGCCCTGAAATTTCTGTTGCTACGACTAAGGCATACAGCGCACAGCTTGCGGCCATGTACTGCTTGGCTGTTCAGTTCGCAAAGGTGAGAGGAAAAATCACGGAGGAGCAGTACAGCTACTATATTTCTGAACTTCTGACTTTCCCGGAAAAGATGCAGAAAGCTCTGGAAGATAAGGAACGCATCCAGTGGTTTGCTGCGAAGTATGCCAATGCACACGATGTGTTCTTCGTTGGCCGTGGCATTGATTATGCAGTCTGCTTGGAAGGCAGTTTGAAACTGAAAGAAATCAGCTACATCCATTCCGAAGCATACGCTGCGGGCGAATTGAAGCACGGAACCATCAGTCTGATTGAGCAGGGAACACTGGTCATCGGTGTGCTTACCCAGAGCGAACTCTACGAAAAGACTATCAGCAATATGTTGGAGTGCAAGAGCCGTGGCGCTTATCTGATGGGGCTCACTACTTATGGTAAGTATGAAATCGAAGATCAGGTAAACTTCACGGTATATGTTCCAAAGGTGGATGAGCACTTCGTTGGTAGTTTGGCAGTGATCCCGCTGCAGTTGCTGGGTTACTATGTGTCTGTAGCCAAGGGTCTGGATGTGGATAAGCCGAGAAACCTCGCAAAGAGTGTGACAGTGGAATAAAAGATAGCAAGAGGAAAAAGTTATGAAAACAACATTACTTATCATGGCTGCTGGTATCGGTAGCCGCTTTGGAACAGGAATTAAACAGTTGGAGCCGGTGGATGATGCTGGACATATCATCATGGATTACTCAATCCATGATGCGATTGAGGCTGGTTTCAACCATGTAGTATTTATCATCCGTAAGGATATCGAGAAAGAATTCAAAGAGGTCATCGGTGATCGTATTACCTCCATTTGCTCTTCTCACAATGTAACTGTGGACTACGCTTTCCAGGATATCAACGACATCCCGGGAGCTCTGCCGGAAGGCCGGACAAAGCCGTGGGGGACTGGCCAGGCCGTCCTTGCAGCGAAAAATGTGATTGATACTCCGTTCATTGTCATCAATGCAGATGACTACTATGGTAAAGAAGGCTTCAAGGCTGTTCATGAGTATCTTGTAAATGGCGGTGAGTCCTGCATGGCAGGCTTTGTGCTGAAGAACACGCTGTCTGATAACGGTGGCGTGACTCGTGGCATCTGCAAGATGGATAAGCAGAACAACCTGACCGAGGTTGTGGAAACCAAGAATATTGTAAAAACTGCAACTGGGGCAGAAGCAGACGGCATGGCTGTGGATGTGAATTCTCTGGTATCCATGAATATGTGGGGATTAACACCTGATTTTCTGGATGTACTGGAAGAGGGCTTCAAAGAGTTCTTTGAGAAGGAAGTCCCGGGCAATCCTCTGAAAGCAGAGTATCTGATTCCTATCTTCATCGGCGAACTGCTGGAGCAGGGAAAGATGTCAGTGAAGGTTCTGAAAACCAACGATACATGGTATGGTATGACCTATCATGAAGATGTCGCAGCAGTAAAGAACAGTTTCAAGAAGATGCTGGAGAACGGTGTGTACAAGACTGATCTGTTCAGCGATCTGTAAATGACGATGAAAGAAACGCTTGATTTACTCGGAAAGATTCTTACAAACATCCTGACTGCTCTCTATGAGCCGTTTGGATTCTCGCTTCTTCTTTCCTTCCTCGCAATGTTTTTCTATCTTTATGCTTATGAATCTATTGGAGCAGGAAAAGGCTGGAAGATTGCCATAATGACATGGTATCAGAAATTCAAGGAGAGTGTGTTCTTTCGGAAACTATTCTTCCTGGCCTTTGTGACTTCGCTTATTCTGTTCCGAACCCTGTTAAACCGTCAACTGTGGATGAATCCTTTATCCGATGTCATGGGCGGCTGGGGCATCTGGGGGACAGTGAATGGTGAACAAAAACTGACCACGGAGTGTATCGAGAACGTAATCATGATGGTGCCGTTTAGTAGTGTGGTTATGTGGACGTTCCAGGAGAAGATGGAGAAAGGCTTGAAGAAGATACTGTGGCAAAGCGGAAAGATAACATTTTGCTTTTCGGTAAGCATTGAGATGCTGCAATTATTGCTTCGTTTGGGAACATTCCAGCTATCAGATATCTTCTACAACACAGTAGGTGGAGTGCTCGGCGGTTTAGTGTATTACGTGGCGATGAAGGCAAGAAAGCATCTGTAAAACTGGATGAAATTGTGATATAATGGGGCAAATGAGACTGACCGTGTCTCAGGTGGTGCCCTGACTCTGGGGCCATGGAAAACCGTGGCTCTCACTGCTCTAATAATCACACACCTCTACGCGGTGAGCAGCAGGCAACAATCTAAGGATTGGCTGAGATGTGAAGATGTGATAATGAAAAGATGTGAATAGATGACAAACAGATATAATGTGAAGGTAAATGATCAGATATACCAAGTGGAAGTAGCCGATGTGGAGGCAAACACAACAAATAATGAAGAGTCAAGTGCTTCCATATGCTTTGAAGCAATAAAAGCTGAATATGACTATTGTGTAACACGTGCAGAAAAGCTAGAAAATAAGGTATATATTCTATTGGCGGCTTGTGCATTTATATTTGTCCTGTTGACAACACAAATCGAAAAAGCTGGAAATGTGAATTTGCCTCAAACGAAACCAGAATTATATGGGATAATAATCTATGCCATCTTACTTGTTATAGCTATTGTAAGTAATGTTGCGATGCTTATTATGTCAGTCAATCTATTAAGAAGCATGAGATTCGGACGATTAGATGCAGGACTTTTATTAACTGAAGGTCTGCCGGATGAAAAGGACACGACAGCGGTAAGATTTATCGGAAGTATTTACGCTCAGAACACAGATAACAATAATGCAATTTTGGAAAAGAAGTACACAGCATTTAACAAATGTGTTGGATTATTTTGTGTGAGCACGGTGGCGTTAATATCCCTTGCGGTGGTTAGCATTTTTATAGGAATATAAAAGAAAGAAGGAAAAACAATGTCAGATAAAGAAGATATTAGAAAAGCACTTGAGGCGAGCAGAAAAAGTGGACCGATGGATGAAAGTATGGTACGAGGTACAGCGGAGCTAAGCACAAAAAATGACGGTGGATATTATGCAGACGCTATACGAGGCACAAAATATCTTCAATTCTCTCAGGATGAAGAGGACTGTAAGGATAAGAAATAAGTACGGCTAAACAATACAATATGAACATAGAAATGAGGCCTACATATTATGCCCAGAACCAAAGGAAGCAAGAACCGCACCAAATCTGATATCGCGTCCCAGATCGCAGAGAAGCAGTCTGTCATCCAGACTCTTACCGCAGAGGTAGAGGTAATCCAGAAGGATATCGAAGAGAAAAAAGCCAACTTAAAAACTAAGAAATCTGAACTGAAGTCCGCAGAGAAAGAAGTAGCCAAGCTCGAAGCCAAGAAAGCCAAAGCGGATCAGAAAGCCGCAGAAGAAGCAAAGAAGGCTGAAGCCGAGAGTGTACTGAAGAAGTTGCTGGCCAGCGGCATGAGTGCGGATGAGATTCTGGAAAAGCTGAAATAAACAAGAACCCAAGAAAAAAATAAATGCCGTGTGGAAAAACTGAACTCCAGGAGTTCACACAGTATTTTTGAAGGTTGTTGTATAGTTTGTAACGAAAATAAAATGAGAATAAAAATGGAGTGTGAGAAAAAATGAATTTATCAAAAATACATCATATTGCAATCATCGTATCTGACTACGAAGCAGCTAAGGATTTCTATGTGAACAAGCTGGGATTCTCTGTCATCAGAGAAAACTATCGCTCAGAGCGTAAAGACTGGAAGCTGGATCTGCGTGTCAATGAACACACAGAACTGGAGATTTTCGCTGAGGAAAAACCGCCGAAGCGTGTGAACCGTCCCGAAGCCTGTGGCCTGCGTCATCTTGCATTCTGTGTGGAGAGCGTGGAGCAGACGGTGAGAAAACTGGCAGAAGTTGGGATTGAATGTGAGCCAATCCGTGTGGATGATTACACCGGCAAGAAGATGACATTCTTCCACGACCCGGATGGACTGCCGCTGGAACTGCACGAATAATTATGGGAGAGAAAAGAGCATATAAAGCCAGAAAGCCTGGCGGCGGCCGGAAAAAGTTAAAGCCGGAATACGATGCCAGGAAGAATCTGAAAAATCAGATGGATGCGGCTGTGGCGCTCTATGAGGAGGACTGCTCCCTCCAATCCATCGCCGATGTGCTAAACCTAAACCCAATCAAAGTGAGAAAGCTGCTCATCACAGCCGGTGTGTATGAATCAGAAGTGGCGGAGAAGGTACAGGACACGTTTGAGAGGTATCGAAAAAAGCAGGACTATAAAACTTCCATTTTCTCAACGGCAACAGTCCTTGGCCTATCCAAAGCCTCCGTCACATCGTACCTGCCTTATGAAAAAGGCGTGTACTTTCCAAACACAGCAGATAAAGAGAAAATCAGCGTAGGAGCAGAGCGGCAGCGGAGATACAGAGCGGTAAGAAAACTGAGAACCGAGCCGACAGAAGAGCATCTGTGGGAGGTGGTTCTTCTTTATGCAGGTGTGCGTTTCAAAACGTACTCAGGTTTACCCTTTACCTATGAAATACGAAAGGGCCGGAATGGGCAATGCAATTATGCGGAACTTTTAGAGCAGTGATGGCTGCTCACCCAGACAAAGCGCATTGAAACAGCGAAAAAACACGGGCATCCGTCTTGGTTGCCCGCGCATAAAAAGAATGATACACAGAAAGAGGGTGCACGGTGTTCTTTATATCATGCCTATGCTACTGCCGACAGCGATACTCTATACAGAATTATCTTCTGCTGACCGCTTTCAAAGCTTTTAACTCTTGCTGTAAATTCTTTTTGTTTGCAATACTTCTATACACTATTCGCCATACCCAGAAAAATGGCAGCGTCCACGGATGACTATAAACAAACGGATAATACAATTTGCAAAATTCTCTTCCGGGAAAAAGCCGTACACAGCAGTATTTTAGCTTCGTCCGGAGAGTGATATCTTCTGAGTCTTCCTGAAGCTCATGCAGACGATTGTTAACGCTGTTACCGACTGTTCCGTAAGTGGTCGCATCACAATAGTACAGCAGCATTTCCTTTTCATCCTCGGTCAGTTCGATCTCTGCCAGAGGCCGAACGGCAGAAAACAGCTTTTCTGCCAGCACACGGCTGTGCTGCTCATATTCTGCGATTCCAAGCTGCGTCAGCTTTTGTTCCACTTCGTCCCGATCCATGATGTCGCCCAGATGCCGCTCCATCACATAAATATCGGCCAGTGTGCGGACACCTGTTCCGCTGTGACTGTAATGCTTGTATGCGTGTGCAAGGGCAAATACATAAAAGTCTTCGGGCGTAAAGGCAAACTGATATACTGTTCCATCTACCGGCAGTAAGCGTTCTTTTACATTCTCATACTGTTCGGTATACTGCTCGGCCAATTCCTTATACATCCCGTGAAACAGGGAAACATGCATTTCAAAATTATAAATAGGCGCTTTTTCATATACATCGTGATTGCCCTTCCTGAAAGAAACAGTCTTGTAGCCCCGGTTTTGAAAAATCTCCCGCACCTGTTCACGTCCGGAAGGGTCAAACAAAATGTCGTTGTCCGCCATCTCCCGCATGCCGGGCTTCGGGTACCAGTCTTTCAGGATGCTGCCTTTCAGGGGCATATACCAGATGCCTTGTGTTTCCAGCTCATGCAGAATGGCCTTACGCTCGGCATCCAGCAGCATATTTTTTCGGATCGCCTTATTTTTGGCTTCGAGCCATTGCTTCTTTGTTGTTTCATCGGCATTTGCAAAAATCGCAGTTTTCTCCAATGCCATGCAGACCATGGAAGAGACCGAATGCTTTTTTGCCATGATCAGAAGCTGCTTCAGATCCGCATCGGCCAAAATTTCTTCTTGCGCAGAAGTGCCTTGGAGCGCACACGCCATCAAATAAAGCAGGTGTTTCCTTGTCTGGGTCATTGTACTCATTTTGCGGTTCCTCAATATTCATTCCAATGGCTGTAGATTTCGCTGATAATATCCCGCAGTTCTTTGAGCCGTGCTTCCTGCTGCTGTTCATAGCGGTCAAATTCTGCTTTGGCACGTTCTGTCTTTCCTTCTTTTTGTGCCAGAACCCAAAATGCTGTATCAGCATCACGGTATTCCAGCTTTTTTTCGGATACATATTCATCCAACACATTCAGACAATTTGTGATGTCCTTTTCTGCCAACGTATGATCGTGCAGACTATCAAGGTCAAAACAAATTGCCATGCTGGTGTGCGCAGAAACCAGCGTAGTTGTCAAACGGCTGCTGGAGACCGTGGCAAGAAGAGCCCCATACGGAAGATAAAGGATCTCGTCCTGTATGCCATCGTCCAGATTGGTACGGTATCGGAACAACGTCTGGTATCCGTGCTGTGCCAGCAACGCCCGATTTTCTTGTGTATCGTCTTGATTCCGTAAAAGAACAATCGGTTTCCATACGGTGGTGTATTCTGCGATCATTTCCTGAAGATCCGCTACTGTGTCCAGCGTATCATCCTGCATGGAATGAATAAACAGAACAAAATCATAATTTTCCGCAGCAGACGCTTTGATGATGTCCCGCAGCGTCTCTTTATCCAGTGAGCAATTCAGCAGGATCGTCGGGGTGAAGGCATGGCCTGCACTCAATTTCTTTACAAGCTCAATGTCCTTCGCGGAAGATACCCTGAAGCAGGGGACCGCACCGGATATATCCGTGTTGGCGGAAATTGCTTTCTCCCGCTTGTCTAATTCGGATTGGATCTCTCGGAGCTCCTGTTCATAAGGGGCGGCCTGCTGCTGCAATGCACGCATTTGTGACAGTCTCCGCCGTTCCTGCTGACGGTTCATCCATGACAGTCCGATCAGGAGCGCAGAACAAACAATGATCACACCAACCGCAAAGGTCTTGCTTTTCCAAAATTTCATAATGTTACCCTATTTTGCTTTTCTGTCGGATGCCATCTTTGGAAAAAGACAGCTCCCTGTCAAAAAATTCGGTCTGATCTGCGCGGTGCGTGACCATCAGCACCGTTTTATCAGTCATACGGCGCAGATTTTCCAACAACTGCTGCGCAGTTGCTTCGTCCAAGGCACTGGTGGCCTCGTCCAGCATCAGAATGGGATGCTCTGAGAACACGGCACGGGCAATGGCGATGCGCTGCATCTGCCCTTCAGAAAGCCCCTGCCCGTGTTCGCCCAGCATGGTATCCAGCCCTTTTTCCAGCTTCTGCACAAAATCCTCTGCGCAGGCAATGCGCAGGGCACGGAGGATGCCGGCATCATCCTGTGCTTTGCACGGGTCGCCAAAGGAAACGATATCCCGGATCGTACCGGAAAGCAGCTGATTGCCTTGCGGCACATAGGCGAACAGGCTGCGCCACGCCGCCGTGAGCGGTTGTGTGCCGCTGATGGTTTCCAGCGTGCGTGAACCGGCATCCAGCGGGTAAAGGCACATCAGCAATTTCAGCACCGTGCTTTTGCCGCAGCCGGACGGCCCGGTGAACGCGATGTACTCGCCCTTGCGGATGGTCAGGTCAATGTCCTTCAGTACCACAGGCATGGGCGGCTGTTCTTCCTCTGCGCGGACAGGCGGCTGATAGGTAAAGCTGGCGTGTTCCAGCCGGAGCGCCGTCAGCTTGGTGCGATAGAACTCCAGCACTTTTTCCTCTGCAAGCGGGTGCTCGCTGTCCGGTGCAAAGGCTTCCGCTTCCATCAGGCGCTCCGCGCTGGCAAGCATGGCGTAATAACGCGGCAGATACCCCGTAATGTTGGCAAACGGGCTTTGCACCTGCCCCACCAGCTGCATGATCGCCATCAGGTTTCCGTAGCTCATCGTTCCGGTCAGGATACCGTATCCGCAAAAGCCGATGCCCAGCAGATATGCGCCGTTCATCGCACCGGCAAACCCGATGTTGCACAGGTTGGAAAAGTTGCTGCGCTTCATCCGCGCGGCCTTGTGCTGTTCCATCAAGCTGGCCGCCTGTGCCGCAGTCTGCTGCTCCTTTGCAAAGGTGCGCACGATGAGCAGGCTTTCCAGCCGCTCCTGCAAAAAGACCCGCAGGGTGCCGTCCGCTTCCTGAATATTTTTGTGCAGGCGTTTCAGAATTTTCCGAAATCCATACGTCAGCGCAAGCATGGCTACACCGCCGGGCACCAGCACCCAGAAAAACCGCGGTTCCAGCCATAAGATGGCTGCCAGTGCGCCGAACAGCCGCACCAGCATTCCGATCAGACCGGGCACGATCTGCGTAACACCGCCTGCAATGATGGTGGTGTCCGATGTAAGGCGGTTCATCCACTCGCCGGAGTGCACCGCCGTGACCGACGCATAGTTCCCGGTGAGCAGTGCCGCAAAGAGCCGGTGCTTGAAGCGGTTTTCCACGGCGGCGCTGGTGTACTCACTCAAAAAGCGGCTCGCCGCGCTTAACACGATCTGCCCCAGCAGGATGCCCACCAGCAGCGCCAGCGATGCCCAAAAACCGCCCTGCACCCCGTCCACGGCCATGTTGATAATGCGCCGCAGTACAAAGGCAAAGGCGATGCTGGAAACGCTCAGCACCGCCTGTACTGCAACCAGAACGCCTACCAGAAGCTTGGCTTTTCCCGTTACGATGCTGAGCCATTGTAAGGTGTTTCTTTGTTTCATTGGCACAGCTTCCTTTTTATTCTTCCGGGCAGGTCACGGCACCACAGCACCGCCGCGCGCAGGTAGAACAGATCGCACCACAGATGCACATACAGTCGGTAGCGCTGATCCGTGACCGGGAGCTTTTGTCCATCCCGGATCACTGCCGTCAGCACGCCGATGATATGCCGGTCGGTTATGCCGGTCTCCCGCTGCCAGCGGTTGTCCCCGCAGAGGACATAATCGTTTTTGCGTACTTTCAAAATACGGTGGAGCACATATTGTCCGCTATCCCGGCGGTAGAGCGGCACATCGTATTTGTTCAGTCGTCCTTCCGGTTTGCGGGCGATAAGCAGCAGGTCTTTGCCCTGCCGGATCAGCGGCAGCATACTGTCGCCTACATTGCGGTAAAGCAAAAAGCCATTGTGCGCAATCTCCTCTTCAAAGGTCGATTTACGCATCCAGCGCACCGATTTTTTTCAGGTTGTTGATGACCATATCCACATCCTCGGCCATCACAGCGCGGGGTGCATCGTACTTTTTGCACATAGCGTCCAGAATGGCTTCCTTGGTGGTTTCGGTTTTGAGCTGGTCAATGATAAACGCGGCGGTGGCATTGCTGCGCACCATGCCGGCAAAGCCGCCGCCGGCTTCTACCATCACCTGCTCGCCGTCCATTTCCTGCGTGACAAATGTATCTTTCAGTTTCATATTTAAACGTCCTTTCTTAGAACGGTGTTTTTTCAAGAGAAGGCAGGCCGCCGAAACGACCTGCCTTCTGTAAAAGATCAGCTCAGTTCGGTCTGGCAGGGATGGTAGGAATAGCCTGGGCACCAGTTGTCGAATCCACAGCTGGTCGTGATAACATCCTCGGCCTCAAACTCGATGACTTCCATCTGAGCCTTTGTGTACTTTTCCATGCTTACACATGCCCTTTCGTTATTTCCCTCAACAACAAACTCTGCAATGTAATCATCAACCTCAACTATATCTCCACCACCACGGAAGAAATATCCAAAAGACAAGCCAGGGCGATTTACATAGACAGAAAAAGTGTGGTCTGTCTTGTCCTGTGGGTAAGAAATAAATGCAGCCATTGTGTCGGAAATGCTTCCATCAACAATCCAATCATCCAAAATTTTTTGAGATTGGCGAATGTCTGCTTCTAAACTGTTTGCGGTTTTACCAATGTCATTGTTTGCATAAAGGAAACCGAAAACCAACACACAAGCCAAAATAACACCCAAGAGGATTATGGGTAATTTCTTTTTCATAGAATCACATTCCTTTATCAAATTAAGATTCTTGATTTTCAAACTTGCTGGCGGCGAACGGTTTGTCAAAACCGTTTGCGGACGGCAAGTCCACAGGGGATAGCCGCTTTAGCGGCGCAAGGGGGTGTAGCCACCTTGACGGAACGAAGTGACGCAACATTCTCGGTCATGCAGTTTTCTTCTGCTGACTGGGAATGAAGCTCCGCAGGACGCACATACTCCCGATAGGAGAGTATAGAAGTGCGCCCTTAGAGTTCTAAGGGTATTTTTAGATAATTGGGAATGTTTCTTTGTCAAACTGCGTAACATTGAACACGATACGCCACTCGACATCATCACCAACCGGTTCAAAGTGCAGAGCAGAACAAGCAGCATGAAGTTTTTCTTGTGAATTTGTTCCATATATAACTGCTGTCGGACCATCTGCACCACCAATAACACCAACAACAAAACAGGAACTACTGCCAACTGGACGGAACGAATGATCGTCTGGTGTAACTTCTATCGGTCTATCGCCTTCATCACAGTCAAAAACCGAAATGTTCTCCATCGGTTCAGGGGTAAGTGTATAACTCATGGCAATATAATGTGTCGGATAAATCCAGCGATCAGAACCAAAACTATTTTGAGGAACTGTCTGCTGTTCTATTTCCTGCACGGTCAGTGTATGGGTTATTCCGCTAACAGGATGGGAAAACATAAATGAATCTCCGGGTGCGTGAACTTTGAAATGTGAGCCTGGAACTTGTCCTGGTTGCTGCTCCATTGTAAGAAAAAGTTTATTGATTTCAGGGTGATGCTTGGTTCCCCAAGGAAATACGTCTCTGCATATGACCCAGCCATAAGTACTATCCAGCCCATAATGGTCGATTGCCCATTTTGCTTCCAACTCATTGATAACGCCATCTGGCAGACAAGGATTAAAGCTCACAGCGCAGCCATGGGTTGTCTGTAATATTTTCTCGTTTAACTTCAAGCAAGGTTTGAAGTTAAAACAAAGTGGGTTTTCCCATTCCATCTGCATCTGTTGCTCACGGGTAAAATTTTCACATGAGTCATTTTCCCAGTCCAGATTCCATTTTTTCATGAAGTCACGGATGCTTTCTGAATCAACTCGCATACAAAAATCAACGACAAGTCCTTTGCTACATGAATAAGCTGCCGGAATTACCCAATGATATCCAGCCCAATCGAATTGTTTATCCAGCTTGATCTCTTTTCCGGCACGGTCTTTACCTCGATGTCCCCAGAAATCTCCATCAAAGTAGACCTTCCATTCAGGGGCAACCAATTCTGCCTCTGAAGTCATATCATTATCGTAATAATCTTCTGTGTATTTAATCTGACTGTAATCAAAGGAAGATTGCAGGTTTTTGATATATGTCCACGGTTGTTCCATAGGCAACAAATTCATCTTCTCTGAAATTTCCGATAAAGTTTGCTGTTGTTCCTGGGTTGTAGGGTTTTCATTGAGAAAGGCTTCAAACTGTGCTTCGTTCCACATCCACGCTTGTTCCACTGCCGCCACATCACCACAAGCCAGTATAAGCCGCAGAAAGTCGGTAAAATTTTCAGCTACTGGATGAACATAATCAGGAGAAGTATTCATGGGGCTGACAGAGAAAACCATCTCTCCAAATCCACGAATGAAACAGAAGTGGATACCATCTATCCCTGCCCATCCAAAAACCGATGCCCCTTTTGGGGTACAAAAATAATTTGTATTATCCTCACGGAGTTCAACTCCCACAGGACTTAAATCGACACCCCGCTGTAAAAATTTTTTCAAAATTCTATTCATTAAGCATCCCCCCATAAAATTAGTGCTATCACGCTCTTTATTGTAGTAAATTTTATCACAAGAGTGTGAATAAATCTACTGGCGAATGCTGAAACCGCCCGAACAGTTTCTTTCTGCTCAGGCGGCTTTCTTCATCTATTTTTCTTTCTTCTGCTGCACTTGTTCATGGGCTTCCTGCTGAACATCAGCCCAGCGGAAAAGCCATACTTGAAGTGACTTTCACTTTCTTCACATTGGGCGATTGCTGTCTGCGCCCGGAGTTCCTGCACCAGCTCATAGTCCTCTTTGCTGAGCCGCTGGGACAACTGCTCCATGAGCTTTTCACAGGCTATGACTGCCTTTCGGTATTCCGGTGATGTAGGTACAACTGTCTCGCAGGGATAAAACTCCCCATTATACATGGCTTCCAAAATCATAGCTTTACCTCTCTCAACAGTAGATTAGTTCCGTCTTGATGATTTCCTCTGCCCGGCAGCGGATGGAGTTCATTGACTGCACCCATAACATCTGATTTTCCGCTTTCATGGCTTCGGTCACGCCCTCGGCTTTCATCATCTGCCGGATAATCAAGTCCAGCCTGTCTGCCGCCTGCTCGTTCAGATCGGCAACGACGGTGTGGAGCCTGCCGGACAAAATTAGCTCGTTGTAAAGCATGGGACGGTGCAATTTCAGATAGGACTGGCGCAAGCGTCCCCAATGCCCAATAGGTCGGCGTTCCTCCGGCAGCTTCAAGTCCGGCACATAGTAGTCGCCCACCAACACATAGTCCATACCGTTCTCATGGATTCTCGGTTTCAACTCTTTCATAAAATCACGCTCCCTTTCTCGGTCCCAGCTGCGGCAAACTGCTCACCGGGATAAATACCCCTCTGGCAATATCCTCGGTGCGGATTGCCTGTTTTCTGGCTTCAATCTCCGCTTTTTTCTTGGCTTTCGTGCGCTCCTCATACTCTTTCTGTTTACCATTGGCTTTCCGCTTCAAGTAGTTCTGGTGGAGCCTGTCCTTGCGTTCCTCACGCTTGCGGATTTCCTCTAATTCCTCCGGGGTAAGCTCCACTTCGCCAAACGCAGGGGGAACGAAACGACCCACGAAATTGAAGTAAATCTCGACCTCCTGTGTGGTCTGAATACTGCCCTTGCGGTCACGCTCATGCACAAGGATTTTCTCAATAAACTCATTGAGCATGGCAATCGTCAGCTTGTCGAAGTTCTCATACTTGTCAATCAGAGCGATAAAACGGTCAGCGTCCTTTTCGTGCTTCTCGTAGCTCTTGATAGCCTTTTCCAGATCGGAGATTTCAACGGTAAGCTCGGACTGTTCCTTTTCATATTGAGCGTCCAGAGTGGCATATCTGCTGTCAGACAGCTTTCCTAAAATGTTGTCCTCATAGATTTTGCAGAGCAGGACTTCCAGCTCGGAAACTCTCTGCTTTGCGGTGGCAAGGCGTGTCCGCTGTTTCTTGACCTCTGCCGTCTGCTGGCTGGACTGCGCTTCCTGCACCACTCGGACAAACTCGGCTCTGTCATGCTTCGCATACTCGGCAATAGCTTTGAGCATTTCGGAAACAAGGGACAGTACCACATCTTCATTGATACGGTGCTGTGTCGTGCAGAGCTTTCCAACTGGGACTTTGCTGTATTGGGAACAGGTATATTGAGAAATACGCTTGCCGTTGTTGGTACGGTGGACATACATCTTGCCGCCGCAATCGGCACAATAAAGCAAGCCTGTGAGGGGAGCTGCTTCGCCCCAGCCGTCCGGGTAGCGTCTGACATTCCCACGGATTTTCTGCACAAGGTCAAAGGTCTGCTGGTCAATGATAGCTTCATGGGTATTCTCGAAAATTGTCCATTCGTCCTCCGGGACATAATGGCTTTTCTTGTCCTTGAAGTGCTTTCGGGTCTTGAAGTTGATGGTGTGTCCCAGATATTCACGCTTTTCAAGAATGTTGCAGATGGTGGAAGAACCCCAGCCGTACACATCTTTGAAGGTCTTATTTTTGTTCACGCCCTCGCCGTGCCGGGCAAGGTAAGCGGACGGAATGAGGACTTTTTCTTCTTTCAGCTTGCTGGCGATCTGATACGGACCGTAGCCGTCAATCGTCATGGCAAAGATGCGCTTGACCACCTCGGCGGCTTCGGGGTCAACCAACCATTGGTCTCTGGCTTCGTTCCAAAGATAGCCGTAAATGACCGTGCCTGTGAGGTGCTTGCCGGACTTGCCTTTGGACTGGAAAGTGGAACGGATTTTACGGCTGGTGTCTCTGGCGTAGTATTCGTTCATAATGTTGCGGAAAGGGGTAAAATCATCGTCCCCTCTGGCACTGTCCACGCCGTCATTGATGGCGATAAGGCGAACGCCACGCTGACGCAGGATTTCCATAATCTGACCGACTTTCAGATAGTCACGACCCATGCGGCTCATGTCCTTGATGCACAAATACTCCACATTCCCGGCTTCCACTTCTTTCATCATTGCTAAAAATCCGGGACGGTCAAAGCAAGTACCACTAATGCCATCGTCCGTGAAATGGACAATGTTTGTAAAGCCCTGCCGTGCGGCGAACTCCTCCAACATTGCCTTTTGATTGGATATGGAATTGCTCTCACGCTGTTGGTCATCATCTTTGCCAAAGTCATCACGGCTCAGTCGTTCGTACAGAGCTGTGATTTTCTCATTTTTTCTCATAACTTGCGCTCCTTTCTTCGGTTTTAGGTTGTGTGTTCTAAGAGACTTCCCAACCGCTTGATTAAGAAGTCTTTTAGAGCATACAACACCCGCCGCCAGTTTGTATTTTTTGTACTGCTTGACTGCAAAATGTTCCGGGTCTTTTTCTTCCAGACGTTCAAACATGAGGTCAACCGGGTTCTGGAAATCCTCGTCGTCCTCGCGGGCTTCCGACGCATTTATCATTTCAAGCAGCGTCGTGAAGTTCTTCTCGTCCTCCGGGGCTTCATACCAGATGTAGCCGATTAGCGCGGTGTAGTAGAGCTTTTCCGCTTTCACCCAGAAATCCTCGCCGGATTTTTCCCCGTCGCCTTTGGTGTTGGCGATAATGGTATTGACTAACTTCAAAATGTCCTTTTCGCTCCGCAGATAGGCAAAGGGATTGTATTTCATGGATTTTTTGAAGTTAATCGTATTTAGCACTTTGATACGGTATTTGTACCGCTGTAACATTTTCCCGGTTTCCAAAATCAGTGTTCCTTTCGGGTCAGTGACGATATACGACGTTGGAAAATCCTTTGACGTACATTGCATGAGCGACGGTTTCACAAAGAACCGGGTCTTGCCGCTGCCGGAACCGCCGATTACAAGGATATTTTTGTTTCTTGCGTATTTCGGCTGCTTCGGGCGGCTGTTCATGGTAAGCCGTTCCGTCTGCGTTAAGGGGATATTGTTCTCAAATACCGGGTCTGTGTACGGCTTTATGTCGTCAGCCCCGCCCCAACGCGCCGAACCGTATTCTGTCCCGCGGCGGTATTTCTTCGCGTTCTTGCCTTTGGTGTAGATAATCAGCCGGACAATGACCGCCCCCGCAATGCCTAAAGCTAAATCTGCCGGGTGGAAGCTCGGCGCGATACTGGAAAAGGCGGCGGTAAAACCGTCCCCAAGATGTAGCAGCTTTGCGCTTGCGTCCGCGCCGGGGGATAGACGGACAGCCGCGCCCACTTTATCAAAGAGCCAGACAAAGAGCAGATACGGGAGATTTAGGATAAGCAGCTTCTTGATTTCCGGCTTCATAGCGATACCTCCCTGTCTTTGTTCTTGACTTTCGCACGTTCCGCGTTCTTGCCCTGTGTGGCTTCTTTAAGGGTTGAGAGCAGCTTTCGGATAGAGGGCTTTTTCTCCTGTGTCAGCTTCTTTGCGGAAAACTCCTTAAAGGCTGCGGTCAGCACGTCCGCGTCCCGCCCCTTGAAGAAAACCAGATAGCGGGGCGGGCTTTCCGTCGCGTCCTTTTTCAGCGCAAAGTCGATACCGTACTTTTTCGCCGTACCCTCAAAGGCTTTGATATTGCCCTCGGTAATCTCAATGTTGGAAACGCCCGCGTTCTGCTTCATAAGCTGCTTTAAGCTCTGCTTTCCCTGTGGCGGTTTTGCAAGCTGCTTTTTGCCCTTTGACAGTATGGCTTTCATTGCCTTTTGGAGCGTCTGGGCGGTCAGCTTCCCGGTCTTGATGTAAAGGGCTATGGTCTTTTCGTTTACTTCGTCCTGCAATTTGTCGCGTCCTCCTTTCGCGTTTCTTTATGGGGCGGCGGTCAGATACGCACCCGCAGCCCGTTCAAGTCCTCGGCTCTGATACCCACAAGATACCAGTTGTCGCCGTACTCAATCCGGGTCGGCTTCCACTTGCCCCGCACGAATACGTCAAAGCACTCGCCGCAATGCAAGCCCCCGTAGTAGCTGTTTAAGTCAAAGCGGATGTCGTAACGGTCGGTGCGCTCGTCAAATACCAATGCTCCTGTCATTTTCTGTGCCATAATAAAATCCTCCTTTTGTGGTTGTGGGTGGTTACAGGCTTTCGCCCTCGTTGCATGAATAATAGTCCGGGTCGCCGTACTGCGGCTTTTTCGGTGACAGTGCGCCGCTTGCCATGTCATGGGCGACAAGGGAAGTGTAATAATTGCCGATAGTGGACGGGGCGTTGAAAAGGGCTGCTTTCAGATATTGCTTGATGTTGCGGATTTTCGTTGTGTTCTCCCGCATACAGTCAAGCACAAAGCGGATATGCTCGCCGTCCAGTTTCATAAACTTAGATTTCACAAGCTCTGCCGGGTAGTCGTCCCCCGCAATCCGCACCCGCTTTCTGGCGGTGCATACGGTTTCAAGCATGAGGTCTACAATCTCGTCAAGCCTGTCACTGTCAAACTTCATGTCCTGTTTGAGAATGTGGTAGTCGATATTGTCCTTGATGATTTCCCGGTATATATCAACTGCGCTCTGTGCTGTCGCTTCCGTTCCTTTCCGTTCCGGCGGAGTAGCCGCTTCTCTGCAAGGAGAGGGGTTAGGGGAAAGGATAGGAATGGAATGGGTACTTTGTTCATCAGTAATTATTTTTTCTTTTTTTGGTAAGTCAGTTCTTTGTATATCTTTATTTAATTGCGTTGGATTTTCCAACGTAGGTTTTTCCAATGTTGGTTTTTCCTGCGTTGGATTATCCAATGTTGGATTTTCCAATGTAGGTAAATCCGGCGTAGGCGGCTGCGGCTGCTCGAATATCACATAGTCCGCGCCCCGCAAGCGTCCTTTCTCGTCGCGCTCCCTTGACCGGACGATATACCCGGCGCGTTCAAGCTCCTTAATGGCTTCGCGGATAGCGTCTATCTTCTCCCGGTTGATAAGGGATAAGCCTTTCAAGGTGTAGTCCCAATCTTCGGGGAGTGACAGCATTTGCGACAACAGCCCCTTTGCCTTTAGGGAAAGCTCCTTGTTGCGTAGGTGGTGGTTGCTCATTACGGTGTAGCCCTTGTTCCGTTCCACTCTGAAAACTGCCATAGTTCATAGCTCCTTTGCTTTGGATTTGTTACGCAGTAGAAGCGCGGTTTCGGGGGATAAGGTATAAATCCCTTTCCGCGCCAGATACGCGCCCGCAAAACCGCTTGTAGCAAGGCTTTTTCTGCCCCTACTGCGTAACAAGGGCATGAAAAAAGCGGCGTTCCTGTTCTCCCGTATAGAGAGTAAGAAACGCCGCTTCTGCGTCGTATTCAGTTTTTAGTACAATACCCTGCTTGTCCGTCGCTCGAAAAACCTTGATTTTCCAGTGTTTTCAAAAGTATCGTTATCTAACGTCAGCTTTTAATCGTCCAGCTTTTCAGAAAATGATCGTGGATTTGAAGCAGGGCAATATAAAAGTCATCGTGGTAAAGGATTTATCCCGCCTTGGTCGTGACTATATCGGTGTTGGCGATTACATTGAGCAGATTTTTCCATTGATGGGAGTTCGGTTTATTGCTGTGAATAATTCCTTTGACAGCATGAAACTGAACAACGGAACGCCGGGAATCGAAGTGGCGGTCAGCAATCTGGTGAATAATATGTATAGCCGGGATATTGCGAAAAAGATTCGGGCTACTCTGGAAACGAACTGGAAGAACGGGAAAGCCACCTGCACGAATGTTCCTTTTGGATATGTGTGGAACAAGAAAGGTGGGCGGCGGTGGGAGATTGACCCGGAGGCTGCAGTCTGCGTGAAAAAAGTATTTGAATTAGCATTGTCCGGCCGCAATACAACGCAGATCGCCTACGGCATGAACGAATTAAATCTTCCTACGCCGGGATTGTATGCGAAACGAAAGAATCTGCTGATGGGCAGCAATCCTATTATTGCCCCGGACAGTGAAATGTTATGGAACGCGGCAATCGTGTGGAGAATCCTTAGACGGTATGAATACACTGGTGCGTTGGTTATGGGGAGAAGAAAGAAAATTGATGTGAATACTACCTCTGTTCGGACGCTCCCGGAGGATAAGTGGATCATCGCAGAAAACGCTCATGAGGCCATCGTGACAAAAGATGAATACTACCAGGCACAGAAAGCAATCCGTAACGTAACTCCAATTCAATATAAGGTGGGTGATGATTTTGCGTTAAAAGGAAAAATCTGCTGCGGAAACTGTAATCGGCAGCTTCGCCACGAAAGGCAATATGGGGAAATGGTTTTCTATTGCGGCTATAAACGGTCAGCCGGAAAGTTCTCTAAATGCTACGGCGGCTATTACAGAGAATATTCGGTGAATGCAAAAGTGGCTCGTGCGATAAAAACAGTATTCTATGCGCTGGATGTGGTAAATCAGGGAATGCAGGAAAAGCAGTCTATCACGGTGCGCTGCATGGACATTGAGGACTTGGAAAAGCAAGCGGAAGCCATTCGGGTAGAGCAAATCAAACTATATGAATCGTATGCGGACGGTGTGCTGCTGCGAGATGCGTACATAGAAAAGAAAAAGGCTCTTTCGGAAAAACTGGCTGCATTGCAGGATAGCATACGGACAGAAAAGGAAGAACAGGAGTGTGCCGATGAACTGGATGAAGAAATCCGCGCTCTAACAAAGCAGGCCAACGAGAAAACGTACATCGGTGGGCTGACAAAAGAGTGTGTGGATGCTTTTGTCAGCATGGTTTATCTGTATGACGACCAAACGATGAAAATAGAGTTCAACTGTGAGGATGTGATTCGGAGAGCGTTGGAAAAGTATGGCGCATAATTGGATGGAAGAAGTGGCATAAGAAAAAGAATACCCGTCTGGGTGAGAGGATTCAGAAAATCTTCTCGACCAGGCGGGTATTTCATTCCGCAGGAATGTGTCTATTAGAGGCTGAGGGCTTCTACCCATGCGGACAAGTCGGCTTTGCTGGAATAGGAATTGAACACCTTGCCATGCAGCAGTTTTGCACCGGGGCAGCTAGGAGCAAGCTTTTCATTGGTCTTGCCCATGTCGCTGCCGCCAGATGTGGCAAAGGGGATGATTGTTTTACCTTTCAAATCATAGCTTTCCAGAAATGTATTGATAATCGTCGGAGCAATATACCACCAAATAGGGAATCCGACAAAGATGGTGTCGTATTTGTCCATGTTATCGCGCTTGACGGCGATGGCAGGGCGAGAGGTGGGATCGCTCATTTCGATGGTGCTGCGGGATTTCTTGTCCATCCAGTTCAGATCGGCCTTGGTGTACGGAACTTCCGGCTGAATCTCAAAAATGTCTGCACCGATAGCATCGGCAAGATTTTCAGCAACCTTTGCGGTAACGCCGCTGGCGGAGAAGTAAGCAACAAGTCGTTTGCTCATGACAAATGCACTTCCTTTGATCGATTTTCATGGTTTAAGTATAGCACGTTGAATAGGGAGCATCAAGTAAGGCTGAGTGGACGAATGTGCTAATATTGCAAATGAAATAAGCACAAAAGAAAATTTGCGTTGACTTTCGTGCTTATTTAGAATACAATATAAGCACGAAGGTGAGGTGACGCTTATGATGAACATGAACAATTTGGCTCAAACACATGAGATTTTAACACCGCAGCTTGCAACAAAAGTAGGTTTAACGAAATTTGAGTTTTATAAATATGTAAAGGCCAATGAATACGAGCAAGTCGGACATGGCGTATACGCAGCAAAAGATACTTGGATTGACGAATTAGCAATGCTGCACCGCCGCTGCCCGATGGGAGTGTTTTCTCATGATGAAGCGTTCTATTATTATGGGCTGACAGATCGGGAACCGCTTGTTCATACACTCACGATTTATAGTGGATATAATGTTCATCGCTTGAAAGAGGATGGCTATAAGGTTTATACAGTAAAAAAGGAACTTCTTGACGTTGGCAAGCAAATCGTAAAAAGCAATCAGGGAAATGAAATTCCTATGTACGATTTGGAACGGACAATTTGCGACTTGGTGCGGAGTAGAAGTTCTATAGAAGTACAGGATTTCAATGCAGTATTAAAAGCGTATGTCGGGAGAAAAGATAAGGACCTTAATAAACTGATGAAGTATGCAAAGCTATTTCGAGTGGATAAGATCATCCGAAATTATATGGAGGTACTACTGTAAATGGGATTTACACCTGAACAGATAAAAGGGCGTATCAAGAGCGTTGCAAAACAGAACAATGCAGACGCAAGGACACTCATGCGAATCTATATGATGGAGCGTTTTCTGGAAAGACTGGCACAATCAGAATATCGGGATAACTTCATTATCAAAGGCGGAATACTAGTTACGGCAATGATTGGTGTTGCGCACCGTTCCACGATGGACATAGACACCAGCATGAAGAATCTAAATCTGTCTGCGGAGGATGCCTTGCGAGTTGTCAATCAGGTCAAAGATATTGACCTTGACGATGGTGTTTCTTTTGAGGTTAAAGATGTTTCCAATATCATGGATGAAATGGAGTATCCGGGAATCCGCGTTACCATGAACGCCAATGTGGGAAGATTGATTACGCCTTTGAAAATTGATATTTCCACGGGCGACGTGATTACCCCACGGGCAATCGAGTTCAATTATGATCTCTTGCTGGAAGATCGTTCTATCAGTCTATGGTCGTATAATTTGGAAACTATATTAGCCGAGAAGTTGCAGACGGTTTTAGCGAGGGGCATCTTAAATACCCGAATGAGAGATTTTTACGATATACGGATGCTGCTTGATACATACGAAGATAAAGTCAATAAGGCTGTTTTGAAAGATGCTTTTGCAGCAACTTGTAAAAAGAGAGGAACAAATCATCTGCAGGAGCAGGCCGAGGAGATTATCAAAATTATTGAAGCAGATGAACAGCTTCAAGTGCTGTGGAGAGCATATCAGAAGAAATACTCGTATGCAGCAGAAATTGATTATGCCAGTGTGATAAGCGGCGTAAGAAAATTGATGGATTGGATTCGATAAGTAACTATTGAAAATAGAATAGCGAGTAAAGCCCTACAAGGCTCAAGTTGGTTCAGAACTGACGGAAAGCCTTGTAGGGCTTATTTTTTTGCGATTTTTTCTAAAAAGTTTTTGCCCCTATCTTGACATCAGGGGGACTTGCTGCAGTCAGCTCCTCCGCATTTGCGGCACTTTATAGTGCATTTGGAAAATACGATGTGGTGCACATCCACGCCGAAGGACCGGCGTTCTTTGCATGGCTGCCGAAGATGTTTGGGAAAAGAGTTGTTGTTACCGTCCATGGCATTGATTGGCAGCGCGAGAAATGGCAATCAGGACTTGGTTCTAAGTTTATCCACCAAGGCGAAAAAAATGCTGCGAAATATGCGGACGAGGTCATTGTTCTGAGCAAAGGAGTGCAGGACTATTTTAAGGAAACTTATGGAAGAGAAACGCACTTTATCCCCAATGGCGTGAATAGGCCGCAGATTCGGGAAGCAAATCTGATTACGGAGAAGTTCGGGCTGAAAAAAGACTCATACATATTGTTCCTCGGTCGTCTGGTGCCGGAAAAGGGGATTCGATATCTGGTTGAGGCCTTCAAGAATGTCAAGAGGGATAAAAAGCTGGTTATCGCAGGCGGCTCCAGTGATACGGATTCCTTTATGGAGGAATTGAAAGAACTGGCGAAGGGTGACGATCGGATGTAACTGTTGACTATGCTTTCCAGGATATCAACGATATCCCGGGAACTCTGCCGAAAGGTCGTACAAAACCTTGGGGAACCGGTCAGGCTGTGCTTGCAGCGAAGAAGGTCATCAAGACTCCTTTTATTGTAATCAATGCAGACGATTACTACGGCAAGGAAGGCTTCAAGGCTGTACACGAGTATCTGGTGAATGGTGGCAAGTCCTGTATGGCTGGTTTTGTGCTGAAGAATACCCTGTCTGATAATGGCGGTGTGACTCGTGGTATCTGCAAGATGGACGAGGATAACAACTTGACTGAGGTTGTGGAGACCAAGAACATCGTAAAGACTGCTGATGGAGCAGAGGTAGATGGTGTGGCAGTCGATGTGAATTCTCTGGTCTCCATGAATATGTGGGGCTTGACTCCTGATTTTCTGGATGTACTGGAAGAGGACTTCAAAGAATTCTTTGAGAAAGAGGTGCCTAACAATCCTCTGAAAGCCGAGTATCTGATCCCAATCTTCATCGGTGAGCTGCTGGAGCAGGGAAAGATGTCCGTAAAGGTCCTGAAGACCAATGACACCTGGTACGGCATGACCTACCATGAAGATGTCGCAGCCGTAAAGGACAGCTTCAAAAAAATGTTGGCGGATGGCGTGTATAAGGCTGATTTATTTGCAGACTTGTGATATACTGGGAGCGGTAGCTCCCTACGCTGTTCGGATAATCACACACCTCTTCGTGGTGAGCAGCAGGCAACGATCTACGAATCAGGGATTCGATGATCGGCGAAGATGTGATAGTAGCTACGATAAATGAATTTGATAAACGGATTGTGAAAGGAATCGTCACAATGATGGGAACAATAATAGCAGATACATTGGATACAGAAGAACAAATAGAAGAGGCGAAAGCTTCACTGGATAGAATAAATGGCTGGATAAATAGTTGTGATTCAAAAGCAGGTACAGTGCTTGCATTGACAGGTGTTTTATTAACCATCATTTTCACAAATGATGGAGTGGCTGAAATGTACAACGTGTTGCAGAGTATTATACCGCCAGTAAATTTTTGTACAGTTTTATATATTGGATTTCTTGGGATTTCTGTACTCACGCTGTGCTATGGAATTGCGCGATTAATTACAACATTAATTGCAAGAATTGATGCTAACATTTACCAGCAACCTGAAATGATAACAGATTCGGTTTTGTTTTTTGGAAAGATAAGCGATAGGGCATCCTATCAGATTTTTCAAAATGATATATTAAGCATAAAAAAGGAAGATTATTTGAAAGATCTCCTTTCCCAAGTCTACATAAACTCGAAAATTGCAAATGAAAAATATGTGAACTACAATAAAGGGATTAAGTGGACGATAATTGGGTTTATTGCATTTATCGTAATGTTTCTAATTGGAATCTTCTTGTATTGAGGGATAGAAAAAACTAATGGCTGATTATGATTACAAAGCAGGTAAGCAAAGGCTAGAAGAAATTTTAGATAACGATATGGAGGTTGTTGAGCAAGATAAACTTCCAAATGACGATGATTTCACATTCACAAACGGCTACTATAGTTGGGTGAGTGCCATTTTTGTAGATATGCGTGATTCAACAGAATTGTGTGCAGATGAAGACAAAGAAAAATTAGCTAAGGTCTTTCGAAGCTTTTCCTCAGAGATTATTGAAATCTTGAGAGATGATGAAAAACTTCGAGAAATCGGCATTCGTGGAGATTGCGTGTATGCGGTATACACGAGCCCTTTGAAAACAGATATATATGAGTGTGCAGATAAGTGTTTTTATGTAAACACATTTATGAAGATGCTTAACCGACTTCTTAAACAACATAGTTTGCCGGAGATTAAAGTCGGGATTGGCTTATCTTCAGCTCAAGAATTGGTAGTTAAGGCAGGACGAAAAGGCGTTGGAATTAACAGTAAAATATGGATTGGTAAAGCTGTAACTAGAGCCTGCCACTATGCTAATTATGGAAATAAAGATGGAAATCCAGCAATTGTTTTTGGATCTTGCAGTTACAATAATATGATTGATCAGTTAATAAAGAATGATCCTGATAAGAACCCAAAAGAATGGTTTACATATCATAAAGATGAAGGAGAGGGAGATTATTACACTGCGAATATCATCAAAACTGGATTTGATAATTGGATAAGTTCTGGCATGAAAATTGATTAAAGAAAATGATGTTGCTCGCATACCCAACACAGTGCTATACTTAAACCATTAAAAAGGAAAGAGGTTATCACCTATGCCCAGAACCAAAGGAAGCAAGAACCGTCCAAAATCCAATATTACCAAAGACTACGCAACCCGGATCGCGGAGAAACAGGAATCCATCGCCTCTCTGACTTCTGGAATCACTTCCATCACTGCAAACATTGACACTTTGAAGGCTGATCTGAAAGAGAAGAAGTCTGCTCTGAAGAAGACCGAAAAAGAAGTGGCATCCCTGGAAGCGAAGAAGGCAAAGGCAGATGCTAAGGTCGCTGAAGAAGCTAAGAAGGCTGAAGCCGAGAGTGTGGTTAAGAAGCTACTGGCCAGCGGGATGAGTGCAGATGAAATCCTTGAAAAGCTGAAATAAACAAGAACCCAAGAAAAAATAAATGCCGTGTGGACAAACTGAACTCCAGGAGCTCACACGGTATTTTTGAAGGTTGTCATATAGTTTGTAACGAAAATAAAATGAGAATAAAAATGGATTGTGAGAAAAATGAATTTATCAAAAATACATCATATTGCAATCATCGTATCTGACTACGAAGCAGCTAAGGATTTCTATGTGAACAAGCTGGGATTCTCTGTCATCAGAGAGAACTATCGCTCAGAGCGTAAAGACTGGAAGCTGGATCTGCGTGTCAATGAGCACACGGAGTTGGAAATTTTCGCCGAGGAAGATCCTCCGAAGCGTGTGAACCGCCCGGAAGCATGTGGGCTGCGTCACCTTGCATTCTGCGTAGACAGTGTGGAGCAGACGGTGAGGGAGCTGGCGGAGGTAGGAATTGAATGTGAGCCAATCCGTGTGGATGAATACACCGGCAAGAAGATGACATTCTTCCACGACCCGGATGGACTGCCGCTGGAACTGCACGAATAATTATGGGAGAGAAAAGAGCATATAAAGCCAGAAAGCCTGGCGGCGGCCGGAAAAAGTTAAAGCCGGAATACGATGCCGGGAAGAATCTGAAAGATCAGATGGATGCGGCTGTGGCGCTCTATGAGGAGGACTGCTCCCTCCAATCCATCGCCGATGTGCTAAACCTAAACCCAATCAAAGTGAGAAAGCTGCTCATCACAGCCGGTGTGTATGAATCAGAAGTGGCGGAGAAGGTACAGGACACGTTTGAGAGGTATCGAAAAACGCAGGACTATAAAACTTCCATTCTCTCAACGGCAACAGTCCTTGGCCTATCCAAAGCCTCCGTCACATCGTACCTGCCTTATAAAAAAGGCGTGTACTTTCCAAACACAGCAGATAAAGAGAAAATCAGCGTAGGAGCAGAGCGGCAGCGGAGATACAGAGCGGTAAGAAAACTGAGAACCGAGCCGACAGAAGAGCATCTGTGGGAGGTGGTTCTTCTTTATGCAGGTGTGCGTTTCAAAACGTACTCAGGTTTACCCTTTACCTATGAAATGCGAAAAGGCCGGAATGGGCAATACACTAAGGAACTGTGGATCAATCGCAGAGAGAATAGTAAAAGCCTGGCGTGGAGTTCTGTGCTGCTGGCTCTGGGCAATATTAAAAAGGTAGGAGAAGTAGTTGAACGACCGAAAGCGCTGGGCGATATCCGGGGTGTGACCTATATATACGGAATGTTCTATCGATTCGGACCAAAAGAAAAGATGAAGAAAGCATTCGGAAAATCGTTCTGACACGGATGCCGCAGAGGGAGGAAGAAGCATCACCCAATGTTTGAGGTCATTGCGTGACCTGGAGATTACACAAAAAATCCGCCTGCGGAATGAACCACAGGCGGCTGAAATCACATTATAGCTTATTCAAAAAGTCTTCCAGAACACGGTTCCACTTTTCGGGGTACTCATAGAACATCAGGTGACCACCCATGACGTAGGTGTCGTAACCGGGAAGCTGTGCTTCGACAAAGGGCTTTGCAATGTCCTGCCAGTGTTCTGCAATGAACATCAGGCTGGGCAGAGTTGCACCGACATCTTTTGCGACTTCAAGATAGTTGGAGAACACAGCGTCGCAGAACAGCTGACGGCAGATCCAGTACGGCGTGCGGCCGGAAATATCCAGCAGATACTCCAGCTCATCAGGCTTCATCTTATGCTGGATCATGACGCCAGTCGCATACTCACTAAAGAACTCACGGCATCCCTGAGAAGAGGTCAGCACCTGCGTGGCGACCTGAGACAGCTCTTCAATCGTGCCCTCAGTCCACCACTTCGGGTCAGGGGAGAGCGGGAGCGGAGACATATCGATAGTCACAACGCCGCGCAGCTTGTCTTTGCCGAACTGCTGCACGTAGCTCCATGTGTCAAGGTTGCCCGTGCTCCAGCCAATCAGGACAATATCTTTGAGACCCAATGCATCAATCAGACCAGCTACATCGCGACCGTGAGTCAGGTAGTCGTTGCCATCCACGGTTTTTGCAGAATAACCTTGGCCGCGAGGATCGATAGCAATGACACGATACTCAGAGGAGAAATACTCCAGTTGGTTCTTGAAAATCTCACCAGAGAAGGTCAGGCCGGGAATGAAGACCAACGGCTTACCTTCGCCTTTTTCCAAGATATGTAACTCCACACCAGGGGCCACAGTGACATACTTGCTTTCAATACGATCTTTTGCCATGAGAAAACCTCCCAACAAAATCTATAAATCGAATTGGCTTGTCTGAATTATATATCTGGAAAAAGAGAAAAGCAATGGCTTGATAGAAACTGCACTGCTGTAATCTACAAAAATTTTCAGTGCATGAATATCAGTAACAGTTACACAATGTTAAAATAGCAATATGTCCACGATGAGCAGGCGCAACACCTGTCTGCCGCAGTATTTTTACTTTATAAGACATCTCTATGAATGACGGTAAGGTTCGATTTTGAACTTTGCCGTTTTTCTTTTTATTTAAAATTATAATTTTTTTCAGAACTGTATTCCAAAACGGCTCTGCGGATTCCTATTAGTGTAGGGGTTTTCAAAATCTTTTGTAAAACGGCTTTCCTCTAGTTTTATGAGTGGAAAATAAACAAAATCTATGTTCTAAAATTAGGTAGTTCAACAAAATTAAAAAAACTGGTTGCCATAAATCCATTTTAGATTGTTATAGGTAGAGGGGAACGTTGGAAAAATGAATTTTCTTTGAACTTTCAAAAGACCCGGTTTAAAAACACCCCTTAAAGTTTGTATAGGGTATAGGAAGTGTTTTCAAAAGTAAGCCAATTCACTACGGTATCACTGATGAAATTCCCCGATTCCTTACAAAGTCACATCGCACCTTGAAAATCGCATGAGCCACCCCAGCAGGATACCTACGGTACTGAATGTGCATTCTGCGCGTCTTACCAGAGAAAACGTCGGAGAGAATCGGGCAGGAACGGGCTGGGACAGAGTGGACGGTAGTTAAGAGCAAGATTCGCCTTTGTATACGAAATCGCTCCTACAGGCGATTTTTCTACGGCGGCATCTTGATGGGGATTGTGCTCCCCATACCCTCACATCGTGCAAAATCACATGATTTTGCCCATTGGTGGCCTGCTGCAGCAGGTCACAGCCGGAGTGCAGATGCACTGCCGGGAAAATCAAATTTTTGATTTTGGAAAGGAGACCCCATGCCACGGACGAAGAAAAAAGTGAAATCTATCGTAAAGACAAAAGTAATCTCCGCACGAGTTACAGAAACAGTACATGAACTTTTATACCGGCAGGCAGAAGATGCCGGGATGACCCTCTCTCAATTTGCAGCGCAGATGCTGATGAAAGGTCGCGTGAATACCTCGTATGTGTTCTATGTCCACCCGGACGAGATCGAAGCCATCACACGGGAGTTTGCCGCCATCGGGAACAACCTGAACCAGATCGCAGCGTTCTTCAACAGCGGCGGTATCCAGTCGCGCGCTATGCTCGAAAACATCAACCATGCGATTGCCTGTATTTTTGAGATGCGGGAACAAGTCGCAGAAATGGCAGGAAAGAACTATGGCAATCTTAAAGCATATCGCAAGTAAGAACCCCAACTATGGTGCTGCGCTGGAGTATCTGATTTTCAAGTATGACGAGCTTCGGAAAACTCCGATCCTTGACCAGAACGGAAATCGTATCATGCGAGATGAGTTTTATCTGGACGGTCTGAATTGTGAACCCTATTCCTTTGATGCGGCCTGCCAGCAGTTGAACCGCGAGTACCAGAAAAACAAAAACAAGAATGAAATCAAAAGCCACCATTACATCATCAGCTTTGATCCACAGGACAGCACAGAAAATTGTTTGACGGGTAAACGGGCGCAGGAGCTTGGACTGGAATACGCAAAAGCAAATTTTCCGGGGCATCAGGCATTGGTCTGTACGCACATGGACGGTCATAATGGCAGCGGCAATATTCATGTACATATCGTAATCAACAGTTTGCGAAAGCTGGATGTGCCTAAGCAGCCCTTTATGGAGCGGCCCATTGACTGCAAGGCAGGGTACAAGCACCATGTGACGAACGAATACCTGAAACACCTGCAGAAATCCCTCATGGATTTGTGCCAACGCGAATTTCTGCATCAGGTCGATTTGCTGGCACCATCCAGAACGGGTGTGACCGAAGCGGAGTATTGGGCACAGCGGCGGCTGGATGAGAAAAAACAGGAAATCGAAAAGGAAGGATTTACGCCCAACCCGACGAAATTTCAAACACAGAAACAGCTTATCCGGGATGCCGTTGCCGCTGCTCGTGAGAAAGCAATCTCGTATGAAGATTTTCAAGACATCCTGCAGGATGAATATGACATTTTCGTCAAAGCTCAACGTGGGCGTTACAGCTATCTGCCGCCGGAACTGAACAAGTTTATATCGGAATGTTCTTTAGGGGACAGCTGCAAAAGAGAATGTCTGGAAGGATTCTTTGTTCAGAACGCCGAGAAGAATCTGCGGTACAAGGAAGAACCCATACTGATCTTTACGACCAGAACCAGGCTGCGGCTCGTTGTGGACCTGCAGGAGAATGTCAAGGCACAGGAAAATCTGGCCTATGCACTAAAGGTCAAAATCAGCAATTTGCAGAAGATGGCTGAAACGCTGGTATGGGTACAGGAAAACAACATCAACGACCTGGCAGAACTGAACGATCTGTGTAAGACAGCACAGGCCAATGCGCAGGCTGCGTATGAACGGCTGTCACAGGCAGAGGATGAACTGTACAAAACCAATGAGCAGATTCATTATGCGGGACAGTACCTTTCTACCAAAGAGGTTCAGCAGCAATTTGCGAAGGCGATTTTTAAGAAAAAATTCCGTGCAGAGCATTCCAAGGAATTGGACGCCTATGCAGAATCCGTGAAATATTTCCGAGAAGAAAATGATGGAAAGCTGCCATCGCTGAAATCCTTGAAAAAACGGAAGGAAGAGCTGATCAAAGAAATCGTGGAAAAGAAAAAGGCATATGCTCCCCTGAAAGAAGAATCTCGGCGTCTGGAAATTGCATCGGATAATGTGTACAGCATCTTCCGAAAAACCAATGAGATGAAATCCGACCTTGCATGGAAACGCGAGTGGGAGGCCAATGTCCGCGAAAAGGCAAGGCAGGAGCAGGCTCGACAGGAACAGCGCGAACGGCAACCGCGAGCCAAGAAGCGCAGCTATGATATGAGCCTGTAATCAGCAGGGTCTTCCACCCCGCACCCCGGAACCCTGCCGGATGCGTAAGCCCGTGCAGAGCTTTCCCATTCGGCAGGGACTTTTGAAAACGACTAGGAGGAAGTTTGAGTAAAGAGTACATCAAAGCACAAACCCCACTGCCTGCGTATTTCCCTTATCCGAAATTTCTGCTGCAGATGAGCCTTTCCCATACGGCACGATTGACGTATGTTTTGCTGCTGGACCGCATGACCCTTTCGCAGAAGAACGGCTGGGTGGATGTGCAGGGCCGGGCATATGCGCTCTATCCGTTGGCAGGGCTGGCGGAAGATCTTCAGAGCAGCATTTCCAGTGTCACCCGTGCCCTGCGGGAACTGGAAGCCGCACGGCTGATCGAACGGCGGTCCAATGGCTTTTCCAAGCCAAACCAGATATTTCTCGGCGTTCCCCGGACTGCGCAGAAATGCGCAATCGAGATGGCCCAAAATGAGCAGCCTGATTGCTCAAAAGTGAGCAATACGGTTGCGCAAAACTGCACACCTAACCAAATAAATAAGAACAACCTAAGATTGAACCAACTGAATAGAACTAAAGAAGCGTATGGGCGATATCGGAATGTTTTTCTGGAAGATTATTCGGAACTGAAAAGCGAGGTAGCAGAGTTGGACGTTCTGATTGAAGACCTTTCAGCCTATATGCGGTCTACAGGCAAAAAGTACGCAGACCATGCGGCGACCCTGCGCAGCTGGTCGGCACGGAAGAAAAAACAACAGAAACCGGGAACAGGCATCCCGGACTATACCTACAATGAGGAGGAAAGTTTATGACGGAAACGATTCAAACAGCGATGGATAGGCTTATGACGACCGCTGCAGAACCGCAGGATTACATTGCAGAAGATGGGCTGCTGTACTGCGGCAGCTGCAATACCCCCAAGGAAGCGTTCTTCCCAAACGGAAGAATGCTGTTTGGGCGTGACCGCCATCCGGTTGAATGCCAGTGCCGACAAGAAGCCAGGGAAAAGCAGGAGGAAGAAGAGCGGGCAAGGCTGCATCACGAGAACGTGCGGCGGTTGAAGCTGCAGGGCTTTACCGACTGGGCGATGCAGCACTGGACATTTGAAAACGATCATGGGCAGAACCCACAGATGCATCTGGCGCAGCGGTATGTGGACTATTGGCCGGAAATGCGGGGAAAGAATGTGGGCCTGCTGCTCTGGGGCGGCGTTGGTACAGGCAAAAGTTTCATGGCGGGCTGTATTGCCAATGCCCTGATGGAGCAGGAAGTGGCGGTCTGTATGACGAATTTTGCCCGGATCATGAATGAACTGAACAACGCCTTTGCCGGACGAAATGAAGTTGTGGACAGGCTCTGCGGCTATCCGCTGCTTGTCATTGACGATTTCGGCATGGAGCGCGGTACGGAATATGCGCTGGAGCAGATTTACAACATCATCGACAGCCGTTACCGCAGCAGGAAACCGCTGATCGTTACCACGAACCTGACCCTGACGGAGTTGAAGAATCCGCAGGATACCGCTCACGCCCGTATCTATGACCGTCTGCTGGAACTGTGTACCCCGATTGCCTGCACAGGCCCCAGCATGAGAAAGGATATAGGACAGGCAAAATTGAACTTGCTGAAAACACTTCTGGCTTGAATGGGAGGAACGCGATTGCAAGAAAACGGTAGAATGAATTGGCTGGAGCAGATCCACCAGATGAAGAACCGGGACATCCGCACGATTGAGCAGTCTGAACTGCAGGAACTGCAGCAGGATGCAGTGGAACACGGACTGCCGCAGGAGGAAAGGCTGAAAAATCTGCTGGATAAGGTCCGAAATCCTTATTGCTATCTGGACAACGGAATTATTGTGAAGCTGAATTTCGCACCGAGAGGGAGCAGCACACTGTCTGAGCGAATTGGAAGGTGTTTTCAATCGGCCAGCTGAAAAGGCAGAGAATATTTCGGCAAGCTGCTGAAAAATCACACAGAAAAGTTTCGCACTTTAATGTGATAAAGCACTGGACAAAGGGTGACAATTCTGGTAAGCTGTTTGTGGGTAAGAAAATAGGAATGTGCCAGCTGAGTAAAGTTTGCTCGGCAGGCTTGTTCTACATAGAAAAATGTGGAGCCTTTCGCTTCTCTGACGAACAGTATTGCCGATTCGTTAAGGAGGTGGAAGGCTTTTGTTATACCCTGATATGAATTTGCAGAAGAGAACACAGCAAAGTACAACCCGATACCGTACAGCCTTGTACTTACGCTTATCTCGTGAGGATGGCGATAAGACAGAGAGCGACAGTATTGCAAACCAGCGCACCCTGCTGGAAGCCTATGCCGCAGACCACCCGGAACTGTGTATTGTGGATGAGTTTGTGGACGATGGTTACTCCGGCTCGAACTTTGAACGGCCTGCGTTCCAAAACCTGTTCAGGGAACTGGAACAAGGGACTATCAACTGCATTCTGGTGAAAGATTTGTCCCGCTTTGGACGGAATTACATTGAAGTGGGACGTTATCTGGAACGCATTTTTCCCGTCATGCGGGTCCGGCTGATTGCAGTGACGGACAACTATGACAGTCAATCTGCGTGGAAGACCAGCGATTCCATCATGGTCCCAATGCGGAACCTGCTCAACGATGCGTACTGCCGGGACATTTCCGTCAAAATCAAGAGCCAGCTTGCGGTCAAGCGGAAACGCGGTGATTTTGTGGGAAGTTTTGCAACCTATGGATACCAGAAGGACCCCGGCAATCATACCAAGCTGATCGTGGACGAACTGGCAGCGGAAACAGTGCAAGATATTTTCCGCTGGAAGATCAGTGGCATGAATAATCAGAGCATCGCAGACCGATTGAATGCGAAAAAGGTGCCGTCCCCGGCTGCACGAAAGTTGCAGAGCGGTGCAAAGCTGAGCCTGCATTTCCGCAAGAGCGATGAGCCTCCATGGTCCGCCAAAGCAGTGGACCGCATTCTGCACAACGAGGTCTATATTGGAAAACTGGTGCAGGGAAAGACAAGGAGACTGGACTATCGCTCCAAAAAGAAAATGAACGTGCCGATGAGGGACTGGGTAATCGTGGACAACACCCATGAAGCAATCATTCCGGCAGAGCAGTTTGAACTGGTGCGGCGGATTCTGGAAACAGAAACTCGCAGGCCGAACGATGCCGAAACGGTGGCCCTGTTTGCAGGCTTTCTCTACTGTGGGGACTGCGGCAGTCGGCTGGTACGCAGGTCGGCCAGCTATAAAGGAAAGCGGTACATCTATTATCAGTGCTCCGGCAGCAAACAGAACAAAGGCAGTTGCACGAGCCATAATCTGCGGGATGAAAAGCTCTATAACATTGTGCGGAATGCGCTCCAGATGCAGATCCAGATCGTGATGGAGGAAGCAGAGTTTGTAGAAGGCATCCGGCAGGCCCAGCAGGAACCCTACCGTGTGCGGCGCATCGAACGGCAGATTCGGCAGCTGACTGCAGAAAAGGCTCATACCCAGGGCATTAAGGAAAAACTGTACGGGGATTACGCAGAGAAAATCCTCACACGGGAGGATTTTTTGAACTACAACGAACTGTACAGCAAGCGGATCGAAGAGCATGACCGCAAAATCACAGAACTGGAAGCGGAACAGCGAAATTTACAGACTGCTCCAAACGCTTATCCGTTTCTGGATGTGTATCGTAAGTATCGAAAATTGGAAGAAATCACCCGCCCGATGATTGTCGAATTGATTGAGAAAATCGAAGTCTATGAGGGCAATCGGGTAGAAATTACGTTCCGATTCCACGATGAAATTGCGGACCTGCTGGAAGAACTGCATCAAAAGCAGATGGGGCAGCGTGAAGTGTCTGCTTAAAAGGAGGCTGTGACTTATGGCAAGAGTAAGCAAGAAAGTAAGTGCGGCGCAGCGTGAAGCAGAGAACGCACAACACCGTATCTGGAAAACCGCAATTTATGCACGGCTGTCCGATTTTGATGATGTGCTTCGGGATGCGGAATCGCTGGAAGTGCAGATTTCTTACATCAAGGAGTATATCAACCACCGGGATGATCTGATGCTGCTGGATGTGTTTGCGGACAAACGCTGCACGGGAACAAATTTTGATCGCCCGGAATTTGAACGGCTGCTGAAAGCACTGCAGGAGCGGAAAGTCAACTGCATTGTGGTAAAGGACTTCTCCCGACTGGGTCGTAATTTCGTGGAAACAGGTCAGTATCTGGAGCAAGTGTTTCCACTGTTTGGCGTAAGATTTATCGCCATCAATGATAATTATGACAGCCTGAACAGCCAGAGCCAGGATGGGATGCTGGTGCCGATCAAGAGCATGATCAATGAGCTGTACTCGAAAGACCTATCCCAGAAAATTCAGTCGTGTTTTCGTTCCAAAGAAGCACGGGGAGAAATCTATACTCCTGTTCCGTTCGGCTATAAAAAGGATCAGAAGAATCATTTGATTCTGGACGAGGAAGTCAGCGATGTGGTGATGCAGATTTTCTTCTGGAAGAAATCCGGCATGAAAGAGTACGAGATTGCAAAGAAGCTGTCTGCGCAGGGAATCCCAACACCTTTTACACGCCGCTGTCAGCTGGGATACCTGAAAAACACCTTGCGGGTAAAGGACCCAGCATGGCAGACCGTGTTCGTGACAAAGGTGCTGGAAAATCCAATCTACACAGGAACAATGGTCTATAACCGCATCGCCTACGATGAAACGAATCGGAAAATCGGGCAGAATCCACGGGAAAGCTGGCGGATGGTGCCGGACAGCCATCCGGCGATTATCAGCTGGGAATTGTTTGATGAAGTTTCCGCATTACGGGAAGCCGAGCAAGCAGTCAAGGAAGAGCGAAAAAAGTGGTGCAGACAGCGCAGAAAGAACAATCCGAACATCTTCAAAGGCAGAATCTTTTGCAAAAAGTGCGGAGAAAAAATGGTTTGTCATTGGCAAAGTGATGGTACGCTGTATTTTTACTGTGCATCTTGCCATATTTCAATTTCAGAGAAAGACCTCTGGAACGGCATTAACAAGGAGTTGCACCAGAGGATGGAAGAACACCGTGATTTGCAGAAGCTGGTACGGAAAAGCTCTGGAAAAAGCAAACTCCAATCAAAAGAAATAGCTACAAAACGTGAAATTGAACAGGCGTCAGGCAATATCGTTCGACTGGAATCACAGAAGCGCAGCGGCTACGAGCAGTATGTCCTTGGAAAAATTTCAAAAGAAAAGTTCCTGAAATTGAAGCAGGATGCAGAGAATGAAATTGAGGCATTCAGACAGACAAAAGCTGAAAACGAGAAAGAACTGGCCGTTGTTCAAGAAGAATTACAGCAGAAAAAGCAAATCGCAGGCAACACAGAGGTTCTTTTAACAGCAGATAATCTGCAGCAGTATGTAAAGAAAATTGAAGTGGATCACAAGAAAAATACTTACACGGAATTTGTGTTTTAACGAGGAGAACAGACGATGAAAGAGAAGATCTATGATGCCCGGACAGGAATGGAATATGTTTTGGTGGGTGATTATTATCTGCCAGCCTTGAAACTGCCACGGACCCGTCCGATTGGCCGCTGGGGGATGCTACACAAGGCGTACCTGAAACTGCGAAAACCAGCCTATTACCAGAGCTTGCTGCTGAGCGGAAAACTGGATACTGTTTTAGCAAATGTGGAAGAGCAGGCAGTGGAACGATATGAGGTTTTGATCGAGCAGCTGAGCCAGCGGGAGGGCGTATCGGAAAAACTGAAAGAAGAAAATCAGATGGAGTGGGTACGCCGTATGAGAAATCTGGAAAATCGTGCAGCAGAAATCGTAAAGGCAGAATTGATCTACACGTTTGAAAGGCGGTGAGCAGCAGATGATCGGAACCTATTACCGGCTTTCTCTTGCGGACGAGGATGTGGGTGCTGATAAGGCTGAGAGCAACAGCATTCAGGGCCAGCGCGGACTTGTAGAGGGATACATTATGGCTCGTCAGGAACTGGCAACAGAGCCGCGTCAGGAGTACGTGGACGATGGCTACTCCGGCACATCTACAAGCCGTCCTGCGTTTCAGCGGCTAATTCAAGATGCGCAGGACGGAAAGGTGAAAACGATTATCGTAAAGGACTTTTCCCGGTTCGCCCGTGATTACATTGAGGCAGGCGATTATATGGAGCGCATCTTCCCGCTGCTGAGCGTTCGCTTTATCTCTGTCAACGATGGTTACGACAGTGGAATGCAAATCGGAAACGATGTACGTGGACTGGAAGTAGCCATTAAGAACATCCTCAACGCATCCTACAGCCGGGATCTTTCCGCTAAAATCGCAGCAGCCGACCATGTGATGCAGAAAAAGGGAATGTATCTCGGAGGATACCGCCCGTTTGGATTCCTGCCGGACCCGAACGACTGTCATAAGCTAATTCTCGACCCGGTAGCCAGTCGATATGTGCGGTTGATTTTTGAACTGGCATTGCAGGGCAACAGAACGGGAACCATCGCAAAAATCCTAAATGAAAAGCAGATCCCGACCCCGGCAGCGTATCATGTGGCGGAAAGCCATGTGTACAGTGAGCAGAAAGCATGGGATCTGCAGCGCAGCCATTGGACAAGTGGAACGGTTTACCATGTTCTGAAAAATGAGAAGTATAAGGGAACCTATGTGGGCGCGAAATTCATTATGCCGGTTCCCTGTAAGCATCGGGTTCTGCGCGCTCCCTTGGAACAGCAGGTACGTATTGAGGACAGCCATGCCGCCATTGTGACCCCGGAGGAATTTGAACAGGCACAAATGGTCATTATGCTGCAGCATGGGAAGCACCAGGCCGGGAACTACACAAAACACCAGTATCCCTTGAAAGGCAAGGTCTACTGCGGCTACTGCCAGAAGCTGATGAAATATCGTGTACTCAAGAAGCTTGGTCCCTCGTTTAACTGCAGATTTTCGGCCACAGCGGTGGACAGCCCTTGCAAGCGAATCCCGATCTCCGAGGAACTGCTGGAACATATCGTCCGAAATGCGCTGACAGCGCAGATAAAGCAGGCAGAGTACGTACTGGAAATCCTGCACGAACGGGAACGCAAGGCGTTGATTTGCTTTTCCGCACTGGAACGGCAGGAAGAAAAGCTGAGTGCAGAAAAGGCAGAGATTGTAAAACAGCGCGTTGCACTGTATGAGCAATACGCCGACGGGAATATGAGTAAGGAAGAGTTCATCCGGCAGAGAGATGCCTACAGAGTGCAGGAAGATGAAAAGATGGAGCAGATTCAAAGGCTGCGTACCGAGAAAAATCAAGCTTTCCAGCCTGTGAAGAGGGACACCGATCATTTGCAGACTGTCATGAGTACTGTAGAAGAAGCAGGCGATGTGATGTACTTATCACAGAATGTGGTAGAAACTTTTATTGACCGCATCGAGGTTTTCAACGATGAACATGTGAAAATTCATTTTACATTTGAAAATGTGTTGGCAGACTATGCCGAATGAGTCGTAGCCAGAATCAATACAGTAAGCAGAGTTTTTCTTGTAAGAACATGAGATTCATGGTATCATAGAAGCAATAAAAAGTCTGTGTGTGGCTACGCGAAAGGAGCAGCAGAGATGAAAAAATTGAACATCCCAGTTGGTATTTCGGACTTTGAGAAGATTCGGAACGGTGGGTTTTATTATATTGACAAATCTGGCCTGATTGCGGAAATTTTGGACGAAAAAGCAGAAGTGACACTTATCACTCGACCACGGCGTTTCGGTAAGACGCTTGGCATGAGTATGTTAGAAAGCTTCTTTGACATCCGTAAAGACAGCAAAGAACTGTTTGATGGGCTGGAAATTGCAGAGCATCAGGTATTATGTGATGAGTGGATGAATCAGTATCCGACAGTCTTTGTTTCATTCCGACAGGTAGACGGTCTGGATTTTACTGGGGCATACGATATGCTCACAATGGTGATAGCGGATTTGTACAACAAACATCTTTATTTGCTTGATAGTAAAAGTGTTACAGAATTCCAAAAAACAGCGTTTGAGCATCTTGCACATGGCAATGGTTCTATAAAAGAAGTTAAGAACAGCCTTATGCTTTTGACAACGATGATGCAGAGCTATTATGCAAAGCCTGTAATTCTTCTTATAGACGAGTATGATGTCCCTGTAGCAAAAGCGAATAATAACGGTTATTATAATGAAATGCTCGATGTTATGAAAGGCTTGATGCAGGCTCTAAAAGACAATCAAGCACTTCAGTTTGCAGTTGTTACGGGCTGCTTAAAGATTGCGAAAGAAAGCATTTTTACGGGAACAAATAATTTTGTATCGGATACTATCACAAATTCTCGTCTGAACGAGTATTTCGGATTTGTACAGAGTGAGGTTGACCTGTTGCTAAAGGATGCTGACTTGACAACGCAGGCTGAGAGCATCAAGAAATGGTATGATGGATACCATTTCGGAGCCTTTGATGTTTACTGCCCGTGGGATGTAATGAATTATTTGCTGGAACTGCAGCGCAATCCGAAAGCTAAGCCTATCAGCTACTGGAAGAACACCAGCGACAATGCAATCATCCGTTCCTTTATTGACTATGCAGGCAGTACCATCACAAATAAACTTGAAACGCTGATGGCTGGTGGCTGCATCGTTCAGCGTGTGGATGAAAACCTGACCTATGATTATCTACATTCCTCAGAAGACAATCTTTGGAGTACGCTGTACCTGACAGGGTACTTAACCAAGGCGCGTGAAGAAGATTATAAGGGTGAGTTGCCGGATGGCATGGTTGCCCTTATGATTCCGAACGCAGAAATCAAAGAGATTTTTGAAACAACAGTCATCAAATGGTTCGATGACAGTACGAAGAAGTGGAATCGAAATGCTTTGTTCGATGCAGTCTGGAACGGTGATAGCGAGGGCATTACCAAGGAAATGAATGCTCTGCTCCGGCGCACCATTAGCTACCATGACTACCGGGAAGACTTCTATCATGCTTTCCTTGCGGGCATCTTCACAGGTGCCGGATATATGGTGGATTCCAATAAGGAGCATGGAGAAGGCCGAAGTGATGTGGTCGTTTACGATTCCATCAATGCCCGCGTTGCAATCTTTGAAGCAAAGTACACGAAGGTTTTGGAAAATCTGGAAAGTGAATGCGATATAGCCTTGCAGCAAATTGATGATCGGATGTATGCAAAGGAGTATGAGGATGATTACGATCAGATTCTTTGCTACGGTATTTCGTTCTTTAAAAAGCGCTGCATGGTAAAGAAAAAGTGATTCACAACAAATCTTAACTTGAATTCTGTATTATAACTTAAAATGAGTTAAAATACAGAAAAAGAATTATAAGAGAGGCTCGCATAAACCACAGACAGCACCCAAGATGATTCGAGGGTGCGTCTGCGACTTATGCGGGCCTTTTTATTTTGTGATTTTAATACGGATGGATGTTAAATTCCAAGGCTGACAAGAGTGGCCTTTAACTCACTCGCCGTGTGGATAATGATTTCCTGTTCAGTTTCGTTGCAGTCCAATAACAGACGATGCAATTCGGTGTTGGAAGTTGAAACGGAATAGTGAAGACTGTCTATCAACAAATCATCAACGGAAATGCAGAGGGCGTCGGCAATATCGACCAGAGTGGCAATGCTGGGGTGTTCTGTGCCTTTTTCAATTTTGGCCAGAAATTCACGACTGCGATTGATTTTAGAGGCTAAGGCTTCCTGGGTGATATTACCGCACTGCATTCTAAAATAACCAATGCGTTTTCCTAAAGCAACGTAATTGACGGACATAAGTAAATCTTCCTTTCAAATGCCCGCATAAGAGTACTTTTATTATCTGGCCTATGGAAAAACGAATCAAGAAGAACGAAAAGAACAGCCAACATAGAAGTCGGAATTCTTATTTTTCACCTCTAGCGGAGATGGCTTCTGAGGCCAAAATGTGAACCAGCAGTTCACATTTTGGGCAACAAGTGAACTGCTGGTTCACAGAAAAAATCATCTGACAGGTGTATAATAAAGCCATAAAATTAAACAGCACGATAATGTGAGTGAGAACGAAGTGAAAAAGTTACTGACGCTGTACAGCGGGGTTCAGTTAACAGATGTACTTTCGTTTTTGATTAGAAGAACTGTATAGAGAAAATGATGAAAATGTGACTCAGAATTTGGCGGGGCCACCCCCAGCGGTCGTGTGTTCTGAGGCAATTTTGTGAAGTGTTACATCACAATTTGCTGCACATGTGAAGTGCCACTTCACAGAAAAAATCATCTGATAAGTGTATAATAAAAGCATGAAATCAAACTGTAAAAATAAAGTGGGGGAAACGAAATGGAACGGCTGCTGACACTGTATAGCGAAGTCCAATCAACGGATGTACGGTGGCTGTGGTATCCGTTTATCGCAATCGGAAAAATCACACTGCTGCAAGGTGATCCTGGCGATGGAAAATCAACCATGATGATGAATCTGATTGCGGAACTTTCAACAGGAGGTAAGACCCCGGACGGTTGTAAAATCGGTACACCGCAAAAAGTGATTTATCAGTGCTCAGAGGATGGCGTTTCAGACACGATAAAGCCCCGTCTGGAACGCTGCGGAGCAGACTGCAGTAAGATTGCTTTCATCAATGAGGAAGTATATAACGGCCTTACATTAGACGATGAGCGCATCCGTCAGGCAATCATTGAATTCCGGCCGCGCTTGGTCGTGATCGACCCGATTCAGGCTTATCTTGGCAGTGATTCCGATTTGCAGATCGCAGGCAGGGCACGGAAACTTATGCGCCGCCTTGGAATGTGGGCTGCGGGCTATGACTGCGCCATCGTTCTGATTGGACACCTCAACAAAAAAGAAGGCTCCAAAGGGCTGTACCGCAGCCTTGGCAGTATTGATGTTGTGGCAGCAGCACGAAGCGTCCTGCAGGTGGAGCGAGATACCGAGAATCCTGATATAAGAATCGTACATCAAATCAAAAACAGTCTTGCGCCTACGGCAGAAGACATCCGCTTTTCCATTTCTGCCGACAAGGGCTTTCGATGGCTGGAATGCAGGCCACAGCTTTTTGAAAAACAACAGCCGGACGCCGAACCTAAATTTGATACAGAGCAACAGAAAGCTGCCTACTGGATCAAGCATTTCCTTGAAAAAGGCGATATGAGCGCAAATGAAATTTATTGCCGTCTGGACAATGAGGGTGTCAGCAAACGAGTGGCGCGGATGGTAAAAACGGAAATGGGAATCCACTGCTACCAGAAGAAGCGGAGATGGTATTGGAGTGTTCAGCTGGAAGAAGGTGCTATGAATGGACCGCAAGTATAAGGTTGGTGGCTATGTGAAACTTGCAAAACTGTGGGAACGCTCTAAGGATGCAGCGGTAGCCTATCACAGTTCCTACTATGCTGAAAAGTTTAGGGATGATGCGGATAAAAGGCTGGTTGGTGTCTATATTGACATCACAGGGAATAAGGAAATTTATAAACGCCCGGAAATGGTGCATCTGCTCAAAGATTGCAAAAAGGGTGCCGTCAATCTGATTTTTTCACAGACAAGGGCCTACCTTGCAGCGAATACCTGTGATTTCTGTTTTCTGCTGAAATATCTGTTTGATTTGCCGATGCGGGTGGACATTGTTACAGATGATGACGACCAGAGAATTGACACGATTCTTGATGTTGAGAATCAGCGTCAGAACCTGAAAGAATTGGCCGAAAAATATACATCAATCCGAAGGAAAGATTATCTTGAGTGGAGAATTCGACTGGAAGATGAAATGACAAAGGCTGAAGAAAAATGAACGTAGAACATATCCCAGCAAAAGATGTGGACATGCTGCCGTGTGGAGCAGACTGGCAGAGTAGGCATTTGGAGTCCGAAAAGAGAAAAGCTGAAATTCGGGACAGAATCCATAAGCAGGCAGAACAGGGCCAGAAAACGGCAAAAGACTACTTTCGTCCGGCGAAACCGACACCGTCGATTTACGACAGTGACCTGAAGCGTGTAGCGGTTTATGCCCGTGTCAGCACCTCTAGCGAAGAACAGATTTCTTCCATTGAAAACCAGACTCTATATTACACCAAAAAGATTGCAGAAACGGAAAACTGGAATTTGCAGGACATTTACAGCGATGAAGGAAAATCCGGCACATCGCTGCGGAAACGTGATGCGTTTAAACGCATGATGCGAGATGCCAAAGACCAGAAGATGGATTTGATTATCTGTGCCAGCATTTCACGTTTTGCTCGGAATTTTTCAGATTGCATGACGCAGATCGCGGCCCTGAAAACCATGCACCCGGCACATCCCATTGGCGTGTACTTTGAAACGGAAAACATCTACACGCTGAATCCAAGCAGTCAATACAGTCTTGACATTCAGGCTCTTTTGGCAGACTGGGAATCGGGCAACAAGAGCCGCCGGATGATCCTTTCGTATGATCAGCGCATTATGACAGGTCAGTACCCGGTGGCTGACCTGATGGGGTATCGGCATACTAAGGATGGCCAGTTGGTGATCGAGCCGGAAGAAGCAAAGACGGTGCGGTTTATCTTTCTGGCATTTATTCAAGGGTATAACTACGATCAGATTGCAATGATCCTGACGCAGAAAAAGCGCAGCACCCTGCGCGGCAGGCAGGAGTGGAACGGTGTGATGGTAGCAAACATCATGAAAAATGAACGCCGCTGGGGTGATCTGGAAGCCCGGAAGAGCATCGTGGTGGACTACAAGCTGGGCAAGGTCACAAAGAATAATGGGAATCGCTGCTCTGCCTATGTCCCGGAACATCACGAAGCGATTGTTTCGCCGGAGATTGCACGGGCTGCACATCTTGTGGCATCCAGCAGCAAAAAGTGCGGTGTGCAGGATATTGTGGTAATCCGACAGGGAGCATTGAAAGGCTTTGTGGGTATCCATCCGAACTGGAACGGTATCAATGCCGAAAGCATCCGCAGCCTTTGCCTGAGCACCTATCTGCCGGAAGAGGTGGCGAAACTGAACAAGATGGCAGAAATGCGGTCTGGAAAGAAGTTGGATATGGCATTGCCATCTGATTATTTGACTGTATCTGGCATATGTTTTATCAATCAAAGCAGCCCGATTATGACGATTTCTAAAAATGGAATCCGTTTCAGCAAGGCTTGCCACACCCGGCTGGACAACTGCGAATATGTGGAACTGCTCTATCATCCGATTCTGCAGGTCGTGATTTTACGAAAGAGCGATCATGGCTCTTCAACGGCGATGCACTGGCAAGATGACAATGACGTTCATAGTGCCTTTTCAGCCAGAGCGTTTTCTGGCCTGATCCTTCAAACGTTGAACTGGAGAAGGAATTGCCGCTATCGGTGCCGTGGTATCTGCCGAGGTCAGGGAAATGCAAAATTTCTGATTTTTGAATTAGATGAGTCCCGGATTTTGACTGGGAAAAATCAGTATGAACAAGAAAATTGTTCGATGAATCTGAAATGCCGGCTATATCGGAGTAAATGGGTTCAGAGCATTACAGTTAGTGATGTGATGGAATCTGGCCAAGTCGTAGAAAATCCCATGATTGGTGCAATTCCAAGCAGAAATGAAGTTCAACGTGAACTGGATGATCTTTTGATGTCGATGTAGGAGGAACTTATAGAATGGAAGAAAAAAGCAGGGCGCAGGAACTGAGCGTTCGGGAAATCTCCTTGATTCGTGAACTTGCACAGATACGGAAAGAACATAAAAGAGAACTGGAGTACGAAAAGTTCGATGGCTATGAACTTCCGCCGCGCACCCAGTTTTCCATGCTGAATAAACCTGCAGTGAGCATAAAATATGGCGTTATGAAATTCAATATGGCCTGTATCCGGCTTTTTGAAGGAATTAAGTATGTTCTTCCAATTCTGCATCCAAACAAGAAGCGGCTTGCGCTGATTATGTGCCCGGAAGAGGACAGTGCATCTGTTGAATGGGCAAGACAGAAGGACGAAAACTGGGTGAATAAGGATATTACCTCTTTGGAATTTGTGGAAAATATCTTCAAAATCATGAGTTGGAACCGAGAATGCCGCTATAAGATACTCGGACGAGTAGCGAACTCGGATCATGGCCTTTGTATGTTGTTCGATTTGGAAGAAGCAATCATGTTCACCCCGAAGCCACAGGAATATACGGATCCGCTTACTGGTGAAATGAAGAAAAAGCAGATGAAATTCTTCCCGGATGCCTATAAGAACCGTATCGGAAAATCTTATAATGACTATATTGCAGACCACCAGATGAACATGTTTGAAGACTTCATTGAGTATCAGGACTCTGCGGTATTGGATGAGCCTGTGCAGGAAGAGAATACAGTGCCGAAGCCACCAATGAGACAGAAAAGCGAACCACCGGAAAATACAGCGCTGCCCCATTTGCCGGAACAATCTGTGAATATGCAGCAATCGAGTTATGAGTCTGACGGGAGAGGAATGCCGACATGAATTCTGGACGAGTTATGAACCTGCGAGTGACAATTCCGGCGGAAAGCCGGAGAATGAATGTTGGGAAAGATGTTATCCGTATTCTTGGAAGTCCGGCCTATATCTGCGTTTTGCAGAGGAAAGATCGGAAGTCTATTGCAATCACGCCATGTGCTGCGGAGCATCCCATGTCCTTTAAGGTTCCGGACAGGCTGCTGACCGATGGGCAGTGTCGGATGATGATTAACGGAATACAGTTCATTCAGGTGTTGCTGGAAGCAAATGGTCTGGCAGCAGGAAAAGACCATCAGTTTAAAGGACGGTATGATGCCGAGAAAAATGCAGTTATCATTTCGCTTGAAAAAGATGAACAAAGTGCCCTCTCGCCTCAAAAGTGTACAACTTGACATCACGTCCATTTGGTCGTATAATACGTCCAAATGGACGTGATGAAGGGAGCTAATACTATGAGTGCCGGAATTTTAGATGGCTTTCAAACGATAATTCCAACGGCAGCGGCTGTCTTATCGGAAAAACGACAAATATTAAGGCTGACGCAACAAGAGGTTGCTGATCGCGCAAAAATAACATTACGTCAATATCAAAGGCTGGAATCTGGGGAAAGAAACATTTTGACTTCTTCTTTTGGCTTGGCGTGTCGAGTAATTGAAGCTCTTGATATGGATGTTTCTAAATTCTATCATGGTGACTATTACCTTGAAGAATTGAAAACTATTGAAGGCAAATGATTTGGTGACAGGGGAAAACATCAATTTAAATGACGGCATGATGCCGAAAAAAGAGCAATATAAAAAGAATTATCCCGTGGAAACAGGGAAGATAATGCGTGAAAAGTATGAAAATGGATTGATTCGGAATGAACATGAATTTAAGGAGGTGCTGAATAATGTGCTATTTAGTAGCAAAAGATCGTAATGCACATGGTTGTTTTGCTCTAAAAACGACGCATGGGAAGCATCTGGTGGAATTAAAAAGAGAATTGAACAGAGAAGTTGGATATAAGGGAGTACAGCTTGTAACTATCAGCAGGCCAACAGCGTATGGTGAGTATGCGCCTTACCACTTTGTGGATACAGAACAGGAATTTCAGACTCTTGTAAAGAGTCTTCGTCCATAAAATGCTGTGCGTGGGAGTGGCGTATTTCAGTTCGGGCGATTGGTGTGTGCTGGAATAATACCCTCTGTAGTCAGGTTAAGCCCCCGAATTATGAATAAGAAGATAAGCCCTACAAGGCTCAAATTGGTGTAAGAACCGATTGAAAGCCTTGTAGGGCTTTTTTTTACAAAAATTTTTGTTCCTTACTTGACAACCGCATATGGGCAACCAGAGAAAAGCCTGATTTCATGCGGGTTTGCGCGGCTTGACCTTTTCACCTCAACTTGTTTCTGCTTGTCATGGTGCGTTACGGCCAGCGTGTTTTCAGGAGTTAATGGCTTCTGGTTGCGCTCTATACTTAACCCACCACAGCGAAAGCTGATAGAGCAGAAAACAAAATAAGGAGGTACGAGGACAAGCCTGCGTATAGATTGTTGCTGCAATCTGTATACAGGCTTGTTGTTGTGCTATGAAGTGGGAAAGGTGAATAGTGAAAGACGAGCATGACAATTTAAGGAAAAAAACTGCTGGGATTGTGTATAAGCCTAGGACAAGAATAAAAACTATGGAATGACGGTTGGAGAGAAGTAATGGAAGAAAAAATCAGACTTGCGGTTTTTGGACAGAAACGTCTTTCTCGTGAAGGCGGGATGCTCGTAAAGAAGGATGTGCTTGTCCTTAATGGTCAGAAACTTGTCCAGGGTATGCAAGTCCATGAGCAGCTGATGCTCCAGATAATGCCCCAGCGCATAGCCGCACACCATCTGCTTCGTCTGTTTGTCCAGCTGGCTATTGATAAGAATCAATGGCTTATCAAAATAGAGCGAAAGTAAACCCAACATATCTTTAATGCGGGATGTTTCACTGATGTCCAGGCTGCAACTGCGCGCGATCTGTTTGATGTTGCGAGTTCCGGCATTTTGGACAAGTTCGTTGGCGGCTTGGTGAATAAACGCAGAATCCATAATGTGATCTCCTTCCGGGGATGGCATAGTGAATGGAACGGTGGTTTACAGGTTCATTATCCGGAACCGATTCACTTTTATTTTTTGTATTAAAGCAAGATGTTAATGTAAAGCAAACTATTAAACAGAGCAGCACTGTCAGAGGCGGTTTTTTAAATGTTTGCATTGTACGACTCAGAGAAAATGTCCAAAGTATCACTGGGATACAAAGTAGAATTAACATCATAAGTAGCATACCTCTTACTTTGAGACGGGTTGCTCGTATTAGCCGTCCAAACAGTCCACATAATAAAAGATGCTTTTATCATTGGCATCAACATAGGCATGAAGAAAGGATATTTCGTTATCATACCCTTGTTCATAATCCCGTTCAAAGCCGTCCGGTACATAATGGTCGCTATATCCATTCGGAAGCTGTTCCAACGGCTCACCATCCATCTGATACGTCAGCTGCATCTCAATGGGCAGAAATTTTTGAATCATCGTATAGACTGCCCTGCGGAACTCTGCACTTACTGCAAGCGCGCCGAGAGTTAAAATTACCAGCGTCAGGACCGCAATAAGAACTCGTTTCAGCACAGGGCGGCGTTTATGCAACGCCGCTTGCAGGCGGGCATCCCATCGGGATGTGTCTGGGTAGCGTTCCTTAAGCTGGGCCGGACTTGGCAGCTCGTCCAGTTCTTTCTGTGCATCTGCACGGAGTGCCATCATCAACGCTGCATCAAAAGAAACTTCTGTCCGCTCACTCATGGCTGTTCAGCTCCTTCCACAATAGTTTTCTTCCACGGAAAAGCCGCATGGAGGACATCAAATCCGGCAAAATCAACTGCATCATAGTCAAGGACTTGTCTCGACTTGGCCGTAACTACATTGAGATGGGAAAGTATCTGGAACAGATTTTCCCAATGATGGGGATTCGGTTCATTGCCATCAATGATAACTACGATAACGCAAACACTGAGAGCAGTGATTCGGATAGCATCGTGGTTCCCTTCAAAAATCTGCTGAACGATTCCTACTGCAGGGACATTTCCATTAAGGTTCGGAGCCAGTTGGACATTAAGCGGCGCAAGGGAGAGTTCATCGGCGGGTATGCAATGTACGGTTACTGCAAAGATGAACGGAACAAAAGCCGGTTGGTGGTGGATGAGTACGCAGCAGATGTTGTTCGTTCTATCTACCGCAGAAAATTGGAAGGCATGAGCGCAAAGGCTATTGCGGAACAGCTGAACAGCGAGGGGGTTCTGGCTCCCAGTGAGTACAAGCGTCTATGTGGATACCATCAACAATAAAAGTACACAGAGATTTTTTGCTGGGCAGGACAAACGTGACTTGTCGAAAGAGCAGTGGTATGTGGCAAAAAATACACATCCAGCCATCATTGCAAGGGATGATTTTGAAAAGGTGCAGGAGATTCTGACGAAGAATCAGAAGGTGTTCAAAACAGTAAGAGCTGAATCGGAACAGATTCGCACGGAGTATCAGAATGACCTTGCCGGAATGGTGTTCTGTGCAGACTGCGGCAGATCGATGGATTTTGATAGGCTTCCGCATGGAGCAGAAGAAAGTAAAAAGGTTTGTTACTATATTTGCAGAGCAAGGCAGGCGGATGATAAGTGCATCGGACACCAGATTACGGAAAAGTTGTTGAAAGCTCTGGTAATGGATCAGCTGCATCTGTTTATTGTTCGGCTTAGTGATAAGCGCAAAGTTCTGGAAGAGCTGCGAAAAATCGAAGATATGCAGAATCCTGTCTACCGTGCAAAAAGTGAGATTATGAGCCTGACGGATAAAGTTGGCCAGATGGCAAAGAAAAGAGAACAGCTTTATGCAGATTATGTGGCAGGCGTGGTGGATTCTGAAGATTATCAATTGATTCGGGAAGATTATTCCAAACAGTATGACGGCCTGCGAGCAGCACTGCAGAGAGCAGAAGCCAAAAAGGTGGAAGTAGAACAACAGATTAGAGAATATCTGAATATGACTTCCAACTTGGAAGAGCATCTGGATGATTTTGGATTTGATGCTCAGCTGGTAAAATCCCTTGTGCAGAGAATCGAAGTGAGTGCAGATAAGCGGATTCGCATTGTGTTTGGATTTCAAGATGTGTTTGCGGACCTTGGAAAGGAGAGTGCGGGAAAATGATTGCAGCGTATCAGCGCATTTCAAGGGCAGACGGTGATTTGGGTAAAGATGGAAAAGACAAGAGCAACAGCATCGAAAACCAGAAAGAACTGATCCAGCGGTATATTTCCCACAAAGAGAGTCTGCAAAATCTGCCTGTGATGGATTTTGTGGATGATGGTTACACAGGCAGCAATTTCGACAGACCGGGCTTTCAGAAAATGATGGATGGTGTGCGCAGTGGCGAGATTGATACCATTATCGTAAAAGACCTGTCTCGTTTTGGACGCGATTACATTGGTGTGGGCGAATACATGGAGCAGATTTTTCCACTACTGGGTGTCAGGCTCATCTCCATCAATGACAACTATGACAGCAGCAATTATAATGGTACAACCTTGGGGATCCGTCAGGCAATCATTGAATTTCGACCGCGATTGGTTGTGATCGACCCGATTCAGGCTTATCTTGGTAGCGATTCGGATTTGCAGATTGCAGGCAGGGCACGGAAACTCATGCGCCGTCTTGGAATGTGGGCTGCTGGCTACGACTGCGCCATCGTTCTGATTGGCCACCTTAATAAAAAAGAAGGTTCCAAAGGGTTGTACCGCAGTTTGGGAAGCATTGATGTTGTGGCAGCAGCACGAAGTGTCCTGCAGGTGGAACGGGATACCGAGAATCCTGATATAAGAATTGTACATCAAATCAAAAACAGTCTTGCGCCTACGGCTGAGGACATTCACTTTTCCATTTCTGCCGAAAAAGGCTTTCAATGGATGGAATGCAGGCCGCAACTTATTGAAAAACAGCAGCAGGATATAGAACTGAGATTTGATTCTGAGCAGCAGAAAGCCGTCTATTGGATCAAGCATTTCCTTGAAAAAGGCGATATGAGCGCAAATGAAATATATTGCCGTTTGGACAATGAGGGCATCAGCAAACGAGTGGCACGAATGGTAAAAACAGAAATGGGAATTCACTGCTACCAGAAAAAGCGAAAATGGTATTGGAGTGTTCAGCCGGAAGAAGGTGTTATGAATGGACCGCAAGTATAAAGTAGGCGGCTATGTGAAACTTGCAAAACTGTGGGAACGCTCCAAGGATGTAGCAGTAGCCTATCATAGTTCCTATTACGCTGAAAGGTTCAGAGATGATGTGGATAAAAGGCTGGTTGGTGTCTATATTGACATCACAGGGAATAAGGAAATTTACAAACGCCCGGAAATGGTACATCTGCTTCAGGACTGTAAAAAGGGAATAGTTAATCTGATTTTCTCGCAAACAAGAGCCTACCTTGCGGCGAATACCTGTGATTTCTGTTTCCTGTTGAAATATCTGTTTGACATACCGATGCGAGTGGACATTGTTACGGATGATGATGACCAGAGAATCGACACCATTCTTGATGTTGATAACCAACGGCAAAGTCTGAAAGAATTAGCCGAAAAATACACATCAATCCGTAAGAAAGAATATCTTGCATGGAAAGCACGACTAGAACATGAAATGGAAAAGGCAGATGGAAAATGAATGAAGGACAGTATGATTCAAAAAATGTAGAACATATTTCAATAGAAAATATCGAAGTTGTGTCCAATGGAATGGATTGGAAAAGCAGGCATTTGGAAGCTGAAAAGAGAAAAGCCGAAATCCGCGACAGAATCCATAAGCAGACTGAACAGGGCCAGAAATCTGCAAAAGATTATTTCCGCCCTGCAAAGCCGACCCCATCAATTTATGACAGTGACCTAAAACGTGTGGCCGTTTATGCTCGTGTCAGCACATCTAGCGAAGAACAGATTTCCTCTATTGAAAATCAAACTCTATACTACACCAAAAAGATTGCAGAAACGGAAAACTGGAATCTGCAGGATATTTACAGTGACGAGGGAAAATCGGGTACTTCACTGCGGAAACGAGATGCATTTAAGCGAATGATGCGAGATGCCAAAGACCAGAAAATGGATTTGATTATCTGTGCCAGCATTTCGCGTTTTGCCCGGAACTTTTCGGATTGCATGACACAGATCGCAGCTTTGAAAACCATGCATCCTGCACATCCCATCGGTGTGTACTTTGAAACAGAGAATATCTACACGCTGAATCCAAGCAGTCAATACAGTCTTGACATTCAGGCTCTTTTGGCAGACTGGGAATCGGGCAATAAGAGTCGCCGCATGATCCTTTCGTATGACCAGCGTATTATGACAGGTCAGTACCCGGTGGCTGACCTGATGGGGTATCGGCATACGAAGGATGGACAGCTTGTGATTGAGCCGGAAGAAGCAAAGACGGTACGTTTTATCTTTCTGGCATTTATTCAGGGCTATGATTACGAACAGATTGCAATGATCCTGACACAGAAGAAGCGCAGCACCCTGCGCGGCAGGCAAGAGTGGAATGGCATGATGGTGGCTAACATTATGAAAAACGAACGTCGCTGGGGTGATCTGGAAGCTCGGAAGAGCATTGTGGTGGACTACAAGTTGGGCAAGGTCACAAAGAATAACGGAAATCGCTGCTCTGCCTACGTTCCAGAACATCACGAAGCGATTGTTTCACCGGAAATTGCACGGGCTGCACATCTTGTGGCATCCAGCAAAAAGAAGTGCGGGGTGCAGGATATTGTAGTAATCCAGCAGGGAGCATTGAAAGGATTCGTGGGCATCCATCCGAACTGGAGTGGCATCAGTGTTGATAGTATTCACAGTCTTTGTCTGAGGGCCTATCTTCCGGAAGAGGTGGCGAAACTGAATGATATAGCAGAGATGAGGGCTGGAACAAAGCTGGAAAAGCCCCTTCGATCGGAATATCTGACGATTTCAGGCACTTGCTTTATCAATCAAAGTAGCCCGGTCATAACAATCTCAAAAAATGGAATCCGTTTCAGCAAAGCGTGTCATACCCGCTTGGACGACTGCGAGCATGTGGAACTGCTCTATCATCCGATTCTGCAAGTCGTAATCCTGCGAAAAAGTAATCGTGATGCTTCAACAGCGATACATTGGGAAAATAAGGATAAGATTTGCAGCAGCTTTTCATCCAGGGCATTTTCAGGGGTGATATTTGAAGCAATGAACTGGAAGTGGAGTTGTCGTTACCAGTGTCGTGGTATCTGCCGTGGAGAGGAAAATGCAAAGTTCCTAATTTTTGAATTGGATGAGTCCCGGATTTTGATTGGAAAAAATCAGTATGAACAGATTGAGGATCGTTCGATGAATCTGAAATGTCGGCTGTATCGGAGCAAGTGGGTTCAGAGCATTGCGGCCAGTGATGTGATGGAATCCGGCCAAGTCGTAGAAAATCCCATGATTGGTGCAATTCCAAGCAGAAATGAAGTTCAACGTGAACTGGATGACCTTTTAATGTCGATGTAGGAGGATTTGTGAAATGGAAGAAAAAAGCAGGGAACAGGAACTGAGCGTTCGGGAAATCTCCTTGATTCGTGAGTTAACGCAGATACGAAAAGAACATAAAAGAGAACTGGAGTACGAAAAATTCGATGGCTATGAGCTTCCACCGCGCACCCAATTTTCCATGCTGAATAAACCTGCAGTGAGCATAAAATATGGCGTTATGAAATTTAATATGGCCTGCATCCGGCTTTTTGAAGGAATCAAGTATGTTCTTCCGATTTTGCATCCAAACAAGAAACGGCTTGCATTGATTATGTGTCCGGAAGAAGACAGCGCGTCTGTTGAATGGGCACGGCAGAAGGACGCAAACTGGGTGAATAAGGATATTACCTCTTTGGAATTTGTGGAAAATATCTTCAAGCTCATGAACTGGAACCGAGAATGCCGCTATAAAGTGCTTGGACGGGTGGCTAATTCTGATCAGGGCCTTTGTATGTTGTTCGATTTGGAAGAAGCAATCATGTTCACACCGAAGCCACAGGAATATACGGACCCGCTTACTGGCGAAATGAAGAAAAAACAGATAAAGTTCTTCCCAGATGTCTATAAGGATCGGATCGGGAAATCTTATAATGATTACATCTCTGGTCATCAGATGAATCTGTTCGAGGATTTTATTGGGTATCAGGGCTCTGCTGTATTGGATGAGCCTGAACAGAAAACAGATACTATTTCAGTACCGATACCGCAATGTGAAGAATCTGAAAATATACCTTTGCCAGATTTGTCGGAACAGCCTGAAAATGTACAACGACCGGGCAGTGAGGTTGTTGAGAAAGGAATGCTGACATGAGTTCTGGACGAATTATGAATCTGATGGTGACGATTCCGGCAGAAAGCCGAAGAATGAATGTGGGAAAGGATGTTATTCGTGTCCTTGGGAGTCCGACCTATATTTGTGTTTTGCAGAGGAAAGATCGGAAGTCTATTGCGATTACTCCGTGCACCGCTGAACATCCCATGTCATTTAAGGTTCCAGACAGGCTGTTGACCGATGGGCAGTGCCGGATGATGATTAACGGAATACAGTTCATTCAGGCGCTACTGGAGGCAAATGGACTAGCCGCAGGAAAGGATCATCAGTTTAAAGGAAGATATGAAGCTGAGAAAAACGCAGTTATCATTTCACTTGAAAACGATGAACGGGAATGTTAGTCAAGGCGGGAAGGATCTTGAATATAGGTGTTGCTCTATTGAAATATTATGCTGAATTGAATTTAAACCAGAGTGGGCAATATGGACAAATCTATGCTGAAAAGTTTACATCTGTCAGCTTGATATGCAAAGTGTTTTATGGTAAGATGAAAGCACAATAGGGGAAGTATACTCTCCTCTTGAATCTGCTGTAAGGAAGTGAATGCCGATGGAAAATCAGCTTGCTCATGCGATAACGCAGACGGAATATGATTCGAGTTATGATAAGGCTGCCAAGAAGCTGCTTGCCAACAAACAGATTCTGGCACAGATTATGAAGAACTGTGTGAATGAGTACAGTGCCTGTTCCGTAGACGAAATTGCAGAGAAGTATATCGAAGGAACGCCGGAAGTGGGCACGGTTGGCGTTCATGTTGATGATACAAACAGACCCCAAAAAACTTCTGACGTAATTGTCGGAAGCAATAATGAGGATTCTACGTTGACGGAAGGAACCGTCAATTATGATGTCCGGTTCGATGCAATTGCACCGGCGTTAGAAGGTTCTACTGCACGGAAAGATGTGATACGTCTTATTATCAATGTGGAAGCGCAGACGGCTTTTAATCCGGGATACCCGTTGACAAAGCGAGCAATCTATTATTGCAGCAGGATGATCTCCGCACAGCATGGCCCGATATTCACGAACTCGGAGTATGGGAAAATCCGAAAAGTGTACTCTATCTGGGTTTGTACACACCCAACCAAGGAGTTCCAAAACACTCTGATTCGTTATTCTATCCGACCAGAGCAGTTGATTGGAAACGCTGTTGAAAAATCGGAAAACTACGATTTAATGAGTGTTGTAACGATTTGTCTGGGAGAACCGGATACGGAAAACTATACAGGTATTGTGAAATTTATGGATGTGTTGCTCTCTTCTTCCAGAGCAGCTACTGAGAAAAAGAAAATTCTTGAAGAAGAATTTGGCGTTGCAATGAACGAAGAACTGGAAAGGGAGGTGCTTGTTATGTGCAACCTTAGTCAGGGCGTAAAGGCCGAAGGCAGAGAAGAAGGCATCAACATTGGTGAGATGCGGATGCTGGTTAAACAGGTAAGAAAAGGCCGTGTGACGATTGAAGAAGCAGCGGAAGATGCTGGAATGACAGTAGAGGAATTTAAGAAAGTGATGGAAAATACCCCGCTGCAGGCGGTCTAAGATAAAAAGCATATAGAGTAAACTGTAAAGCCCTACAAGGCTCAGATCGGTTCGATACTGACTGAAAACCTTGTAGGGCTTATTTTTTTTTGCTTTTTTCAAATTTATTTGTGAAAAATGTTGTCCAAGACTTGACATCGGCCGGACATGAGTGGATGCGAGCTAAATGGTCTGCACCAATTCGGAAGTATTGGAAGATTTCTGAGCAGATGATGGTCAAGTATTGTGACCTTGCAATCTGTGATTCTGTGAATAGCCCGCTGAACGGCACTGGCCTGAAGCCTGTGACCCGCACCCTGAAGGAGATGGGCTACACCAACATCACGGTGGTCAAGGAGCAGGAGCAGCCGGACGGAAACTTCCCGACCTGCCCGTACCCCAACCCGGAGATCAAGGAAGCCATGGCACTGGGCATGGAGTATGCCAAAAAGTGCAACGCCGACCTGCTGCTGGCGACTGACCCCGACTGTGACCGTGTGGGCATCGCCGTCAAGAACAAGGCAGGGGAGTACGAGCTGCTGACCGGCAACCAGACGGGTATGCTGCTGCTGGACTACGTTTGCAGCCAGCGCGCCAAGCACGGTAAGATGCCCGCCGACCCGGTCATGGTCAAGACCATCGTCACCATGGACATGGGCGAGCAGATCGCCACCCACTATGGCCTGCGCACCATCAACGTGCTGACCGGCTTCAAGTTCATCGGGGAGCAGATCGGCAAGTTGGAACAGCAGGGAAAGGCAGACAGCTATGTGTTCGGCTTTGAGGAAAGCTATGGCTATCTGACCGGCTCCTACGTCCGCGATAAGGATGGCGTGGACGGTGCGTATATGATCTGCGAGATGTTCAGCTACTATGCCACCAAGGGCATCAGCCTGTTGGACAAGCTGGAGGAGCTGTACAAGACCTACGGCTACTGCCTGAACACCCTGCACAGCTATGAGTTCGACGGCAGCGCCGGTTTTGCCAAGATGCAGGACATCATGCAGGCATTCCGGGGCGGCATCAAGGAGTTTGGCGGCAGGAAGGTCGTCAAGCTGCTGGACTACGCGCCGGGTCTGGACGGCCTGCCCAAGTCCGACGTGCTCAAGTTCCTGCTGGAAGACAACTGCTCTATCGTGGTGCGCCCCTCCGGCACCGAGCCGAAGCTCAAGACCTATATCTCCGTCAGCGCAGAGAATAAGGAAGCCGCCGAGAAGGTGGAAGCAGAGATCCGCAAGAGCGCGGAAGCATATCTGAAATAAAATCGGCGGCACGGCGCAAAGCCTTCTGCCCCGACAGACAGCAGCACCCCGGCCTCCCTTAAAAAGGGAAAGCCGGGGTGCTGTTGTATCGGCCCGGTCAGCCGTCCATCCGGCGCTCGACGAAATCATCCACCATCTTGTCCAGCTGGCTCACGGCGTGTTCGGCGCCCTTCGCCAGCTTGCGGGCGGTGCGGCGCATCTGGCGCTGGCTGGTGTTGGTGGCCATGACGCCGGCAGCACCCAGTGCGGCCCCGGCGGCCATGCCGAGCAGGAGCGGGGCGGTGGAGCTTGCGTGTTCGTTTTTCATGGGAGAAACTCCTTTCGAATCGGAAATTTTGGGCGGTGAGGCTAGTATTTCCACCAAAGGATTCACTATACGCTTTTTTTGTGCAGGAAAATGTGGTATACTGTATCATATTCTGATAAACTGGGCTGGCTGTGGGCTGGCCCGGCTTATGGGAAAAGGCATATCCTGCGAAGGAGGTTTCTTTTTTGCTGAAGATAACAGAACCGAAAAAAGTTCTCTGTATCCACGACCTTTCCGGCGTGGGGCGCTGTAGTCTGGCGGTCATCCTGCCGGTGCTCAGCGTCATGGGCATCCAGCCGGTGGCCCTGCCCACGGTAATGCTCTCCACCCACACCGGCGGCTTTGGCGCTCCGGCTCGTCTGGACGGCTATGCCTACGGGGAGGCCGCGCTGGAGCACTACCGGGAGCTGGGGCTGAGCTTTGACTGCATCTACACTGGCTACCTCGGGGGCGAGGCGCAGGCCGCGCTGGCCGAGAAGGCCTTCGACCTCTGGCCCTCGGCCTACAAGGTGGTAGACCCCGTGATGGGGGATAACGGCAGGGCCTACACCACCGTCACCCCGGCCTTCATCGACCGGATGCGGCAGCTCTGCCGCCGGGCCGACCTTATCCTGCCCAACGCCACCGAGGCCGGGCTGCTGCTGGAAAAGCCCCTGCCCGACCCGCTGGACGAGGCGGGCGCACAGGCGCTGGCCGACGAGCTGGCGGCGGCGCTGGCCCCCAACGTGGTGGTCACGGGCTTACAGCTGGACAAGTACATTGCCTGCGCCGGTGCGGGCCGCGAACGCTTCGTGGTCAAAAAGCTGCACATCGCCCGCAATTTCCCCGGCACGGGCGACCTCTACGGCGCGGTGCTCATCGGCTCGCTGATTCAGGGCAACGCCCTGAGCGCGGCGGCAGACAATGCAGCAGAATTTGTGGCGCTGGCCATCCAGAAGACGCCCTATGATCAGGACACCCGCTTCGGCGTCTGGTTCGAGCCTCTGCTGCCCCGGCTGTGCCCGCTGCGGGAAGAGTGAGGCGGCGGATATGAGCGAAAAACCGACCCTGAACATCGTGCTGGTGGAGCCGCGCATCCCGCAGAACACCGGCAACGTGGCCCGCACCTGCGCCTGCACGGCCTGCCGCCTCCATCTGGTGGGGCCGATGGGCTTTGCCATCGACGACCGGAAGCTCAAGCACGCCGGGCTGGACTACTGGCACTATCTGGACATCAGCTATTATGATGGTCTGGACGACTTCTTCGCCCGAAACGCCGGGCCGTTCTACTACTTTACGACCAAAGCGCCCCAGCGCTACACCGACGTCGTCTACCCGGACGGGGCCTACCTCGTGTTTGGCCGGGAGGACGCCGGGCTGCCGGAAGCGCTGCTGGCAGCCAATCAGGAGCACTGCATCCGGATGCCCATGCGGGACACCTGCCGCAGCCTGAACCTGTCCAACAGCGTCGCTGTGGGTGTGTACGAGGTGCTGCGCCAGTGGGATTTTCCGGAGCTGCTGGACCACGGCCATCTGCGAGATTATGAATGGAAATGAGGGATACTATGAGCAAAATTGCGATTCTGACCGACTCCTCCTGCGACATCCCGCAGGAGCTGGCCGAAAAATACGGCATCGACATCATGGGCTTCCATATCCTGCTGGACGACGAGGATATTGTGGAGCGCGAGAAATACACCCCCGAGGAGTTCTACGACAAGATGCGGGCCGCTAAGGGCATCCCCTCCACGGCTGCCATCACCCCCATCCAGTTCTGTGAGAAGTACTGCCAGTATGTGGACGAGGGCTACACCGACGTCATCCATGTGCCCATCAACCGCTCCGGCTCCTCCACCTACAACAACGCCGTCATGGCGCAGGGGATGCTGCGGGAGGAGCGCCCGGAGCACCACCTGAACATCCACCTGCTGGACCCCCACACCTACTCGATGGTGTTCGGCTGGTATGTCTGCGAGATGGCCCGCAAGCTGCAGAACGGCGCAGAGCTTCGTCACGTCATCGGCGAGTTCGAGGCACAGATGAACAAGATGGAGGTCATCCTCGGACCCTACAGCCTCAAGCAGATGAAGAAGAGCGGCCGCATCTCCGCCGCTGCCGCCGTCATGGGCGAGCTGATGGGCATCCGCCCCATCATCACCCTCATCGACGGCAAGACCAAGGTGGAGAGCAAGGTGCGCGGCGACGACAAGGTCATACCCGCCATGATCGACCTGTGCAAAAAGCGCACCGAGGGCGTGGAGGACTTCGACTATATGATCGGCCACACCTCCATCCCGCAGGCCGTGGAGCTGGAAAAGGCCTGCCGCAGGGCGTTCGGCAAAGCCCCCCTCACCACCTTTGATCTGGGCGGCGTCGTCTCGGCCAACACCGGCCCCGACACCCTTGCGCTGGTCTATGTGGGCAAGCCCCGGGGCTGAGCCACGCTGGAAGACTGCTGCTGTGCGGCAGTCTTTTTTCGTGCAGCCGTTGCATCCCGGCCCAAACTATGATATAATTACTCAGGTTGTGCCTGCGGGCACGGTGTCTCAAAGAGCAACTTAGGATTTTAGGCTCCCCGGCGTGTCTCGAACCATGCCGGGCCACACCCACAGGGGCTGGCGGTCCCTGCGCGGTCAAAATCAAACCGCTGGAGTTATAGTATGAAGAATCAGAATCTTTCTGTCCGTAAACTGGCCCGCTGCGGCATGGTCGCAGCCCTCTACGTCGTGCTCTGCATGGCGCTGCAGCCGTTCTCTTACGGCGCGGTGCAGGTGCGTGTGGCCGAGGCCCTCTGCCTGCTGCCGGTGTTCGGCGCAGAGTACATCTTCGGCGTGGTGCTGGGCTGCTTCCTCGCAAACCTGCTCGGCTCCACCATCGTGGACGTCATCTTCGGCACGCTGGCCACCCTGCTGGCCTGCCTCGTGACCTACAAGCTGCGGAACATCCGCTTCAAGGGTCTGGCCGTCGCAGCCTCGCTGCCCCCGGTGGTCTTCAACGCCGTCATCATCGGCATCGAGATCGCGGTGATGTTCCCGGACCCCGCTTCCAGCGCACCCCTCTGGCTGGCCTGCATCACCAACGGCATCTCCGTGGGCATCGGCGAGCTGATCAGCTGCACCGTGCTGGGCGTCCTGCTGGTCCGCATCATCGAGGCCAGCCCTTCGGTCAGGAAGGTCTTCGAAGCCTGAATATAAGACGCTCCCGCGCCGTCCCGGCGGGCGTGCCTGATCGAGCAGGCCGCCTGTCCGGGCCTGAAAGGCTATTTTACCGAGTTGCTCGGCCTTTCGGGCGGCTGCGGCGGGAAGCGATACGATACGAAGCGCTGCGCGGGAGACCGTGCGGCGTTTTTTCTTTATAAAAGAGACGGAGGAGCGATGATTCTACCGCCCGTCGGTTGCGCGGGAGGATGCGGCCCGGTACAATAAGGCCAGAAAAGGGCGGCAGACGCCCGCAAGGAGGCAGAAGATATGTACGAACTGGACAAAGCCGCATTTGGCCGCTTTCTGGCTCAGCTGCGCAGGGAAAAGGGGATGACCCAGAAGGAGCTTGCCGCGACGCTGTATGTGTCCGACAAGGCCGTCAGCAAGTGGGAGCGGGGAGAATCCCTCACTTAAAGATATTGGTTATCATCGTATTGTTAGGCTGTTTCATAGTAGAGCCTCCTTCTTAAAAGAAACAGCCCACGCTTACAATACTTCTGCTTCCATTATACCGTAAGTGTGGGCTGGATTCAATTCGTTTTTATCATCAGGCGCATCGGTTAGCTGAATACTGAATCACATCTTCCAGCAGTGTGCCGACTGATTTTCCATTTTCTGCGAAATGTTCGGTCATTTTGATTTTGGTGTTGCCACAGTAAAAATAGAGCGTACCGTCTGGCTCTTTAACATAGTAAGACGTGTTCTCAAGAGTAGGTTCGGGACCCGCGTACTCCGAATCCTGCCATTCTTCGAGTAAATTGACAGGTGGTTCACAAATAGGCTCATAACAGGAGCAAAGGTCAATCGCATCGTTCATCATATCAGTACTTCTATTATCCATTCAGTATAGTCTTTCATAGAACCTCCGCTTCGAATATGTGCCCTTTATCCAAATTGATTGTCACATCGGCTAAATACGCATTACCAAGGTATTCAGTTTCCATGAGAAATCTCCTTTTTGTGCGTGAAACTATTCATAGGAAGCAGCTATGCTATGTGGCTTAGTCACTATGAAAGCTCGTTTACGCTGAGGTTGATGCTTCACGAAACCGTTCGGCATGGAGAACCGTACTCATTGATTCGTCCAAGCTAATTATATCGTTAACCGTAATAGCAATCAAGAGTTTATAAAGCGTGGCTTTGAATTTTGTGACATTGAATAAGTTATAGAAAAGCTTTTTGTGAAATATCATGTCAAAGTATTGTAAGCGTGGGTTACAACTTAATAAGTGGTATCTTTAATTAAGGGAAACGGGGCAGAGCGTGCCCGACATCTCGCTGCTGGTGCCGCTGGCCGAGCAGCTGAACGCGACGGTGGCCGAGCTTTTGCAGGGCCGCAGGGTAGAGGAGGAGCGGCGCTTCACCCGCGAGGAGACGGAGGAGCTTATCCGCAAGGCGCTGACCTTTTCGGCAGAGCCGCCGGAGCGCCGTCAGGCGCGGACGAAGAAGTATCTGCCGGTGTATGTCATCTGCTGCGTGCTGGGCGTCGCCGGAGCGCTGGCCGTCTGGGCGGCGGGACTGGCCGACATCGAGGGAGCGCTGGCTCTGCTCATCATCGGTGTGGTTTTTGGCGTCGTCTACGGGGCATATGCCATGTTCTGGATGGCCGAGACCCTGCCCCGCTACTACGACGAAAACCGCATCTGCAACTTTGCACAGGGTGCGTTCCACATCCACATCCCGGGGGTGTACTACAACAACCGCAACTGGAAGCATATCCTGCGGGCGTTCCGGGTCTGGTCGATGGCGTCGCTGGTGCTGGTGCCGCCCTGCACGGCGGGGGCTGTCCTGTTCGAGCGCGCTACCGGCTGGCAGGTGTGGGGCGCGGTGCTGGTGGTGTATATCGCCTCGCTGTTCGGGGCTATCGTGATACCGGCGAAGAGGTTTGAGTGAGGGAGAGGCTTTCGGAAAGGCTGTCCTTCGTACAACCTCTCAGGCGCTCCGCGCCAAGGCCGGGTTGCGGCACCCAGCGTCTGCTTCGCTGTCGCTTGCATCCTGCTGGCCGCTGCCCCAACAGCTCCTCCCTGTTTCCGCCGCTGGCGGCGGTCGTCGCCGTTGCCCCTAGTAGGGGAGCCTCTGGCGAAGAGGGAAAGCTTTGCGGAATGCCAAGGCCTCCCCTCGATAGGGGAGGTGTCAGCGCTTCAGCGCTGACGGAGAGGTTTTCCTTCCCCCCTCCGAGCCACGCAGGTTATCTGACCAAGTGACACTTTTCCATCGTTGCTATGTCGAAATATCCACTTGGCCAAGGTGGCCAACTGAGCATAGCTGACCAAGTGGGTCACTTGGCCAATCCATGTCACTTGGCCAAACGGACCAACTGGGGAAATATAACGTATCTATATTATTAAATGGTCACTTGGCCATATAATTCACCACAGTATACAGGAGAGATCATATGCTCAAGGATTCACAGCTCGACCTCTGCGGACGGGTCGATTTTGCCCGCACGGCCCCGCTGCTGGGGCGGGACGAGGCGTTTTCCTTCGCCTGCGCAGGCTGCGGCGACTGCTGCCGGGGGCGGGAGGACATCGTGCTGTCGGGCTTCGACCTCTGGCGCATCGCGGCCCGCCTCCGCCTGCCGCCCCAGACCGTGGCCCGGGCCTTCTGCCGGGCGTCCATCGGGCCGGTGAGCCATCTGCCGGTGCTGCGGCTGGCCCCCGTGAAGGAGGAGCGGAACAACTGCCCCTTCCTCACCGAAGACCACTGCGCCATCCACGACGCCGAGCCGCTGGTCTGCGCCCTCTACCCGCTGGCGCAGGAGATCAGCCGGGAAGGGGAGGTGCGCTACTTTTTGCAGCCCACCGGCTGCGGGGGAACGGTCTTTGCGGCGCGGGTGGAGGACTATCTGGCCCGCTACGATGTGCCCGCCCGGGAAAAGACCGACGTCCGCTGGGCACAGACCTGCATGGAGCTGGAGGACGTGGTGGAGCCGCTGGACGCTGCCCTCGAGCCGCCGCTGCGCCGCCGGATGCAGGCGAAGCTCTGGCAGGCCCTCTATTTCCGGTTCGACTACGGGCAGGCCTACCTGCCGCAGCTGGAAGCAAACCTCGTCTGGCTGGACGAAGCACTGCAAAAACTGACGGAGTATCAGCAGAGAAGAAATGCCTATCGAAAAAAGTGATGGATAGATGCACTCTAATCGATAATTAGGGCCGAAAGAGCGTTGCCAACGGAGGGAAATCGTGCTATACTTCACGAGTGTAAAGCAGAGATCGCTCTGCTGGACATTGAAATGCGTGTTTGCGCGGCATCCTGTGGCCGCGTGAGCGAAAAATGAGGGAGTAATCATTATGCGTAAAATCACTCGTCGTTCGTTTCTGGCTGCCGCCGCTGTCTGCGGCGCTGCTGCTGCCCTGACCGCCTGCGGCGGCTCTTCTGCCTCCTCCGCAGCGGCTTCTTCTGTGGCAAGTTCTGCCGCAGCAGGCTCTGCTGCCGCTTCCGGCGACAGCTACACCGTCGGCATCTGCCAGCTGGTGCAGCACGCCGCGCTGGACGCTGCAACGCAGGGCTTTGAGGACGCTCTGACCGCAGAGTTCGGCGACAATGTGAAGTTCGACTTCCAGAACGCACAGGGTGATTCCGCTACCTGCGCCACCATCGCCAACGGCTTCGTCTCCGCAGGCGTGGACCTCATCATGGCAAACGCCACCCCCGCCCTGCAGGCGGCACAGTCTGCCACCAACGAGATCCCCGTGCTGGGCACCTCCGTCACTGAGTATGGCGTGGCGCTGGGCCTGAGCGACTTCTCCGGCACGGTGGGCGGCAACATCTCCGGCACCTCCGACCTCGCCCCGCTGGATCAGCAGGCCGATATGATCGTGGAGTGGATGCCCGAGGCCAAGAAGGTGGGCCTGCTGTACTGCTCCGCAGAGGCCAACAGCCAGTATCAGGTGGATGAGGTCCAGAAGTATCTGGAGGCCAAGGGCGTCACCGCGACCCAGTACGCCTTCTCCGACTCCAACGACCTGTCCTCCGTCTGCCAGAAGGCCGCTGACGAGAACGACGCCCTGTATGTCCCCACCGACAACACCGTCGCCGCCAACACCGGCATCGTGGACGGCATCTGCCGCCCCGCCAAGAAGCCCGTCTTCGCCGGTGAGGAGGGCATCTGCGCCGGCTGCGGCGTGGCGACCCTGTCCATCAGCTACTACGATCTGGGCTACACCACCGGCGAGATGGCCGTCAAGATCCTGAAGGGCGAGGCCGACATCTCCACCATGCCCATCGAGTACACCGACGTGACCAAGAAGTACAACAAGGCCGTCTGCGACGATCTGGGCCTGACCGCCCCCGAGGGATACGAGGCGATCGAGGGGTAAAGAGGAACAACCTCTCCGGCACGGCTGCGCCGTGCCACCTCCCCTATCGAGGGGAGGCTTTGGCAGGACGGAAAACTTCATCTCTTCGCCAGAGGCTCCCCTCGGTAGGGGAGCTGTCGAGCGAAGCGAGACTGAGAGGTTGAACCATAATATAGCGGAGAAGGGCATTTTCCCGCCTTTCTCCGCTTTCCCGTATCAAGCGGGAAAATAAAAAAAGTGTAATTTACAGGAGGAATCATTTTGGAACTGCTTGCAAGACTGGCGAACCTGCCCGGCGCTCTGCCGGGTGCGTGCGCACAGGGCCTGATCTGGGGCATCATGGCCATCGGCGTTTACCTCACCTACCGCATCCTTGATGTGGCCGACCTGACCGTGGACGGCTCCTTCGGCACCGGCGGCGCAGTCTGCGTCATGTGCCTGCTGTCGGGGCAGAACGTCTGGGTGTCGCTCCTCGTGGCTGTGCTGGCGGGCCTTGCCACCGGCCTCGTCACCGGCCTGCTCCACACCTTCATGGGCATCCCGGCCATCCTTTCCGGCATCCTGACCCAGCTGGCCCTCTACTCCATCAACCTGAAGATCATGGGCAAGGCCAACCAGTCCATCAACGTGGACAAGTACGGCCTGCTCATCTCCCTGCGCTGGGTCAAGGAGTTTGCCCTCCACAACCCCATCATCATGGTCATCCTCGTGACGGCTGTGGTCATCGGCGTGCTGTACTGGTTCTTCGGCACCGAGCTGGGCTGCGCCATCCGCGCCACCGGCTCCAACCCCGCCATGTCCCGTGCACAGGGCATCAACACCAACTTCAACATCGTGCTGGGTCTGGCCGTCTCCAATGCGCTGGTGGCCCTGTCCGGCGCTCTCCTGAGCCAGTATCAGGGCTTTGCCGATGTCGGCATGGGCCGCGGCGCCATCGTCATCGGTCTGGCCGCCGTCATCATCGGCGAGGCGGTGTTTGGCCGCATCTTCCACAACTTTGCCCTCAAGATGATGTCCGTCTCGCTGGGCGCCATCATCTACTACATCGTCATCCAGCTGGTGCTGACCCTCGGCTTCGACGCAAACCTGCTGAAGCTCCTGAGCGCATCCGTCGTGGCCATCTTCCTCGCTGTGCCGTACTGGAAGGGCAAGTATTTCTCGAAGCCTGCGGCCAAGAAGGCAAACAAGGAGGGCGCAAAAAATGCTTGAGATCCAGAATGTTTCCAAGACCTTCAATGCGGGCACGGTCAATCAGAAGACGGCCCTGAACGGCCTGAACCTGAAGCTGAACGAGGGCGACTTCGTCACCGTCATCGGCGGCAACGGCGCGGGCAAGTCCACCATGCTGAACGCTGTGGCCGGTGTCTGGCCCGTGGACTGCGGCAAGATCGTCATCGACGGCGTGGACGTCACCCGCCTGAGCGAGCATCAGCGCGCCGCCTACATCGGCCGCGTCTTTCAGGACCCCATGACCGGCACTGCCGCCACCATGCAGATCGAGGAGAACCTCGCCCTTGCGGCCCGCCGCGGCAAGCCCCGCACCCTCCGCATCGGCATCACCAAGGCCGAGCGGGAGCAGTACCGCGAGCTGCTGAAGAGCCTCGATCTGGGCCTTGAGAACCGGCTGACCGCCCGCGTGGGCCTGCTGTCCGGCGGCCAGCGTCAGGCGCTGACCCTCCTGATGGCGACGATGAACAAGCCCAAGCTCCTGCTGCTGGACGAGCACACCGCCGCCCTCGACCCCAAGACGGCCCTGAAGGTGCTGACCCTCTCGGCCAAGATCGTCGAGGAGAACCACCTGACCACCATGATGATCACCCACAACATGAAGGATGCCATCAAGTACGGCAACCGCCTCATCATGATGCACGAGGGCCACATCATCTACGACGTCTCGGGCGACGAGAAGAAGAATCTGCAGGTCTCCGATCTGCTGGCAAAGTTCCAGATCGCCAGCGGAGGCGAGTTCGCCAACGACCGGATGATCCTGTCCTGATAAGCTCCACACCAAGCTCCTCCGCAAGGGGGAGCTTTTTGATTTTATAAGGAACCCGGGTTGCGGCTCCCAGCGTCTGCTTCGGCCCTTGGTGCGGGCCTCGCATCCTGCTGGCCGCGGCCCCAACAACTCCTCCCTGTTTCCGCCGCTGGCGGCGGTCGTCGTCGTTGCTTTTTTCTCCTGAACTTCATGACAGTGATTTACAAATCGAACAAAATATACTATAATAGGGAGGCGACAATTTCACAATAGGAAGCACTGGGAGGAAATGCTGTGCTGATTCAACTCATCGAGGGCGTCTACCGCCTGCTGTGGGGCGACCTGCTCACCCTGCATCTGGGGAGCGTGACCCTCACGCTCTCCTTTATGGTCATCCTGCTGCTGACGGCGGGGGTGTTCTTCACCCTCCGCACCCGCCTGCTGCCGGTGCGTTTGTTCCGGGATATGCTGGCGGCGGTCTGCGAAAAGAACGACAAGGGCAAGGGCCTCTCGTCCTTCCAGACGCTGGTGGTGTCCACAGCCACCCGGGTGGGCATGGGCAATCTGGTGGGCGTCGTGGCGGCGGTGTCTGTGGGCGGCGCAGGCGCGGTGTTCTGGATGTGGGTGACGGCCCTGCTGGGGGCGTCCACCTCCTTCGTGGAGTCTGCACTGGCCCAGAAATATAAGCAGCCCGACCCCCTCTACGGCGGCTGGCGGGGCGGCCCGGCCTACTACATCCACACCCTCGCCGAGCGCAGGCGGGGGAAAAAGCTCCGCCGCTCGGTGACGGCCTGCCTGTTCGCGGTGTCGGGACTCATCTGCTGGTGCGGCATCAGTCAGGTCGTCAGCAACTCGGTGAGCGAGGCGTTTCAGAACGCCTTCGCCATCCCGCCCCTGACGACGACGCTGGTGCTGACGGCGCTGGCGGCGGTCATCGTCCTGCGGAAGGAGGCCACCGTCAGGAGCCTTGACGTCATCGTCCCCATCATGGCGGGCTGCTACTTCGTCATGACCCTCTGGATCATCCTCACCCACCTGCCCCAGCTGCCCGGCGTTTTTGCCCGCATCTTCTCGGAGGCCTTCGGCCTGCGGCAGGCCGTGGGCGGCGGCTTCGGTGCAGTGGTGATGAACGGCATCAAGCGGGGCCTCTTCTCCAACGAGGCCGGCTCCGGCTCGGCCCCCTGTGCCGCCGCAGCCGCAGAGTGTGACGACCCGGTGAAGATGGGCCTCGTGCAGGCGCTGGGCGTCCTCATCGACACCATCGTCATCTGCAGCTGCACAGCCTTCGTCATGTTGCTGGCCCCCGAGAGCGTTACCGGCGGGCGGCAGGGCATGGACCTTTTGCAGGCGGCCATGGAGTATCATCTGGGCGGCTTCGGCGTGGTGTTCATCGCGGTGACACTGGCGCTGTTCAGCTTCTCCACCTTCCTCGGCATCCTCTACTACGCCCGCTGCAATGTGGCCTACCTCTTCGGCGACCGCTGGCTCTGGCAGACGGCCTACAAGGTGCTGGCGCTGGTGATGCTGGTGGTGGGCGGCATGGAGGCCTACACCGTGGTGTGGGACCTCGGCGATGTGGGCATCGGCCTCATGACCATCTTCAATATGCTGGCCCTCTACCCCCTGTCCGGCGAGGCCCTGACCGCCTTGCGGGAGTACGAAGCAAAAAAGAAGCTCAAGTAACTAAAAAAGCCATCGGCCCAGACAGCCGATGGCTTTCGTTTTATGCGCGGTGTCCCAGCCGCATCTTGAAGTCGTTGTAGCCGAACCGCACCAGCTCCCGGCAGGTGCCGTCCTCGGTCAGCGTCCAGATGGGTGGCAGAGGCATCCCGTTGAAGGTATTGTTCTTGCAGGTGGTGTAGATGGCCATATCGCCGAAAAGGAGCCTGTCGCCCTCGGTCAGGGGGGCGTCGAAGCTGTAGTCTCCCACGACATCGCCTGCGAGGCAGGTCGGCCCGCCGAGGCGGACGGTGACGCTCTTTTCGCCCGGCTCCCCTGCGCCCAGCAGAGGCGGGCGGTAGGGCATCTCGATGACGTCCGGGGTGTGGCAGGCGGCGGACATATCGAGGATGGCGAGGCTGGTGCTGCCGTTGTGCAGGGTGTCCAGCACCGTGGTGACGAGATAGCCCGCGTTCAGCGCCCACGCCTCGCCCGGCTCGAGATAGACCTGTACACCGTACTTCTCCTGCATCCGGGTGATGCAGGCTTCCAGCGTCGGAAGGGCATAGCCCGGGCGGGTGATGTGGTGTCCGCCGCCGAAGTTGAGCCACTTCAGGCCCGGCAGCAGGCTGCCGAACTTCGCCTCGACCGCGTCCAGCGTCAGGGCCAGCGCGTCGGCGTCCTGCTCACAGAGGGTGTGGAAGTGGAGGCCGTCCAGCAGGGAAGAGAGGCCCGGCTGCTTTTCCAGCGCGGCATCCCACTGGGCGCGGGTGGTGCCGAGGCGGCTGCCCGGGGCGCAGGGGTCATAGATGGCGTGGCCCTCCTGCGTCGAGCACTCGGGGTTGATGCGCAGGCCCACGCTCTTGCCCGCAGCCTTTGCCGCCGGGCCGAACTTTGCCAGCTGGGCGGGGGAGTTGAAGACGATGTGGTCGGCGTAGTGGAGCAGCTCGGCGAACTCGTCCACCCGGTAGGCGGCGCAGAAGACGTGGTTCTCCTTCTGGGGCAGCTCCTCCCTGCCCAGACGGCTCTCGTAGAGGCCGCTGGCCTCCGTGCCCGCCAGATAGGGCGCGAGGAGGGGGTAGAGGTCGAAGTTGGAGAAGGCCTTCTGGGCCAGCAGCATCTTGCAGCCCGTCCGCTGCTGGACGCCCAGCAGGATCTCGCCGTTGCGGCGCAGCTGGGCCTCGTCCAGCAGGTAGCAGGGGGTGGGCAGGGAAGCGAGGGCCGCTTCGGAGAGGTTTGCCAGCCCGGCGAAGGGCGGGCGTGTATCGAGCACCCGCATCAGTCCACCAGAGCCGGGCTGTGGCTCTCAGAGCGGGGCAGGCCGTACTTGTCCAGAGCGTCCAGATAGGGGTCCGGATCGAACTCCTCGACCGTGTGGACGCCCTTGGTGGTCCACTTGCCGGTCAGCAGCATCAGGGCGCCGCACATGGCGGGCACGCCGGTGGTATAGCTGATGGCCTGCGAGCCGACCTCTTTGTAGCACTCCTGATGGTCGCAGACGTTGTAGATGTAGTAGGTCTTCTCCTTGCCGTCCTTCTTGCCGGTGAAGATGCAGCCGATGTTGGTCTTGCCCTTGGTGCGGGGGCCGAGGCTGGCAGGGTCGGGCAGGAGGGCCTTGAGGAACTGGATGGGCACGATCTCCTGACCGTTGAACTGGATGGGCGTGGTGGAGAGCATCCCCACGTCCTCGAGGCAGCGCATATGGTCGAGATAGCTCTGGCCGAAGGTCATGAAGAAGCGGATGCGCTTTGCCTCCGGGATGTTCTTGGCGAGAGACTCGATCTCCTCGTGGTGGAGCAGGTACATATCCTTCTGGCCCACCTTGTCGAAGTCGTACTCCCGCTTGATGCTCATAGCCGGAATTTCCACCCAGTGGCCGTCCTCCCAGTAGCTGCCGGGGGCAGACACCTCACGCAGGTTGATCTCGGGGTTGAAGTTGGTGGCGAAGGCATAGCCGTGGTCGCCGCCGTTGCAGTCGAGGATGTCGATGGTGTCGATGGTGTCGAACTCGTGCTTCTTGGCGTAGGCGCAGTAAGCCTGCGTCACGCCCGGGTCGAAGCCGCTGCCCAGCAGGGCGGTGAGGCCGGCCTCCTCAAACTTCTTGGCGTAGGCCCACTGCCAGCTGTAGTCGAAGTAGGCGGAGAAGCCTGCCTCCTTGCAGCGCTTCTCGTAGACGGCGCGCCATGCCGGGTCGTCGGTGTTCTCCGGCTCGTAGTTGGCGGTGTCCATGTAGTTGACGCCGCAGGCGAGGCAGGCGTCCATGATGGTCAGGTCCTGATAGGGCAGGGCGATGTTCATCACGAGGTCGGGCTGGTAGCTCTTGATGAGGGCGATGACCTCGTCCACATGGTCGGCGTCCACCTGCGCGGTGGTGATGCGGGTCGTGGTCTTGGGGGCAAGCTCGGCGGCCAGCTTGTCGCACTTGGATTTGGTGCGGCTGGCGATGCAGATGTCGGTGAACACCTCGGGCACCTGGCAGCATTTGTGGATGGCGACGGAGGCCACGCCGCCGCAGCCGATGATCAGAACTTTGCTCATGATGGTTTCTCCTTTATGTCAAAATATTCATTCCTTCGTCAGGTCTGGAAGCCGGGCCAGCCCTTGTCCAGCGCGATGAGCAGCTCCCGCAGCACCTTGCAGGCCGTGGCCGTGGAGACGCCGGAGATGTCCAGCATGGGGGCCAGCTCGTTGAGGTCCGCGCCTACGATGTTGGCCTTGGCCACGGTGCGGATGGCGTCCAGCAGCTGCAGGAAGCTCACGCCGCCGGCCTCGGGGGTGCCGGTGCCGGGGAAGCAGGAGGGGTCGAGACAGTCGAGGTCGATGGTGAGGTAGACCGGCTCTTTGGTGGCGCAGAGCTGCTCGGTCAGCTCGGCAAGGCCGGTGAAGTCGAACTTGTGCATCTCGGTGTGCTGGGCGGCGAACTCGAACTCGGCCCGCTCGCCGCTGCGGATGCAGAACTGGTGGATGTGTCCGTCGCCCACCAGCTCGTGGCAGCGGCGGAGGACGCAGGCGTGGCTCAGCTTCGCGCCGAGGTAGTCGTCCCGCAGGTCGGCGTGGGCGTCGAAGTGGATGATGTGGAGGCCGGGGTATTTCTGCGCCACGGCCCGCACAGCGCCCAGCGTCACCAGATGCTCGCCGCCCAGCAGGAGGGGCAGCTTGCCGTCCTTCAGGATCTCCGCCGCCCGGGCCTCGATGTCGGCGAGGGCTGCCTCGCTGGAGCCGAAGCAAAGCTCGAGGTCGCCGCTGTCGAAGACGTCGAAGTCGGTGAGGTCGGCGTTCTGGTAGGGGCTGTAGGTCTCGAGGCCGAAGCTCTCGTGCCGGATGGCCGACGGGCCGAACCGTGCGCCGGGGCGGTAGCTGGTGGTGGAGTCGAAGGGGGCGCCGTAGAGCACGATGTCGGCGGCGCGGTAGCTGCTGTCGCAGCCGATGAAGGTTTCAACATTGGGTGAGATCATTTGGGTTCCTCCACTTCGCGCAGCATCTCCTCGAGGAATGCCGGCAGATAGAAGGCTCCGACGTGGAGCCGGGTGGTGTAGTAGCGGGTGCGCAGGTTCAGCGCCTTCCATGCGTCGGCGTCGAGGTCGTCGATGGGGTGGTATTTCTTGCTGGCAAAGCCGAAGAGCCAGTAACCGGCGGCGAAGGTCGGGATATGGGCCTGATAGACCCGGCTGACCGGGAAGGTGGACGCGATGCGCTTGTGGCTGCGCTGCATGGCGCTGGCGTCCTCGGTGTAGAAGGGGCTGCCCTGCTGGTTGACCATGATGCCGTCCTCTCGCAGGGCATTGAAGCAGCTGCCGTAGAACTCCCGGGTGAACAGGCCCTCAGAGGGGCCGAAGGGGTCGGAGGAGTCCACGATAATGAGGTCGTAGTCAGCCTCGCAGCGGCGGATGTACTTCAGGGCGTTCTCGAAGTAGATGTGCACCCGGCGGTCATCCATCCGGCAGGCGTTGCCGGGCAGATAGGCGCGGCAGGCCTCCACGACCTGCGGGTCCATCTCCACGAGGTCGATGCGCTCGACCCGGTCGTAGCGGGTCAGCTCCCGCACCACGCCGCCGTCGCCTGCGCCGATGACGAGGATGTCCTTGGCCTCCCGGTGGACGGCCATCGGGACGTGGACGATCATCTCGTCGTAGATGAACTCGTCCCGCTCGGTGAGCATGACGTTGCCGTCCAGCGTCAGCACCCGGCCAAACTCGGGCGTCTCAAAAATATCGATGCGCTGGTAGTCGCTCTGCTTGGAGTAGAGCTGTTTGTTGACCCGGATGCTGTGCTTGACGTCCGGGGTGTGAAATTCCGAAAACCAAAACTCCATCTGCTTCTCCTTATGCCAGAACATTCAGGTGCAGGATGTCCGGGTCTTCCGGGCCGGTCATGCTGCAGCCTTTGGCCTTGGCGTACTCGATATAGTTCAGTATCTCCTTGGTGATGCGCTCGCCGGGGGCAAGGATGGGGATGCCCGGGGGGTAGCACATGACGAACTCGCTGCACACCATCCCCTCGGTCTCCCGGAGGGGCAGGCTCTTTTTGGGGGCGTAGAAGGCCTCCTGCGGGCTGGCGGCGACCACGGGGTCGATGTACTCCTGGCTCAGCAGGCCCGCGCCGTCGGTGTGGTAGCGGCGCTTGATCTCGGCCAGCGCACTCACCAGACGCTCGATCTCCTGCGGGCGGTCGCCGATGGAGAGGTAGGCGAGGATGTTGCCGATGTCGCCGAACTCGATCTGGATGTCGTACTCATCCCGCAGGATGTCGTAGACCTCGATGCCGGCGAGGCCGATGTCCAGCGTGTGGACGCTGAGCTTGGTGGTGTCGAAGTCGAAGACCGAGTTGCCGTTGCAAAGCTCCTTGCCGAAGGCGTAGTAGCCGCCCACGGCGTTGATCTCCTCCCGGGCGTACTCGGCCATGTCGGCCACCTGATGGAACACCTGACGGCCCCGCAGCGCGAGGTTGCGGCGGGAGATGTCAAGGCTGGACATCAGCAGATAGCTGCCGGAGGTGGTCTGGGTCAGGTTGATGATCTGGCGCACATAGCCGGGGTGGACGTTGGGGCCGATGAGCAGCAGGCTCGACTGGGTCAGGCTGCCGCCGCTCTTGTGCATCGAGACGGAGGCCATGTCCGCGCCCGCCGCCATGGCAGAGACGGGCAGGCTGCCGCCGCCGAAGTAGAAGTGGGTGCCGTGGGCCTCGTCGGCGAGGCAGAGCATCCCGGCGTCGTGGGCCATCTTGACGATAGCGCGCAGGTCGGAGCAGATGCCGTAGTAGGTGGGGTTGTTCACCAGCACGGCCACGGCATTCGGATGCTCTTTGATGGCCTTTTCCACCTGCTCCCGCTTCATGCCCAGCGAGATGCCAAGGCGCTTGTCCACCTCGGGGTTGACGTAGACCGGCACCGCGCCGCAGAGCACCAGAGCGTTCAGCACGCTGCGGTGGACGTTGCGGGGCAGGATGATCTCATCGCCCCGCTTGCAGACTGTCAGCACCATGCTCTGCACCGAGCTGGTGGTGCCGCCCACCATCAGGAAGGCGTGGGCCGCGCCGAAAGCGTCGGCGGCCAGCTCCTCCGCCTCCCGGATGACCGATACCGGGTGGCAGAGATTGTCCAGCGGTTTCATGCTATTGACGTCCACGCCCACGCACTGCTGGCCCAGAAAGGCCGTCAGCTCGGGGTTGCCCCGCCCGCGCTTGTGGCCGGGCACGTCGAAGGGCACCACCCGCATCTGCCGGAACTGTTCCAGCGCCTCGTAGATGGGTGCGCGGCGCTGGTCCAGCCGGAACCTTGTACGGTTCTCACTCATGTTTTTTCCTCCGTCCCTGATTCCTGTTACCACCATGCGGACAAACAAAAAAGCGCAAGCCCTGCACGCGGAGTGCAGACTTGCGCTTTGAAAAACCGTTTGAATGCGCGGATAAATTCCCCGGGCAGAACACCGGAGCAGTATCGCAGCATGATTCAAAAGGACGGGATGACGAGAGTCTATATAGCAATTACACTTTTACTACTCTTATTGACCGTTTCACAAGTCTGCGCACGCTTTTTGCGCAATTTCATGGTTGTAAAGGAACCAACTTATAAAATATAGAGCTTAGCCGCAGGATAAGATCTGCTCTGCGGCAGGCGCTCCGACGCAGTGATCTGCGGGAGCGCAGTAACTCAATCAATAATGGCGGCTCACGCCGCCGGTCGGCAGTGGACCCGGCTGTCCGTATGGCCTTAGGGCGCAGCGGAAAAGTCGGATCTTCCGGTGCACCTAGCCCCCATGGGCGGTCCAAGGTTAATTGCTTTCAAAAGACTTCGACACGCTTCGTCTCTCAAAATCGTCTGTATTTTATCATGGAGAAAAAGATTTGTCAATGTTCTGGCAGGAAGAGCCGGGAAATATTTCGGATAAGTCATACTTATCACATCCCGGCGGGGAGTGCTGATGCAGCAAAAAACGGCCCTGATACGCTTTTTGGGCGTACCAGAGCCGTTTTGCAGCCATCCTGCGCCGGGGCGTCAGCGCTTGATGTCGTAGTTCATGTTCATGAGGTTGCGGATGGTGCTGACATCGTCGGTGATGTTGGCATCGCCGTGGATGGTGTGCTTGATGGCGCTGCTGGCCACCGCAAAGTTGATCATGTCCATGGCCTTGTAGTCATGGAGCATGGCGTAGATGAGGCCGCTGGCAAAGGCGTCGCCGCCGCCCACCCGGTCGAGGATGTTGAAGGTGAACAGCTTGCTCTCGAAGGTGTGGCCGTCGTACCACATAAAGGCCTTCAGGCTGTTCTCGCTGCCGCTGTGGGCGTAGCGGACGTGGCGGGCGATGCAGGTGAGGTTGGGGTAGCGCTCGATGAAGTGCTGGAAGATCTCGTCCTGCTGCTCATAGCTGGGCTGCAGGGGCACGCCGTCCTTCCAGTCGCCCTTGGAGTGGTCGTTCTCGTCCTTCCAGAGGTGGTACGGCTCGATGCCCAGCAGCACGTCCACATAGGGCAGGCACTCGGTACAGAAATCGCGGGCCTCCTCCCACGTCCAGAGGGTGGAGCGGAAGTTGCCGTCGAAGCTGACGGTCAGGCCCTTCTTCTTGGCGACCTTGAGCATATCGATGATGAGGCCGCGGCAGTTGGGGGCCAGAGCCGGGGTGATGCCGCTCAGGTGCAGCCAGTCGAAGCCCTCCAGCAGGGCGTCCAGATCGACCTGAGAGAAATCGTACTCGGTGATAGCGCTGTGCTTGCGGTCGTAGATGACCTTGGAGGGGCGGATGCCGTAGCCGGTCTCGAGGTAGTAAGTACCCAGACGGTTGGAGGGGGTCTCATTCGGCTCGGTGAGGATCATGGGGGTGCAGTGGACGTCGTTGGAGCGCAGCCAGCGCACGGCGCTCTTGCCGAGGCTGTTGTTCGGCACGACGCTGAAGAAGGTGCTGTCCACGCCGAGGTTTGCCAGCGCAAGGGCGATGTTGGCCTCACTGCCGCCGTAGCTGGCCTCGAAATTCGACGCCATGCGGAGCTTTTCGTAGTTCGGCGGGGTCAGACGCAGCATGATCTCGCCGCAGGTGATAAACTTTTGTCCGGTGGTCTCATGGCCCAGAATGGGGTTGAAATGTTCCATAACGGTCCTCCTGTTGCTCTTCTCGGGCATTGGCCCCCGGCCTCGCCTATACCATTTCGAGGCGGGGGACGTTTGGCGCTCAACAGGGCAGCCAGACCCTGAATGACGCACATCGTTGTATCCATTATAGTGCTTTCGGAAGCGTTTTGCAAGGAAAAGAAAGACACCGCGAGAGAAAATTTGGCGGGATTTTTGTGTATCATGACGAAATCAAATGCCCGTCAGGTCAAAACTCGGGGTATACTCTTCCCGGGCGCTGCTCTTCTGCTGCATATAGCCGTCCGTCAGCCCCAAGTCCATGGCCCGGTTGACCACCCGGCGGTACTCGTAGGTGGTGATGCGCCGCCCGATGCCGTGGTCTGCGGCCTTGTAGAAGGGGGTGTACTGGCTCATGACGCTGGGGATGAAGCAGCCGGGGTCGGCCTGATTCCACGCGGCCATCTGGTCGAGGACGGCGAAGCTGTCGTCGATGTGGCCGGGCAGGGCCAGGTGGCGGAGGATGACGCCTTTCTGCAATATGCCCTCGCCGTCGAACACCGGGTGGCCCGCCTGCGCCATCATGGCCTCGATGGCGGGCTTGGCCTGTGCGAAGTAGTCCGGCGCAGCGGAAAGCTCGGCGGAGAGGGAAGAGGATGCATATTTCAGGTCGGCCAGCCAGATGTCGATGGAGCCGCGCCACGCCTCCACGCTCTCCACCGTCTCGTAGCCGCCGGTGTTGCAGACGATGGGCAGATGCAACCCCCCGGCCCGGGCGAGGTCCAGCGCGGCGATGATCCATGGCCGCCACTGGCCGGGGGTGACGAGGTTGATGTTGTGTGCGCCCTGCCGCTGCAGATCGAGAAAGATCTCGGCCAGATGCTCGGGCGTGATCTCCCTGCCCAGCCCCTCGGCGCTGATGGGGTAATTCTGGCAGAAGCAGCACTTGAGGGTGCAGCCCGAGAAAAACACCGTGCCGCTGCCCCGGGTGCCGCTGATGCACGGCTCCTCCCAGAAATGCAGGGCCGCGCGGGCGGCTTTCAGGGTGCGGCCCGCCCCGCAGAAGCCCACCTGCCCGGCTGCGCGGTCGGCGCGGCAGCGGCGGGGGCAGAGGGTGCAGGAGGCCGGAGGCGTCACGGAAAGAATTTTAGGCATATCGTCCAACTCCTATGAGAAAGAATCATAATAAATTATCCGGGGCTATTATATCATTTTTGCCCCCGAAAGTGGTATACTAAGAATGAATATTGCATGTCATGCAAGAATACTACATGATCTGGAGGAAACCATGCGCACAGAAAACGAAGAGATCCGGGACAACCTGAAATATCTGAGCCTTCTGGCCCGGGACTATCCCTCGCAGGCAGCGGCTGCCAGCGAGATCATCAGCACGCAGGCGCTGCTCAAGCTGCCCAAGGGCACCGAACACTTCATGAGTGACCTGCACGGCGAGAACGAGGCGTTCGTACATATCCTGAACTCCGCCTCCGGCGTCATCCGGGAGAAGGTGGACATCGTGCTGGGGGATGCGGTGCCGGAGGATACCCGCGCCGAGCTGGCGACCCTCATTTATTACCCGAACGAGAAGCTGCCCCAGCTCAAGCAGCGCTGCGCCGACGAGGAGGCGCTGGAACAGTGGTACAGCGAGACCCTGCTCCGCCTCATCAACATCTGCCGTCTCGTCTCCTCCAAACACACCCGGGAGCACGTCCGGGCCTGCCTGCCCTCCAGCTGCGGCTACATTCTGGATGAGCTGCTCCACGCCCACTTCGAGGACCACGACAAGGACCTCTACTACGGCCAGATCGTCGGCAGCATCATCGAAAATGGCCGCGCCGATAAGTTCATCGTCCGCCTCTGCGAGCTGATCAAGCGGCTGGCGGTGGACAAGCTCCACATCGTGGGCGACCTGTTCGACCGCGGCCCCCGGCCGGACGTCATCCTCGACCTGCTGATGCGCCACCACGATGTGGACATCCAGTGGGGCAACCACGATGTGGTCTGGATGGGCGCTGCGGCGGGCAGCCCCATCTGCATCTGCACCGTCCTGAAAACGACCCTCGCCTACCACAATCACGGCATGGTGGAGGACTGCTACGGCATCAACCTCCGCCATCTGCAGCGGATGGCGGAGCAGTTCTACGGCGAGGATGACCTGACCATCTGGATGCCCCACACCGACGCCGCCCGCGGCCCCTACACCCCCGGGATGCTCCACCGCTGCGCCGTCATGCACAAGGCCATCACCATCCTGATGCTCAAGCTGGAGTGTCAGGTCATCGACCGCAACCCCGACTTCAAGATGGCGGACCGCGACTATTTGCGCCGCATCGACTGGGAGAAGGGCACCGTCGTAGTGGGAGGCAGGGAGTACCCCCTGCGGGACACCTCCTTCCCCACGGTAGACCCTGCCGACCCCACCGCCCTCAACAGCGATGAGAAGGTGGTGCTCCAGAAGCTGGTGCAGTCCTTCCGTCAGAGTGAGAAATTGCAACAGCACGTCGAGTTCCTCTATGCCAAGGGCAGCGTCTACCACATCGAGAACGGCAACCTGCTCTACCACGGCGCGGTGCCCATGACCAAGAAGGGGACGTTCGCCGTGGAGCGGTTCGAGGGCCACGCCTACTCGGGCCGCGCCCTCATGGACTACTGCGACGAGCGCGCCCGCCGGGGCTATTTCGCCCCCGAGGGCAGCGCCGCCCGCCAGAGCGGACAGGATTTCCTGTGGTATCTGTGGTGCGGCAAGCTCTCGCCCCTGTACGGCCGCAGCGCCATGACCACCTTCGAGCGGCTGTACGTCTCCGACCCTTCGACCCACACCGAGGTGAAGGACCCTTATTATACATGGTACAACGAAGAGGCCGTCTGCCGCAGCATCCTCGCGGAGTTCGGACTGCCCGGCACCAGCCACATCGTCAACGGCCATGTCCCCGTGCAGGAGAAGAAGGGCGAAAGCCCCATCAAGGGCGGCGGACGCCTCGTGGTCATCGACGGCGGCTTCTGCCGTGCCTACCACGAGAAGACCGGCATTGCGGGCTACACGCTGGTCTATTCCAGCCGCACCATGTCCCTGCGTACCCACCAGCCCTTCGAGAGCGCCGAAAAGGCCGTGAATGAGAACCTCGACATCCTTTCCCAGAAGAACATCCTCGAGACGGAGAACCACCGCATCCTCGTGGAGGAGACGGACGAGGGCGAGGTGCTGCGGGAGAAGGTCCACGACCTCAAGCAGCTGGTCCGGGCCTATCAGCTGGGCTGGATCAAGGAGACCCGCTGCGACGACAGCGTGTGGTGAGCGGCGCTTTTGTAAAATTTTTCTTAAAAAGAGACAAAATCGAAGGATATTCGAAAAGAAACTGGGCAAAACAGAAAATAATCGAGGAGCGTGCATTGGGGCTTTGCTTTTTGCTGGAAGTTGTGTATAATAAGATAGCTGTAAGTATACCGATTGGTTGTGAGCTTTGTACAGCGAGAAGGAATAAGCACCTTGAGTAATTCACCTTTGGGGGCCTGCGGGGAGCGGGCTTGTGACAAGGAGATCATAAAATTGGAAAAGTTTGTTATTACGGGCGGTAAGCCCCTGCACGGCGAAGTCATCATCTCCGGCGCGAAGAATGCGGCTGTGGGCATCCTGCCCGCTACGATCCTGGCAGCAGACGTCTGCGTCATCGAGAATCTGCCGGACATCAGCGATGTGGCGGTGAGCCTGAAGATCCTGAGCGTGCTGGGCGCGAAGGTGCGGATGCTGAACAAGAACACCTACGAGATCGACACCACCCACCTGACCGGCACCAACGTCCCGGATGACCTGTCCCGCCAGATGCGCGCCAGCTATTACTTCCTCGGTGCGCTGCTGTCCCGGTTCGGCAAGGCACAGGTGGCCATGCCCGGCGGTTGCAACCTCGGCCCCCGCCCCATCGACCAGCACCTCAAGGTGTTCAGCGCACTGGGCGCAGACGACAGCGTGGACTACGGCATGATCACCGTCCACGCCGAGGAGCTGAACGGCGCACACATCTTCTTCGATAAGGTGAGCGTCGGCGCGACCATGAACGGGATGCTCTCTGCCGTGATGGCAAAGGGCCAGACCATCCTCGAGAACTGCGCCAAGGAGCCCCATGTCGTCGATCTGGCCAACTTCCTGAATATGTGCGGCGCAGACGTGCGCGGCGCAGGCACCGACGTCATCAAGGTGCGCGGCGTCGAGCGGATGCACGGCTGCACCTACAGCATCATCCCCGACCAGATCGAGGCCGGCAGCTACATGGTGGCCGCCGCAGCCACCGCCGGCGATGTGCTGGTGAAGAACGTCACCCCCAAGCACCTCGAGCCGATCACCGCAAAGCTCCGGCGTGCGGGGGTCGAGGTGGAGGAATTTGACGATGCTGTGCGGGTCCGCCGCACCGGCGACATCCTGCCCCTCAAGATCAACACCATGCCCCACCCGGGCTTCCCCACCGATATGCAGCCCCTGATGGGCGTCCTGCTCAGCGTGGCGAAGGGGACTTCCACCGTCACCGAGAGCGTCTGGGACAACCGTTTCCGCTATGTGGACGAGCTGCGCAAGATGGGCGCGAACGTGCAGGTGGACGGTCAGGTGGCCGTGTTTGAGGGCGTCGAGAAGCTTTCTCCCGCCCCGCTGCGCGCCTCCGACCTGCGTGCCGGTGCAGCGATGGTGGTCGCGGCCCTGATGGCTGACGGCACCAGCGAGATCGAGGAGATCGGCCACATCGAGCGCGGCTATGAGAACATCGTCGAGAAGCTGCGCGGCCTTGGCGCAGACATCGAGAAGGTGGAGCGGGTGCCCGCTGCACTGGAACAGGCTATGTAATTGAGAAAAACCTCTCCGTCATCGTTTGCGCGATGCCGCCTCCCCGGACAAGGGGGAGACGCTGCATCAACGGACGTAAAGCAGACGGAGAGGTTTTGTTTGTTGAGGTTTATCATGTCTGAATTTATCTCGCTTTACTCCGGTTCGTCCGGCAACAGCAGTGTGGTGCGCTGCGGGCAGCGGTATCTCATCGTGGATATGGGCAAGGGCGTCCGGACCACCGGCGCGGCCCTCAAGGCGGTGGAGCTGGACCCCGCCGACTGCGACGGCATCCTTGTCACCCACGAGCACAGCGACCATGTGAAGGGGCTTTCCACCTTCCTGAAAAAGCATCCGCTGCCGGTGTACGGCGCGGAGGAGACGCTGGGGTTTCTGGAGGAGAACCATGTCGTCCCCCCCTCCTGCGATATGACGGCCCTGACGCCGGGCCGGGAAGCGGAGATCGGGGGATTCGGGGTCAAAGCCTTCCCCACCAGCCACGATGTGCCCTGCGTGGGCTACCGCATCCATACCCCCGACGAAAAGACCATGACCATCGCCACCGACCTCGGTGTGCTGACCCCCGTCGTACATGAAGCCCTCTCGGACTGCGACCTCGTGGCGCTGGAGAGCAACTACGACCTGCATATGCTCCGCAGCGGGCCGTACCCCTACTATCTGCGCGCCCGCATCGAGTCGGTGAGAGGGCACCTCTCCAACGACGAGTGTGCAGCCAAGCTGCTGGAACTCATTCAGGGGGGCTGCAAGAAGTTCGCGCTCTGCCACCTCTCGCAGGAGAACAACACCCCCGCGCTGGCCTTGCAGACCGTTTTTTCCACCCTCGGTGCGGCGGGCGTCGTGCCGGACAGGGAGTGCATCGTCCAGACCCAGCGGCGGAACGAGGTCAGCCCCGCGCTGGCGTTCTGAACCAGAAACCAAGAGCAGGAAAAGGAGAAAAGAGCCTATGTCGTACATCATGGCGCTGGACGCCGGAACCACCTCCAACCGCTGCATCCTGTTCAACAAGGCAGGCGAGATCTGCAGCGTCGCGCAGAAGGAGTTTGCCCAGTATTACCCGAAGCCGGGCTGGGTGGAGCACGATGCCAACGAGATCTGGGCCACCCAGCTGGGCGTGGCCCTCTCGGCCATGAACAAGATCGGCGCCCGGGCGGAGGACATCGCCGCCATCGGCATCGCCAACCAGCGGGAGACGACCATCGTCTGGGACAAGGAGACGGGCGAACCGATCTGCCACGCCATCGTCTGGCAGTGCCGCCGCACCAGCGAATACTGCGACGAGCTGAAGGCCAGAGGGCTGACGGAAAAGTTCCGGGCCAAGACCGGACTCATCCTCGACGCCTATTTCTCGGCGACCAAGCTCAAGTGGATCCTCGATAACGTCCCCGGTGCACGGGAAAAGGCCGAGGCGGGCCAGCTGCTCTTCGGCACCGTGGAAACGTGGCTCATCTGGAAGCTGACCTGCGGAAAGGCGCATATCACCGACTATTCCAACGCCAGCCGCACCATGATGTTCAACATCCACACGCTGGAATGGGACGACGAAATTTTGCAGGAGCTGAACATCCCCAAGCAGATGCTCCCCAAGCCGATGCCGTCCAGCGGCTTTTACGAGTACGCCGACCCGATGCACTTCGGCGGCGAGATCAAGATCGCCGGTGCGGCGGGCGACCAGCAGGCGGCCCTCTTCGGCCAGACCTGCTTTGCCTCCGGCGAAGCCAAGAACACCTTCGGCACCGGCGGCTTTCTGCTCATGAACACCGGCGAGACGCCCGTCACCTCCCGGAACGGCCTCGTGACCACCATCGCGTGGGGCCTCGACGGCAGGGTGGATTACGCGCTGGAAGGCTCGATCTTCGTGGCCGGTGCGGCCATCCAGTGGCTCCGCGATGAGCTGCGCCTGCTGGAAGAGTCCCGGGACTCGGAGTACATGGCCCGGAAGGTCCGGGACACCAACGGCTGTTACGTCGTGCCGGCCTTCACCGGCCTCGGCGCGCCCCACTGGGACCAGTACGCCCGGGGCACCATCGTGGGCCTTACCCGGGGCTGCAACAAGTACCACATCATCCGGGCCACGCTGGACAGCATCTGCTATCAGGTCAACGATGTCCTCCACGCCATGGCGGCGGACTCCGGCATCTCCATGAAGTCCCTCCGGGTGGACGGCGGCGCGTCGGCCAACGACTACCTCATGCAGACGATGGCCGACCTCAGCGACCTCGAGGTCAAGCGGCCCTGCTGCGTGGAGACGACGGCGCTGGGCGCGGCCTATCTGGCGGGCCTTGCCGTGGGCTACTGGCAGTCCACCGAGGACATCACCCGCAACTGGTCGGTGGACCGCGTGTTCCAGCCGGCCATCTCCGAGGAGGAACGGGCGAAGCGGATCAAGGGCTGGAACAAGGCCGTCCGCTGCGCCTACCACTGGGCGAAGGACGAAGAAGAGTAAGAACGAAAAAAGCCTCCGGCTCTGCACACTGGGTGCAGCCGGAGGCTTTTTGTATTATCGCATCAGGGATGGGGGGTCATTTCCGCCCGGTCAGCCGGTTCAGCAGCATCACGGCCAGAACGATGACGCCGATGACGAGCACGATGCCCAGCATTCCGATGACCATGATGGGCAGGGTGGTCATCCAGGAAGTAAGATGAAGCATTTCAGTCCCTCCTTTAGCTCATCAGGGTCAGGATCAGTCCGCCTGCGATGACGGAGGCGATCTGGCCCGAGACGTTGACGCTGATGGAGTACATCAGCAGGAAATTCTGGTTGTCCTCCTCGAGGCCCATGCGGTTGACGACGCGGCCGCTCATGGGGAAGGCCGAGATGCCCGCTGCGCCGATCATGGGGTTGAGCTTCTTGTCTGCCGGGAGGAAGAGGTTGATCAGCTTGGCGAAGAGGACGCCGCCGGCGGTGTCAAAGACGAAGGCCACGAGGCCCAGCGCAAGGATGAGCAGGGTGTCGGGCCGGACGAACTTGTCTGCCGTCATCTGCCCGGCCACGGTCAGGCCCAGCACGATGGTGATGAGGTTGGCGAGGATGTTCTGGGCCGTCTCGCTCAGGGCGTTCAGCACGCCGCACTCCCGCAGCAGGTTGCCGAACATCAAGAAGCCCACCAGCGCCACGCTGGCCGGGGCCACAAGCCCTGCGATGATGGTCACGACGATGGGGAAGAGGATCTTGGTCAGCTGGCTGACGCTGCCCTTCTGGTAGGCCATCCGGATGCGGCGCTCCTTCTGGGTGGTCAGCAGCTTGATGACCGGCGGCTGGACGATGGGGACCAGCGCCATGTAGCTGTAGGCCGCCACCATGATGGCGCCGAGGTACTGGGAGTTGAGGGTGTTTGCCACAAAGATGGCCGTGGGGCCGTCTGCCGCACCGATGACGGCGATGGAGGCTGCGTCCTTCAAATCGAAGAAGAAGCCTGCGAGGAAGAGGGTGAAGAAGATACCGAACTGTGCCGCCGCGCCGAAGAGCATCAGCCACGGCTTTTCCAGCAGCGGGCCGAAATCGATCATCGCGCCGATGCCGATGAAGAGCAGCAGGGGAAACAGCTCGTTGGACATTCCCGCCTCAAACAGAGCCGAGATGGGGCCGACGGTGTCGCCCTGTGTGATCGCGCCCGACAAGGGCAGGTTGACGAGGATGGCGCCGAAGCCCATCGGAAGAAGCAGGCTCGGCTCCATTTTTTTTGCGATGGCAAGGTAGATGAGGAGCGCGCCGATGCCCCACATTACCACCATCTGCCACGTCAGGTTCCCGAAATTAGAGAACAGACTGGCGAATGCATTCCAGAATTCCATGTCATTGCCTCCTTTGAAATTTGCGGTGCAATGACGAAAAAAAGAGACTTCGGCCACAGCACCAGATACTGTGACAAAAGTCTCAAGCGAACGCATGACATCGGGCATTTCTGCCGTGCTGACGCTGTCATGCAGCACCCCCATAAGGCGGGATGCCCTTTACTCCCTTTTATCCAGACTATTAAACCAGAACCGGAGAGGATTGTCAAGGAAAATGCGGGGTTCTTAGCCGATTTTTAACACTTGGGGGACACAAAAGGCCGGGCAGACAGCCGCCCGGCCTTTTGGAGTCAATTTTTTACGACGGCCACCCGCCCGATGCCATAGCGGGCAAAGAGGGGGAGAGCCTGCGCCGGGATGACTTCGCCGCTGACCACGATGGGAACAGCGGGCGGACAGGAGACCGCCGGTGCGGCGCAGATGCGGCCCACAGCCTCAGCAGCGGGCACCATCTCCTGTGGGGCGAGGACGGCCTCCCGGATGGCGGCGGGGCGGGGCTGCGCCTGAAGCGCCTCAGCCAGAGCCGCAAAGGCGGCGGCGTCGCTGTCCGAAGCGGGCGCAGAGGAAGATGCTTCGGCACAGAGAGCGTGGAGCGCTTTCTGGAGACGGGCGAAGTCCTCGGCAGAACTCTCAGGAGAGGGCATCAGCACCAGATAGCGGGGGTCGGCATACTCGCACTCCACGCCCTGCTCCCGCAAAGCCTGCGCCAGCTGCTGGCCCGAGAGGCCCAGCACGGCGGCGTCCAGCGTCAGCTTGAGCGGCTCACGGTGCGCCCCGGTGAGGGGGAGGGCCAGCCCGGGCCGGAAGGCATCCAGCTCCCGGCAGAGCATCCCCAGACGCCAGCGGCAGAGGGCCAGCTTCTCCCGGAAGTCGCCTGCCAGCCGCGCATTGGCGGCGTCCAGCGACTGTAAGATGAGGTAGGACGGGCTGGTGGAGCCGAAGAGGGCCAGCGCATTGCGCACAGCAGCTTCGTCGGCCTGCACCGACGGCCCGAGGTGGAGATAGGCCCCGCCGGTGAGGACGGGCAGGGTCTTGTGGGCCGAGTCACAGCAGAGGTCGGCACCCAGCTGGATGGGGTGGCGGCTGCCCTCCTTCAGAAAGTGGAGGTAGGCCCCGTGGGCGTTGTCCACCAGAAGGGGGACGCCGTGGGCGTGGCAGACCGCCGCCAGCCCGGCGATGTCCTGCACGAAGCCCAGATAGTCCGGGCTGGTGAGGTAGACGCCGAAGGGGGTACGGCCCTCGGCGGTCAGCCCGTCCAATGCGCAGGCGAGGGCCTCCGGCTCCACAGGGCAGGTGCAGAGCGCCCCGGCGGCGTCCGGCGCGGGCCAGAGCCACTGGATGTCGAAGTCCAGCAGGGCGGCTGCGTAGAGCAGGGCCTTGTGGGCGTTCCGCGCCGCCAGCAGGACGGGGCGGGATGCCCCCGCAGGCTGCATCTGGAGCGCAAGGTGGAGCATGGCCCGGATGCACTGGCTGCTGCCCTCGGTGCTGTAACAGGTGCGGGCGGTGCCGAAGAGCTGCGCGGCGTTGGCCTCGCTCCGGGCGATGATGCCTTCGGCCTCGTACAGCTCGTCCGCGCCCGCAATTTCGGTGATGTCCAGCGCCTCACAGCCCAGCGGGCCGCGGCCCTTGTGGCCCGGCATATGCATCCGGGTGGTGCGCTGCTGGGCGTAGCGGCGGACAAAATCAACGATGGGAGTGTCCATAGGCGCTTATTCGCAGGCTTCGCCGTCTGCGCAGGCGTTGCAGGTGGTGCCCAGCTCGATGGGCACCTCGATGCCCTGCGCGGCAAGCTCCTGATTTTCGGCGACCTTGATCATGATGGCGCACTCGATGCGCTTTTTGAACAGCTCACAGCCGTACTCGTAGACGCCGGTGATGCTGCCGGTGGCGTGGTAGGCGTTGGCCGCGCAGCCGCCGGAGCAGTAGAGCTTGGCCCAGCAGTCCTTGCACTCCGGGCGGGCGTAGGCGTTGCAGTGCTTGAACTCATCCCGCACGGCGGTGTTGGTGACGCCCTTCCAGATGTCGCCCATCAGGTACTTGGGGTCGCCGACGAACTGGTGGCAGGGGTAGAGGTCGCCCCACGGGGTAACGGCCATGTACTCGGTGCCGGAGCCGCAGCCGGAGATGCGCTTGTAGATGCAGGGGCCGCCGGTGAGGTCGATCATGTAGTGGTAGAAGGTGAAGCCCCGGCCCTCGCGGTCGCGCTTGATCATCTCTTTGGCCAGGATCTCGTACTGCTCCTTCAGGATGGGCAGGTCCTCGGCGGTGAGGGCGCTGGGGTCGGTGGGCTTCGAGACCACAGGCTCCATGCTCAGCTCGGTGAAGCCGAGGTCGGCCATGTGGAAGATGTCGTTGGTGAAGTCGGTGTTGTAGTGGGTGTAGGTGCCGCGCATATAATAGTTCTTGTCGCCGCGCTTTTTCACGAACTCCTGAAATTTCGGGACGATGGTGTCATAGCTGCCATGGCCGGCGTAGTCCTTGCGGAAGCGGTCGTGGACCTCCTTGCGGCCGTCGAGGCTCAGGACGACGTTGTGGCACTCCTTGTTGCAGAAGTCGATGACGTCGTCGTCGATGAGCACGCCGTTGGTGGTCATGGTGAAGCGGAAGTTCTTGTTGTGGATCTTTTCCTGCTCGCGGCAGTAGGCCACCAGCTTCTTGACCATGTCGAAGTTCATCAGCGGCTCGCCGCCGAAGAAATCGACCTCGAGGTTGCGGCGGGTGCCGGAGTTCTCGATGAGGAAGTCCATGGCCCGCTTGCCCACCTCGAAGCTCATCAGGGCGCGGTCGCCCTGATAGCGGCCCTGGGAGGCGAAGCAGTAGGAGCAGTTGAGGTTGCAGGTGTGGGCGACGTGGAGGCAGAGAGCCTTCACCACCGTCTGGCGGTTCTTGAAGTCGAAGGCCATGTTCTCGTAGACGTCGGGTGCCCACAGCTTGCCTGCGGACTCCAGAGAGGCCACATCCTCGAGGCACTGGCGCAGGTCGGCCTCGGTGACGTCGGGGCGGGAGCCGTACTTGGCCAGCAGAGCGGCCACGATCTCGTCGGCAGAGTGCTCTTTGTACATCGCAATGACGTCGTAGGCCACGTCGTCCACGACGTGCACCGAGCCACTGCAGGTGTCCAGCACGATGTTATATCCGTTCAGTTGATACTGGTGTACCATTTCATTCTCCAATCTATTGTTGCCATAAAAAAATGCCGCCCTGCAAAGGCGGCATAGGGTCTGCAATGATTACTTATTGCTGTTCTCGCACTGCTGGTTTGCGACGCCGCAGGAGGTCTTGCAGGCAGACTGGCAGGAAGTCTGGCACTCGCCGCAGCCGCCGGTCACGACGCTCTTGGTCAGGTCACGAGTAGCGATAGTCTTAATACGTTCCATAATTGAAAACCTCTCTAAGCTCCAAAGTTTTGCATACAGCGCTCTGTATACAGTGTTATCTTTATGTATGATAACACGATGTGGGGATTCTGTCAAGATTCCGCGCGGCGTTTTTTAGCCCAGAGGCTGATACTTTTTCAGGATGGTGTGCAGCCCCAGCTCCCGGGCGCGGGCCAGCAGGTAGCGGTAGCGGCACAAAAGGGCCTGCCGCTCGTAGATGCGCTGTTCGATGAGGTCGGAGTCCACCTCGAGGTCGAACATCATCGCGTTCCGCCGCAGGCAGAACAGGCACTCTTTCAGCTCTTCCTCCAGCTCGGGGTCATAGCGCTCGTGCTCGCTGTCGCGGGGGATGCGGGGCGAAAGCAGCGTCTGGGCGGTCTTGGGATGGGCTTGCAGCATAAGGCGTCCTCCTTTTGAAGTTTGTGTACCATAAAATAAAGGCAGAATAACATAGTTTACTTTATTATATGGTGCAGAGGACGCGGAAAATGCCAGATTCTGGATGACGCAAAAAGAGACCGCCGCCTCCGGGTGCAAAGGACGAAAAATTATCTCGGAAGTGCGTCTGTTTCCCAAAATCCGCAAATTTTTTCAGATTTCCGCTTGACAAAGCGCCCGGAGGCGGGTATAATAGCACACGTTGACCGGCTCGACGCCGCGAGACAAAACCGAATAATGGGGATTTGCATAGTGGTAGTGCGGTAGACTCTGACTCTACTTGTGGGAGTTCGATTCTCTCATCCCCAACCAAGAAGCCATCTGATTCGCTCAGATGGCTTTTTTGTTTTGCTTTGGGGCCGGTGTGACACAAACTTCTGATTTTTTTCCGGCGGGCGGGGCTATACTGTTCTTTGATGCAACAGGGCAATACAGAAGACAGGAGCCATGCAGAAGATAGGAGCCACGCAAATGAGCATTTGGGATGCATTCGGCAAAGGACGGTACAAGGGGTTTTCCCGGGAGGCGGGGCAGCTGCTGGACAAGGCGGTGGAGCTGGCCGGAGGGCTGGGCTGCAAAAAGGCGGACACCGGCCATCTGCTGTGGGCGATGCTGCAATCAGACGGCGGCCCGGCGGCCCGTTTTCTGGCCGGGAAGAACATCTCGGAGCTGGAGGTGCGGCGGCAGCTTTCCGCCGGGCGGAGCGGCACGGCCCTCCGGCTGGCTCGGGGCGACATGGCGGCAGACCTGCGCCGGGCGATGGACTACGCCGTCATCGGGGCGCAGAACGCCCACCTGAGCCGGGCCGAGCCGGAGCACCTGCTCTGCGCCATGCTGGAAGACGCCGACTGCGCCGCCGGGGTCATGCTGGCTTCGATGGGCGTCCAGCTCACCGAGGCGGTGCGTGAGTGCCGCCAGCTCTCGGGGCAGTTCATCCTGCCCATCCAGCCCCGGACGTCCCCGCCTATGCCGCGAGGGAGCCGGGCCAGCGACAAATACTGCCGCGACCTGACCCGCCGGGCGGCGGACGGTGAGCTGGACCCGGTGTTCTGCCGGGAAAAGGAGCTGGACCGGATGGTAGAGATACTATGCCGCCGCCAGAAAAATAACCCCTGCCTCGTGGGTGAGCCGGGCGTGGGCAAGACCGCGCTGGCCGAGGGTCTGGCCCAGCGCATCGCCGACAAGCAGGTGCCCCGGATGCTACAGGGCCGTCGGCTGTTGGCGCTGGATATGGCCAGCCTCGTGGCGGGCACCAAGTACCGGGGCGACTTCGAGGAGCGGTTCAAGAACCTGCTGGAAGAGCTTGTCCGGGACGGCAGCGCCATCCTCTTTGTGGATGAGTTCCACACCATCGTGGGCGCAGGCGCGGCAGAGGGGGCCATCGACGCGGCCAGCATCTTAAAGCCGGTGCTGGCCCGGGGCGAGCTGCAGCTCATCGGTGCGACGACGAATCAGGAGTTCCGCACCCACATCCAGAAGGACGCCGCCCTCGAGCGCCGCTTCGGGCGGGTGCAGATCGAAGAGCCGACCCCGAAGCAGGCGGTGGAGATTCTGGAAGGGTTGGCCCCCCGCTACGAGCGCTACCACGGCGTCCGCCTGCCCAATGAGGCCCTGCGGGAGGCGGTGGAGCTTTCGGTGCGGTACCTGCCGGGGCGCTGCCTGCCGGACAAGGCCATCGACCTTGTGGACGAGGCCTGCGCAGCGGTGCGCATCCGGGCCGAGCGGGAGGGGGAGAAGGACCCCGTCCTGAGCCGGAAGGAGATCGCCCGGGTGGTGGCGCAGGCCAGCGGCGTGCCCGCCGAGCGGGTGAGCGAAAAGGAGCGGGAGCGTCTGGCCCGCCTCGAGGAGCGGCTGAACGCCGAGGTGGTGGGACAGAGCCGGGCCGTGGCGGCGGTGGCCGGAGCCATCCGGCGCAGCCGAACGGGACTGGGCGAGCCGGGCAGGCCCATCGGGGCGCTGCTCTTCCTCGGGCCGACCGGCGTGGGCAAGACGGCGCTGGCAAAGGCGCTGGCCGAGAGCTGGTTCGGCAGCGGGAAAGCCCTGCTCAAGTTCGATATGTCGGAGTATCAGGAGCAGCACACGGTGGCCCGTCTGCTGGGTGCACCTCCGGGCTATCTGGGCCACGACGAGGGCGGTCAGCTCACCGAGGCCGTCCGCCGCCGCCCCTACAGCGTCGTCCTCTTCGACGAGATCGAAAAGGCCCACCCCGACATCCAGAACATCCTGCTGCAGATGCTGGAGGACGGCCAGCTCACCGACTCCATGGGCCGGAAGGCCGATTTCCGGAACACCATCGTCCTGCTGACGTCCAACCTCGGGGCACGGTTCCTCGCGGGGCAGAGCGCACCGCTGGGCTTTGGGGCGGGCAGCGAGGCCGCCTTTGAAAAGCAGTCGGAGGCCGCCGTCGCCGAGGCGAAAAAGTGGTTCCGGCCCGAGCTGGTGGGGCGGCTGGATGAGCTGATCGTCTTCCACCCGCTGGAGGAGCAGAGCCTCTGCTCCATCGCCGAAAAGCTGCTGGGCCAGCTGGAAGAGCGTGCGGCCCGCAGCGGCTACCAGCTCACCCACACAGCTCGGGTCGGCCCAGCGCTGGCTGCAAAGGCCCGCTCGCCCTACGGGGCGCGGGAGCTGCGCCGACAGGTGGACCGTGCCGTGGAGCAGGCCTTCGCCGACCAGATCGCCTCCGGCAGCGTGAGCCTCGGCCAGCGCTGGACGGCAGACTGCACCGCCGACGGCACCATCGTGGTGGAGGAGACGCAGACGGCGGGCGTCAGGTGAAAAGCTCTTGCATCTGCTCTGGTTTTCCGCTATGATAGAGGGCAGGAATCACCAGAGGAGGAAGCCGAATGCGCTATCTGTTTTTGCTCAACCCCACCGCAGGCAAGCGGGACTGCACCACCGGGCTGACCCCGGCCATCCATGCCGCCGCCGGACGGGCGGGCATCCCGCCGGAAAAGCTGCAGGTCGTCGTGACCCAGTACGCGGGCCATGCCCGTGCGCTGGCTGCGGAGGCGGCACACACCGCCGAGGCCGAGGGCGAGCCGGTGCGCATCTGGACGGCGGGCGGTGACGGCACCTTCAATGAGGCGCTGACGGGTGCCAATGGGTGCGCCCTTGCCGCCGTGGGGTGTCTGCCCTTCGGCAGCGGCAACGATTTCCTCCGCACCTACGGCACGAGGGAGGAGTTCAGCGACCTTGACGCGCAATTCGCGGGCGGGGCGGTGGACATTGATTTGATGGAGACCGACCTCGGCCTCTCGGCCACCATCTGCGCCGCCGGGCTGGACGCACAGGTGGCCTACGGCATCCCCCAGTTCCGGCGCATCCCCTTCTGCGGCGGCGAGATGGCCTACGCCCTCTCCATCGTCAGGCAGCTCTGCGGCCACATCGGCCGGAAGGTGGCGTTCACCATCGACGGCGAGGAGCTGACGGTGGACTGCCTGATGTGCGCGGTCTGCAATGGCCGCACCTACGGCGGCGGCTTCTACGCCGCGCCAGAGGCCCGGCCCGACGACGGCTGGCTGGACGTCTTTATCATCCGCAGGGTGGGCCGACTGACCATCGCCCGGCTGCTGGGGATGTACAAGGGCGGGAAGCACTTCCGGGATGGTGCGCTGACCGAGCAGGCGAAGCCTTACTTCCTCTACCGCCGGGCCAAGTGCGTCTCCCTGCGCCCTGCGGATGGGCGAGGCCCCATCGTGGCGACGGCGGACGGCGAGTGCGCCCCCTGCGAGGCCATCACCGCCCGGCTCAGGCCGCTGGCGGGGCACGTCCTGCTGCCAAAGCCCGCCTACGAGCGGTTCATGGCTCAGCGTGCCAGCGTATAAACGGAAAGACTGCGAAGCGCCCTGCCGGGGGCGCTTTTTTGCTGTCATAAAATATTAACAAAGAAATTTGCAAAAACCCTTGATTTTTCTGCCTGAGATGAGTACAATACACTTAGCACTCAGGGAAATGGAGTGCTAAACACCCGGAGGAGGAAGCCCCGGGCCATGAAAAAGTTTCACTTTTATTTTATAATAGGAGGGCAAGAACGATGAAGATCATTCCTCTTGCAGACCGTGTTGTTATCAAGACTGTTGAGGTCGAGGAGACCACCAAGGGCGGCCTCATCCTGACCGGCAGCGCCAAGGAGAAGCCGCAGGTGGCACAGGTCGTGGCCGTCGGCCCCGGCGGTGTCGTGGACGGCAAGGAAGTCAAGATGACCGTCAAGGTGGGCGATAAGGTGCTCACCAGCAAATACTCCGGCACCGAGGTCAAGGTGGACGGCGAAGAGTGCACCATCGTGCGTCAGGCCGACATCCTGGCCATCGTGGAGTAAGCGTCTTTCCCTCATCACTGGATCATCAAGCTTTTATAAAGGAGCGATAAGAATATGGCTAAGCAGATCAAGCAGGGCGAGGAAGCCCGCAAGGCACTGTGTGCCGGCATCGACACTCTGGCAGATACCGTTAAGATCACCCTCGGCCCCAAGGGCCGCAACGTGGTGCTGAGCAAGAAGTTCGGCGCCCCCGTCATCACCAACGATGGTGTCACCATCGCCAAGGAGATCGAGCTGAAGGACGAGTTCGAGAACATGGGCGCACAGCTGGTGCGTGAGGTCGCCACCAAGACCAACGACGCCGCAGGCGACGGCACCACCACCGCTACCGTTCTGGCACAGGCAATGGTCACCGAGGGCATGAAGAATGTCACCGCCGGTGCAAACCCGATGGACATCCGCCGCGGCATGAGCAAGGCTGTCGCCAAGGCTGTCGAGACCATCAAGGCCCACAGCCAGAAGGTCAAGGACTCCAACGACATCGCCCGCGTCGGCACCATTTCTGCCGGTGATCCCGAGATCGGCCGCCTCATCGCAGAGGCCATGGAGAAGGTCACCTCCGACGGCGTCATCACCATCGAGGAGAACAAGACCACGGCTGAGACCTACAACGAGATCGTCGAAGGTATGCAGTTCGACCGCGGCTACCTGACCCCCTATATGGTCACGGATACCGACAAGATGGAGGCTGTGCTGGACAACGCCGCCATCCTCATCACCGATAAGAAGATCAGCGTCATTCAGGATCTCGTCCCCCTGCTGGAGCAGGTGATGCAGAACGGCATGAAGCTGCTGATCGTGGCAGAGGACATCGAGGGCGAGGCGCTGTCCACCCTGATCGTCAACCGCCTGCGCGGCACCCTGAATGTCTGCGCCGTCAAGGCCCCCGGCTTCGGCGACCGCCGCAAGGAGATGCTGCAGGACATCGCCATCCTGACCGGCGGCACCGTCGTGTCTGCTGACCTCGGCTACGAGCTGAAGGACACTACCGTCGATATGCTGGGCCACGCCCGTCAGGTCAAGGTCACCAAGGAGAACACCACCATCGTGGGCGGCGCAGGCGACAAGGACGCCATCGCATCCCGCATCGCACAGATCCGCAACCAGATCGAGGCTGCAACCAGCGACTTCGACCGCGAGAAGCTGCAGGAGCGTCTGGCAAAGCTGGCGGGCGGCGTGGCCGTCATCAAGGTCGGCGCTGCCACTGAGGTCGAGATGAAGGACAAGAAGCTCCGCATCGAGGACGCTCTGAACGCCACCAAGGCAGCTGTTCAGGAGGGCGTCGTCGCTGGCGGCGGCACTGCCCCCATCAACGCCATCCCCGCAGTCCGTGAGCTGTGCGACACGCTGGAAGGCGACGAGCGCACCGGCGCAAAGATCGTCCTGAAGGCTCTGGAGGCTCCTCTGCGCCAGATCGCCAAGAACGCCGGCCTCGAGGGCAGCGTCATCATCGACAAGATCGTCTCTGCCAACAAGCCCAACTACGGCTTCGACGCCCAGAATGAGGTCTACGTGGAGGATATGATCGCCGCAGGCATCGTTGACCCCACCAAGGTCACCCGCTCCGCTCTGGAGAATGCAGCTTCCGTCGCTGAGATGGTGCTGACCACCGAGAGCCTCGTGGCCGACCTGCCCGAACCCCCGGCTGCTCCTGCTGCCGGCGGCGATATGGGCGGCATGGGCGGCATGTACTAATAACAGCCTAAAAACCGCATGAATCCTTGATTTTTGGAGCGTGCAAAAGCGGATTTACGCCAAACTTACGCCACTTACGCCAAAAATCAAAGCGCACTATAGGGTAACAAAATCGGCACTCGCTGAAAAGCGGGTGCCGATTTTTTGCGTCTGGGAGTATTGAAGAATCGTGAGCCTGCTGGTGGATTCTGCGAGAGACAGACTGTCAGCGGCTTTATTGTTGACGAAGAACAAAGGTAGAGATACAATAAGCCAAAATCCTAAAATGCCAAACAACCCAAGTGTCTGAAGGAAAAAGAGAATGCCATTGTGGATGCGTTGGAGTTCTCTATAAATGGACGGATATAAGCCGAAAATATTTACCGTCATGCATAAATGGCAACAGGGATAACAATTACGGCAGGCCCTGAGATTTCCGTCTTTAATTCAGGGAGATTGTATTGCTTCATGTCTTCATTTTGAAGACATAAAAACATATCAGCGAGAAGATCATGTGGGAGAATGGACAGTGTTGTTTTTCTTAAAAGATCAATGCTTTCTGTTTTGTCGGCACAGATTGCAATAACTTTTCCAAGGACCTTGAAATGTCCACCGAGAATTTCGGAAATATTATCATTTGACAGATACTGTTCTTGAGCAGATAAAACAACAGTCCCTGCCGAATCAGATAAGATGAAATCTACCGTTCCACTGTGTTTGAGTTCGCTGGCAAAGGATTTGATTTTTTTCATGGTTTCATCTTGCTGCTGCTTTTGTGCTTTAGCCTGCGTCTTTGCGTTTAACTGAGGTTTTTCTGCAAAAATATCAGCCATTCTCAGCATATCCACAAAAATATCCATACAATTGATTAGCGGATTTTTTTGAAGTTCTCCTTCCACCTCAATAAAATCACCGATTTTCATATTTGAGATGTCGAATCCAGATTTTAGGATATTCGCATCTGTGAGGAATGCTCGGAATTTGGATAACAAAGATACATTTGTGTGTACTTTTTCTTTGGTTGTGTTTTCAGTTTCTCCACAGTTTCCAGAATGGGACAATTCACCTTTTAGATCGATTTTGAGCAGTTTACTTAAGATTGAAGCGGACGTAGAAACTTCTGCTTCAATTTTTTGAGCATTACTGTTCTCTTTATGATCGGAATAGCTTACCTGACTTACTGTAGAAAAGCCATCTTCGATGATTGCAAGCATATCCAAAACTATCTTTTCATTGATATATACAGGTATCATCAATTGATTTACGTCCATATTCGTTTTCTCCTTTCCAACGGTACTTATTTGCGTTGAACATTAAAATTGTTATTATGCCAGATGGAGTTTCTCTTTCAGCGCATCCTGAAGGACGCCGGAAAAGTTGATGTGTGCCGATTCGGCGGCATCGTTGAGCCAGCCGGGAATGGAAAGGGTTTTCTTTACGGGTCTGTACCGCTTTTCGTACTCTTCCATATCGAAAGGCACCATCACCACAAAATCTTCCGGGTCAACGTGAAGCGCAGAAGGGACAGAAGGCTCCGGGCAGACTTTGCAATCTTCCAGCATAAGGCCGATGGCATCCTGTGCCATGCGGACAGCTTCGTCCATGGTATCGCCTTGGGTGAAGCAGCCCTCAATATCGGGAATCTCAACAGAGTACCCGGTTTCTTCCGGGTGAAAAATTGCAGGATAGAAAATAGCGTTCATAATGTGACCTCACCTTTTATAATTCAACAAACAATCAATGTACCTTCACTTAACAGGCCTACATTATTGGTTGGAAATTGTAGAATAGTCTATGCAGTGCTTTGCAGTTTCAGAATATGAAGTCTACAATCATCATATTCTTACTTTTTGAGTCCGGCCAATTTGAGAATGTTTTTCTCGGTACCGGGCTTCAGATCCTTTGCGTGAAATGGAACGACAGTGGTTTTGTTGGTAGTTGGGTTATGGTACTTATAGTGTGACCCATTTGCACTGACTAAAACAAAGCCGTTCTGCTCCAGCAAGCGAATCATTTGCTTGGGAGTCATCGGCATGGCGGGTGCCCCTCCTTTCTTTCAGGATTACAGTTTTATTGTATACGTATTTTACGTATTTGTCAAGAGGGCAAATAAGCCGCCCAACGACCTTTACGGTCTCGCTGGGCGGCTTATTTTTTGCGTTTCCAGAGCAAATATTCTTCGTAGCGGTGCATCTCGTTTTGTTCTTCTTCGGTCAGGCGCTGGCGCTGTTTGCGGGCTTCGTCCGAGGGGTCGATGTCGGTCAGGCCCAGCAGGTAGTCGGCGGAGGTGCCGTAGAGCTTGCAGATGGCAAGCAGCACATTGCTGAAGGGGTAGCTCTTTCCCTGTTCCCACGCACGGATAGACCAAACGGAGATACCAAGCTTGTCCGCAAGGGTCTGCTGTGTGTCATTATTCAGTTTGCGGAGTTCTGCCAATCGTTCCCCAAGCATAGCTTGACCACCTTTCCTTATTACTAGTATATGAATCGCTCCTACTTTTGACGAAAAGTGGCTGTACAATACTAGACAAGGCAAAAAGTAGCTGTATAATACTAGTATAAGGCAGAACTAGTACAAAAATACTACTTCCGCCGCAACGCTAAGGCAAAGCGAGGGAATCCCCGTTGGAACAACTGATCGACTTTCACGCACCGGAAGTGCAGGCGGTGCTGGATACACTTCTAAAAGACCGCTCCACCGGTAAAAACATCATCTGGGCCACCGACCCGCCGGAAGAGCTGCAAACGGTAATGTACGAACCTGTCACGGATAGATCCCAGATCACCACCCAGCAGCTCGGGCTGACCCACTACGAGGTGGTGCTGCCCCGGATGATGAAGCAGACCGACACCCAGCAGCAGCGCACCCGCAAAAAAGGCGAGGTGTTCAGCCCCGCATGGGTCTGCAACAAGATGAACAACGCACTGGATGCCGACTGGTTCCGTGGGCTGGGGGCAGAGGAGAGCGCCGGGCAGTTCACGGTGGAGCTGCCCCAAGGTTGGCAGACGGTGGAAACGCCGGTGCAGTTCCCGGCTTGCGGGGGCAGGACTCCGGCATGGGTGCAGTATGTGCAGAACCGCCGCTTGGAGGTGACCTGCGGCGAAGCCCCTTTTCTTGCATCCCGGTACGATGCCGCCACCGGTGAGATGATCCCGGTGCCCCGGCGCATTGGCATTCTGGACCGCAAGCTGCGGGTGGTAAGCGAGAACGCCGCCACAGAGGACGAGTGGCGCAAATATGCCACCCATGCGGTGCAGTCCACCTACGGCTACGAGTATCAGGGAGATAATCTTTTGCTGGCACGGGTCAACCTTCTGCTGACCTATGCAGAGCATCTGCAAGCCCGCTGGCAGCGCAAACCCACAAAAGAAGAGTTACAGCCTATCGCCAACATCATCAGCTGGAACCTGTGGCAAATGGACGGCCTGCACCTGTCCGTGCCCGGCGGCAAGCCCCAGCCGGAGACAGAACAGCTTGACCTCTTTTCCATGTTCGGAGCGGCAGAGCCGCAGCTGCCCACGGTATCCTGCAAAGTGAAAAACTGGCGCAAGGGCAGCCATGGAACGACCCAGAACTTTGAAACCATTCAGGAAGGGAGTACCAGCATGAAGTTTGATTATGTCATCGGAAACCCGCCGTATCAGATAAGTGATGGCGGTGCCGGCGTAAGTGCAACGCCTATCTATAATCGTTTTATCGAAGCAATCAAAACTACACATCCCGGCGCAATTTGCTTGATTATTCCTGCAAAATGGTACTCCGGAGGTAAAGGACTAGATAAGTTCAGAGAGGAAATGCTAGGAGATAGGCATATTTCAACATTGGTTGATTATTCTAATTCGCTAGATGTTTTTCCGAATGTAGATGTTGCAGGTGGCGTTTGCTATTTTGTCTGGAAAGAAGCATATAACGGTAAGTGTAAGTATACAAACTATCGTAATGGAAAAGCTACAACAGCATACAGAGATTTGAATGAGTTTCAAACATTTATTCGCTATCCAGTTGCATCCGAAATGGTGCGGTGCAAGCCCGCCGCCGGATGATTCCCCACTCCTAGGGTGCCGAGGGCGAATATGGGAGACCTATATCATATTGACGCAGATGGACTGTAAGTCTATCTGCGATGGGGGAGCCGGAACAATTTCCGGCTCTCGTTACATTGCTCCGGACGAGCTGTCCTTCAGGACAGCTTGCCCGGAGCAAGAGTGCAGAGGGCGCAGCCCTTTGCCCCGGTGATATGATGCTGTGCGTCATATCCTACTGGGTATTATCTGGCGCAAAATGGCGGCAGATCCAGCAGCTCCGCTGCTGCGCACTCTCCCGGCAAGCTGTTGAAATGAAAGAAGCTCCTGCTAAACCTTATACCAAAATCAGGAAAAAGTAATCAAAACGGGTTCACCTAGGGGCCAATAATAGGCCTGCGAAGCCCACGACTTTAGTGATTTCAGGTGCTATGATAATTGCAGAGATACAGCATCTTAATGATTTTCCGCAAAGAAAGAATAGCGATGCAACAAGAAATGGGAACGATGCTTCCTACTTTCACTGAAAATTAGGAACTCACAGTTCCTGTTCGACTATGAGTTTCTCTGTTATACTTTTCTTGCAGAGCGAAAGCAAACTCTTCTAAGCAGAAAGCGACAAACGCCATGATCTCCCACTGAGGGAAGGAGCGGTAGGCCACTTTCTTTGCAGTATAACAAACACATAAATCCTTTTCCGAAAGGATTACCTCTTGATTCCGAGAGAAGATTTCAAGACACGGTCTTGAAATGCGAGACCCGTTGCTTAGAAGAATTGTATCACTCCTGTGATTTGATCGCACGAGTGGCCGTACACAAAAAATACAGGAAAAGAGGGATGTCTATCTGAAATTAACACGACACAACGGACGAGCCGGAACCCACGGCACTTACAACCCCAAGCACAACGACCGCAGTTTCAATCTTGCCAACAGTGAGCACATCGACCCGGAACGAGTCAAGGGCAACATCTACTGGGACTGCTTCCACGGTTTCCGTTCGGCTCTCGCTCCACCCGACCCGAATGATCTGGCGGTGACCTTCTCGGATGTGGAACGGCAATTCTACGAGACCCACTACACGGCCTTCATCGAAAGCCAGAACGAGCGCAACGCCAAGATCCGGCACACAGAGCGCAACCGCTCCATTCCCGACCTGCTGTCCAGCCGCAAGACCTGCCCGGAAGAGACCATCTATCAACTTGGAACGCTGGATGAACACGCTTCGGCAGAGGACTTGCTGAACATCGTCACCGAGTTCATTGAGGAGTTCAAGGTCAAGTATGGCGAACACGTTCATGTACTGGACTGGGCATTGCATCTGGACGAAAGCACACCCCACATCCACGAGCGTCATGTGTTCGACTGCGAAAATAAGTACGGCGAGGTGGCACCCCAGCAGGAAAAGGCATTGGAAGCACTGGGCTTCGAGCTGCCCGACCCGGACAAGCCCCTCAGCCGCCGGAACAACCGCAAGATCACCTTTGATGCCGCCTGCCGAAAGATGCTGTTTGAGATCGCCAAGCGGCATGGGCTGGATCTTGAAGAAGAAGCGGAGTACGGAAACCGCAAATATCTGGAAAAGCAGGACTTCATTCTTGCCAAGCAAAAGAAGCAGCTTGCCGCCCAGCAGAGCAAGCTGAACGAGTTGACCCTGAAAGTTTCGGACATGGAGACCCTGCTGGAAGATGTTTCAGCTGCGGCCTACGACAAGGCGGTGGAGGTCGTGACGGACGTGGTACGCACCGAGACCCGCACGGAAGATATGCGGATGATCGAGGACACGAAGAAGTGGGTGCTGTCCCCGAAACGCAAGGCTCCGCAGTCCACGAGAGAGTATGCCGCCCATCGGTTGGACACCGTGCTGGACAAGTTCCTCAAGACTATGCAGACCACCGCTACACGTCTGCAAGAGAAGCTGCTGAAGCCGGAAGTTCGGCAGAAAGGCAAAGAACAGGTCAAGGAGAAAGCACGGGATTCCGTTCTGCAACTGCTGAGCCGCTTGCAGGCAGAACAGGCACAGCGGAAGCTATCTACGCCGCCTACCGCCGAAAAGTCAGAAAATCGTTTTCAATAATAGTATGAGGTGATGTTTATTGAGCAAAGAAGTCAACGAAGAACGCACTCCCCGAACTGTTGCCGATGTGAAGGAAATGCTGGCCAAGCACTCCAACGGAGAGATCCAGCGAACGATCCAAAACTGTATCACGATTTTGCAGAACGACCATGTGCTTGCCGATGCCATCCGGCTAAACCTGTTGAGCGAGCGCATCGACATCGTAAAGCCTGTGGGCTGGCCTCGCTCCGGCAAGACCCTGAACGATACCGATATGAAGTATATCCTGCGGAGAATGGAGAAATACGGTATTTCCAGCGAGAAGAAGATCGAATCAGCCATCCGCATCGTTGCCAACGAGAACCGCTACCACCCCATCCGAGACTACCTGAACGGCCTGAAATGGGATGGGACGGGGCGGATAGCCCATGTCCTGCACCACTTTCTCGGTGCTGCGGAGGACGAGTACACTTGCGAAGCTATGAAGATATTCCTGCTGGGAGCCATCAAGCGGGTGTTCCAGCCGGGATGTAAATTTGAAACCATGCTCTGTCTGGTGGGCGGGCAAGGTGCGGGAAAGTCCACCTTTTTTCGGCTGCTGGCGGTCAAGGACGAGTGGTTCTCAGATGACCTGCGGCGGCTGGACGATGACAATGTGTTCCGCAAACTGCAAGGCCACTGGATCATTGAAATGTCGGAGATGATCGCCACTGCCAATGCCAAGAGCATCGAGGAAATCAAGAGTTTCCTCAGTAAACAGAAGGAAACCTATAAAGTTCCCTATGAGACCCATCCTGCTGACCGTCTGCGCCAGTGCATCTTTGCTGGCACGACCAATCGGCAGGATTTTTTGCCCCGTGACCGCACGGGCAACCGCCGCTTTATCCCCATCCCGGTGGATGCGGAACTGGCTGAGACCCACATTTTGGACAACGAGGAGGAATCTCGCGCCTATATCGACCAGCTTTGGGCAGAAGCCATGACCATCTACAACAGCGGCAACTACAAGCTGGCGTTCAGCCCCGCCATGCAGGAAACCCTGCAAGCCCATCAGCAGGACTTCATGCAGGAAGATGCACAGGCGGGCATGATCTACGCCTTTTTGGAGGACTACACGGGTGACCGGGTGTGTTCCAAGCAGCTCTATGCGGAGGCGCTAGGCAACACCAATATCCCGGCTGAGTGGGAGACCCGTGCTATCTGCGAGATCATGAACACCGGCATTTCGCGCGGCGATATTCAAGGCTGGCAGGCACACAAGACCGCCAAGCGTTACCCGAAGTACGGCGTTCAGAAAGGCTGGAAGCGCGTAACCAGCCCCGAAACCGGGGCTGAAGATTTCTCCGAAATAACGGATGCGGAAGCCCAGCAGCTGGGTTTTCCCTTCTGATGGACAGCGGTTACACGGTCAGTTACAGGTTCGGTTACAGCTCAGTTACGGCGCAAAAGCCGCATGGCCGCTGCGTTTTCCGCTTTCTGTAACCATGTAACCTTAAAAAGAGAAGAAAAAGTATAAAGCCCACCGGATGCCCTGTGTGCAGAAAAAGAGAGTTTTCCTGTCCGGTTACAGGCGTTCGGTTACAAGGAATTGGAGGTCTGCCTATGAAGGAAGTTCGCGTTTGCGAAGCAATGAAGTCCCCGGTGGAGACTTCAAGCGACGGAACGGTCTTGCATCAGCAAGATGGAGGGACCAAGTCCCGACAAGTTCCGATTTGGGAAAAGAGCAATTTAACGCTGGAGGAAGCTGCGGCTTATTCCGGCATTGGCATCAATAAACTGCGTGAGATCACCAACGAGGATAAGTGCAAATTTGTCCTTTGGGTGGGCAACAAGCGTTTGATCAAGCGCCGCTTGTTTGATTACTTTATCGAGCAGGCGTATTCTATTTGAGAATGATGCAACGTCTTTTCTATTCGATATCGGTGGAAATCGCATGGTCGGTATGGTATACTAAAATTAACCCCTATATGCGCTTTTCACAGAAAGGAGCTTCTAAATGCCTGAAAAGCGCAAGGATAGCAAGGGCCGTGTTTTGAAGGATGGCGAAAGCCAGAGAGCAAACGGCACCTACGACTATCGTTATACCGATATCCACAAGAAACGGCGTTGTATTTACGCTAAATCCCTGACAGAGCTGCGGAAAAAAGAGGAAGAACTGTGGCGCGATCTGGCAGACGGCATCGACTATGCTGCCGGAGAGATGACAGTGGCTGATCTGGTTGACCGCTATATGAACCTGAAACGTGGGTTGAAACCCAATTCACTTCGGTCATACAACACAGCGGTCAAGCGGATTCATGCTGACCCTTTCGGGCAAAAAGCCATTAAAACGGTAAAATTGTCCGATGCGAAAGGCTGGTTCGTGTTTCTGCATGACAGCGGTTTCAAGCAAAACACCATAGGAATCCTGCAAAGCGTTGTCAGACCGGCGTTTGAGATGGCGGTGGAGGATGACATCATCCGCAAGAATCCATTCAAGTTCAAGCTGTCGGACGTTGTGCCGAAGGACGCTTATGTGCGCAATGCCCTGACCAGAGAACAGCAGGAGAAATATCTGCAATTCGTTCAAGACTATGGCGGAAACTATTATGATGATATCGTCATTCTTATGGGAACCGGCTTGCGTGTGAGTGAGTTGTATGGCCTGACACGAGCAGATATCGATTTTGAACGGCACTGTATCCATGTCCGGCGGCAGCTTTGCCGGACGGCTGAAAAGCCCTACTTTGTCACACCGCCGAAAACAAAAAGCGGTATCCGCAATGTTCCCATGACAGATACCGTTTGTGCAGCGTTGCGGCGTGTAGTAAAAGCAAGAGCGTCCACGAAAGTGGAAGCGCTGGTGGATGGTTGCAGCGGATTCCTCTTTCTGGACAAGTCCGGAATGCCGAAGGTGGCAATGCACTTGGAAAACTATATGCGTGGCGTGCAGGGAAAGTTTGAGAAGGCGTACAGCAAACCTGTTCCGCGCATTACACCTCATGTGCTGCGACACACCTTCTGCACCAATGTTCAGCAGGCCGGGCTGGATGTAAAAAGCCTGCAATACCTGATGGGACACTCCAATGCCAGTGTGACGTTGGATGTCTACACGCACAGCAGCTTTGAATCGGTTGAAAGAGCCTTTGAACAGATCGCCGGCAACCTGTGATTTTCGACGCATGAAGCGGAATTGCTTACGCCGAAACTTACGCCAAAACTTACGCCAATCACCCGGTAAGTGGCGTAGATTTGCGTAGAAAAGCGTGGATCGTGCAAAAACGGAGAATCTGGAAAAATCGGCTTGTGGCCTTGATAATTCTACAAAAGTCTACGTTTCCGGATATGCGTGATTCGGCTCCAAAAGTGTGGTTTGGAAGGGCGGCATGTACTAAGCCGCAGGCCCATCCCATCCCGATGTCTTTTGAGGCAGGGTCTCTTCGGAGGCCCTGCCTCTTTTGCGTAACAGCCCCCTTTTCTGCCCATACTACGGGGCAGGGAAGGGGGCTGTTTTATGTCGGGCCGGAGGGTGCTTGCGCTGTATGGGGCGCTTCTGCTGGGGTTTGCGGCGGTGGTCTGCCGGTTGTACTGGCTCTGCTCGAACACCGGATACGCAGCGCGGGCATCGGCGCAGAGCGAGGCCGTCCTGCGCCTGCCTGCGGCGCGGGGGAACTTCTACGACTGCGACGGCCTGCCGCTGACGGGGCTTTCGGAGCAGTGGCTGGCCCTCTGCTTCCCGGGGGAGGGCAGTTATGCGCGGCTCTACCCCTACGCGGACGCCGACGGGCAGGCGGTGCTCTACCGGGAGCGGAACGCCTCCCGGCCCTTCCTGCTGGAGGTGGCGCAGGATGTGAGGGGGCTGGGCGTGCGGTGCTATGCTGTGCCCCGGCGGTACGCCGCCGCCCCGCTGGCGGAGCATCTCATCGGCTATCTGGACGGCGAGGGCCGCGGCGCGGCGGGCCTCGAAGCGGCGCTGGACGACATCCTTTCCACCGGCGGGCAGGACATCCTCCGGTGCGCGGTCACGGCGCAGGGGCGTCTGCGGCGGGGCAGTGAGCCGGTGCTGGAAAAGGCACCCGCCGCCGCGCAGGGGGTGCGGCTGACCCTCTCCCGCAGCATCCAGCGGGCCGCAGAGGGGGTGGCGGAAGAGAGCATGGCCGCTGGGTGCATCCTGATCCTGGAGGCCGGCAGCGGCAAGGTGCGGGCCTGCGTCAGCCGGCCCGGCTTCGACCCGGCCCATGTAGGCGAGAGCCTGACGGCCCCGGACAGCCCGCTCCTGAACCGCGCCCTCTCGGCCTATGCGGTCGGCTCGGTGTTCAAGCCGGTGGTGGCGGCTGTGGCGCTGGAAGCCGGGGAGGGGGACTTCGTCCGAGACTGCCCGGGGTATGACAGCCGGAACGGACAGGTCTACCGCTGCGCCGGAAGCGTGCCCCACGGCCTTGTGGGGCTGGACGGCGCGCTGGAAAAGAGCTGCAACGGCTACTTCATCGAGCTGGGGCGGCGTCTCGGGCCGGAGCGAGTCCGGCAGATGGCGGCGGCGCTGGGCTTCGGGAAGGGGCAGGACATCGCGGCGGGGCTGCGGGCCTCGGCGGGCGTCCTGCCCGAGGCGGAGACGCTGGAAAACGAGGGGCAGTTCGCCAACTTCTGCTTCGGGCAGGGGGAGCTTCTGGCGACGCCCTTACAGGCGGCGGGGATGATGAACGCCATCGCGGCGGGCGGCGTCTACCGCACCCCCCTTTTCGTGGAGTGTGTCGTGGACGAGGCCACCGGCGAGGAGCTTGCGCCGCTGGCCCACGGCTCGGCCCGGCGGGTGTTTTCCGAAGAGACGGCAAAGAGGCTGCAAGGCCTGCTGGCGGGCGTCGTGGCGGAGGGGACGGGCCAGCAGGCGGCCCCTGCGGAGGGCACTGCCGCCGGAAAGACCGGTACGGCCCAGACCGGACAGTTCCGGGAGGGCGAGGAGCTGAAAAATTACTGGTTCGCGGGCTTTTACCCGGCGGACAGGCCCCGCTGGACCATCGTGGTGATGCAGGACGCCCAGACCGAGCCGGAGATGTCCAGCGCCGCGGTCTTTGCCCGCCTGTGCGACGCGCTGGCGGCGGGAGAGGACGGGTAATTTTGCGTTTTTGCTTGCTTTTTTGGCCGGGGTATGTTACTATATACTCGTATTTGTATGTTTGTACCCCAAAATTGATAATAAAAGGAGCGTTTTCATCCATGGCAGTCATTGAAATCGTCGGCGGCGTCATCCTGCTCGTCGTCTCGGTCGCCATCTTTGCCCTTACCCTGATGCAGCACACCCACGGTCAGGGTCTGTCCGGTGCCATCAACGGCAGCGCTTACGGCGCAAACAACACCCGTCTGACCCCTGCGGATCAGATGCTGGCGAAAGTGACCCGCGTCGCCGGTGTCGTCTTCTTTGTGGTGGCCATTCTGGCCTGCGTGTTCGCAAGCCGTCTGGCCTGAGTACGCGCCCGCAGCCCCGTGATGAAAGCGGGGCTGTTTTTCTGTTTGTATGGATAAGAGGGAAGAGCCGCGCCCCGGTGGGAGGGCGGGCCAAGGTAGTTAAGGAGAAAGAAAATCTATGTCAATGCGCGATAAGATCGAACACGCGATCCAGAACCAGCCCTGCACCGTCAAGGAGCTGAAGCAGAAGTTCGGCGGCGAGCGCGGCGCAGACCGCAAGGTGATGGAGGCTCTGGACGAGCTGGTGCGGGAGGCCGTCGTCTGCCAGCGTCAGGGCGTGTTTTTCACCGTCCGCTCCGGCCGTGCCGACAAGGCTCTGCTGTGCAAGGTGGTCAAGCTGGGCAAGAACTTTGCCTTCGTCATGCTGGAGGACGGCACCAGCGACATCTTCATCCCCGGCCGCTTTACCAAGGGCGCCATGCCCGGCGATGAGGTGCTGGTGGAGAAATTCGAGCATCCCCGCATGGAGGGCAGCGACGAGGGCACCATCCTCGCCGTCCTGACCGAGAAGAACGATCTGGTGGGCACGGTGCGCCGGGTCGAGGGTCGTCTGCGCTTCGTGCCCGACGACTGCCCGGCCATCACCATGCCGCTGGCCCGGGACTGCGAGGGCGGCGCAAAGGACGGCGACAAGGTGGCCGTCGAGATCCTGAACCGCGGCAACCGGCAGGAGGACCACCGGGTGGGCGTCGCCATGCGTTTCGGCAGCTCCGACGAGGCCAAGCGCTGCGCCAAGGCCCTGCTCTACGCCAAGGACATCCGCACCCGCTTCCCGGATAAGGTCCGGGAGGAGGCCAAGAAGTTCGAGGGGGCAGAGATCTCCGAGAAGGACTGCGAGGGCCGGATGGACCTGCGCGCCCTGCCCATCTTCACCATCGACAGCGCCGAGACCAAGGACATCGACGACGCCGTCAGCCTGACCCGCACCTCTGACGGCGGCTTCGAGCTGGGCGTCCACATCGCCGACGTCTCCAACTACGTCAAGCCCGGCACCGAGCTGGACAACGAGGCCTTCAGCCGCGCCACCAGCGTCTACTACGCCGATCAGGTGGTGCCCATGCTGCCCAAGGCCCTGTCCAACGGCATCTGCAGCCTGAACGAGAACGAGCTGCGTCTGGCCTTCTCCTGCCTGATGCGTCTGGACAAGGACGGCAACCTGACCGATTACCGCTTCGTCAAGTCCATCATCCGCAGCCGGGTCAAGGGCGTCTACGCCGAGATCAACGCCCTGCTGGCCGGGACGGCGGACGCCGAGATCAAGGCGAAGTATGCCGACGTCATCGACCAGCTCCCCGCCATGAAGGAGCTGTACGGCCACCGCGCCCGCCTGCGGAAGGAGCGGGGCTGCATGGACATCGAGAGCGGCGAGGTCAAGCTCATCCTCGACGAGAACGGCCGCTGCATCGACGTCAAGAAGCGCACCTCCGGCGAGAGCGAGAGCATGATCGAGGAGTTCATGCTGCTGGCCAACCAGTGCGCCGCCCACTTTGCCCGGGTCAAGCAGATCCCCTTCGTCTACCGCGTCCACGAGGAGCCGAACGCCGAGAAGCTGGAGCGTCTCCACGCCCTGCTGCAGGCCTGCGGCATCAACGACCACTTCGCCAAGGAGGTGCCCACGCCCAAGGAGCTGAGCGCCATCCTCGAGGGGGTGCGGGGCACGCCGTATGAGCAGATCATCAACACCGGGATGCTGCGCTGTATGTCCAAGGCCTTCTACGAGGAGAAGCCCAAGGGCCACTACGGTCTGGTGCTGAAGGACTACGCCCACTTCACCAGCCCCATCCGCCGCTACCCCGACCTCGCCATCCACCGCATCATGACCGACCTGCTCAAGGGCACCGAGAAGGAGACCATGATCCTCCGCTACACCGACTTTGCAGAGCGCGCCTCCAAGCAGTCCAGCGAGCGGGAGGTCGTCGCCATGCAGATCGAGCGGAAGGCCGAGGACTGCTACAAGGCCGAGTATGCCCGCCGCCATCTGGGCGAGTGCTACGAGGGCACCATCTCCGGCGTGACCCAGCGCGGCCTCTTCATCGAGCTGGACAACGGCGTGGAGGGCTTCGTGCCCGCTTCCAGCCTGACCCCCTCCGGCACCAGCCTCACCGAGGGCGTCCGTCTGACCGACCCCGCCTCCGGCAAGAGCTGGAGCCTCGGCGACAAGATGATGATCACCATCGTCCGCGCCGACGTCAATCTGGGCAAGATCGACTTCGAAGTCGCCCCTGCCGCCAAGAACTGAGGAGGGGAAAACATGAGCATCCGTCATGCAGTCCCTACCGATGTGGACACGCTGGCCGACATCGAAGCGGCATCCTATCCGCCCGCCGAGGGGGCGTCCCGGCAGAGCATCGCCGGGCGGGTGGCCGTCTACCCGGACCATTTCTGGCTGCTGGAGGAGGACGGCGGGGTGAAAGCCTTCGTCAACGGCCTCGTCACCGACCAGCCCGACCTCACCGACGCGATGTACGACGACCCCCATCTCCACACGCCGGAGGGCAGCTGGCAGATGATCTTCAGCGTCGTCACCGCCCCGGCCCATCGGCGGGAGGGCTGTGCGTCCCGTGTTTTGCGGCAGGTCTGTGCCGACGCAAAGGCCGCTGGCCGCAGGGGCGTCGTGCTCACCTGCAAGGAGAGGCTCATCGGCTTCTACGCCCGGTTCGGCTTCGTGGACGAGGGCGTGTCCGCCTCCACCCACGGCGACGTCGTCTGGCATCAGATGCGCCTGACCTTCTGAACCTGTTTCTGTTCCGCCCCCGGTGCGCTGGGGGCGGATTTTTTATGCAAACGGGGCGGTTTGCTGAAAAGTGCGTCAACTGGATGGTTTTGCTTGTTGTCCGCGGCGGGTGCGCAGGGTATACTGTTGCCATAAGGACGGCACAGAGATGTCGAAAAAGCGACCGAAACAGGGAGGTTTCTCTATGTACTATTCCAGTGGCAACTATGAGGCTTTTGCAGCGCCGAAAAAGCCGGAGGGCGTCGATCACAAATCGGCTTATCTCATCGGTTCCGGTCTGGCGGCCCTGACGGCGGCCTGCTATCTGGTGCGGGACGGCCAGATGAAAGGCGGGCATGTGCACGTGTTCGAGAAGGACCCCATCCCCGGCGGGGCCTGCGACGGCTATAAGTACGACGTGGGCTATGTGATGCGGGGCGGCCGCGAGATGGACAACCATTTTGAGGTCATGTGGGACCTGCTGCGCTCCATCCCGTCTCTGGAGACCGAGGGGGCCAGCGTGCTGGACGAGTATTACTGGCTGAACAAGGCCGACCCCAACTACTCCCTCTGCCGCGCGACGGTCAACCGCGGCGAGGACGCCCACACCGACGGCAAGTTCGGCCTGTCCGATAAAGGCGCCATGGAGATCATGAAGCTCTTCTTCACGCCCGACGAGGCGCTGGAGGACAAGAAGATCACCGATTACTTCGATGACGAGGTGCTTGGCTCCAACTTCTGGCTCTACTGGCGGACCATGTTCGCCTTCGAAAACTGGCACAGCGCCCTCGAGATGAAGCTCTACCTCAAGCGCTATATCCACCACATCGGCGGCCTGCCCGACTTCACCGCCCTCCGCTTTACCCGCTACAACCAGTATGAGTCCATCATCCTGCCCATGGTGGCCTACCTGAAGGACCATGGCGTCCAGTTCCACTACGACACCAAGGTGGTGGACGTCCAGTTCAGCCTTGAGCCGGGCAGAAAGCAGGCTGTGGGCGTTACAGTGGACCACAAGGGCGAGGTGACGACCATCGGCCTGACCGAGAACGACCTGCTCTTTATCACCAACGGCGGCTGCGTGGAGAGCTGCACCGTGGGTGCACAAAACAAGGCGGCGGGCTTCGACCCCGCCATCCGGCCGGGCAACGGCTGGGATCTGTGGAAGAAGATCGCGGCGCAGGACCCCGCCTTCGGACACCCGGAAAAGTTCTGCTCGGAGCCGGAGCGGAGCAACTGGGAGAGCGCCACCATCACCACGCTGGACGAGAAGATCCCGCAGTATATCCAGAAGATCTGCAAGCGCGACCCCTTCAGCGGCCGCACCGTCACCGGCGGCATCGTCACCGTGAAGGACTCCAGCTGGCTGCTGAGCTGGACCCTCAACCGCCAGCAGCAGTTCCGCGACCAGCCCCGGAACCAGCTCTGCGTCTGGGTCTACGGCCTGTTCAGCGACAAGCCCGGTGACTACGTCAGGAAGCCCATGCGGGACTGCACCGGCCGGGAGATCTGCATGGAGTGGCTGTACCATCTGGGCGTGCCGGTGGAGGACATCGCCTCGATGGCCGAGAACAGCGCCAACACCGTGCCGGTGATGATGCCCTATATCGACGCCTTCTTCATGCCCCGGGCCAAGGGCGACCGCCCCGACATCGTGCCCGAGGGGGCAGTGAACTTCGCCTTCCTCGGCCAGTTCGCCGAGACGGCCCGGGACACCATCTTCACCACCGAATACTCCATGCGCACCGGCATGGAGGCCGTGTACACCCTGCTGGACATCGACCGGGGCGTGCCGGAGGTCTGGGGCAGCACCTACGACGTCCGTGCTCTGCTCGACGCGACGGTCAAGCTGCGGGACGGCAGGAAGCTCACGGACATGGAGCTGCCCCTTATGGGCCGCATCGCCCTGAAGGAAGCGCTGAAAAAGATCGAGGGCACCGACCTCGAAAAGCTCCTGCGCCGCTACAACGCCATCTGAGCACGGCTCATTTTCAGAACGATATTCCTCCCGAACACAGAAGACCGGATGCTGCACGCCTGAGGCAGGAAGCAGCGCCCGGTCTTTTGTGCTGATTTGCGCGAGATTTCATAAAAAGTCGTACCCATAAAGGAGATTATTGTACAGGATGACCAGATTTGGGCTTGCCCTTTCGGCGGTTCTGTGGTAAGCTTAGAGCAAAGAGTGCGGCACGGCAGAAGAGAGGCTGTGCCGCCAAAGGTCCGGAACATAAAGGAGGTCATTTCTCGTGAAACACTTTATTTCTCGCCGCAATTTCCTGAAGGCCGCCGGTGTCACCGCCGCTGCCTCGGCCATGGCCGCTGCCGTCCCGCAGGCTTCTGCCGGCTGGCTGACGGGCAAGGACGCCGCCGTCACCATCCTGTACACCAACGACGTACACACCTACATTGATAACAAGTCCCCCAAGCTGACCTATGCCGCCATCGCCGCCCTGAAGCAGGGCTATGTCGATGAGGGCAAGCCCGTCCTGCTGGTGGACGCAGGCGACCACATTCAGGGCACCGCCTACGGCTCGATGGACGACGGCGCGACCATCATCGAGCTGATGAACGAGGCGGGCTACGATGTGGCCACGCCGGGCAACCACGAGTTCGACTACGGCATGGCCCGCGCCAAGGCCGTCATCAAGGAAGCGGACTTCCCCTATGTCTCCTGCAACTGGGTGGACCTGCGCACCGGTCTGCGCGTCCTGCCCGCCGTCAAGCTGTTCCCCGCAGGCGGCAAATGGATCGCATTCGTGGGCATCACCACCCCCGAGTCCTTCACCAAGTCCACCCCGGCCTACTTCATGAACGCCAAGCAGACCAAGTACATCTACGACATTCTGGGCGGTGACGACGGCAAGAAGCTGTACGATGCCGTGCAGAAGGGCATCGACAAGGCCAAGGCACTGGGCGCAGACGTCATCATCGGTCTGGGCCATCTGGGTGTTGACCCCTCCTCCTCTCCGTGGACCAGCGAAGAGGTCATCGCCAACACCACCGGCTTCGACGCCTTCATCGACGGCCACTCCCACACCGTTATGGAGAACAAGCAGGTCTATGACGCTGCCGGTAAGGCCGTCACCCTGACCCAGACCGGCTCCTACCTCGCCAACGTCGGCAAGATGACCCTCGCCGAGGACGGCACCATCACCACCGAGCTGATCTCCACCGCAGACGTCTCCGACGCCGCCGTGGCCGCTACCGCCGCAACGTGGGTCAAGGAAGTGGACGAGATGCTGGGCGAGCAGATCGCCGTCACCGACATCAACTTCTACATCAGCGACCCCGCCACCGGCAAGCGCCGCATCCGCTCGGGCGAGACCAACCTCGGCGACTTTGTGGCCGACGGCATCTACACCTACTTCAACGAGATCGAGCAGCTGGACTGCGACATCGCCATGATGAACGGCGGCGGCATCCGCACCGACGTGAGCGCGGGCGCCTGGTCCTTCAAGACCTGCAAGCAGATCAGCCCCTTCGGCAACGTGGCCTGCCTGATGGCCGTCACCGGCCAGCAGATCCAGGATGCGCTGGAGTTCGGTGCCCGCTTCGTCGGCCCGGAGGGCAAGGAGAACGGCGGCTTCCTGCACGTCGCCGGTGCGACCTATGAGATCCACACCGACATCCCCAACACCGTCCGCACCGACGACAAGAACGTCTGGCAGGGCAGCGCCACCGGCACGCCCCGCGTCCAGAACGTGCGCATCTACGACCGAAAGACCGGCACCTATGAGCCGCTGGATCCGAACCGCACCTACGCGCTGGCCGGCATGAACTACACCCTGCGCAATCTGGGCGACGGCTTCGCCATGTTCGACGGCGCAGAGCTGATCAAGGACTATGTCGCGGAGGACTACCTCGTCATGTCCACCTACGCCATGATCTTTGACGGCGCGACCGAGGGTATGCCGGTTCTGGCAAGCGCCAACAGCCCGCTGGCAAGCTACCCCGGCTACCTGCTGGATTATGAGGATCCGTATGGCGCAGGACGCATTCAGGTCGTCTGAGGGATTTAGAGCGTAGCCCTCTCAGTCACCTTCGGTGACAGCTCCCCCGGCAGCGTCCTAGCCCTCTCCGTCTGCTTCGCAGCCACCTCTCCCATAGGGAGAGGCACTGGCGTGCCGGTGAGGCCCACGCGGGACGAGCAAAGTTTGATTTTATCGTAAACAGTAGTGCCCTGCTACAGAGGGCAGCAGCTTCTAGACAAGAGAACTTTGTCAAGCTGTTGTGAATCTCTGTGGCAGGGCACTATATTTTATGCCATATTGGGCTTTCAGCAGTCAGCGGAAAGCGGCCCGACACGCCAGTGGCTCCCCCTTTGGGGGAGCTGGCGAGCGGAGCGAGACTGAGAGGGCAAGGTCGTTACAGAAAAACAAAAACACAGCGATAGCATCGCTCTGACAAAAGCCGGTGCGTATCGCTGTGTAGATGCTCTTGGAAGACGGGCTTGCCCTCTCCGTCACCTTCGGTGACACCTCTCCCAAAGGGAGAGGCTTTCCTCCTGCGGCGGCTTAACCCTTCGCAAACAACCCCTTCAGCACCAGAGGGGTGATGATGGAGGAGACGACGATGAGGAGGATGACTGCCGTGAAGAAGACGGAGTCCACCACCCCCACGCCGAGGCCCTTCTGGGCCACGATGAGGGCCACCTCGCCGCGGGTCATCATGCCGACGCCCACCTTGAGGGAGTCCGGCCAGCTGAAGCGGCAGACTTTCGCGGCAAGGCCGCAGCCGATGATCTTGGTGATGAGGGCCACCACCACGAAGCAGACGCTGAAGAGCAGGATGGTGGGGGTGAGGCCGCTGATGTCGGTCTTGAGGCCGATGCTGGCGAAGAAGACGGGGGAGAAGAGGGTGTAGCTGCTGATGTCCACCCGGCGCTCGATGTAGGACGCATCCTCAAGGGAGCAGAGCACGATGCCCGCGATGTAAGCGCCCGTGATGTCGGCGATGCCGAAATACTGCTCGGCGATGTAGGCCATCGCAAAGCAGAAGGCAAGGCTGACGATGGTGATGCGCTGGGTGTGGGGGTTGCGATGGTCCAGCCAGAGCATGGCCTTGTGGATGATGAGGCCAATGACGATGGCGGCCGCGAAGAAGAGGATGGTGTCCATCAGCACCTCCACGAGGCTGGTGTCCGAGCCGCCGCTGGCACCCAGCACGCAGGTGAGCACCACGATGCCGATGACGTCATCAATGACGGCGGCGCTGACGATGGTGGTGCCGAGGAAGCTCTTGAGCTTGCCCAGCTCCTGCAGGGTGGCCACGGTGATGGAGACGCTGGTGGCCGTCATGATGGTACCGATGAAGAGGGCACGGTAGAACTCGGTGCTGCCCACCGCCGCAAAGCCGTAGAAGAGGCTGTAGAGCAGGGTGCCGCCCGCCAGAGGCACCGCCACGCCCACGCAGGCGATGAGGGTGGCGATGGGGCCAGCCCGCATCAGCTCCTGCAGGTTGGTGCCGAGGCCGGTGTTGAACATCAGCAGCACGACGCCGATCTCGGCGAAGATGGCGATGGAGTCGCTGGGCTGGACGAGATTCAGCAGACAGGGGCCGATGACGAGGCCCGCGATGATCTCGCCCACCACCTGCGGTGCCCGGCATTTGCGGGCCAGCAGCGCAAAGAACTTGGCGCTGATGAGGATGATGGCGAGGTTCCTGAAGATGGAATACATAGATGATCCTTCCTTTGACGTTAGCAATCGTCCCGCTCCCCGAAGAGGCCCTGCCCCGCGCAGGCGGGCGGAAGGGGAGAAGAACGCTTTTTATTATAGTCCTCCTCTTGCCGGAATGTAAAGGAAAACCGCCTCAGAAACGGCCAAGAATACCATGTAAAGAAGATATGACAGGCATACCGGGAAACCATAAAGAGAATGGCAGGGCGGAATGCGAAAAAAATCGCGCAGAAAAGCTTGACAATTTTCGCTGGGCTTGCTATAATAAGTTGCTGTCTGAACAGACACGCCGCACAGCCTGCGCGACGCCGCGCGGTCTGTGTACCCTTGGCCTCATAACCTTGAGGCCCTTAAGTCCAAAAGGAGGTGCTACAAAATGGCAAAGTACGAAACCATGCTGATTACCAGCGCTGCTCTCGACGAGGAGGCTTCTTCCGCCCTCATCGGCAAGTTCAAGTCCCTGATCGAGGCAAACGGTACCATCGATTCCATCGATGAGTGGGGCAAGCGCCGTCTGGCCTACCCCATCAACGATGAGGAGGAGGGCGTCTACACCGTGATCAACTTCACCGCCGATCCCAGCTTCCCCGCTGAGCTTGACCGTGTGTACAAGATCACTGAGGGCGTTATGCGCAGCCTGATCGTTGCCCACGAGGAGTAATCTTTTCGTGACGAAAAAGGAGTCCGTATTATGTTGAATGTTGTAGCGATCATGGGCCGCCTCGTGGCGGATCCCGAGCTTCGCACCACCCAGAACGGCACCAATGTGTGCAGCTTCCGCATTGCGTGCGACCGCAACTTTGCCCGTCAGGGCGAGCAGCGTCAGGCCGATTTCATCGACATCGTCGCATGGCGCCAGCAGGCAGAGTTCGTCTCCAAGTATTTCCAGAAGGGCAGTCTGATCGCCATCGAAGGCAGTCTCCAGACCCGCCAGTATCAGGACAAGAACGGGAACAACCGCACGGCTGTGGAGGTCGTGGCAAACAACATCAGCTTTGCAGGCCCCAAGAACTCGAATGGCAGCAATCAGGGCGGCAGCAGCTATCAGAATGCTGCGCCGTCCTACCAGAACGCAGCGCCTGCCCGCCCGGCTGCTGTGGAGGCAGCTCCCAGCTACTCCGCCGGAAACGCAGACGACTTCGCCGTCATCGACGACAGCGACGATCTGCCGTTCTGATCCCGAACCGGTGTGAACCGTAAAAATCCAACAGGAGGTAATAAGCAATGGCTTTTGAAAGAACCGAAGGCTCTCGCCCCGCGCGCCCCATCCGCCGCGGCCGCAAGAAGGTTTGCAGCTTCTGTGTCGATCGCATCGACACCATCGATTACAAGGACGTGCCCCGTCTGCGTAAGTACGTTTCTGAGCGTGCAAAGATCATTCCCCGCCGTGTGACCGGCACCTGCGCTTTCCATCAGCGCGCCCTGACCGTGGCCATCAAGCGTGCTCGTCACGTTGCCCTGATGCCCTACGTCAGCGACTAATCTGAACTTATCAACCCAATCAAAATAATCAGCGATCAGCAAAGCGCCCCCGCCGATGACAAGGCAGGGGCGCTTTTTTTGCGGGGCGGCTTGACTTTTCCGCAGAATCGCATATAATAAAGATGTAAAGGTAATTGTAGAGCGATCCATTTCGTCTCACAAAGAAGAAAGAACCCCCTCGGAGCTGGTTCCTCCAAGGGGGTCCTTCTTTTGTTAGTGCTTACGGCCCGAGAACCATCCGTCAAGCCACTTGCAGATGTAGTAAGATGCTACATTCGCTGCGACGGACAGCATAAAGGTAATAAGAATATCCATTTCGCCTCACCCCCTTCCCAATAAAATGGGCGGAGTCAGACCGCAAGACTATTATAACATACGATATGACAAAAAGATACAGCAAAAAAGCGCCCGGCACCTCGTGTGAGATGCCGGACGCTTTCGCTTTCTTTGGTCGCTTACAGCGTCTTGCAGAACTCCTTCAGGTAGGCGCGGAAGGCCTCACCGATCTCGGGGTGCTGCAGGGCCAGCTCCACCTGCGCCTCCACGACCTTGAGCTTGTTGCCCATGTCGTAGTGCTTGCCGGTGAACTCCACCGCCGTCATGCCGCCGTGGCTGCGGGCATACTCGGCCATGGCGTCGGTCAGCTGGATCTCGCCGCCTGCGCCGGGCTTGGTCTGGGCGAGGATGTCGTAGATCTCGGGCGTCAGCAGGACGCGGCCAAGGATGGAGTAGTTGCTGAACTCCTGCCCCTTCTTGGGCTTCTCGATCATGTCGTCCACGAAGAAGTAGTTGTCGTGGATGGGGGTGGTCTTGAGGCTGCAATAGCGGCTCACGTCGGCCCATGGCACGGCAGACACGCCCGCGACCGGGCGGCCGAACTCCTCGTAGGCGCGGATGAGCTGGGCGCAGACCGGGTCCTCGCCCCAGATGACGTCGTCACCGTAGATGACCACGAAGGGGTCGTCGCCGGTGAAGGGCTTGGCCATGCTGACGGCGTGGCCGAGGCCGAGGGTCTGGTGCTGGCGGACGAAGAAGATGTTGGCCAGATTCGAGATGCCGAGGCACTCCTCCAGCATCTTCTCCTTGCCGGGGACGGCCAGCTTTGCTTCCAGCTCGGGGCTGCGGTCGAAGTGGTCCTGAATGATGCCTTGATTCCGGCTCACGATGATGAGGATGTCGGTGATGCCGGAGCGGACGGCCTCCTCCACCAGATACTGGATGGCGGGCTTGTCCACGAGGGGGAGCATCCCCTTGGGCATGGCCTTGGTGGCGGGCAGGACGCGGGTGCCGAGGCCCGCAGCGGGGATGACTGCCTTGGTGACTTTTTTCATGATTCAAACTCCTTCACTATAATCGTCTTACGGCTGGGTGCGATCAGCCGTAAAAAGCGTTGAACAGGGCCTGCAGGTCGGGGCCGAGCAGCAGGGTAAAGAGGCTGCCGCCGACGGTCAGGAGCAGGATGCAGAGAAAGACCGCCCCGAAGCTGACGCCGCCCTGTGCGCGGAGGACAGCCTGCCGCTGGCGGGCGTCGGGGAACTCGGACTGGATGCGGCGGATGCGGCTGGCCGCGCTGCGGCGGTAGAGCCATTTGCCGTACATCCCCCGCACCAGCATCAGCAGGAAGCTGAGAAGGGAGCAGACCCGGGCAAGGACCGTCAGGGCCGAGGCGCTGAGGGCCGGGGCGAAGCTGCTGCCCGAGAGCTGGAGCATCTCGATGAAGGTGGGGGCCGCCAGCAGCATTTCGGCGGCAAGGAAGCCGAAGGCCGGCTTCCACGCCTTGCGGTAGAAGAAATAGAACGGCCCGAACAGCAGCGCCGAGAAGCTCATGGAGATCTTGCTCTTTTGCAGCTGCATCCGGCTGTAGGCCGCCAGATAGGCGGGGGCGGCGGGGCCGATGTAGTCCAGCCAGTCCTGCCGGGCGATGCCGTCCATCCGGGCCTCTTTGCCGAAGGCCTCCTCGAAGAACTCCTTCTCGGGGTCGGCTGCGCCGCCGAACTGGCGGTACATCCGGGAGTAGTCGAAGCTGTCCTCCGTGGTGTCGGAGACAGGGGACGGCTCCTGCTCCTCGGGGGGGAGCACTGCGCCGCAGCAGCGGCATTTTTCTGCATCCCGCAGGGTGCGCTCGCCGCAGGCCGGGCAGGTGCGGAGCTGGCTCTCCTCGTAGGGGAACTTCCACTCGTAACCGGCGGCATGGGCGGGGCGGTGGATGCACTGGCCCAGCTTCTCGTAGCAGGTGCGGTGATAGGGCGCGCCGCAGTCGGGGCAGACCACGATGTCATCCTGAAGGGTGAGCGGCTCGCCGCAGCCCTCACACGGACAGCCATAGTATTTTGGCATAACATCCTCCAATGATTATGGTAGTTATCAGTATTATACACTCAAAAGAGAGAAAAGAAAAGCCAGAAATCTTCAAATTTCCAGCACGATGGCATTTTTTCCTCTTTACTTTATCATGGATTCTGGGTATACTAATGAAGTATCTGTGTATAAACTGTATCTTTTGGGAATAACCGTGTGCTCGGTCAGGCTGTCCTTCGTACAACCTCTCAGACGCTCCGCGCCAGCTCCCCTAGTAGGGGAGCCTCTGGCGAAGAGGTGAGGCTTTACGAAATGCCAAGGCCTCCCCTCGGTAGGGGAGGTGGCACGGCGAAGCCGTGACGGAGAGGTTATCCTAGAGTTTGAGACGAGAGGAATAAAACGATGATCACCACGGACGAACTGAAAGTGCAGCTGGCCGACTACGGCAAGGCTGTGAAAGACCTGGAAGAGGCGCTGGCCATCGACGCCTCCCGCAAGCGCGTGCAGGAGCTGGAGCACACCATGTCCCGCCCCGGCTTCTACGACGACGCGGAGCTGAGCAAGAAAGTCTTCGACGAGGTCGGCGACCTGAAGGGCAAGCTGAACCGCTTCGAGAAGCTGCAGGGCCTCTACGACGACGCCGAGACCATGCTGGTCATGCTGGACGAGGAGTACGACCCCGAGATGGTGCCCGAGGCCGAGGAGGCCGTCAACGCAGTGGGCAAGGCGGTGGACGAGCTGCAGCTGATGACCATGCTGAACGGCGAGTACGACCACAGCAACGCCATCCTGACCTTCCACGCCGGTACCGGCGGCACCGAGGCGCAGGACTGGGCCGAGATGCTCTACCGGATGTACAACAAGTGGGCGCAGGCCCACGGCATGACCGTGGAGGTGCTGGACTATCAGGACGGCGACGAGGCCGGCATGAAGAGCGCCTCCATGATGGTCAAGGGCGCCAACGCCTACGGCCTGCTCAAGAGCGAGAACGGCGTCCACCGTCTGGTGCGCGTCTCGCCCTTCGACGCCAACGCCCGCCGTCAGACCAGCTTTGCCTCGCTGGAGGTCATGCCCGAGCTGGACAACACCATTCAGGTGGACATCCGCCCCGAGGACATCGAGATGCAGGTCTACCGCTCCTCCGGCGCAGGCGGCCAGCACATCAACAAGACCTCCTCCGCCGTCCGACTCATCCATAAGCCCACCGGCATCGTGGTCAGCTGCCAGACCCAGCGCAGCCAGTTCCAGAACCGCGACTACGCCATGGAGATGCTGAAGGCAAAGCTCTACCAGATCGCCAAGCAGCAGCATATGGACAAGATCGACGACATCAAGGGCGTCCAGAACGAGATCGCATGGGGCCACCAGATCCGCTCCTACGTCTTCATGCCCTACACCATGGTCAAGGACCACCGCACCAACTACGAGACCGGCAACGTGGACGCTGTCATGGACGGCGACCTCGACGGCTTCATCTTCGCCTACCTCAAGGCCGCCAGCCGTGGGGAGCTGCAGGATGCATAAGGTCTAAGGACTGGATAAAACAGAAGCACCCATCCTTTCCCGTGAAACGGGAGGGTGGGTGCTTTTTTGCTGAATAACCTCTCCGTCACGGCTGACCGTGAGCCGGAGCGAAGATAACCTCTCCGTCAATGCTTCGCATTGCCACCTCCCCTATCGAGGGGAGGCCTTGGCATACCGGAAAGTTTCGCCTCTTCGCCAGAGGCTCCCCTACTAGGGGAGCTGGCGCGGAGCGCCTGAGAGGTTGTACGAAGGACAGCTTGACCGTGAGCCGGAGAGGGCTATTCCAGATCCCCCAGTATCCCCGGCCAGAGGGCCTGCTCCTGCCGCATGGCGACGAAGCAGCAGTCGAGGTACATTTTATTCACCGCCGCGACGATGGTGCCTCGCAGCAGCCGTTTTTCGTCGTTGGCGTCGGGGTCGAGGTCGCGGATGGAGGAGCTGGCCCCGAAGATGAAGGGCAGGCAGTTCTCCACCTCGTCGCAGAAGGAGTCGTAGGCCTCGGCGGCGGTGCAGTGGGCGCGCTGCATCCGGAACAGCATCTCGATGTTTTCCAGCGAGAGGACGTTCTTGGACAGCACGATGTAGAGGAGAGCGGCCAGCTGCTCGCGGGAATACTTCTTTTTGACGGGGTGGGAGATGACTCCTTTCTTGACATAATTGCTCACCATCGAGGGGGTAAGCTCCACCCCGGGGAAGCCCCGGAAGCAGCTGTTGACCAGCTGTACGCTCTGGTCGAGATAGAGGCCCACGGCGGGCAGCTCCCGATAGCGCGGGAGGCTGAAGCCGGCGGCGCAGGCCGTGACACGTCGTTTCATTTCCTGATCCATGCTGGTAGTATAGCGCATTTTCACCTCCGGGTCAACCGTTTATGAAAGCCTTGTAAAGAATTTTGCAAATCACTTGACAGGGTTTTGAAAAGCTGATATAGTGGACTCATCGAACGTAAAAAATGCGGCGGACACCCGCCGGAATGGAGATAGATGAGATGAAACGAATCGTTGTGGACTCTTCTGCCAGCCTGTATCAGCTGGACGGCGTGGATTTTGCCGCCGTCCCCCTCAAGATCGTGACCGACGAGCGGGAATATCTCGACGATGGCACGCTGGACGCCGTGGAGATGGCGACCACCCTGCGGACCTACAAGGGCAAGACCAGCACCTCCTGCCCCAACATCGGCGACTGGCTGGAGGCCTACGAGGGCGCGGACGAGATCTACGCCATCACCATCACCGGCACCCTGTCGGGCAGCTGCAACGCCGCCCAGCTGGCCGCCGAGGAGTATCAGGCCGAGCACCCGGGGGCACAGGTCTTTGTGCTGGACAGCCTCTCCGCAGGGCCGGAGCTGGTGCTGCTGGCCGAGCACATCCGCGACCTGCTGGCCGAGGGGATGGCCTTTGACGACGTCTGCGAGGAGATGCTGCGCTACCGCCGCCACACCCACCTGCTCTTCTCGCTGGAATCGCTGGCAAATCTGGCCCGCAATGGCCGGGTGAAGCCCGCCGTGGCCGCTGTGGCGCGGATGCTCAACATCCGGGTCATCGGCAAGGCCAGCGATGTGGGCGAGCTGGACGTTTTGTGCAAGACCCGGGGCGAGCACGGCGCACTGGAGCGCCTCGTGCTGGAGCTGAAGGGCCACGGCTACGCCCACGGCAAGGTGGTCATCGCCCACTGCGGCAACCCCGCCGCCGCCGAGCGCCTGATGCATATGGTAAAGGCGGTCTTTGAGGGGGCGCAGGTGCGCGTGACCGAGTGCGGCGGCCTGTGCAGCTACTACGCCGAGCTGGGCGGTCTCATGGTGGGCTTCGAGGACGCAGACGCCTGAGCTTGAATTATTCCATCCGCTGCGCTATACTATTCCCATAAAAATGCTGCCGCAGGGCAGCAGGGGAGGCGCAGATGTTCTTTCGGCTGCCGGTCGTCCGGTTCTTCAATCGTGTCATCAACAGGGCCATGGTCACAGTGGCCCTTGTTTTGCTACAGATCGGCTGGCTGCTCTGGGCCTTCTTCTCCCTCACGGCCGGAAAGGTGTGGGTGAATGCGGGGCTGAACGTCCTCAGCCTCTTCATCACCCTCTACCTCGTGCGGAAGGACGAGAACAGCGACTACAAGATCATCTGGCTCGTCCTCATCGGGCTGATGCCCCTGCTGGGCGGGGCGCTCTATCTGGCCTTCGGCAACAAGGCCCCTGCCAAGCGGATGCGCCAGCGGATGCAGGCGGTGGAGCGCCAGCACACCGCCGACCTCGCCCAGCAGCCGGGCCAGACCGAGGCCCTCGACCCCGCCAGCCGGGGGCTGTGCCGCTATATCGCCGACTACGGCCCTTACCCCGCATGGAAGGACACCACGGCGAAATACTACCCCTGCGGCGAGGAGATGTACCCCGACCTTCTGGCCGACCTCGAGAGGGCGGAGCGGTTCATCTTCCTTGAGTTCTTCATCGTCCGCACCGGCAGGATGTGGGGCGGGGTGGAGGACATCCTCGTCCGCAAGGCCGCCGAGGGGGTGGACGTCCGGCTCATCTACGACGATTTCGGCAGCCTCTTGGGCCTGCCGTCGGACTTCGTGGTGCGGATGGAGCGGGCGCACATCCGGTGCATCCCCTTCAACCCCGTGGTGCCGCTGGTGTCGCTGGTCATGAACCACCGCGACCACCGGAAGATCGTGGTGGTGGACGGCAGCGTGGCCTACACCGGGGGCATCAACCTCGCGGACGAGTATATCAACGCCGAGGAGCGGTTCGGCTACTGGAAGGACGCGGCCCTGCGCACCGAGGGCGCGGCGGTGTGGAACTTTACGGTGATGTTCCTCGAGCACTGGAACGCCTTCCGCCCCAGCGAGACGGACTACACCCCCTTCGCGCCCCGGCCCGAGGCCCTGCCCGACCGGTCGGACGGAGTGGTGCAGCCCTACGGCGACAGCCCCCTCGACGAGGAGGCGCTGGCCGAGACGGTCTATCTGAATATCATCCATCAGGCCCAGCGGTACGTCTATATCTACACCCCCTATTTCGCGGTGGGGGAGACCATGCTGGAGGCCCTCAAGTCGGCGGCCAAGCGGGGGGTGGACGTCCGGCTGGTGCTGCCCGGCATCCCGGACAAGAAGCTGGTCTACCGGCTCACCCGGTCGTACTATCTGCCCCTGCTGCGGGCCGGGGTGCGCATCTACGAGTTCAGCCCCGGCTTCCTCCACGCCAAGTGCTACGTCAGCGACGACCGCGCCGCCGTAGTGGGCAGCATCAACATGGACTACCGCAGCCTCTACCTCCACTTCGAGTGCGGGGCGCTGCTGCTCTACAACAGCCAGATCGCCGTCCTCCGGGACGACGTCCTCCGCACCCTGCCCGCCTGCCGCGAGGTGCATCTGGCCGACTGCCGCACCTCCCTCCCGGGCACGCTGCTGGATACCGTGCTGCGGCTGCTGAGTCCGCTGATGTAAAGTTTCTGTGCAGCGCTTGACTTTTGCGGAGAATCGCATATACTAAAGATGACGGATGTGGAAATAAATACGTCATCAGGCAACACCAAAAGAAAAGACCCCCTCTCGGAGCGGCAATCTCCGAAAGGGGGTCCTTTTTAGTGCTTGCGGCCCTTCAGCCATCCGTCAAGCCACTTGCAGATGTAGTAAGACGCTACATTCGCTGCGACGGACAGGATAAATGTGGAAATATACGCCATTGGGCAACACCTCCCTTCCGAACAATGTCGGCGGGCAAGGCCGCAAGACCAGTATAACACACTTTTCGACGAAAAGGAACAGAAACGGGCGCATTGCGGCGAGGTCTGCCGGTCGGCTCTGTAAACTTTCCGCACAGCGCTTGACTTTTGCGGGGAAGGGCATATAATAAAAGTGGAATCGTGAGAAGTTCCACTGACTTCACCAAATGAAAAGCCCCCAAGGAGCTGCAACTCCAAGGGGGCTTTCCGCTTAGTCGGGCTTGCGGTCCTTGTCGAGCCGGTCAAGCCACTTGCAAATGTAATGGGAGATCACATTTGCTATGACCGACTCCAAAATCGTGAGAATATGGATCACTGCCTTCACCTCCCTTCCGAACAATGTCGGCGGGCAAGGCCGCAGGCTTATTATAGCACACTTTTCGACGAAAAGGAACACAAACGAACACATTCCGCCTGCCCGCGGGCGAAAGCCTCTCCCTATGGGAGAGGTGGCATTGCGAAGCAATGACGGAGAGGGCTAGCCCGTCTCCCGAGAGCCGCCGCGCAGCGATAAGCAGGCCCTCCGTCAGAGCGATACTATCGCCGCGCTTATGATTCTCCGTCAGCATCCTTGCCCTCTCAGTCTCGCTCCGCTCGCCAGCTCCCCCAAAGGGGGAGCCTTTGGCAAACCGGTCAGCTCTGTAAAGTTTCTGCACAGCGCTTGACTTTTGCGGGGAATCGCATATAATAAAAACAGAAAGTGTAAAGATAGTCCATTGGCTTCACCCCCAATGGAAAAGCCCCCTCGGAGCTGCAACTCCAAGGGGGCTTTCCTTTTTAGGCTTTGCGGTTCTTGTCGTACTTGTCAAGCCATTTGCAAATGAAGTGAGACACAACATCTGCTGCGACAGATACTAAAAGTGTAATAAGATAGTCCATTGTTTCACCCCCTCCCGTAAAGGATTACGGGGTGAACCGCAAGACCAGTATAACACACTTTTCGACGAAAAGGAACACGAACGAACCCCGCATCCCCACTTTTCCGTGCAAAAAAGCGCGGAAAGCTTTCCTTGACGACACAACCTTTCGTAGTTATAATTGGAGCAACGAAACAACACGAAAGGAGCAATTCTATGCAGGAAAAAAAGACCGAGCGCGCCCCGGGCAGCTACGAGGACTTCGTGGCCTACCTCGGCACGGTGCGCACCGAGGAGGAGCTGTTCTCCCCGCTGACCTACTGGTTCGTGGGGCAGAACTGCCCCGAGGACGTCTGCTTCCGCCCCCAGCTGGTGGAGGCGCGGGCCAAGGAGCTGGGCTTCTGGCAGGGCCTCACCTTCAAAGTCGAGCACTGGATGACCACGAGCCGGGCCGAGGCGGAGGCCGCGGGCCGCGAGGCGTTCCAGAGCCGCATCGGCGAGGACTACGCCGCCTACCGCGAAAAGGCCGAGGCCGCCCGGGAGCGGGCGCGCCGCCGCCGCCTCTCTTCGCCCTTCCTCTACATCCCAAAGTGCCTCGACGACATCCCCGTCCGGGACGTGAGCTGGCTGGTGGAGGGGCTGCTGCCGCAGGGCGAGGTGTCCCTGCTGGGGGCCGACGGCGGCACCGGAAAGGGCATCTGGCAGGCCCAGCTGGTGGCCTACGTCACGGCGGGAAAGACCTCCGGCTTCTTCCCCCAGCCCCCCGGACAGACCGGCCGGGTGCTCATCTTCGCCGGGGAGGACGACCCCTCCAAGGTGCTCAAAGCCCGCCTGATGGCGGCGGGGGCCGACATGAGCCGGGTGATGGTACAGACCAGCGACGCCTACTTCTCCCGCACCGGCAACCCCCTGTGCATCCCGGACAAGAGCTTCGCCAAGTACATCGAGAGCGCCGCCCCCGCCCTCGTCCTCATCGACCCGCTCCAGAGCTTTCTGCCTGCGGGGGTGGAGATGGTCAGCCGCAACCAGATGCGGGCCGCCCTGCTGCCCCTCAAGGCCCTCTGCGCGCGGCTGGGCTGCGCAGCCCTCATCGCCATGCACACCAACAAGCGCTCCAACGTCTCGGGCCGCGCCCGCCTCGCCGACAGCTCGGACATCTGGGACATCGCCCGCAGCGTCCTCATGATGGGCCGGGACAAGAACAGCGGCCAGCTCTACCTCAGCCACGAGAAGAGCAGCTACGCCGCCCCGGCCCGCACGGCCCTGCTCCACATCGAGCAGACGCAGGTGGAGGGCGTGACCACGGCGGTGGCCGTCTTTGACAGCCGCACCGACAAGAAGGACGCCGACTTTGTGGAGGAGCGCCGCGTCCGCGTCGCCCAGACCAAGGCCGACACCGCCCAAGCCATCCTCGACGTGCTGGCCGAGGCAAAGCTGGGCAGTATGCCCAACACCCAGCTCCGGGCCGAGGTGGTCAGGGAGACGGGGTGCAGCGAGAAGACCTACAATCGTGCTTATGGTGAGCTGGTGAAGAGCGGCGAAGTGGTCAAACGAGTCATCCGACAAAAGGATGGAACGAACTCGTGGTATTCTTCCTCATCATACTGTTGTAAATTAGATGACCAAGTTCCAATATAATAACGTATATAAGTAATATTTTTGATGTTGGCCAACGTGGCCAAGTTGCTTTTGCTGACCAAATTCCAACTTGGTCTTTGGGCTTGAAGTTGGCCAGCATGACCAAGTTCGTTTTACGGCGTTGGTACGCTGATATTTTGAAACTTGGCCAGATAACCTGCGTGGCTCGGGGGTGGCGATTCCGCAGCGGCTCACGGTCAGGCTGTCCTTCGTACAACCTCTCAGTCACCTTCGGTGACAGCTCCCCTAGTAGGGGAGCCTCTGGCGAAGAGGGCAGGTTTCCGTGTAAAGGCGAAACTTTCCGGTATGCCAAGGCCTCCCCTCGATAGGAGCAACGGCGACGACCGCCGCCAGCGGCGGAAACAGGGAGGAGCTGTTGGGGCAGCGGCCAGCAGGATGCAAGCGACAGCGCAGCAGACGCTGGGAGCCGCAACCCGGGCTGTGGCATCGCGCAAGCGATGACGGAGAGGTTATCCCCGCCGCAGCCATGACGGAGAAGCTGGACAAAGGCGGGCCTCCCGTGTATGAACCCCCGCAGGGCGGGGCATACTGCTCCCAAAGAGATGAAAGGGAGCGTATCGCGTATGACACACAGACAACAAGCCCTCCTGAGCTGGGCCGCTGCGGCGGCTGTGCTGCTGGCTGGCTGCCGCGGGGGCAGCCGCCCGGGGAGCATGAGCGGCTCGTCCGGCTCCACCGGCAGCGCCGTCACCACCCAGACCTCCGGCTGGCAGACCGGCCTCGGCGTCCTCACCGAGACCTCGGACGAGGGCCGCACCGGCACCATCCACACCATCGCCGCCGCCGTCCTGCTGGACGGGGAGGGGAAGGTGGCCGACGTGATGCTGGACGAGCTGGAGGTGGAGCTGTCCGCCGACGGCAAGGGGGCCGTCACCATGCCCACCGACTACCGCACCAAGCGCCAGAAAGGGGACGACTACCCGCTGGCGGCGGCGTCCTCCCTGAAAAAGGGCTGGGCCGAGCAGGCCGACGCCTTCGCCGACTACCTCACCGGCCTGACACCCCAGCAGGCCGCCCGGCTGGAAACGGACAAGGACGGCAGGGCCGCCGACCCCGACCTGCTCTCCGGCTGCACCATCCGGGTGGACAAGTACCGGGACGCCGTGGCGAAGGCCTGCGCCAGCGCCGCCCCCCTCGGCGGGGCCAAGGGCGACCGGGTGAGCCTCGGCGTGGTGGCGGAGAACGCCTCCTCGGACGTCACCGCCACCGACGATAAGGACCTGAACGCCGAGGTAGAGCTGACCTTCGCGGCCCTGACACTGGACGCCGACGGCCGCATCACCAGCGCCATCGGCGACATGGCCGAGCCTGCCCTCACCGTGGCCGCCGACGGCGGCATCACCGCGCCGGAGGCCATCCGCACCAAGCTGGAGCTGGGCGACGGCTACGGGATGCGGGGCGCCTCTGCCCTCGGCAAAGAGTGGTACGAGCACAGCGCGGGCTATTGCAGCTACCTCAAGGGCAAGACCGAGGCCGAGGCGGCGTCCATCCCCGCCGACGGCTCCGACCCCGACCTCGCGGCCCTCTGCACCATCTCCATCGGCGCCTTGCAGAAGGCCGTGGGGGATGCGTTTGAGAATGCGGGGCTGTGACAGAGTAGCCCTCTCAGTCTGTAAACTTTCCGCGCACTGCTTGACTTTTGCAGGGAAGGGCGTATAATAAAGATAGCAAACGTATAAATTACCCATCGGGCAACACCAAAAGAAAAGACCCCCTCTCGGAGCTGCTATCTCCGAAAGGGGGTCCTTTTTTAGTGCTTGCGGCCCTTCAGCCATCCGTCAAGCCACTTGCAGATGTAGTAAGATGCTACATTCGCTGCGACAGACAGCACAAACGTATAAACGTATACCATCAGGCAACACCTCCCTTCCGAACAATGTCGGCGGGCAAGGCCGCAAGACCAGTATAGCATACTTTTCGACGAAAAGAAACAGAAACGAACACATTCCGCCTGCCCGTGAGCCTCTGGGAGCCTTTTCACCCCCAAACCTGCGCGAAAGGGCCTGAAACCTGCGTGAATCGCACTTGCGGGAGGCGGCGGGGCAAGTTATAATAGAATTACCGAAACACACCGCACGAATGGAGGAAACGACCATGAAGCGAACGAAACTTTTAGCCCTTGCCCTCGCGGGCGTGATGGCGCTGGCCCTGATGACGGGGTGCTCGGACAGCAGCTCCAAAGCCAAGCAGGTGGAAGAGTGCTTCCGCTCCCTAATGAAACAAAGGGGTGACTATCAGAAGGACGAGACGCTGGACAAAAAGCTCGAGGGCATCGCACAGCAGTTCCAGCCGGACTGGCTGGCTGGTGAAAATCTGCTGACCGATGAGGCACAGAACATCATTGAAGAGGAATTGAAGGACTATGTGATTACAGGCAGCGTTTGGCTTTGGTATGGAGAAGTGAAGCCGGGTCAGAGCGCGCTGGCGCAGGCGGAGAGTATGAAGCAATGCAGGGGGATAAGGTATGATTCTTATGGGGAATACTCCGGCCCGCAGCAGCCTATGTGCGCCATAGCCTTTACAATGACGGACAAGAAGAGCGACGGCCACCGCTATTACCTCGCACTGGAAACGAACGCCACCATCAAGACCCCGCAGACTTGACACAGGAGGAGAGAGACTACTGCTTGGTGGTGCTTGTGTTGGCCTGAGTGGAGGGCTGAGGGGATAACCTCTCCGTCATCGCTTGCGCGATGCCACCTCCCCTATCGAGGGGAGGCCTTGGCATACCGCAAAGCTTCACCTCTTCGCCAGAGGCTCCCCTACTAGGGGAGCTGTCACCGAAGGTGACTGAGAGGTTGTACGAAGGACAGCCTGCCCGTGAGCCGCAGCCGTGCCGGAAAGGCACGGCTTTGTTCAATTTTCCTATGTCCCTCCCTCGAATACAGGCGGAAACCGTCAAAACGCAAAAAAATCGCTTTCCCTCTTGCCAAACGGGGCAAAACGCGCTATTCTATAGTCACAGTTTAACGGTTTAGCACGGTAAAGCGGTAAAACGAAGGCCGCGCCTGCTGACCCCTGAGGGAGGAACTTTGCATATGAAACGTCTGGTCTCTGCTTTTCTGGCCGGTGCGATGGCGCTGAGCCTTGCCGCCTGCGGCGGTGCCGCATCCACCTCCACGGCTGCTTCTTCTGCCGCCGCCTCGGCCTCTGCCGCCCCGGCAAGCTCTGCCGTCGCCGACAGCGACCTCGCCTACATCCAGTCCAACGGCAAGATGGTCGTCGGCTACACCGTCTACGAGCCGATGAACTACACCGACGCCGACGGCAGCTTCACCGGCTTCGACACCGAGCTGGCCACCGCCGTCTGCGAAAAGCTGGGCGTCGAGCCGGAGTTCGTGGAGATCAACTGGGACACCAAGGAGACCGAGCTGGCCGCCAAGAGCATCGACTGCATCTGGAACGGCCTGACCCTCACCGATGACCGGGAGGAGAACATGGCCTGCACCAAGCCCTACGTCAAGAACGCGCAGGTGGTCGTGGTGAAGGAGGGCACCGACTACACCTCCACCGCCGACCTCATCGGCAAGACCGTGGTGGCCGAGGCCGGTTCGGCAGGCGAGACCACCATCACCGAGAATGCCGACCTCTCGCAGGCCGACTACATCGCAAAGTCTGTCCAGACCGACTGCCTGATGGAGGTGGCCGCCGGGACTGCGGACGCCGCCATCCTTGACCTGACGCTGGCCTCTGCCATGATCGGCGAGGGCACCGACTACGCCGACCTCAAGATGGTGGACGAGCTGAATGTGGAGGAGTACGGCGTGGCCTTCCGCAAGGGCAGCGACGTCCCCGACGCCGTCAACACCGCCTTCGACGAGCTGAAGGCCGACGGCACCATGCAGGCGCTGGCCGACAAGTACGGCCTGACCCTCGCCGACTGAGATACATTATTATAATAAGATAGGTGTAGTGATCCTGTGACTGTGATTCTCGAGCGTCTGACCGGCGCATTCGCGCTCAACTGTGAGCTGTTTTTCCTGACGCTGCTCTTCTCGCTGCCGCTGGGCCTTGTGGTGGCCTTTGGCTCCATGAGCCGGTGCGCACCGCTGCGGGGCGTCGTCAAGACCTTCGTGTGGGTCATCCGGGGCACCCCGCTGATGCTCCAGATCATCGTCATCTACCTCGGCCCGGGCCTGCTGGGCATGACGAACCCCTGGCCCTCCGGCGCTTCGGGCCGTCTGGTGGCCGCTGTGGTGGCTTTCGCCATCAACTACGCCTGCTACTTCTCCGAGATCTACCGCGGCGGCATCGAGGCTGTGCCCAAGGGCCAGACCGAGGCCGGGCAGGTGCTGGGCATGACCAAGAGCCAGATCTTCTTTAAAGTCACCCTCTTGCAGGTGGTCAAACGCATCCTGCCCCCCATGGGCAACGAGGTCATCACGCTGGTGAAGGACACCTCGCTGGCCAATGTCATCGCCAACAAGGAGATCATCATGATGGCGAAGGAATACAGCGCCAAGGGCCTCATCTGGCCGCTGTTCTCGACCGCAATCTTCTTCCTCGTCTTTGTCGGCGCGCTGACGCTGCTGCTGGACTGGGCCGAGAAGAAGATGGACTATTTCCGCTGCTAAGGAGGATAGGAACTATGGCATTACTCGAAGCCTCCGGCATCGGGAAAAACTTTGGGGAGACGAAGGTGCTGAAAGACATCTCCCTCACCCTCGAGCAGGGCGAGGCGCTGGCCATCATCGGCTCCTCCGGCTCGGGCAAGACGACCCTTCTGCGCTGTCTCAACTTCCTTGAGCGGCCCGATACCGGCGTCATCCGGGTGAACGGCGAGACCATGTGGGACGCCGCCGACCCCGCCACCCAGCGGGAGAGCGAGGTGCGGAAAAAGCGCCTCCACTTCGGCCTCGTGTTCCAGAACTTTAACCTCTTTCCCCAGTACACCGCGCTGGAAAACGTGATGCTGGCGGGGGAGCTTCTGGCCCGGGAGCAGCCCGGCTACAAGGCCGACAAAAAGGCCGTCCACGCCCGCCTCGAGGCGCAGGCCCGCGATTTGCTGGCCCAGATGGGCCTGTCGGAGCGGGCGGGCCACTACCCCCATCAGCTCTCCGGCGGCCAGCAGCAGCGGGTGGCCATCGCCCGTGCGCTGGCCCTCCACCCGGACATCCTCTGCTTCGATGAGCCGACCAGCGCCCTCGACCCCGAGCTGACCGGCGAGGTCCTCCGCGTCCTGCGCGACCTCGCCGACCGCAAGACCACCATGATCATCGTCACCCACGAGATGCACTTTGCCCGGGACGTGGCCGACCGCATCATGTTCATGGACGGCGGCGTCGTGGTGGAGGAAGGCCCGGCCCGCCAACTCATCGACCACCCGCAGGAGGAGCGCACGAAGCAGTTTTTGGCGCATTACTCCGAATAAGATAGGCTATGGCCCTCCCCGCTCGGGAGGGCTTTTTTGCGTATGCGGCGCATGGTCAGGCTCTCCTCCGTCCAACCTCTCAGTCACCTTCGGTGACAGCTCCCCTAGTAGGGGAGCCTCTGGCGAAGAGGACAGGTCTCCGGGTAAAGGCGAAACCTTCCGGAATGCCAAAGCCTCCCCTCGATAGGGGAGGTGGCACGCCGTAGGCGTGACGGAGAGGTTTAGCCCCTTTTGTGCCACTCACGCCGAAAACACCCCAATTCGCGCAGGTTTTATTGACATCCTCTTGATTTTTTGGTAAATTTGCATCAAGAAAGACCGGTTCTCGAACGACAAACAGACCAGAGGAGGACATACTATGAGACTGAAAAGCGCACTCCGGCGGGGCGTAGCCGCCGCCGTCATCGCGGGCATCGTGGTAAGCTCCGGCATCCCGGCCTATGCGGGAACATGGGACATCGCCGACGGCGACATCACCGTGAAGGCGGGCGACGCCGAGGGGCCGAACAACGTCAAGCAGGGCGATAACGACTTCGTAAAAGATGAGGGCGACACCGTCATCACCGGCAAGTCGGAGGAGCACACCGTCACCATCGACACCTCCGAGGGCAACGTGGACGTCACCTTCGACGACCTGAAGATCGACGTCAGCGGCAAGAAGGAGGGGAATGGCAGCGATGACAGCCCTGTCCGGGAGAGCAATGCCGCCGTCACCGTGCAGGGCGACCACGATGCGACCATCGAGCTGGACGGCAAAAACGAGCTGAAGAGCGGCAGCTACAATGCGGGCCTCGAGAAGAACGAACACGAGTCGGAGGGCACCCTGACCATCAAGGACGACAAGGGCAAGGACGGCTCCCTCACCGCCGAGGGCGGCGACGGCGGCGGCGCAGGCATCGGCGGCGGAAAGGAGAGTACCGGCAGCAGCATCACCATCCGGGGCGGCACCATCGAGGCCGTGGGCGGGAGCAGCGCGGCAGGCATCGGCGACGGAGCAGGCCGCGCGTCGGACGACACCGACGACCCGAACCCGGGAAAACTCTACATCTGCGGCGACGCCGAGGTGACGGCCAAGGCGGGGAGTCAGATGACGGACGCCAAGGCCCCGGCCATCGGCGGAACGTACGGCGAAGTGCCCACGGAGTCCCTTTCTGACGCCGACCACAAGGTAACGGGAGGACGCTTGACCCGCTACGGCCCCGACGGCACCGTGATGGAGGGGATGGGCTACGACTACACCTCCACCCCCACGCCCCAGCCGGACGAGGACGACGACGACGACGATGATGACGTCCAGCCCCCGGCACAGGAGAATGCCCCCGAACCCCTGCCCGGCGGCATGGTGGTCAAGGGCTTCTTTTCCAGCCGGGTCACCATCCAGCGGCTGGACCTTTCGGGGGTCACGGAAAGCGGCATCGGCCCCATGGTCGGCGGCGTAAAGGCCTCCGACACCGGAGAGGTCCTCGCCCCGGGGGGTGCGGTGCTTATTGAGAGCGCCGCCCCCCGCTCCACCGTCACCACCGACATCCCCAGCCTCCGGGAGGACGGCGTGGAGGACATCTTCTTCCGGTATCAGGACACCATGACCCACTATAGCGTGGACAAGATGGCCGACGCGGCGGGCGAGGACGCTGACGTGGAGCTGAAGCAGAACAGGGAGGACATCAGCCTCCGGCTGGACGGCGAAACGCGGGATGACCTGTCGGAGCGCTTTCGGGAGTTGTGGATACCAGAGGTGGAGGAGTGGCTGATATTGACCCACGAACACGAAGAGGTAGAGCGAAAAACGAGTGAAGAACTCAGACGTGAACTCGACGAATTACTGAAACAAAAGCGGGAGATGGACTTCCAACTCGCGAAAAAAAGGGCCGACCACCCGAGTTTGGATTGGTGGCTCGAGCCTGCGAGAGAGGAAACGCCGAGGATCGGGCTTGACGAGTCCCTGAAACAGCTGGCTTCCCAATTTGAGGCCATCGCTCCCGAGGAGGATAAGAAGCCACTGCTCGTTCCGGTCTACTCCCCTCGCACGGAGCGCCTGAGCCGCAGCGACGGCATTGCATGATACACAGAACGAAAGGAGACGTACTATGAGACTGAAAAGTGCACTCCGGCGGGGCGTAGCCGCCGCCGTCATCGCAGGCATCGTGGTAAGCTCCGGCATCCCGGCCTACGCGGCCCAGTGGGACATCGCCGACGGCAACATCACCGTGAAAGCGGGCAGCACGGAAGGCACGAACAGGGTCACACAGGGCGAAAAGGATGTGGAGGACACCGACACCGTCATCACCGGCGAGTCGAAGGAGAACACCGTCACCATCGACACCTCCGAGGGCGACGTGGACGTCACCTTCGACGACCTGAAGATCGACGCCAGCGATAAGGGCGAAGCTGCTGTCCGGGTCGAGGGCAATGGCGATGCGACCATCGAGCTGGACGGCAAAAACGAGCTGAAGAGCGGCGGCTACAATGCGGGCCTCGAGAAGGACGGCCACGAGCCAGAGGGCACCCTGACCATCAAGGACGACAAGGGCAAGGACGGCTCCCTCACCGCCGAGGGCGGCGACAACGGCGGCGCAGGCATCGGCGGCGGAATGGAGAGCACCGGCAGCAACATCAAGATCACCGGCGGCACGATAGAGGCCGTGGGCGGCGAGGGCGCTGCCGGTATCGGCGGCGGTGTGTACGGCCAGGGCCGCGACATCGAAATTTCCGGCGGCAAGGTGTCGGCCACGGGCGGCGATGCGAATGAAAATCTGCATCCCTCCCGCTCCGGCGCGGCTGGCATCGGCGACGGCGCAGGCACGGAAGGCCGCGAGATAGACCCGGATGCGCCGCCCAGCAACCCCGACAACCCCAATCACATCATCATCTCCGGCGACGCCGAGGTGGAGGCCAAGGCGGGCGCAAGCACCGGCGGCAAAACTGCGGCCATCGGCGGCGGAGATGTCGGCGAGATCTCCAATGACGCCCTCTCCAGCGGCCACAACGGCAGTCTGACTCGCTACGACCCCGACGGGAACAAGAAGGAGGACTACAGCTACGACCGGCGGACGCCCTCCCAGCCGGAGCAGCCGGACAAGCCGGACAAGCCGGACAAGCCGGACAAGCCGGATAAGCCGGAACAGCCCGATGATACCGAGAACAACGACGACGAGGACGACGCTCCGGACACGCAGGCTGGCGAGGTGCCGGGCCGTGTGAAGCAGATGTACGAGGCCATGGGCGTGATCACCCATCCGGATGGCACACAGGAGCTTGCAGATGTGACCACGGCAGAGTATGACCCGGTCAACAAGGTCCTGCGCTTCGATGCCCACGGCACACTCTTTCGGATGACAGGCGACTCGCTGCGGGAGCTTGCAAAGGAGGTCGATGAACTCCGCGTCCGATTCCTTGATGGGGAAGGGCAGGAGATGGAGGCAGTCATTCCGCTGGCCCGGATCAAAGATCTGGTCGGCATGAATGGTGCATTCGAACTCGAACTGTCTCATGAAGGGCGTTATCGGTTCTATGTTGTGGGGCAGACGGGATATGATCGAAAAACATTCTCGGATGAGACCGCCCTGCGCCAAAGCGGCAGGGAACTGATCCTCGTGTACCGCGTTGGCGATGAGGAGCAGAAAGCGCAGGAGACCGCCCGGGTGGAGGAGGCGATCGCCCGCCGTAAGCAGGAGAAAGAGCAATGGGGAACGGTCCTCTCCGGTCGGGAAGGCGGCTCCCTGAGCGGACTGCCCGGGCTGACTCAGCCGGGAACGGGTGCCGTCGGTGACCTCAGCGGGCTGACGACTCTCTCGCCGGACAGCCTTACCACGGCCCAGCGGCCGAAGCAGCCCGCCTCCGACCAGACGGTGTGGAAGACATTTACCGGTAACATCGTAAAGCTCGCGGGCGGGAAGCAGGACAGCAGGAAGGACGCCCCGGCCCCCTCCGTCGGTGACCTCAGCGGGCTGACGACTCTCTCGCCGGACAGCCTCACCACGGCCCCGCAGCCGGAAACAAGCGCTCAGCAGCCGGAAACAAGCGCTCAGCAGCCGGAAGTAAGAGGATGGGTAAAGGACAGTCAGGGTAAGTGGATATGGCTGTCGGGCCAAGAGAGCGTCCAGCAGCCAAACTGGAAACCAAACTGGAAACCAAACAAATGGGTAACGCTCCATGACTATGGTCCGTGGGATCCCTTTCATGAGTCCGCATATTATGACTTATATTATGACTCCGCAGGGGAGTACGATTCTGCATGGATGTACGATTATGAAGGCTGAGAGCGTGCGTAATGAGGGAGCGCGGCAGGAGGGTCTTGCCGCTCCACTGCGCACAATCACCAAAAACCGCCGATAGAAAATAGCAATGTTGTACGAAGAAATCTGCCCAAAACCCCTTGCAAAATCACGATGAGCTGAGTATAATACCACTCATGAAACGCAAAACGTCCTGCCCCTCGTCCGGCAGGGCGTTTTTGTCGGCAAAAATCCGGCAAAGAAATGTTAAGTGACCGCCCGGGGAGGGGCTTTGTATGACAAAAGACATGACACAGGGCAGTCCGCTCAGGCTCATCCTTGCCTTTGCGGTGCCGCTGATGCTGGGCAGCCTGTTCCAGCAGTTCTACAATCTGGCCGACACCATCATCGTGGGCCGCTTCGTGGGCGTGGATGCGCTGGCGGCGGTGGGCAGCGTGGGCGGCCTGAACTATCTGGTGCTGGGCTTCGTCAACGGCATCGCCTGCGGCTTCTCCATCCCCATCTCGTGGACCTTCGGCGCGAAGGACTACCGCGAGATGCGGCGCTACACCGCCAACACCGTCTGGCTGAGCCTCTTTTTCGCTGCTGTGCTCACGGTGGTGACGGTGGCCCTGACCCGGGCGGTGCTGGTCTGGACCAATACCCCCGACAACATCATCGACATCGCGGACATCTACATCCGCACCATCTTCTGGGGCATCCCCTTCACCCTGCTGTACAACGTCACCAGCGCCCTCATGCGTGCGCTGGGCGACAGCAAGCGGCCGCTGTACTTCCTCCTGGTGGCCAGCGTGCTGAACATCGGCCTCGACCTGCTCTGCATCCTCATCTTCCGGATGGGGGCCTTCGGCGCGGCCTTCGCCACCGTGTTCAGTCAGGCGGTGGCGGGCATCGGCAGCCTCGTCTACATCGTCCGCCACTACCCGGAGCTGAAGTGGAGCGGGGAAGAGGGCCGTCTGAGCGCCAGCCACTGCCTCAAGCTCTGCAACATGGGCATCCCCATGGGCCTGCAGTGCAGCATCACCGCCATCGGCAGCGTCGTGCTGCAGGGCGCGGTGAACGGTCTGGGCAGCAGCATCGTGGCCGCGCAGACCGCAGGCGGCAAGGCGGCCCAGTTCCTCTCGGTGCCGCTGGAGAGCATCGGCACCGCCATGACCACCTACGCCAGCCAGAACATGGGCGCCCACGACCTGAAGCGTGTGGACAAGGGCGTCACCACCGCGCTGGGCATCGGCTGCGTCTACAGCGTGGCCTCCTTCCTCATCCTGCGGGTGATGGACGTGCCCCTCATCAGCCTCTTCCTCGAGAGCAGCGAGGTGGAGATCATGGCCAACGCCCGGAGCTTCATCTTCTGGAACAGCCTCTTTTACATCCCGCTGGCCGTCCTCATCATCTACCGCTACACCATTCAGGGTCTGGGCTACTCGGGCCTTGCCATGTTCGCAGGCGTGGCCGAGATGGTGGCCCGCGTCATGGTGGGCTGCTGGTTCGTGCCCCTCTGGGGCTACTTCGCGGCCTGCATCGCCAACCCCGTGGCATGGTTCTTCGCCTGCTTCTTCCTCATCCCGGCCTACTTCGCCGTCCGCAAGCGCCTGACGAAGGAGCTTGCCGCAGCGCGGGTGGAGGATTGAGGGGGAGCGGAACTTCTGATAGCTTCACCAAACGAAACGCCCCCAAGGAGCGGCAGCTCCAAGGGGGCTTTTTTGCGCCTTTCGCTCATGGGCAGCTTCGCCGTTACCCGGAAACCTGCCCTCTTCGCCAGAGGCTCCCCTACAAGGGGAGCTGTCACCGAAGGTGACTGAGAGGTTGTACGAAGGAGAGCCTGACCGTGAGCCGCTGCGGAGCTGAACCTCTCCGTCACGCCTGCGGCGTGCCACCTCCCCTACCGAGGGGAGGCCTTGGCATACCGCAAAGCCCCGCCTCTTCGCCAGAGGCTCCCCTACAAGGGGAGCTGGCGCGAAGCGCCTGAGAGGTTGTACGAAGGATAGCTTGACCGTGAGCCGCTGCGGAGCTGAACCTCTCCGTCACGCCTGCGGCGTGCCACCTCCCCTACCGAGGGGAGGCCTTGGCATACCGCAAAGCCCCGCCTCTTCGCCAGAGGCTCCCCGATGAAGACCAGCCTGACCTTCAAAGCTCCCCCATATTTACAAATCCCCCCAAAACCGCTATACTATATATAGTTGTGTCAAAACGAGGAGGCGGGACGATGGAGCGGGAGCTGGAACAGCTGGAAGGCACGGTGGAGGACATCATCTACCAGAACGAGGACAACGGCTACACCGTGTTCGAGGTATCGGGCGGCGGTGTGGTAACGGTGGTCTGCGGCGTGGTGGGGGAGCTTCATGCAGGGGAGAGCGTCGTCTGCCGGGGGCGGTACGAGAACCACGCCACCTACGGGCGGCAGTTCCACGCACAGGAGTGCGAGACCGATATGCCCAAAGACCTCGAGGCCGTCTATGCCTTCCTCGCCAGCCGGTCGCTGCCCTACATCGGCGCACGGACGGCGGACAAGATCATCGACAAGTTCGGCGCGGCGGCGCTGGAGGTCATCGCCAACGACCCCGCCCAGCTCACCCTCATCCCGGGCATCTCGGCGGACAAGGCCGACCGCATCCAGCAGGAGTTCAAGCGGATGTTCGGGATGCGGGAGCTGATCGCCTATCTGGCCCAGTTCGAGATCAGCCCCCGCCGGGCGATGGAGGTCTTCCGCACCTTCGGCCCGGGGGCCATGACGGCCATCCAGCAGAACCCCTATCTGCTCTGCGGCGAGCCGCTTCAGCTGGACTTCCGCCACGCCGACAGCATCGCCCAGTATTACCAGATGGCGGGGGACTGTGCCCAGCGGCTGGAAGCCGCCCTCCTGCGCACCCTCCGCCACAACGCGGGCAACGGCCACACCTGCCTGCCCCGCGCCCAGCTGCTGGCCACAGCCTCGAACTTCATCCACCAGCCCCCCGAAAAGCTGGACGAGGCCCTCGCCCGCTGCCTCGGGGCGGAGACGCTGGCGGAAAAGACCTTCGACGGCACGGAATATATCTACCTGCCCGACCTTCTGGCCGCCGAGCAGGACATCGCCGACCGTCTGGCCCTGCTGACGAAGCGGGGGAAGCAGACGGCCCACGGCCTCGACAAAAACATCCAGATCCTGGAGCTGGCGCAGGGTTTCGCCTACGCGCCCCTGCAGCGGGAGGCCATCCGGAAGGCCATGACCGAAAACTGCCTCGTCCTCACCGGCGGCCCCGGCACCGGCAAGACCACCACCGTCAACGCCATCCTGCAGCTTCTGGAAGATCAGGCCGAGCGGGTGGCCCTCTGCGCCCCCACGGGCCGGGCCGCCAAGCGCCTGAGCGAGCTGACGGGCCGCAAGGCCTCCACCATCCACCGTCTGCTGGAGGTGGACTACACCGGCGGCGTGGTCAGCTTCATCCACAACGACAAGAACCTCCTCAAATGCGATGTGGTCATCCTCGACGAGATGAGCATGGTGGACGTCAGGCTGTTTCAGGCCCTCATCGCGGCCCTGCGGTACAGCTGCCGCATCATCATGGTGGGCGACGCCGACCAGCTGCCCAGCGTCGGCCCGGGCAACATCCTCGGCGAGGTCATCCGCTCGGGGCTGGTGCCCACGGTCTGCCTCAACGAGATCTTCCGGCAGGCGGCCCAGAGCCTCATCGTGGAGAACGCCCACCACATCATCTCGGGCGAACCGCTGAAAAAGGGCGGCAAAACGGACGATTTCTTCTTCCTTGAGTCGGACGGCGACGCGGCGCAAAAGCTCGTCTGCGACCTCGTGACCACCCGCCTGCCCCGCAGCTACCAGTTCGACCCGGTGAAGGACATTCAGGTGCTCTGCCCCACCAAGCTCGGCCCCACCGGCACGCAGGCCCTCAACGTGGAGCTGCAGGCCCTGCTCAACCCGCCCCAGAAGGGCAGGCCGGAATTGCAGAGCGCGGCCCGGGTCTTCCGGGTGGGCGACAAGGTGATGCAGGTGCGCAACAACTACGAGATCACATGGCAGCGCATCGGCGGAGAGCAGGGGGTAGGGGCGTACAACGGCGACATCGGCATCGTGGAGTCCATCGACCCCCGCAGCCGCTCGATGGTGGTGCGGATGGACGACCGGCGGCTGGTCTACCCCGCCGAGAACCTCAACGAGCTGGAGATCGCCTATGCCATCACGGTGCACAAGAGTCAGGGCAGCGAGTTCCCGGCGGTCATCCTCCCGGCGGCGCAGGTGCCGCCCCGCCTGTGCTACCGCAACCTCTTCTACACCGGCGTCACCCGGGGCCGGAAGCTCTGCATCGTGGTGGGCCGCCGGGACGTCGTCAACCGGATGATGTCCAACATCCGCCAGAACCTCCGCTACAGCGGCCTCGCGGCCCTGCTGGCGGAGGCTCTGTCGCCGGAGAATCTTCCGGTCATATGATGCTTTCCGAGAGCGAGTGCCTCGCCCAGAGCATCCTTGCCCTCTCAGTCATCGCTTTGCGATGCCAGCTCCCCCAAAGGGGGAGCCTTAGGCAAAGCCTCCGCAGAGGGTTTCTTTTTCCCCTCAGATATGCTATACTATAATGTGTTTTGATGACCCTCGCCCGGAGATGGGCGATCGCAATAGAGAATGGGGCAGCAGAGAAAGGAATTCACGACTATGGCACAGAACGACATCGGTATCGATCTTGGTACGACGACCATCATCATCGCGCAGGAGGGGCAGGGCGTCGTCCTCAACCAGCCCAGCGTAGTGGCGGTGGACACCCGCAAGAACTGCGTGCTCGAGGCAGGAGACAAGGCCCTCGCAATGGTGGGCCGCACGCCCAACTACATCTCCGCCATCTTCCCGCTGAAGGACGGCGTCATCAGCGACCACACCATGACCCGCGAGCTGATCTGCCGCTTCGTCAATCAGGTCTACAGCTCCCACATGGTCAAGCCCCGGGTGGCCGTCTGCGTGCCCGCCGCCATCACCGGCATCGAGAGCGACGCCGTGGTGGAGGCCGTCATGGCCGCCGGTGCCCGTCAGGTTTACCTCATCGATGAGCCGATCGCCGCCGCCCTCGGCTCCGGCATCGACATCACCGTCCCCGATGGCCGGATGATCATCGACATCGGCGGCGGCACCACCGACATCGCCGTGCTGAGCCTCGGCGGCAAGGTCAAGGCCACCAGCGTCCGCGTCGCGGGCAACCACTACGACGAGGAGATCCTCAAGTTCGTGCGCAACAAGTTCAGCATCGCCATCGGCCAGCGCACCGCCGAGAACCTGAAAAAGAACGTGGCCTGCTGCCCCCAGAAGGCCGACTTCAACGAGACGATGGAGATCAAGGGCCGCAGCCTGCTCACCGGCCTGCCCGTCCGGGTCAACGTCTCCACCGCCGACCTCTACGAGCCGGTCATGCGCCTGAGCGAGCAGATCGGCACCGCCGCCCATCAGGTGCTGGAAAAGACGCCCCCCGAGCTGGCCGGTGACATCTACCGCAACGGCGTTGTCCTCACGGGCGGCGGCGCACAGCTCCACGGCCTGCCCGAGTACCTCAGTCAGGAGCTGAAGGTGGAGGTGACGGTCTCGCCCGACCCCGTCAACTGCGTGGCGCTGGGCACGGCCATGAGCCTGCGGATGGGCGACAAGCTGGAGACCGGCTTCACCGACGCCACCCCCCGCATGGGCCGCCGCTGAGGGCTTGTTCACAGTCTGGTGAAGAAGAACATGATTTTTGTTCATAGTTGTTGAATCGACCCGGAAAATATTGTATAATACTTTCAAATCGGTTTTTGCTGTCCGCCCGGCGGTCGGCAAAGAAAAAAGTAACTAGGAGGAAGACCATGGATTTAGGTTATGATGTGATCGTTACCATAACCGGTATTGTGCTGGTGTTTCTGATCCTCGTCCTGCTGATGGCCATCATCACGCTGGAGGGCAAGATCTTTGACGCCATGAACAGCAAGAAGGCAGCCGCCAAGGCTGCGTCTGCTGCAAAACCGGCTGCTCCTGTGAAACAGGCCGCTGCGCCCGCTGCCGCACCCGCAAAGGCTGCTGCCCCGCAGGTGGAGGCAGGCATCCCCGGCGACGTTGTGGCAGCCATCATGGCAGCCATCTACTCTATGGGCAACGGCAAGTACGTGCTGAAGGCAGTCCGCCGCGGCAAGAATGGCTGGGGCAAGGCTGGCGTCAACGACACTACCGCGCCCTTTTAACACAGGAGGAAAAACATGACTCAGTTTATTGAGACTCTGGTCGGTATTTTCCAGAGTTCCGGCTTTGCCCGGTTCGGTGAGCCGGGCGGTATGCTCTACGCCGTGATGATCTGCGTGGGCTGCTTCCTGCTCTACCTTGCGATCGTCAAGGAGTTCGAGCCTCTGATCCTGCTGCCTATGGCCTTCGGCATGATTCTGGCCAACCTCCCCGGCAGCGGCGTCATCCATATGCAGTATTTCGTCGGTGACGGCCTCGAGCACCCGATGTGGATCGAGATCCTGAACAACGGCGGTCTGGCCGATATGCTCTACATGGGCGTCAAGCTGGGCATCTACCCGCCGCTGATCTTCCTCGGCATCGGCACCATGACCGACTTCGCCCCCCTGATCTCCAACCCCAAGAGCCTGCTGCTGGGCGCTGCCGCTCAGTTCGGCATCTTCGGCACCTACATGGGCGCTCGTCTGCTGGCCGCGACCGGTCTGGTGGACTTCACCCAGAAGCAGTCTGCCGCCATCTCCATCATCGGCGGCGCAGACGGCCCCACCGCTATCTTCGTCACCTCCCGTCTGGCTCCTGAGCTGCTCGGCTCCATCGCCGTCGCGGCCTACAGCTACATGGCTCTGGTGCCCGTCATCCAGCCCCCCATCATGAAGGCTCTGACCTCCAAGAAGGAGCGTACCGTCGTGATGAAGCAGCTGCGCACCGTGACCAAGACCGAGAGGATCATCTTCCCCATCATGGTCGCCATCATCGTCTCCCTCATCGTGCCCGATGCCGCCGTTCTGGTCGGTATGCTGATGCTGGGCAACCTGATGAAGGAGTGCGGCGTCGTGGATCGTATCCAGAAGACCGCTGGCAATGAGCTGATGAACATCATCACCATCTTCCTTGCCCTGTCCGTCGGCTGCACCACCTCCGCCAACACCTTCCTGAACAACCGCACCCTGTTCATCATCGTGCTGGGCCTCATCGCCTTCTCCTTCGGCACCGCTGCCGGTGTCATCTGCGGCAAGGTCATGTACATCCTCACCGGCGGTCAGGTCAACCCCCTGATCGGCTCCGCAGGCGTTTCCGCTGTGCCTATGGCTGCCCGCGTCTCTCAGAAGGTGGGCCAGAGCGAGAACCCCTCCAACTTCCTGCTGATGCACGCCATGGGCCCCAACGTGGCCGGCGTCATCGGCTCCGCCGTCGCTGCTGGTATCCTTATCAACATCTTCGGCTAAGCATTTCCTGAATATCTCCGCTCCATCGTGGCATTTTCCGCGATGGGGCGGTTTTTGTTTTGGGGCTTCGGGGAGACGGGCTTGCCCTCTCCGTCTGCTTCGCGGCGGCTCTCTCGCAGCAACCTAGCCCTCTCAGTCACCTTCGGTGCCACCTCTTTCGCAGCGGCCTTGCCCTCTCAGGCGCTTCGCGCCAGCTCCCCCAAGGGGGGGGAGCCACTGGCGTGCCGGGCCACTTTCCGCTGGACGCCTAAGGCCCGACAGGACGCAAAAGGGCGGGCCTCGCTTACGGGGGCAGCGGCTTCTGGACAAGAGCACCTTGTCAAGCTGTCGTGAATCTCTGTAGCAGGGCACTACTGTTTCAGGGAGTGCAAGCTTTGCTCGTCCCGCGTGGGCCTGACCGGCACGCCAGTGCCTCTCCCTATGGGAGAGGTGGCATTGCGAAGCAATGACGGAGAGGGCAAGGCCGCTGACGAGGAATCGCAGGCGCAGCGATAGTATCGCTCTGACGAAGGGCCTCCACCCCGACGAGTTTCCTCTTATTATGTACAACTTTTTCGAAATGTGATATACTATAAATCAAGTGGTTTATCCAGAAATGAACGAAAAGAACAGGTGAAACAATGGCAACAGATCTCGCACAACAATTCTGCGCTTTGCGTGATACCTATATCGAAAAGCAGTTCGGACGGCTGAACGAGATGCAGCGGCAGGCGGTGTTCACCACCGACGGCCCGCTCCTCATCCTCGCGGGAGCAGGCAGCGGCAAGACCACTGTGCTGGTCAACCGCATCGCCAATCTCATCCGCTTCGGCTCGGCCCACGGCTCGAAATGGACGCCCCGGGAGGTCACGGAGGAGGACGTGAAGGCCCTGCGCACCGCCATCATGACCGGCACCGACGCCCCGGCGTGGCTGGACGGGATGCTCCGCCAGAACGCCGTCCGCAGCTGGAACGTCATGGCCATCACCTTCACCAACAAGGCTGCCGGAGAGCTGAAAGAGCGCCTGCGCCGGATGCTGGGCGGGGAAGAGGGGGACGAGGTCTTCGCCTCCACCTTCCACTCCGCCTGCGTGCGCATCCTCCGCCGCTGGGCCGAGGAGATCGGCTACCCCCGCAGCTTCACCATCTACGACACCGACGACGCCCAGCGGGTCATGAAGACGGTGTACAAGGAGCTGAGCGTGGACGACAAGTTCTTCCCCATCAAGAGCGCCATCAACCAGATGAGCCGCTGGAAAGACCAGCTCATCAGCCCCGAAGAGGCCCTGCGCACCCCCGCCCGGGACACCAAGGGCGCCCTCGCGGCCAAGGTCTACGCCGCCTACGAGCGGAAGCTCAAAGAAGCTGGTGCCTTCGACTTCGACGACCTCATCTACCAGACGGTCATCCTGCTGTCGGAGCACGAGGACGTCCGTGAGTTCTACCAGAACAAGTACAAATACCTGCTGGTGGACGAGTATCAGGACACCAGCGTGGCCCAGTTCCGCCTCGTCAGTCTCCTCACCGGCCCGGAGAAGAACATCTGCGTCGTGGGCGACGACGACCAGAGCATCTACCGCTTCCGGGGCGCGACTATCGAAAACATCCTCAACTTTGAGCGCATCTATAAGGGCACCAAGACCATCCGCCTTGAGCAGAACTACCGCTCTACCTCCAATATCCTGAACGCCGCCAACTGCGTCATCCAGCACAACACCGAGCGGAAGGGCAAGACCCTCTGGACCAAGAACGGCGAGGGCGACAAGGTGCAGGTCTACACCGCCGAGAACGAGCAGGATGAGGCCATGCACATCGCCGACGTCATCGGCCAGCATCTCAAGGCGGGCGGCCATCTGGCCGACCACGCCATTCTCTACCGGATGAACGCCCAGTCGGCCCCCATCGAAAGCTATTTCACCCGCGCCGGCATCCCCCACAAGATCGTGGGCGGCCAGCGCTTCAACGACCGCAAGGAGGTCAAGGACATCCACTCCTATATGTCCATCGTGGCCAACCCCCGGGACGACATCCGCCTCCGCCGCATCATCAACGAGCCTGCGCGTAAGATCGGCGCAACGACTGTCGAGGTCATCGCCGACCTCGCGGCCCAGCAGGGCGTGAGTATGCTGGACGTCATCTCGCAGGCCGACCAGTACGCCAAGCTCAGCCGCGCCATCGCGCCGCTGTATAAGTTCTGGGACATCTGCCAGAAATTGCAGGAGTCGCTGGAAACGAAAACGCTGGACGAGTTCGCCGCCGATGTCATCGAGCTGACGGGCTACCGCGCCATGCTGGAGGCCGACGCCGCCAAGGGCCATGAGGACGCCGCCGACCGCCTGCAGAACCTCGGCCAGCTGGTCAACAACGTCAAGAGCTACTGCGACCAGCACGGGGAGGAGGCCTCCCTGGAGGGCTACTTGGAGGACATCGCCCTCATCAGCGACATCGACAGCTACAACGAGAGCGCCGATCAGGTGGTGCTCATGACCATCCACTCCGCCAAGGGCCTCGAGTTCCCCTATGTATTCCTCATTGGCATGGAAGAGGGGGTCTTCCCCAGTGAAATGAGCAAGTATTCCGAGGCCGACCTCGAGGAGGAGCGCCGCTTGGCCTATGTCGGCATCACCCGCGCCAAGAAGGAGCTGTACATCTCCAACAGCCTCACCCGGATGCTCTATGGCCGCACCCAGCGCAACGAGCCGAGCCGCTTCCTCCGGGAGATCGAGCCGGAGTACCTCGAGGAGACCCGCAGCCCGGTGCTGGAGCAGCGCTCCCGTCTGGGCGGCTGGGGCAGCAGCTGGGGCAGCGACACCGTCCCGGGCGGCGCGTCGGGCTACTCCGGCCCCTCCGGCTGGGGGCGTTCGGCCTCCGGCCGCGGCGGCTACCTTAGTAAAGAATATAACGCCCCTTCGTCCGGAAACCGCGGCTTCGGCGCGGACTATGCGGGCCGGGGCAGTACTGCGTCGGGCTATGGCAGCAGCTCCGGCCCGTCCGGCTTCGGCAGCGGCTATGGCCGCCCGACGGCCCCCAAAGCGCCGGTCCGGCCCGCAGGCGGCGGCGTAAGCCCGGCTCCTGCGCCCCGTCCCGCCTCCACCGGCCCCAAGCACTACGAGCCGGGCGACATCGTGGAGCACAAGGTCTTTGGCCGGGGCGAGGTGCTGAAGGTCAAGCCCGCCGCAGGCGACCAGATCGTAGAGATCCGCTTCGAGAAGGTGGGCGTGAAGAAGACCATGGCAAACTATGCGCCCCTTGTGAAGATAACGACGGAGGAATGAGAAAAAATGATGACTGTCCGATTGATCGCACACACGCCGGAGCCGGAGAAGGTGGTGGCGGCGGCGGCGAAGCTCTGCTACTCCGACGCCCACATCACCGACCTTCTGGACGGGCTGGATGAGGAAAAGACCGCCCGCTTCCTGACCATGCTCAGCGACGTGGGCCACGCCAGCCCCATCGAGCACGCCAGCTTCACCTTCGGCATCGAGGGGGTGAGCCGCACCCTGCTGGCCCAGATCACCCGCCACCGCATCGCGTCCTTCAGTGTCCAGAGCCAGCGGTACGTCCGTCTGGACGATTTCCGCTACGTCATCCCGCCCGAGATCGAGGCCATCCCCGAGGCAAAGGCGGCTTTCCTCGAGAGCATGGACGAGGATGCCAAGCGCTACCTCGACCTTGTGAAGAAGCTGGAGGAGGGCCACACCGCCCGCCTGATGGCCGAGGGCCTGCCCGAAAAGCAGGCCCGGGCCAAGGCCTCCAAGCAGGCCAACGAGGACGCCCGCTTCGTCCTGCCCAACGCCTGCGAGACCAAGATGGTCGTGACCATGAACGCTCGCAGCCTCCAGAATTTCTTCCACCTCCGCTGCTGCAGCCGCGCCCAGTGGGAGATCCGGCAGCTGGCCGAGGAGATGCTGCGGCTGGTCTACCCGGTGGCACCCCATCTCTTCCGCACCGCTGGCCCGGCCTGCGTGTCCGGCCCCTGCCCGGAGGGCAGGATGTGCTGTGGCCGCACCGCTGAGGTCCGCGCCCGGTACGCCGCGCTGAAAGGGGAGAGAGCAGAATGAGCAAGGGCAAGCTTCTCGTCCTCGAGGGTCTGGACGGCTCCGGCAAGGCCACGCAGGCAAAGCTTCTGGCCGCCCATCTGGCCGGGAGCGGCCGCAGGGTGATGGAGATCACCTTCCCGGACTACGAGAGCGATTCCAGCGCGCTGGTAAAGATGTACCTCTCCGGCCAGTTCGGCAGCAGGCCCGACGACGTCAACCCCTACGCCGCGTCCAGCTTCTACGCCGTGGACCGGTACGCCAGCTATAAGACCAAATGGGGCAGCTTCTATGAGGCGGGCGGCATCGTCATCGCCGACCGCTACACCACGTCGAACGCCGTCCACCAGTGTTCCAAGCTCCCGCCCGACCAGTGGGACGGCTTCCTCCGCTGGGCCTTCGAATATGAGTACCAGCTTTTAGGCCTGCCCGCGCCGGACGCCGTCGTTTACTTACAGGTAGACCCCGCCGTGAGCCAGAAGCTCATGACCGGCCGCTACCACGGCGACGAGAGCAGGAAGGACGTCCACGAAAAGGACACCGAATATCTGGCCCGCAGCCGCCGCGCCGCCGAGTACTGCGCGGAGCATCTGGGCTGGGCCACCGTCCACTGCACGGTGGACGGGGCCATGCGCACCATCGAGGACATTCAGGCCGAGGTGCAGGCGCTGGCCGGAAACGTGCTCGGATAACCGCGAAAAAAGGAGGGATACTATCGATGTATCGTTTGATGCAGCCGTCTGAAGAGGCGGCAGTCGTGGCACTGTGGCAGGCAGAGCGGGGCGACAGCGCCGCCTTTGCCAAGACCGCTCTGGAACAGTTCGCCGGGGTGGAGAATGTCTATGTCGCCGAGGAGAACGGACGGCTCGAGGCCGCTGCGCTGGCCGTTCCGGTCACCCTCAGGGGCCGCAGCGGCAGCTATCTTTATGGCCTGTGCGGGAAGGGTGAGCTGCTCCTCGCGGGCCTCGTGGACTATCTCTGCGCCCAGCAGAAGCTGCGGGGGGCGGGCTTCACGGTGGCTGTGCCGCAGGGGCAGGAGCAGGCCGCTCTGCTGGAAAGCAAGGGCTTCCGCTGGGCCTTCCCCCTCCGCTGCCTGCCCCGGGAGGTGTCCCGCAACCTGTGGAGTCAGGCCGAGTTCGACTCCGTCACCGCCCGCAAGCTCTGTGAGCTGCGGGAGCGCTTCTGCCCCGATACCGTCCAGCTCCCGCCGGAGCGGATGGCCGTCGTGCTGGGCGACCTCTACGCCCGGGGTGCCACCATCGTGTCCAGCGGGAAGGGCTACGGCGTCTATTTCCGCCGGGAGGACACCCTCTACTTTGTGGAGATGATGGCCGAGGACGACCGCTCTGCCGAGGTGCTGATGGAAGCCGCCCGGGAGAAGGAGGTCATCGTGGAGCGCGCCGTCATCACGGTGGGCGCGGCCCAGAACCTCTTCCTCGGCGAGGGCAGACGGCAGGATTACGGCATGATCCGGTTCGACGCCGAACCCTTCGACGTGGAAGAAAGCTATATGCGGCTGATGATGGAGAGCTGAACGGACGATAAAGGAGTGCGTATGGCACAACAAGGAAAGAAGAAAAAAGACGGAGCAGCGAAAGTTATTTTGGCTGTGCTGCTGGTCGTGATCCTGACGGCGGGCGGCTGTCTGCTGGCCGCGAAGAAAGAAATAAACGGCAGCGCGTCTGCCCAGAGTGCGGTGAGCGTGAGCATCCCGCAGGGCAGCGGCGTGGCCGCCATCGCCAACCGCCTCAAGGAGGCGGGCGTCATCCGGTACCCCCACCTCTTCCGCTGGTATGTGGGCCGGCAGGGCGCGGCAGCGAAGCTCCAATACGGAGAGTTCGAGCTTGCCCCCGGCAGCTCCTACGATGCTATCATCGCGGCCCTCTCTGCCTACGCGCAGGCCGACAGCGTCCGGCTGACCTTCCCCGAGGGCACGACGGCCATCGCCATCGCCCGGAAGATGGAGGACGCGGGGCTGTGCAGCGCCGAGGACTTCCTTGCGGAGGCCAACACCGGCGATTTCAGCTCGTACCGGTTCTGGCAGTACGTCCCGGACGACAAGGACGCCCCCGACCGCTTCCTCAAGTGTGAGGGCTATCTTTTCCCGGACACCTACGACTTTTTGAAGGACGACACCGTCCATCATTATGTGGAGACGTTCTATGCCCACTTCGATAAGCAGATCACCGACGAGATGTATGCGGCGATGGACGAGCAGGGGATGACCCTGCCCGAGGTGGTGACGCTGGCGTCCTTCGTGCAGGAGGAGGCGGGCAACGCGCAGGACGACAACGTGGCGCAGGTGTTCCGCAACCGTCTGGCCGAGGGTTCGCCCTACCCCAAGCTCCAGAGCAACACCTCCAGCTACGTCCAGAGCGACGCCGACAACAACTATCTCTGGAACTGGGTCGCGCCCTATTACGGCGGCTGGGACAGCATCCCGGAGAACATCCGGACGGCCTACGACACCTACACCTGCACCGGCCTGCCTGCCGGACCCATCTCCAACCCCGGCATCGCGGCCCTCCGTGCCGCCCTCGCCCCCCAGCCCGACGAGGAGGCAGAGGACGCCTATTTCTTCGTCACCGACCGCAAGGGAAACTACTACTACGCCCGCACCTACGCAGACCATCAGAAAAACTGCGATGCGGCGGCAAAAGTCAATAAAAGCTTAACGTAAAAGAGGAATATCATGTTACAGATACCGGAACTTCTGGCCCCGGCGGGCGACCTCGAGCGCCTGCGGTACGCCATCAACTACGGCGCGGACGCCGTCTACTGCGCCCTGCCCGAGTTCGGGATGCGCTCTGCACCCACCAACTTCACCCCCGAGCAGCTGACAGAGGGCGTCATCTACGCCCACGCCCGGGGCCGCAAGGTCTACCTGACCATGAACACCCTGCCCACCAATGAGGAGGCCGACCGCCTGCCGCAGGCCATCAAGGACGCGGCTGCCGCCGGTGTGGACGCCTTCATCGTGGCCGACCTCGGCGTTCTGGACGCCTGCAAGACCTTTGCGCCCGACATCGACGTCCATATGTCCACCCAGACCGGCATCACCAACTGGGCCGCAGCCCGCGCCGCCTACAACATGGGCGCGAAGCGGGTGGTGCTGGCCCGGGAGATGACCTTACAGGACATCGCCACCCTCCGGGACAAGACCCCGCCGGAGCTGGAGATCGAGGCCTTCGTCCACGGTGCCATGTGCATGAGCGTGTCGGGCCGCTGCCTGCTCTCCAACTACATGGCGGGCCGCGACGCCAACCGGGGCCAGTGCGCCCAGCCCTGCCGCTGGAAGTATTATCTCAGCGAGGAGACCCGCCCGGGCCAGCTCTACGAGATCGGCGAGAACGAGGACGGCAGCTACATCCTGAACGCCAACGACCTGTGCACCGCCCCCTTCCTCGACCTCATCTGCAAGGCGGGCGTGGACAGCCTGAAGATCGAAGGCCGCGCCAAGACCTTCTACTACGTCGCCAGCGTGACTGCCGCCTACCGCCGCGCCCTTGACCAGTATCTGGCCGACCCCATGAACGAGAGCTTCGAGCTGCCGGAGGAGGTGCTGGCCGAGCTGACCCGCACCAGCCACCGCCACTATTCGCCGGGCTTCTACTTTGGCAGGGAGCAGGCCCGTCAGGCCACCGACAGCGCCACCTACATCCGCGAGTGGGAGTTCGTGGGCACCGTGGACGGCTGGGAGAACGGCGTCGCCAGCTGCCAGCAGCGGGGCAAGTGGAGCCTCGGCGACACGCTGGAGGCCCTCTGCCCGGATGGCCGCAGCATCCCGCTGACCCCCGCGTGGATCAAAAATGAGGCCGGTGAGCTGGTGGAGTCCACCCCCCACGCCATGGAGCACTACACCATCCCCACCCCCGAGCTGCCGCCCCTGAGCCTGCTGCGGCGGAAGGTCTGAGGGATACTGCAAACACAACGGATGTACGAAAGCAACAGAAAAAGAGGGCCTGCTATGAGCAGTGTGGTAAGCAGCAAGATAACCGGAAAAGAATATCCGCTTTCCAAGATATTCAGCTCGGATTTTGAGTATCATATCCCGGGCTACCAGCGCCCTTATGCATGGACGGAAGATGAAACGGGCGCGCTGTTCGATGATTTATATGGATTTTTCCAGACAGAGAACACCGAAAATTTCTTTCTGGGTAGCATCGTCCTTATCAAGGATGAACAGAACCGCTATGCCGATGTCATCGATGGACAGCAGCGCCTGACGACACTGTCCATCCTGTTTGCAGTTCTTGCCGACACATTTGACAACGAAGACTATAAGATGGACTGCAAAAAATATTTGCAGGAAAAGGGCAATGTATTGGAGGGCATCGAGGCCCAGCCGAGATTATTCCTCAAGGAAAAAGACCAGCCGTTTTTCCATAAGTACATCCAGAATATTCAGCTGGACGCATTGGGGCAGCTGGATCCGGCGGTGTTGGACACCGAGGCAAAGCTGCATATCCAGAAAAACTGCGCTGTGCTTCGCAAGAGTTTTGCTGAAATGTTCAGCAATGACGATGATCGGCTAAGATTTACACAGTTTTTGCTGACCCGTTGCTATCTGGTGGTCGTTTCGACGCCGAGTCAGGAATCCGCGTTCCGTATTTTTACGGTCATGAACAGCAGGGGACTCGACTTATTGCCGACAGACATCATCAAATCGACTGTTATTGGAAGTCTTCCCAAAGAAAAACAGCAGGGCTACACGGAAAAATGGGAAGGGCTGGAGGAGTTGACAGGACGTGACGGGTTCAATGAAGTGTTTACTCACACCCGTACTATATTTGTAAAGGAACGCCAGAAAAAGACCCTTCGGGAAGAGTTTGAAGAATACGTGTTAAAGACGGTATCCCCGGAACAGCTGATCGATGACTATCTTGTACCCTATACGAATGCCTACGTTCAGCTGAAAAATTGCGAGTTCACTGCTACGCATCATGCAGACGAGGTAAACGGGCTGCTTTTCTGGCTGAACAAGACCAATAACTCCGACTGGATGCCACCTGCTATCAAATTTCTCGCAGAGCACCCGAATGATTCGGAATACGTTCTCTGGTTTATCCGAAAGCTGGAAAGGCTGGCATCTTATCTACTGGTGACCGCGCAGGACGTCAACCACCGCGTAGACCGGTATAAATGGCTTCTGGTGGAAATGGAAAGTCGGCCTGACAGCACGCTGGCTGATCCACTGAGAAACATTGAGCTTACTGACTGGGAAAAAGAACAATTCCAGCAGACACTGGATGGCGAAATTTATACGATGACCGCACAGCGCCGTAACTACATCATCCAGCGGCTGGACTCTTTCATGAGTGACGGCGGGGCATCGTATAATCAGAAGCTGTTTACCATCGAGCATGTCCTGCCGCAGCATCCTCCTGTCCATGGCAGTTGGCTGGAACTCTGGCCGGATGAGCAGGAGCGTAAATATTGGCTCAACCGCATCGCAAATCTTGTGCCGCTGACCCGGCAGAGAAATTCTGCGGCACAGAATTATGGCTTCGCGACCAAAAAGGAAAAATATTTCCAGTCAAAAGGCGGCACGAGTTCCTATGTTCTCACGACGCAGGTCATCAATGAGCCTGTATGGACGCCGGATGTTGTGAAAAAGCGGCAGGCGATGCTGAGCGAAGTGTTTGCAGAAAAGTGGGAGTTGAATCCTTCCCGGCAAAGTGGGACGGACGGAGGTCTGTTTCTGCTGGCTGGTCGCGGGAGCAGCGCTATGGGGTATCCTATCGATAAAGACTGTTTTCTGGTATTGAAGGGCAGCCGCATTGCCCCAGATGTGACGAGTGGATTGCCGCAGAACTATGTGGAACAGAGAAAAACTCTGCTAGGGATCGGTATAATACAGAATAACGTATTTGCCGAGGACAATGTATTCACCAGTGCCTCTGCTGCAGCATCTATTATACTTGGCCGTTCGTCCAATGGCCGCAGAGAATGGGCGAAGCTTGATGGCCGCACGCTGGCACAATCTGGACATTAAAAATCACATCATAACGTAAAAGCGCCCCCGTCAGTGCATGGCTGACGGGGGCGCTTTGATCAGTGGGAGATCATTCCGGCTTGACCTGCAGCTCCTGCTCACAGTAGATGCAGCGATACTTGCCGTTGGAGCTGAGCTCGAAGATCTGGTCGCACTCTTCCTCGATGGAGGAGATGCAGCGGGGGTTCTTGCACCGCACGATGTTGACCAGACGCTTGGGGGGCTGGGGCTTTTCCTTCTTGATGGCCCGGCCATTTTCGATGATGGTCACGCTGATGTCGGGGTCGAGATAGGCCAGCACGTCGAGGTTGAGCCAAGAGGCGTCGCCCTCCACCTTGATGATGTCCTTCCGACCCGATGCAGCTTTGTGGCTGCGGGCGTTCTGGATGAGGGCCACACTGGAGGTGCGGTTGCCCTTGATGCCCAGCAGGTCCATCAGGCCGATGGCCGTGCCTGCCTTGATATGGTCGATAACGATACCGTTCTGAATCTCATCAATGTTCAGCATTTCAGTTGTCCTCCTTGTCTGTCTTGGGGTCCTTGAGGCCCAGCAGTGTCATGATAAGTGCCATCCGGACGTAGACACCGTTCTGCACCTGCTCGAAGTAGGCGGCGCGGGGGTCGTCGTCCACGTCCAGCGCGATCTCGTTGACGCGGGGCAGGGGATGCAGCACCGCCATGTCGGGCTTGGCGAGGGCCATCTTGTCCTTGGTGAGGATGTAGCTGTTCTTCAGGCGGATGTAGTCCTCCTCGTTGAAGAAGCGCTCCTTCTGGACGCGGGTCATGTAGAGGATGTCCAGCTCGGGCATGGATTCCTCGAGGCTGCGGGTCTCCTTGTAGGGGATGTGGTTGGCCTCGAGGACGTCGGTGATGATGTAATCGGGCACGCGCAGCTCCTCGGGGCTGATGAGGACGAAGCGGATGTTCTCGCAGCGTGCCATCGTCTTGATGAGGGAGTGGACGGTGCGGCCGAACTTCAGGTCACCGCACAGGCCGATGGTCAGGTCGTGGAGACGGCCCTTGCGGCGGCGGATGGTCATCAGGTCGGTCATGGTCTGGGTGGGGTGCTGGTGTCCGCCGTCGCCTGCGTTGATGACAGGGATGCGGGAGTACCGGCTGGCCCGCAGCGGTGCGCCCTCCTTGGGGTGGCGCATGGCCACGATGTCGGCGTAGCAGGACACGACGCGGATGGTGTCGGCCACGCTCTCGCCCTTGGATGCGCTGGACACGTTCTCACTGGGGAAGCCAAGGACATGGCCGCCGAGGTTCAGCATCGCGGCCTCAAAGGAGAGACGGGTGCGGGTGGACGGCTCGTAGAACAGGGTGGCCAGCTTTTTGTGGGCGGCCACATCCTGATAAGCGGCCGGGTCGGCGCAGATGTGGTCGGCCAAATCCAGCAGAGAGGTGATCTCCTGCTGGCTGAGATCCAACGGATCGATCAGATGACGCATATTGTTTTGTTTCCCTCCGTCAAAGAAGCTTTCGAAGAATCGAGAAGTCGAAGAAATTCGTGTAGTAGCTCAGCGAACGCATGACGGGATGGCAGAGCCGGTTGTAGCAGATCTCATCCAGCAGCAGCATGGCCTCGCCGGGGGCCAGACGCATGGCGGCGCGGATGGATTCGTCCCCGCAGCTGGCCTTGAGGTGGGCCACATTGGAAGCCACCTGCTGGCGGCACTCCCGCTCCAAGACCTCGAATACGTCGCCCGACAGGTCGATGCGGGTGAAGTCCCGGCTGCCGAAGAGGGCGCGGGGCAGGTAGTCGATGGAGTAGATGACGGGGGTGGTGTCGGCGAGGATGCGCTTCTTGATGCAGATCACCTCGTCGCCCGGCTCGAGGGCCAGCTCCCGGGCCAGCTCTTCGTTGGCACGGACGGGATAGATCTGGATGCCGTCGGCGTGGGGGTAGCTGCCAAAGCTGCGGATGAGCGGGTAATACTCCAGCTTCTGGTCCAAGCGGCTGCGCAGGCCCAGCACGCTCCGGTTGACCACTGTGCCGATGCCGCGCACTCGCTCGATGTAGCCCGCACGCTCCATCTCACTCAGTGCGTCTCGGATGACGGTGCGGCTGACGCCGAGTTCGGCGGCAAGGTCCACCTCCGCAGGCAGGCGGTCGGCCTGTGCATAGCGGCCGGTGCGCAGTTCCTCCAGCAAGGCGCTGACGATGCGGTCGCTGATGACAGCGCCGCCCAAGCGGCTGGAAGGGGATAAGCTGGGATCTCTCATGGTTCGTTTCCTCCGGTACACGGGCAGGGCGGCCCTGCCTGGACTTCAGAAAAAGCCCTGCCCGGGCACAAGGATGCCCGGCAGAAACTTTTTCTACAAGTATTATAACATAAATTGACAATGTTTCAAACGGCATTTATACTGGAATCGACCGGAAAGTATGATTTTATTTTGGAGGGATAGAGCAAGAATGGAAGTTCTTCTGCACAAAGGGTGCGGCAGGCCCGAAAGCCGCACCATGACCCTGCGCCCCGCCGGGCCGGAGGATGCCGCCGCCTTCTACGCTTTGCAGAACGAGGTGCGGGCCGGGATGCCCCATCCGGAGCAGTTCGTGCCCGACACGCTGGAAAATATCGCCCGCTATCTGCGGGACGACCTGTGCATCGGCGGCTGGGACGGCGGGCGGCTGGGGGCCTACTTCATCCTGCGCTACTGCGGGCAGGACGAGCACAACTATGCCGCCTTCATGGGCATCCCCAGACCCGCGTGGGACGGCTGGGCCAACGCGGACAGCGCCATCGTCCATCCCGACTACCGGGGCAACGGCCTGCAGCGGAAGCTGCTGGAAGCAGCCCTGACCCGGCTCCGCCCCGGCATCGTGGGCATCGGGGCGACCGTCAGCCCCGACAACCAGTACAGCCTCCGCAACGCCCTCGCCTGCGGCTTCGAGATCGTCTGCCGCCGGGAGATGTACGGCGGCTATGACCGGTATCTGCTGGCGAAGACCCTGAAGTAAGAGGCCCGCTTAAAGCCTCTCCCCTTGGGAGAGGGCAAGGATGCTGCCGAGAAACAAAAAACACAGCGATAAGATGGCTCTGAAAAAGCCAATGCTTATCGCTGTGTTGCTGTTTTATGGGGACGAGGCCTGCCCTCTCGGTCATGCCGCCTTCGTCAGGGAAATCTCCTGCTTCATCTTATGCCGCACCACCAGCAGGCAGCCGAGGTGCACCAGCGCCGTCAGGATCCAGCTGATGGGGTAGCTGAGATAGAGGGTGGTGGTCGAGCGGAACAGCTGGAAGATGGTGGCGATCCAGACCAGACGGAGCAGGCAGCTGCCCACGAGGCTGACCACCATCGGCAGGACGGAGTAGCCCCGGCCGCGCAGACAGCTGGCCAGCACGTCCATGCAGCCGCAGAGCAGGTAGGTGGTGCAGATGATGTGCATACGAGCCAGACCGGCCGCGACCACGGCCTCGTCGGAGGAGTAGAAGTGGAGCAGCTGCTCGCCCAGCAGGGAGGCACCACCGCCCAGCACGAGGCCGGTGACGGCGGCGCAGAGCAGACAGTTGCGCATGACGCGGTCGAGGTTGTCGTAGCGGCGTGCGCCCATGTTCTGGCTGGTGAAGGTGACGGCGGCCTGCGCGAAGGCGTTCATGGCCGTGTAGACGAAGCCCTCGAGGTTGGAGGCGGCCGAGTTGCCCGCCACGATGGTGGAGCCGAAGGAGTTGACCGCCGACTGGATGACGACGTTGGAGAGGCTGAACACGGTGCTCTGCAAGCCGGCGGGCAGGCCGATGCGCAGGATCTGGCCCAGCGCCCCCGCGTGGAAGCCCAGATGGCCGAGGTCGAGGTGGAGCGGGCCTTTCTCCTTCACCAGCAGGGCCGTGACCATGCAGGCGGAAACGGTCTGGCTGATGATGGTGGCCAGCGCGACGCCCGCCACGCTCATGGAGAAGAGGATGACGAAGACGAGATTCAGCACCACATTGATGGCGCCCGCCACGGCCAGACAGAACAGAGGCCGCTTGGTGTCGCCCACGGCACGCAGCAGCGCCGAGCTGAAGTTGTACAGCATGGTCATGGGCATCCCGATGAAGTAGATCTTGAGGTAGAGGGTGGACAGGTCGATGACGTCCTCAGGGCAGCTCATCAGCTCCAGCAGGCCCCGGGCCGCGAAGATGCCCACCACGGCCAGAAAGAGGCCGCTGACGAGGCCCAGCGTCACCGACGTCTGGACGGTGGTGTGGACGCCCTCCTCGTCCTTTGCGCCGAAGCAGCGGGCCGCGACGACGTTCGCGCCCAGCGACAGGCCCACGAACAGGTTGACCAGCAGGTTGATGAGTGCGCCGTTGGAGCCCACGGCCGCCAGCGCCGTGCTGCCCGCAAAACGGCCCACGACCACCACGTCGGCCGCATTGAACAGCAGCTGCAGGACGCTGGATGCCGCCAGCGGCAAGGAAAACAGGATGATCTTTTGCAGCATGGGGCCGCTGGTCAGATCGCTGGTCCGGGAATTTTGTGTCATGGAAATACTCTGCCTCCTCGAAAATCAGAAGATCACTCACGAAAAAACGCGCCGTCCAACAGCGGACGACGCAGATATATCTATATTATAATACAGGCTTGTGTAAAATACAAGCAAAAAACAGGTAAATTCGAGTCGTTTCCGTACAAAAAAGCACCCCCGCAGATGCAGGGGTGTCATTGCGAAACAGAAGCTTACTTTTGGGTCTTCATGTAGATGTGGTGAGGCAGACCGGCGATGTACAGCGGGGTCAGCTCAGCCTGAATGAGAGGCCGTGCGTAAGCGAGGAAATCTTCGGTCATCTGGGTATGATTCTCGTTCATCCAGCTCAGCGGCACCTTCTTCTCGAGGTTTGCCACTTCGCTGATGGGGTGCAGCTCGGTGGTGCACTGGTAGGGGCTGTTGGAGATGCGCTTCAGGGCCACCATCTGGCCGGTGACGCCCTCAAAAGCAGCCTTGGCGGCAGCACCGCCGACCTGATAGGCCTCGGTGATGTCGGTGCGGCTGGTCAGGTGTCCGGCGCAGCGCTGCAGGGTGGAAAGCTCGATGCAGCGGGTCTTGGTGTCCAGATTGCGGGCCACCACGTTGGCCAGATAGCGGGCGGTGCCGGTCAGGGCCTTGTGACCGAAGGCATCCACTGCATGGACGTCATCTGCCAGCTCGCAGACGTAGCGGCCGTCCTCCAGCTTGACGCCCTCCGACACGGCGATGACGATGCTGGGCTTCTTCTCCTGCATCGTCCGCACCTTCTCGACGAAGTGCTCCACGTTGAAGGGGACTTCCGGCAGGCAGATCATATCCACGCCCTCGCAGTCGTCGCTCTTGGCCAGCGCGGCGGCGGCGGTCAGCCAGCCGGCGTTGCGGCCCATGATCTCCACGACGGTGACGTACTTGGTGCCGTAGACGGTGGCGTCACGGATGATCTCCTTCATCACCACGCCGATGTACTTGGCCGCAGAGCCGTAACCGGGGGTGTGATCCGTGACCATCAGGTCGTTGTCGATGGTCTTGGGCACGCCCATGAAGCGGATGTCGCTCTGGATGCGCTCGCCGTACTCCGCCAGCTTGCCGATGGTGTCCATCGAGTCGTTGCCGCCGATGTAGAAGAAGTAGCCGATATTCAGCTTCTCGAGGATGGCGAACAGCTTCTTGTACACAGTCTCGTCGGTGTGCCAGTCGGGCAGCTTGTAGCGGCAGCTGCCGAGGAAGCTGGAGGGGGTGCGCTTGAGCAGCTCGATGTCAAGGTCATCGGTCAGCAGGGTGGACAGGTCAACGACCCGCTCCTCCAGAAGACCGGCCACGCCGTTGCACATACCGTAGACGATGTCTGCGCCACGGCTCTTGCAGCTCTCGAACACACCCGCCAGACTTGCGTTGATGACAGAGGTGGGGCCGCCGGATTGGCCAACGATTGCATTTTTACCCATGATGATTTCTCCTTTTTTGTTTTTCTGTTTCGGCATTATTTTATCGCAAGGCAAGAAATTAGTGCAACAGTCAAACAGCATATTTGCGATATGCAATTCAACGCTGTTGCTGTTGCATTAAAAAGTTGAATTGCTATAAACGTGCAGGTGCACGAAAACAGACGCGGGGAAAGGAAAAAGGCGATCCTTACAGATGGATGTGGCGGGGCGTGCCGTTGACGTAGACGGGAGTGACCTCGTCGAGGATCAGCGGGCGGGCGTACTCCTCGAACGCCGCCGTCACCTGCATCCCGTCGGGGGCGATCCAGTCCAGCGGCACCTTCTTCTCAAGGTTTGCCACCTTCTGGACGTCCACTGCCTCGGTGATGCACTGGTAGGGATATTCGGATACGCGCTTGAGCGCGATCATTTTGCCCGTCTCACCGGCAAAGGCTGCTGCCGCCGCAGCGCCGCCCACGGCGTAAGCCTCGTTCACGTCGGTGCGGCTGGCCAGATGGCTGGCGCAGCGCTGCAGCGTCGAGAACTCGATGGCGCGGCTCTTGCAGTTCAGCTTGTCGTGGATGAGGTCGGACAGATAGCGGCTGGTGCCGCTGAGGATGGCCTTGTGGCCGAAGGCGTCCAGCTGGCCTGCCGTGGAGACGAGGTCGCACAGATAGGTGCCGTCGGCGGTCTTGACGCCCTCGCTGGCCGCGATGATGACATTGGACTTCACCCGCTGCAACTCGTCCACCTTGGCGAGGAACTTGTCCGGCTCGAAGGGGACTTCCGGCAGAAGGATGAGGTCGGGGCCGTCGCAGTCGTCGCCGCCCGCCAGACAGGCCGCACCGGCCAGCCAGCCGGCGTGACGGCCCATGATCTCGGCCACGGTCACGCTCCGGATGTCGTAGACGGAGGAGTCGCGGATGACCTCCTTGAGGATGGTGGCGATGTACTTGGCCGCAGAGCCGTAGCCGGGGGTGTGGTCGGTGAGGCAGAGGTCGTTGTCGATGGTCTTGGGCACGCCGATGAACCGCACCGCGCTGCCCACCTGTGCGCCGTAGCGGCTGAGCTTGGCAATGGTGTCCATCGAGTCGTTGCCGCCGATGTAGAACACTGCGCAGATGTCGTACTTGTCAAACAGGGTGAACAGCTTGACGTAGGGCGTGGAGTCTGCCTCCGGCTCGGGCAGCTTGTAGCGGCAGCTGCCCAGATAGCTGGACGGCGTGCGCTTGAGCAGCTCGATGCTGAGCCGGTCGTCCAGCAGGACGTTCAGCTCCACAAGCTCCTCCTTCAGCAGCCCCTCGATGCCGTGCTTCATGCCGTAGACTTTGTCTGCGCCCAGACTGCAGGCTGCCTTGTAGACGCCCGCGAGGCTGGAATTGATGACGGCGGTGGGGCCGCCGCTCTGGCCGATGATCACATTCTTGGCCATGAGAACCTCCTTGTATCATTTACCGATAAATTGGACTTCCTGTGCGCCGCAGCGCCGCTCCGCGCCCTGCCCCTTCCGAGGCCCGCACACCCTGCACAGTGTACAGGCGGGGGCAGAGCCAACAATCGGCAGCCGCAACTCGCACAAAAATTCTAGCAGGTCGTGCAAGCACTTCGAGAAATGTGTGCAAAAACCTGCTCTACTCCTATTGTAACCGTTTTGCCTGTTGTATGCAAGCCCTAATTGGTTGCAGAGGCAAAAAAATTATGATAAAATAGGGTTCACACAGCGCTGACGGGCCGCAGCGGGGGATAACCCGCCCCATCCCGGGCAGACTATCATCAGAACCAAACGAAAGCGGGAACACCTTTATGGGCATTTCACATGAGTATCACAGCACCAGCCGGAGACGGCGGGGCGGCGCGGGAGGCCTCGCACGGCTCGCAGGGGCCGCAGCGGGCATCCTGCTGGTGAGCTTCGCCATCACAGTCATCCTCGAGCACGGGCAGAAGCAGACCGAAGAGCTGCCAACAGTGACGGCCAACGGCACGGCGCAGAATATCCTCGCCCCCCTGCCGATGCAGGGCGGGGCGGACAGCAGCGCCGACAGCACCGCCCCGGCAGCAGACGGCACCGCCGCCGTGACCTTGGAGCAGTTCGGCCCGGCCCGCCAGACGGCGGGGGCCTACAGCGTCAGGGCCTACGACAGCAGCGTCATCCGCCAGCCCGCCTGCGGGCAGGTCGATCTGAGCTACTTCTCCGACGCGGCCTTCCTCGGCGACAGCCTGACCGTGGGCTTCTCGGATTACAGCATCAACCTCGGCGGCGCGCTCATCTGCGGCTACACCGGCGTCGGCCCGGACGCCATCGTCAACCGCAGCGCGGTCAAAAGCAGCGTGCGTGGGCCGGAGGTGGCGCTGGATGTGCTGGCCGCCGCCCAGCCCAAGAAGCTGTATATCCTGCTGGGCACCAACACCCTGACCACCGTGGGCGCGGCAGACCGCTTCCTCGCCTATTACGGTCAGATGCTGGATGTCCTGCGCCAGACGCTGGGCGAGGGGTGCGTCATCTATGTCCAGTCCATCCCGCCCGTCCGCCCCGAGGCGGCCGTGGAAAAGCCGGGCCTTGCCTCGGACATCATCCGCTCGGTGAACGAGCAGCTGGCCCTGCTGGCCGCCGACAAGGGCTGCGTCTACCTCGACCTGTGGGAGACGCTGGCCGACGGCGAGGGCAACCTGAAAGAGGTGCTGGCTGCGCCGGACGGCGTCCACTTCTCGGCGGGCAACGGCTACGGCGCGTGGGTGACGTATCTGCGCAACCACGCCAAGTACGCGGCGGACAACGTCTGGACGCCGGGCAGCGCCTACGCAGGCTGAACATCAGAATAAGAAAAAACATCCGCAGTGCGCCCGTTCCGGGCCGCTGCGGATGTTTTGCTGCAAAAAGATCCCGCCCTCTGCATCCGGGATGCAGGGGACGGGATCGCTGCTTTTATAGGGGAAGAGCTTACTTCAGCTTGCTCTTTGCCTTCATGCGCTGCTCGTGGTTAAGGATCTGCTTGCGGATGCGCAGGTTCTCGGGAGTGACCTCCAGCAGCTCATCCGGAGCAAGGAACTCAAGGCAGCCCTCAAGGCTCAGCTTGCTGATGGGGATGAGGCGCAGGGCGTCGTCAGAGCCGGAAGCACGGGTATTGGTCAGGTGCTTGGTCTTGCAGACGTTGACGTCCACATCCTCGCCGGAAGCGGTGTAGCCGATGACCATGCCCTCGTAGACCTTCTCGCCCGCGCCCACCAGAAGGGTGCCGCGCTGCTGGGCGTTGAACAGGCCGTAGGTGACGGCCTCGCCGGTCTCGAAGCTGACCAGAGAGCCGGTGGAGCGGTTGGCGATCATGCCAGCCCAGACATCATAGCCGTCGAAGATCTGGTTGATGATGCCCTCGCCGTGGGTGTCGGTCAGGAACTGGTTGCGGTAGCCGAACAGGCCGCGGCTGGGCATACGGAACTCCAGACGCACGCGGTCGGTGCCCAGAGACTCCATCTGCTGCAGGATGGCCTTGCGCTGGCCCAGACCGGTCATGACAGCGCCCTGATACTGGGTCGGGACGTCGATGACGACGTGCTCCATAGGCTCGTAGGTCTTGCCGTCGATGACCTTGGTCAGGACGTGCGGGGGAGAGACCTGCAGCTCATAGCCTTCGCGGCGCATGGTCTCGATGAGGATGGACAGATGCATCTCGCCACGGCCCATGACGCGGAAGGAATCGGTGGTGGCAGAGTCCTCCACCTTCAGGGCGACGTCCTTCAGCAGTTCCTTCTGCAGACGGTCGCGGATCTGGCGGCTGGTGACGTACTTGCCCTCGCGGCCGGCCAGCGGGCTGTCGTTGACGGAGAAGGTCATCTCGACGGTGGGGTCGTTGATCTTCACGAAGGGCAGCGGCTCCACGCTGGAGGGGCTGCACAGGGTGTTGCCGATGGTGACGTCCGGCAGGCCGGAGAAGGCCACGATGTCGCCTGCGGTGATGTTGTCGCAGGGCTGACGGCCATTGGCCTGGAAGTCATACAGCTTGGTCAGACGGCCGCGCATCTTCAGGTCGGGGTTGTGCCAGTCGCAGACGACCACTTCCTCGCCCACCTTGGCGACGCCGTTCTGGATGCGGCCGATGCCGATGCGGCCCACGAACTCGTTGTAGTCCACGGAGGACACCAGCATCTGGAAGGGAGCCTCGGGGTCGCCCTCGGGGGGCCGGATGGTGCTCAGCAGGGTGTCGAACAGGGGGACCAGATCGGTGCCGGGCACATCGGGGTCGAGGCTTGCGGTGCCCTCACGGCCGCAGCAGAACAGCATGGGGCAGTCCAACTGCTCATCGGTAGCGCCCAGATCCATCAGCAGGTAGAGCACCTCGTCGATGACTTCCTTGATGCGGGCATCGGGGCGGTCGATCTTGTTGATGGCCACCACGAGGCTCAGGTTCTGCTGCAGAGCCTTCTGCAGCACGAAACGGGTCTGGGGCATGCAGCCCTCGGCAGCGTCCACCAGCAGCAGGACGCCGTTGACCATCTTCAGCACGCGCTCGACCTCGCCGCCGAAGTCGGCGTGGCCCGGGGTATCGACGATATTGATCTTGACACCCTTGTAGGTGCAGGAGCAGTTCTTGGCCAGAATGGTGATGCCGCGCTCACGCTCGATGTCACCGCTGTCCATGACACGCTCTGCCACGACCTGATTGTCGCGGAAAGCGCCGCTCTGATGCAGCATCGCGTCCACCAGCGTGGTCTTGCCGTGGTCAACGTGAGCGATGATAGCGACATTGCGCAAATCGTTACGAACCATAAAATACAACCTCTCTATTTGGAATCTCTGTAGAAGTTACGTCATACGATTTAAGTTTATATCATCCGGGGGTGGTTTGTCAAGATTGTATAAAAAATTTTTGATGGTTTCGGCGTTTTGCCCGAGAATCGGCCTTCGATTTGGGCGGCATTGCGGGGCAAAACGTGTTATACTTAGTATACCAAAGTTGGATAAACCCGTTGGAGGTGTGTCTATGAAACTGACGTTTTTGGGTGCCAACCACGAAGTGACCGGCAGCTGTACCCTTTTGGAAGCGGCGGGACAGCGCTTCCTCATCGACTGCGGGATGGAGCAGGGCAAGGATGTCTACGAGAACCAGCCCATCCCTGTTGCACCGGGCGAGATCGACGGCGTGCTGGCCACCCATGCCCATATCGACCACACGGGCCTGCTGCCCCTGCTGGTGCGCAACGGCTTCCGGGGCAGAATTTATGCCACCAAGCCCACGGCAGAGCTGTGCAGCATCATGCTGCGGGACTCGGCCCACATTCAGGAGTTCGAGGCCGAGTGGAAGAACCGCAAGGGCCAGCGCTCCGGCGCGGAGCCGGTGGAGCCGATGTACACCATTCAGGACGCCGAGGCGGCCATCGCGCTGTTCCGGGGGTTCGACTACAACAAAGAGGTCGAGCTTGCCCCCGGCCTCGTCATCCGCTTTGTGGATGTGGGCCATCTTCTCGGCTCGTCCAGCATCGAGATCTGGGTGACGGAGAACGGCGCGACCACCAAGCTCGTCTTCTCCGGCGACATCGGCAACCTCCATCAGCCCATCATCAAGGACCCCACCTACCTGAAGGATGCGGACTATGTCTTTATGGAGTCCACCTACGGTGACCGCTGCCACGGCCCCAAGCCCGACTATGTGGGCGAGCTGGCGAAAATTTTGCAGCGCACCTTCGACCGGGGCGGCAATGTGGTCATCCCGAGCTTTGCGGTGGGACGCACGCAGGAGCTGCTCTACTTCATCCGTGAGATCAAGGAGAAGAACCTTGTCACCGGCCACGGCTGCTTCCCGGTCTATATCGACAGCCCGCTGGCCATCGAGGCCACCCGCATCTTCAAGGATACCGACCCCTCCTGCTTCGACAAGGAGGCCAACGCCCTGCTGGCCAAGGGCATCGACCCCATCCAGTTCCCGGGCCTGAAGGTCAGCGTTACCAGCGACGAGTCCCGTGCCATCAACACCGACCCCGTGCCCAAGGTCATCATCTCGGCCAGCGGAATGTGCGAGGCGGGCCGTATCCGCCACCACCTCAAGCACAACCTCTGGCGGAAGGAGTGCACCATCCTCTTCGTGGGCTATCAGGCTGTGAGCACGCTGGGCCGCTCCCTGCTGGAGGGGGCAACGAACGTCAAGCTCTTTGGCGAGTCCATCGAGGTGCAGGCCGAGATCTGCCAGCTTACCGGCCTTTCGGGCCACGCCGACAGGGAGGGCCTGCTGAAGTGGGTGAACTCCTTCGAGCCGAAGCCCAAGCGGGTCTTCGTCATCCATGGCGAGGACGAGGTGGAGAATATCTTCACCCAGACCCTCACCGAGCAGGGCTTCACCGCCTGTGCGCCCTACAACGGTGAGCAGTGGGCCATCGGGGCCGAGGGTGCTGTCTGCCTGAAGGAAGGCACCCGCACCCGCATCGAGCACCGCGTCAGCGAGGGTGCAGCCCGTGCGGCCACCGTCTTCCAGCGGCTGCTCAGCGCAGGCAAGCGCCTGCTGCGGGTCATCGAGCACAACGAGGGCGGCGCCAACAAGGACCTCGCCAAGTTCGCCGACCAGATCAACGCCCTCTGCGACAAGTGGGACAGATGAGCAGGATGCCCCGGCCGCAGTAAAATCGAATCAGATGCCCCGGCCCGAGCCGATGTGTACGCACACGGCCCGGGCCGTTTTTTTTGCCTGCGACAGGGGCAAAGCGCGATTTTCTGCGCGTTTTCGCACAAGTTTCCGACTATTTCGCAAAATCTGTTGACTTCGCAGCGGCGAGATGCTACCATATGGCACAAGAAAAGACGAAAATGACAAGCAATGGTTGTTGATTGCGCTCAGGAGCCGCTTGGCATTTTTGTCCCGGCGGGTGTGATGGCAGAAGCGCCCCTGCCGGAAAAGCATCTGCCGAATCAAAAAAGGAGGTCTCTGGATGATAGAATACAAGCTCTCGCTTGCGTCCTCCGGCGCAGTAAAGACGCCGGGCAGCATGGATGCGCTGCAGCTCGGCTACAGCAGGAACTGCGGCGTCTACCGGCTGAGGGTGAGCGCCGCCGACGAGTGGAAGGGGATGACCCTCCGGGCGTTCTGGCACACGCCGGGCGGCAGCCCGCCCGCATCGCTGGTGGAGGATGGGGTGGTGGAGGTGCCCGCGCTGGTCACGGCAGTGCCCGGCGAAGGATGCATCACCTTCGAGGGCAGCGACGGCGTCCGCACCCTCACCAGTGCCGATCTGCGCTACCGGGTGGCCGCAAACTCCGGCACAGAGGACGGCACTCTGCCGCCGCCGGGCACTCCGGCATGGCAGCAGCTGGTGGGTCAGCTGGAAGGGGCCGGTGCCGACGTGGAGAAGAGCGCTGCGCGGGCCGAGACGGCCCAGAGCAGCGCGTCGGACAGCGCCGCCGCTGCGGCCCGCAGCCTGAAGACTCTGCAAGAGGGCATCGCCTCGGGAAACTTCAAGGGCGAGAAGGGCGACCCCGGTGCACGGGGCGCACAAGGCCCGAAGGGCGACACAGGCCCGCAGGGGCCGAAAGGCGAAAAAGGCGATACTGGCCCGGCAGGCCCCGCCGGTGCGACCGGCCCGCAAGGCCCGAGGGGCCAGACGGGCGCGGCGGGAAAGGCGGTGGAGGTGGATGCCACCCTCGCCGTGTCAGGCGCGGCGGCAGATGCCAAGGCCGTCGGCAGCGCGTTGGCCGGGAAAGCCGCTGCCAGCCATACTCACAGCTACGCCGGTTCTTCCTCGGCGGGCGGTACGGCCAACAGTGTCAACGGATTCACCTTTGCGGCCCAGACGGCCGACCCCGGTGCAGGCAGCAGCCTTGCCACCAACAAGGTGCTCATCGTGTATGCGTAAAGGGGGCAGAAGATGGCAAAGGGGATCTATGTAGGTGCGGGCGGCGTCGCCCGCAGGATGAAAAAAGCCTATGTCGGGGTGGCGGGCAAGGCCCGTGCAGTCCGGAAGATGTACGTTGGCGTCGGGAACAGGGCGCGGCTGTGCTACAGCGCAGAGCCGGAGTATGCCGGGACGGGTGTGCCTCTCGCGGCCCCGAAGTACGGCGCAAAGGCCGCAGCGGCAGGGAACAGTGCGCTCATCGGGGGCGGACGCTTCGCTGGCACGGCCTCGAACGCGGTCTGCAATACGGTGGACGCTTACGACACCTCCCTCACACGGACGGCCCCGGCGGCGCTGGGGGACAAGAGGTATCTGCATTCTGCCGTGCCGCTCGGGGCGCATGCTCTGTTTGCGGGCGGGACTGCTACGCCGACCGCCCGAGGGGGCTATAACACGGTGGATTCCTACGACGCCTCCCTCACCCGGACGTCAGCCGCCGCGCTGAGCAGGATGCGGACGAGGATGGGCTGCACGGTGCTTGGCTCCCGTGCGCTCTTTGCCGGAGGCGGACAGGGCGGCCTTACCACGGGCGGCGCTTTCACGACCGTGGACGTCTACGATGAGGCCCTCACCCGGACGGCGGGCACGCCGCTGTCCACCAAACGGTTCTTCCCGGCGGGCGCGACCGTCGGGAGCCATGCCCTCTTTGCAGGCGGCACCCCCAAGGATGGCAGTCTTGTGGTGGACGCCTACGACGCTTCCCTGACCCTCACGGCAGCGGCAGACCTGAGCAGTGCCCAGAACAGCTATGCCGCGGCGGCGGTGGGCGGATATGCCCTCTTTGCGGGCGATACGGCCGATGCGGATGTCTACGACGCCTCCCTCACCAAAACAACGGTCAGCATCCTCAGCGCGGCAAGACAGCCGGATGCGGTGACGGCCGGTGGGTATGCATTTTTCGCAGGCGGCGATGAGTCCGGCACGGTGGATGTCTGCGACGCCTCGCTGACCAGAACGACCATCACTGCTCTGAGCGAGGCGAGGGACAGCATGGCCGCTGCCGCCGTCGGGGACTATGTGTTGTTCGCGGGCGGCAGGAACACGGAAAGCCTCTACCATGACACCGTTGACGTTTATACCATATAAGGAATAAGGAGGAAACTCAGAATGGCACGTTACAAGATCTACGACAACAGCTCCGATGTGATCACCCCGGTGGGCGAGGTGCTCACCGCCGAACAGTGGCTCGACCGCTACCCGTGGGGCCGCTTTGCGAAGATGATCGTGGGCGGCGGCGTCATCAACGGCAGCGTGGCCCTCATCTTCGACGAGGCCGTGGAGCGCTGCCGGAAGGCAGGCTGTGACTTCAGCGGCTGCACCACCGACGAGGACTACCTCGCCGCCATGGAGGCCTTTGAGGATGCCCCGCCTGCGGACACCGGCGTCTCCGACCAGACCCGCATTGCGGACGCGCTGGAAGACATGGTGGCCCTGAGCCTGCCGGATGCAGAATAAGAAAGGAGACGAAAACATGAGCAACAAGGAAAAACTGGCCGAACGCTGGGAGCAGGGCCGCATCTCGGAGGCCATGCTGCGGGTGTATGTCCGTAAAGGCATCCTCTCCAAGGCGGAGTTTGAAGAGATCTGCGGGAAGAAGGGCGGAGCGGAGGACTGAAGATGTCGATTTGTGAATACAGCCTCCGCCGGGACTCCACCCGGCAGCTCTCGCCCAGCTTCAAGGTGCGGGAGTTCGGCTGCAAGGGCAGCGACGTCGTGCTCCTCGACGAGGAGCTTGTGGTGCTGCTCCAGTGCATCCGGGAGCACTTCGGAAAGCCCCTGCATATCACCAGCGGCTACCGCACCGCTGCCCACAATGCTGCCGTCGGCGGCAGCAAGTCCAGCCAGCACCTGCTGGGCCGGGCGGCGGACTTCTGGGTGGAGGACACCCCGGTGGCCTCGGTCGCCGCCTACGCCGAGACCCTGCTGCCCGGGCGGGGCGGCATCGGGCGCTACCCGAAGGATGCCTCCCACCCGAAGCGCCGCACCGGCTGGGTGCACATCGACACCCGGGCAGATAAGAGCCGGTGGAGTATGTGAGGACAATAACATTATAATATAACAGAAAAGCGGCCCTCTCCCTGTTTTTCGGGGAAAGGGCCGCTTTTGGGTCTCCGGAATGGAATATGGCCAAAAGTGGGGCCAGAGCATAAAGAAAGACGCTGATTCTTTACGAACCAGCGTCTAAAAATTGGAGCGGGCAATGGGAATCGAACCCACCTCCTCAGCTTGGAAGGCTGATATACTAGCCGATGTACGATGCCCGCATATTCGATTTTGCCGGGATGCAAGCAGTATTATAGCATGTTCCGGGGCAAATGTCCAGTCTTTTTTTGCGCAAAGAGGGCCGGGGGAGAAACCTTTGCCGAAGAGCTGGCGTTTGCCTGTTTACTTTGGAGCAGTTTTATTGTAAAATAGACAAGAGATAAAAACGGCAGCGCACAGCGCGGCCAAATCTGATACAGGTGGTGTATGTTATTATGGCATTGAAATATCAGCGTATCCTTCTGAAGATCAGCGGCGAGGCACTCGGCGGCGAGAAGGGCACCGGCTTCGACGAGCCGACCATGGACGCGATCTGCGGCGGCGTGAAGAAGGCCCATGAGCTGGGCGTCCAGATCGGTATCGTCGTGGGCGGCGGCAACTTCTGGCGCGGCCGTTCCAGCGGCAAGATGGAGCGCACGCTGGCCGATAAGATCGGTATGCTGGCAACGGTGATGAACGCACTGGCCGTCTCCGACAAGCTGGAGCAGCTGGGCGTGCCGACGGAGGTGTTCACCTCCATCACCATGCCGCAGGTGGCCCCGGCCTTCACCCGCAAGGATGCGCTCCGTGCGATGGACGCGGGCAAGATCGCCATCTTTGGCGGCGGCACCGGCAACCCCTTCTTCTCCACCGACACGACTACGGCCCTGCGCGCCGTTGAGGTCAGCGCCGACATCATGTTCAAGGCCACGATGGTGGACGGCGTCTACGACAAGGACCCCCACAAGTACCCCGACGCCAAGAAGTACGAGACCCTCACCTTCACCAAGGTGCTGGAGGACCGTCTGGCAGTCATGGACGGCACCGCAGCCACCCTCTGCCGGGACAACAAGCTTCCCATCCTCGTGTTCGATCTGGCCGACCCCGACAACATCGCCCGCGCCGTGCAGGGCGAGAATGTGGGCACGCTGGTCTACGAGGGCTGAGCATACCGCCCCGCTTCCGACAATAGAATGAACCAGACGCGTCCTGCGGCTGGTGAAAATTGATAACAAACAGGAGACTAGGACAATGAGCAGCAACACCAAGGCATTTGAAGACAAGATGAAGAGCGCAGTCGAGCATCTGGAGCGCGAGCTGAAGACGGTGCGCGCAGGCCGTGCCAACCCCGGCGTTCTGGACAAAGTGACCGTGGATTACTACGGCTCTCCCACCCCCATCCAGCAGGTGGCTTCTGTGGCTGTCAGCGAGGCCCGCACCCTGACCATCACCCCGTGGGACCGCACGCTTCTGCGTGCCATCAGCAAGGCAATCCTCGCCAGCGATGTGGGCATCAACCCCATCGACGACGGCCAGACCATCCGCCTGAACTTCCCGGCCCCCAACGAGGAGCGCCGCAAGCAGCTGGCAAAGGAAGTCTCCAAGATGGGTGAGGAGGCAAAGGTCGCCGTCCGCAACGTCCGCCGCGACGCGATGGATAAAGCCAAGGCCATGAAGAAGGCCGGTGAGCTGACCGAGGACACCCAGAAGACCATGGAAGAGGATGTCCAGAAGCTGACCGACAAGTATGTGAAGAACATCGACGCTGCCGTGGAAGAGAAGCAGAAGGAGATCATGTCCGTCTGAGCCTGACCGCTGTAAGCAGGAAGGTGCCGTGCGCTGAGAGAAGGTGCGCGGCACTTTTTGCCAGACGAATCGTAGAGGAAGAAGAGCATGGAACATCCAAAGGATTTTGCAAAGGGACTGTCCATCGGCATCATCATGGACGGCAACGGCCGCTGGGCCAAGAGCCGGGGCCTGCCCCGCACCGCCGGGCACAAGAAGGGCGCACAGGTCTTTCAGGACATTGCGGACTACTGCGATGAGCTGGGCGTGGAGTCGGTGTATTTTTACGCATTCTCGACCGAAAACTGGAAGCGCCCCGCCGAAGAGGTGGGCGCGATCATGCGGCTGTTCGGCGAATACCTCATCAAGGGCTTCGACTACGAGAACCGGAACGTCCGCATCTGCTTCATGGGCGACCGCACGGTGCTGGAGCCTAAGCTGCAGGAGCTGATGAACAAGCTGGAGCGGGACTCTGCCTGCAAGACCGGCCTGACCATCAACATCGCCATCAACTACGGCGGTCGGCCGGAGATTGTCCGCGCAGCCCAGCGCCTCGCGGCCAAGGCGGCTGCGGGCGAGCTGAAGCCGGAGGACATCACGGAAGATGCCCTCTCGGCCCAGATGTACACGGCCGGCCAGAAGGACCCCGACTTCATCCTCCGCCCCAGCGGGGAGAAGCGGCTCTCCAACTTCATGCTCTGGCAGGCGGCCTATTCGGAGCTGGTGGAAATGGACGTCCTGTGGCCCGATTTCACCCGCGGCGACCTCGACGCCGCCATCACGGAGTTCAACCGGCGCTCCCGCCGTTTCGGCGGCCTGTAAGGCGTTTCACACCCAGATGCCGCGCAGCCTGCGCGGCCCCCGGCGGGCGTCCGGTATTTCCTCGGGCGCTGATGCCGCTGCCTCTGCCGCAGCAGGGGAGCGGCTCCCGGACGAAACAAAGGAGAACATGAAACTATGAAAACACGAATCATCACAGCTGTGGTGGGCCTGTTCGTCCTTGCGGGCGTCCTGTTCACCTTCAATACGCTGGTGTTCAATCTGGTCATTGCGGCCATCACCCTCATCGCCCTCCATGAGATCTACTCTGCGCTGGGCTTCGAAAAACAGGACTGGCCGCTGCTGGGCATTCTGGTGCCCTACACCCTGCTCGTCATGCTGTCGAGCTACAGCATCTACCGGGCGATGGTGATGCCCGCCTCCTTCTTGGTGGTGCTGTTCTACGCCATCTATCTTGTGGTGCGCAACGGCGTCATCAGCTACCAGAAAGCCAGCGGCCTTGTAATGTTTTCGGGCATCGTCATCTTCTGCTTTTACTCCTTCATCCGGCTCAAGGAGCTGCTGCCGGTAGAGAAGTTCGGCTACGACGCCATCTTCTTCATCCTGCTCATCCTCTGCTTCGCATGGGGCGGCGACACCTGCGCCTACTTTGCGGGCCGCGCCTTCGGCAAGCATAAGCTCTGCCCGGTGGTCAGCCCCAAAAAGACGGTGGAGGGCGCTGTGGGCGGCGTGCTGGGCACAATGGTGTTCGGCGTACTGGTCACGGTCATCTACTCGGTGGCGGCAGACCGGATGGAGGCGTTCACCCGCTCCAACATCGGCGTGTCCATGTATATCATCATCGCGCTGCTGGCCTGCGTGGCCGCAGTGCTGGGCATTTATGGCGACCTGTTCGCCAGCGTGGTCAAGCGCCAGTGCGGCATCAAGGACTATGGCACCATCTTCCCGGGGCACGGCGGCATCCTCGACCGCTTTGACAGCGTGATGTTCATCGCGCCCTTTGTCACGATGGTGGTCATCGCAGTGTTCTACTACTAAAAAGAACAGGAGGTAGCGCTTTATGGCTAAAAAAATCACGCTGCTGGGTTCCACCGGCTCCATCGGCACCCAGAGCCTCGACGTTATCCGCGCCCAAGGGTATGAGGTGTTCGGTCTGTCGGCCCACAGCCAGGCGGATAAACTCTTACAGCAGATCGAAGAGTTCCACCCCAAGTATGTCTGCATGACCAGCGAGGCCGGGGCAGAGAAGCTCTCGGCTGCACTGGCGGGCCGCGCCGACGCGCCCAAGCTCCTGACCGGCCCCGAGGGGCTGAAGACCCTCGCCGCGATGGATGGCCCGGACGTGGTGCTGAACAGCGTGGTGGGCATCGCGGGCCTCGGCGCCAGCCTTGCCGCCATCGAGAGCGGCCATGACCTCGCCCTCGCCAACAAAGAGAGTCTCGTCACCGGCGGACATCTCGTGACGCAGGCGGTGGCAAAGCACGGCGTCAAGCTGCTGCCGGTGGACAGCGAGCACTCGGCCATCTTCCAGTGCTTGCAGGACAGGGAGAGCGCCAAGAGCCTGACGAAGATCCTGCTGACGGCCTCCGGCGGCCCCTTCTTCGGGATGAAGACCGAGGAGCTGCGGGGCAAGACCAAGGCCGACGCCCTCCGGCACCCCAACTGGAACATGGGCGCGAAGATCACCATCGACAGCGCCACCCTGATGAACAAGGGCCTTGAGCTGATCGAGGCAGTGTGGCTGTTCGGCCTCCCCCCCGAGAAGATCCAGATCGTCGTCCAGCGCCAGAGCATCGTCCACTCGGCGGTGCAGTACAGCGACAACTCCATCATCGCCCAGCTGGGCGTGCCGGATATGCGCATCCCCATCCAGTATGCGCTGACCTACCCGGCCCGTGTGCCGGGCGTCGTGCCGGAGCTGGACTTCACAACCCTCAAGCTGCTGACCTTCGATGTGGCCGACGAGGAGACCTTCCGCTGCCTTGCCGCCTGCAAAAAGGCCATCAGGAAGGGCGGTCTCGGCCCCTGCGCTGCCAACGGTGCCAACGAGGAGGCCGTCAGGCTCTTCCTTGAGGACAAGATCGGTTTCCTCGACATCGGCCGTCTGGTGGAGGCCGTCGTGGACAGCGACAGCTTCGGCGGCAGCTACAGCCTCGCGGATGTGTACGAGTGCGACCGCATGGCCCGCGCCTTTGTGAGAGCACACCTGTGAGATAGGAGAAAGAATGTCAGTTTTCATCACCTTTGCGGCTGCGCTGCTCATCTTCGGCGCAGTCATCGCCATCCATGAGTTCGGCCATTTTGCGATGGCAAAGCTCTGCGGCGTCCAAGTCAACGAGTTCTCCATCGGCATGGGGCCGGCCCTCATCAAGACCTACCGCAAGGGCACCCAGTACACCCTGAGGCTCCTGCCCGTGGGCGGCTTCGTGGCGCTGGAAGGGGAGGAAAGCCCCGAGAGCACGCAGGCCGAGGGCGGGAACGAAGAGGATGCCGCCCCGGCCATCCCGCCGGAGGTGCTGGCACAGCGGACGGGCAAGCCTCTGAACGAGGCCGCCGTCTGGCAGCGGATGCTGGTGATGGCAGCAGGCGCGGTGATGAACTTCGTGCTGGGCTTTGTGGTGCTGCTGTTCCTCATCTCGCTGCGCAGTGAACCCATCACCAGCAAGGTCATCTATGCCGTGGAGGACAATGCCCTCTGCGGTCAGACCGGCCTGCAGGCCGGGGACGAGATCGTGGCCGTCAACGGGCGGCACTGCTTCGTGGCCAACGATATGCTCTACGAGCTGATGCGCACCGAGAGCTACCGTGCGGCCTTCACCGTCCGCCGGGACGGGAAGCTGGTGGAGCTGCCCGATGTCCAGTTCGACACATGGCAGGATGCACAGAGCCAGACCCACATGACGCTGGGCTTCACGGTCTACGGACTCAAAAAAACACCGAAGAACGTCTTGAAAGAAGCGGCCAACAGCGTCATCTACTATGGCCGGATCATCTACACCTCGCTGGCCGACCTGCTGCGGGGCCGCGAGAGCATCAACGACCTGTCCGGCCCGGTGGGCATCGTGACCGCCATCGGGCAGGCCGCCAGCTACGGCTGGGAGGATGTTTTCGAGCTGCTGGTGCTCATCACCATCAACCTCGGCGTCTTCAATCTGCTGCCGTTCCCGGCGCTGGACGGCGGCAAAATCGTCTTCCTGCTCATCGAGGCAGTCACCGGCCATGCTGTGCCGGAAAAAATTCAGGGCAGTCTGACCGTCGCCGCCTTCGCGCTGCTGTTCGGCCTGATGCTCTTTGCAACGTACAATGACATCGTCCGGCTCGTGACCGGAGTGATCTGAAAGGGGAAGTACCATGCGGCAGCTGAAGCGTGAAGTCAAGATCGGAAATGTGACCATCGGCGGCAAGAATCCCATCGCCGTGCAGACCATGCTGAACGTCCCGGTGGAGGACATCGAGGGCAATGTGGCACAGGCCAAGCGCTGCGAGGCGGCGGGCTGTCAGATCCTGCGGGTGACCTGCCCCAGCGCGGCGGATGCCAAGTGCATCGAGGCCGTCAAGAACGCCGTCAATATCCCCATCGTGGCAGACATTCACTTCGACTACAAGGCGGCTCTCGCCTGCGCCGACGTGGGCGTGGACAAGATCCGCATCAATCCGGGCAACATCGGCGACGACGACCGGGTGAAGGCGGTGGTGGACGCCTGCCAGCAGAAGAACATCCCCATCCGCATCGGCGTCAACGGCGGCAGTCTGGAAAAGCACATCCTTGCCAAATATGGTGCGCCTGTGCCCGAAGCGATGGTGGAGAGCGCGCTGTACCACGTCCGCCTGCTGGAAAAGTTCGATTTCAACAACATCGTGATCTCCATCAAGAACTCCAACGTCCCCCGCATGATGGAGGCCTACCGCCAGCTCAGCGCCGTGACGGACTACCCGCTCCATGTGGGCGTCACTGAGGCGGGCACCTACCAGATGGGCTTGCTCAAGAGCGGCATGGGCATCGGCGGGATGCTGCTGGAGGGCATCGGCGACACCATCCGCGTCTCGCTGGCGGCCGACCCCGAGAAGGAAGTGGAAGCGGGCTACAACATCCTGCGCGCCGTCGGCTTCCCGGTGGCCGGCCCGGAGGTCATCACCTGCCCGACCTGCGGCCGCACCCAGTACCCCTGCACCGAGATCGCAAACGAGGTGGAGCGGCGGCTTCAGGGCTGCAAGAAGTCCATCAAGGTGGCCGTCATGGGCTGTGTCGTCAACGGCCCCGGCGAGGCCCGGGAGGCCGACATCGGCATCGCCGGCGGCAAGGGTGAGGCGGTGCTTTTCGTCCACGGCGAACCTGTCCGGAAGCTGACGGGAGAAAATATCCTCGACCAGTTCATGGAGGAGATTTATAAACTGTAAGCGCAAGATCAACTTACTGCCACGCCCATCCCGGGCGCGGCAGTTTGTGCTGTTATCTGATAGAAAAAAGGAGTACCACTGTGACACCACTTGTTTCCCAGCTATGGCCGCAGTTTATGGCGGACCCGGACTTTGCGGCCTGTTTTGGCCGTGTGGTCGTCGAGCACGCCCAGATGCTGCGGCAGGAGCGGCAGGTCATTTTCACGCTGCGCAGTTCTGCCCCGCTGGACAAGGGGCTGTGCGCACGGCTGCTGGCCTCCCTCGCGCCCGACTATGAGGGCTTTGAGCTTCGCATCCACAACCTCTTCGGCTACGCCGCGCTGGACGAGAGCGGACTGCGGGAGCTGATGGAGGAGATGAAGCGGGACGGCGTGCCCATCAACGGCTTCCTCGACCGCTGCCGCATCACCATCACCGGCCAGAACATCACCATCGGCGTCTGCCATGGCACGAAGTTCTTGCAGGAGATGCAGTTCGAGCGGCTGCTGGCGGAGCGTATCGCCGCCCACACCGGCGTGAAGCCCAAGGTGACGCTGGAAAGCAGCGTGGGCGAGGCCGAGCAGCGCCAGATGGAAGAAAAGCTGGAGCGCAAAATTGCTCCTCCTGTCGTCAAATTCGAGCGGAAGAATACGGCGCCCTCCATCAAGGTGGAGGGCCTCGACCTCACGGACAAGCCTGTTACCATCTTCCACGGCAAGATGTTCTCCCCCAAGAACCTCACCCCCCTCAAGGACTTGGGCGGCGAGGGCGGAAAGTGCATGATCTGGGGCGATGTTTTCTTCACCGAGGTGAAGGGCAGCTTCCGTAAGATCTATACCGTCTCCATCACCGACTACACCGGCTCCATCAACCTGAAGATCCGTGCGCAGGAAGGGGAGGACTGCTCCAAGTGGGAGTCCATCCCCAAGGGCACGACGGTCGTGGTGCGGGGCGACTGCTCCTACGACAAGTATGAGCATGACTATATCGTCTGGCCCTACGATGTCCTCTTCGTCGAGCGCAAAAAGCGGGAGGACAATGCCCCCGTCAAGCGGGTGGAGCTGCATCTGCATACCAAGCTGTCCAGCATGGACGCCTTCTGCGACCCCGGCGGCATCGTCAAGCTGGCCCATCGGATGGGCCACCCGGCCATCGCCATCACTGACCACGGCGTCTGTCAGGGCTATCCCGAAGCCATGCTGGCGGCGGACGCCATCCACAAGACCGACCCGGACTTCAAGCTCATCTACGGCTGTGAGGCCTACTTCGTCGATGACATGATCCCCTGCGTCTACGGCGTGAAGGACGAGCCGCTGAACGGCGAGTTCTGCGTCTTCGACACCGAGACGACGGGCCTCGATCCGGGCGTGGAGTACCTGACCGAGATCGGTGCAGTCATCGTGCGGGACGGCGAGGTGGTGGAGGAGTTCGACACCTTCGTCAAGCCCGGCAAGCCCATCACGCCCAAGATCACGGAGCTGACCGGCATCACCAACGAGATGGTGGCCAATGCCCCCGGCGAGGCCGAGGCGCTGGAAGCCTTTCTCAAATTCGTGGATGGCCGCATCCTCGTGGCCCACAACGCCCACTCCTTCGACATCCGGTTCCTTCGCGCTGCCGCCAAGCGGAGCGGCATCGAGTTCGAGCCGACCTATATCGACACCCTGACCATGGCGCAGGCCATGTACCCCGGACTCCACAACTACAAGCAGGGGACTATCAACAAACATCTCGAGCTGCCCGCCTACGAAGCCCATCGCGCCTGCGAGGACTCTGCCGCGCTGGGCCGCATCTTCTGCGTCATGCTCAAGGATCTGGAGGAAAAGCAGGTCACAGCCGTCAGCGGCATCAACACCGGACTCGGCGGCAACCGTGAGGTGCTGAAAAAGAAGTATTACCACCTCATCATCCTCGTGCGCAACCAGATGGGCCTGAAGAACCTCTACAAGATCGTCAGCGAGGCCCATGTCAACTACTTCTTCAAGAAGCCCCGCGTGCCCCGCAGTCTCCTCAACAAGTACCGCGACGGCCTGATTTTGACCTCGGCCTGCGAGGCGGGTGAGCTGTACCGCGCCATCGTGGAGGGCCGCTCCTACGAGGAGCTGAAGAAGATCGCCTCCTATTACGATGTTCTGGAAGTCCAGCCGCTGGGCAACAACGCCTATATGGTGCGGGACGGCAAGGTGGAGAGCGAAGAGGTCATCAAGGACTTCAACCGCACCGTTATCCAGCTGGGCGAAGACCTCCACAAGCCCGTCATCGCCACCGGCGACGTCCACTTCACCGAGCCGGAGGACGCCATCTACCGCTCTGTTTTACAGGCGGGCAACGGCTTCAAGGACGCGGACAATCAGCCGCCCCTGTTCTACCGCACGACGGAGGATATGCTGGACCAGTTCCGCTATCTGCCCAAGGAGAAGGCCTACGAGATCGTCGTGACCAACCCCCGCAAGATCGCGGCCAGCATCGACGGCAGCGTTCGCGCTATCCCGCGCGGCACCTATCCGCCCAGCATCGAGGGCGCAGAGCAGCAGCTCCGGGACGCCACATGGGCGCACGCCAAGCGGGATTACGGCGACCCGCTGCCCGAGATCGTGGAGAAGCGGCTGCAAAAAGAGCTGGACTCCATCTGCGGCCACGGCTACGCCGTCCTGTATGTCATCGCGGTCAAGCTGGTGGCCTACTCCAACGCGGGCGGCTATCAGGTGGGCAGCCGCGGCTCGGTCGGCTCGTCGGCTGTGGCCCACTTCTCCGGCATCTCGGAGGTCAACAGTCTGCCGCCCCATTACCGCTGCCCCAAGTGCAGGCACAGCGAGTTCATCACCGACGGCAGCGTGGAGGACGGCTTCGACCTGCCCGACAAGAACTGCCCCGCGTGCGGCACCCGGATGCTGGTGGACGGCCACGACATCCCCTTCGAGACCTTCCTCGGCTTCTACGGCGACAAGGAGCCGGATATTGACCTGAATTTCTCGGGCGAATATCAGTCCAACGTCCACCGCTACACCGAGGAGCTGTTCGGCAAGGCCAACGTCTTCAAGGCGGGCACGGTCTCCGGCATTCAGGACAAAACAGCCTATGGCTACGTCAAAAAATATCTGGATGAGCGGGGGAGAACGGTCAACCACGCCGAGGAGAACCGCCTGACGCTGGGCTGCACCGGCGTCAAGCGCACCACCGGCCAGCACCCCGGCGGCATGGTCGTCGTGCCCGACACCTACGAGATCTACGACTTCTGCCCCATCCAGCACCCGGCGGATGACGTGGCGGGCGGTCTGCTGACCACCCACTTCGAGTTCAAATACCTTCACGACACCCTGCTCAAGCTGGATGAGCTGGGCCACGATATGCCCACCTTCTACAAGTATTTCGAGGAATATACCGGCATCCCGGTGGACAGCATCCCCATGAACGACCCCAAGGTCTACAGCCTGCTCACCAGCCCGGAGGAGCTGGGCGTCACGCCGGAGCAGATCGACAGCCAGACTGGCACCTTCGGCATTCCCGAGATGGGCACGAACTTCGTGCGCGGGATGCTTGTGGAGGCCCGGCCCAAGAACTTCTCCGAGCTGATCCAGATCTCGGGCCTGTCTCACGGCACCGACGTCTGGACGGGCAACGCTGACGAACTCATCCGCAGCGGCACCTGCACCATCGCGGAGGTCATCGGCTGCCGCGACAGCATTATGCTCTACCTGCTGCGCAAGGGCCTCGAGCCGAAGATGGCCTTCGACATCATGGAGGCCGTCCGTAAGGGCAAGGTGGCCAAGGGCGGCTTCGCGCCCGGCTGGGAGGAGGCCATGCGGGAGCACGAGGTGCCGGACTGGTATATCGAGAGCTGCCGCAAGATCAAGTATATGTTCCCGAAAGCCCATGCCGTGGCCTACCTGATGTCGGCCATCCGCCTCATGTGGTTCAAGCTCTACCATCCGCAGGCATTCTATGCGGTCTATTTCACTGTCCGCGGCGATGACATCGACTACGAAGCCGCCGTGGGCGGTGCGGCGGTGGCCCGCGCCCACATGAACGAGGTCAAGCGCCGCCTGAAGGAGGAGAAAAATGCCAAGGACGAGGACGTCCTCGTCTCGCTCCAGCTGGTCAACGAAATGCTGGTGCGGGGCTACGAGTTCCTGCCCATCGAGCTGGGCAAGAGCCGCGGCTCGAAGTATGTGGTGGAGGACGGCAAGGTGCGCCTGCCCTTCTGCTCCCTGAAGGGTCTGGGCGGTGCCGCCGCCGATGCGCTGGAAAATGTGACCATCCACGGCGAAGAATACCTCTCCATCGAGGAGCTGCAGCAGGCCTCCGGCGTCGGCAGCAGCATCATCGACCGCCTGCGTCAGGTGGGCGCTCTGGGCGACCTGCCCGAGAGCAGTCAGGTGAGCTTCTTCTGAAATAGTACAACAAAAACGACCTCTGCGACCGGATGACCGGAAGCAGAGGTCGTTTTGTGTTGCGGGTATTGCTTTGAACAGGGGAGAGGCTTACTCCACGCTGATCATATAATAGTAGACCGGCTGGCCGCCGCGGATGTGGCTGACCTCGACGTGGTTGGGGCACTTGGCCTTGACGATCTCGGTCACCTTCTCGGCATCCTCGTCGGAGACGTCGCAGCCGGAGATGATGGTGACGAAGCTGGAATCCTTCTTGCACATACCGCGGGCCAGACGATAGGTGGCCTTGGTGATGTCGTTGGAGGTGGAGACGATCTTGCCGTTCTCCAGCGCCATGATCTCGCCCTTCCGGATGCGCTTGCCGTCGTACTCGCTGTCGCGGGCGGCGTAGGTGATGAGGCCGGTGGATACCTTGTCGGCGGCGGACATCATGTTGATGGTGTTGGCCTCGACGGTGGCGGAGGGGTCAAAGTTCAGCAGAGCCGTGATGCCCATGGGGACGGTGCGGGTGGGCAGGACGACCACCTGACGGTCGGCCAGCTTTTGGGCCTGCTCGGCAGCCATGATGATGTTCTTGTTGTTGGGCAGGACGAAGACGGTCTTGGCCGGGACACTCTGGACGGCGGCGAGGATGTCCTCGGTGGCGGGGTTCATGGTCTGACCGCCGGAGACGACCGCGTCAGCGGACAGGTCAGTAAAGACGGCCTTCAGGCCCTCGCCGGCGGCGACGGCAACAAAGCCGTAGTCGCGGCTGGGATCGACGGCAGCGTAGATGAACTCGCTGGCCGGGTCGGGCTTCTTCTCGGCAGAAGCCTGCTTCTCGAGGCTCTTGCCCTGCTTCTGGCGGGCAAGGAACTGCTCGTGCATATTCTCGATCTTGAAGTTGGTGAGGTAGCCGTACTTGATGGCCTCGCTCAGGATCTTGCCGGGGTCGGCGGTGTGGACGTGGAGGTTGATGACGTCGTCGTCCTCGATGCAGACCACGCTGTCGCCGTTGGACTCGGCGAAGGCACGCATCTTTGCAGCGCTTGCGCCCTCGTTCTTGTTGATGAGGAACTGGGTGCAGTAGCCGTTCTTGATGTCCTCGACCTTCATCAGGTCATCGGTAAAGACGCCCTTGCCCGCGTTCGCGGTGGAGAGCTTGGCCTTGTTGGGGGCAGCCTCGCCGCCGGCCACGATGTCCTCCCCGTGGAAGACCTTGCCCATGCCCTCAAAGATGATCATGATGCCCTGACCGCCGGCATCCACGACACCGGCTTTTTTCAGGACGGGCAGCAGGTTGGGGGTGTCCTCCAGAGCCTTCTGGCCCGCAGCGAGGACGACGTCCCACAGCTCGGCCACATCCTCCTTGCCGCAGGCGGCAGCTTCCTCCGAAGCCACGCGGGCCACGGTCAGGATGGTGCCCTCGGTGGGCTTCATGACGGCCTTGTAAGCGCCCTCGACGCCCTTCTTGAGCGCAGAGACGATGTCGGCGGCGTCGGCCTCCTTCTTGCCCTCCAGAGCCTTGGAGAAGCCGCGGAACAGCAGGCTGGTGATGACACCGGAGTTGCCGCGGGCGCCGCGCAGCATGGCGGAGGCGGCGGTCTTTGCGGCCTCGCCCACGGTGCAGCTGTCGTCCATGGCCTGCAGCTCACGGACGGCTGCGCCGACGGTCATGCCCATGTTGGTGCCGGTGTCGCCATCGGGGACAGGGAAGACATTCAGCTCGTCCACGCGGGAGCGCTGATTGTTGATGTTGTTTGCGCCGGAAATGATGGCGTCGCGCAGGATCTTACCAGAAATCATTGCTTTTTACTCCTTATATCTTCCCGGTATCCCCCGGGCGGGCTTTGTCTCGTCAGGCAACCACGTCATCGACCGATACGACCACGCGGGCGACCTTCAGGCCGGTGGCCTGCTCCACCTCGTCCTTCACGCGGTGCGAGATGGCACGCGCGGCGGTGGAGATGTTCAGCCCGTAGCTGACGGCAATGTGCAGCTCGATCACGAGACGGCCCTCTTCCTGTGTGACACGGACGCCCTTGGCCGAGTCGTCCACGCCGCGCACGGCGCAGCGGACACGGTCGGTCAGATCACGGGGGGCCATTGCGGCCACGCCGTAGCATTGTTTGGTTGCTTCGCCCACGAGCGTGGAAAAATACTCGGCTGAGAAGCTGACATCTCCCAGCGGAAAACGGGAAGTGATCATAGTCGCTCTGCTCCTTTTATTCATGATTGTACCCCTGTCCGCACGGCGGCGGGGCGGCGCGCAGGCCCAAAGGGCGGCGTACCGCTCTTATTATACAACTTTCTTCGGAAGCTGTACAGCACATAATTGCAGACGCAAAGGGGAAAAGTCTGGCACGGATCGCCGGCTTCGGCCTGTTTCGACACCGCGAGCCGGTATACTGGAAGACAGACGAAGCCGCCAAGGGCCGTATTCCTAGTGTTAGTATAGCACAAAATCCTTCGCTGTGCATCCATTTCGTGAATATTTATCCGACGGAACAAAAGGTGATTGTGAATAAAATATAAAACATGGCGCAGGCATCTTTATCTTACTATGAAAAAGTGCTAAAATCTAAAGTGGAAAGAGTAGGACTGTATCCGGCGCAGGATGCAGGAATATTTGATCAAGGTGATGAAGACAGGAATTTGCTGCGGCTGCACAGGAGCTGCGGCCCCGGCGGCGGAAAAAGTTCATAATAGGAGTTGTTTTCATGAATATTCTGTTTTTCCTTTCCCCCAAGCAGGACCTGATGTATGTGTACGATGACTTCACCCTTCGCCAGACGCTGGAAAAATGGGAGAACAACCGCTACGCATCCATCCCGGTGCTCAACCGCAAGGGCGAGTATGTGGGTACCCTGACGGAGGGGGACATCCTGTGGGGGCTGAAGAAGTTCCATGGCCTTGACCTTGAGGCGGCGGAGGATGTGCCCATCCGGGACTTCGCCCATAAACGGGACTACAAGGCCGTCACCGTCACGACGAGCATGGACCAGCTCATCGAGGCGGCCATGAACCAGAACTTCGTCCCCGTGGTGGACGACCGGGGGATGTTCATCGGCATCGTCCGCCGTCAGGCCATCATCCGCTATTGCTACGACCGCTCCCGCGCTGCCGCCTCAGAGCAGCGCAGAAAGCCCGAAAAGCGTGTCCCGGCTGCGGCTGGGGTGCGGTAAAACGGGAAAAGGCCCCGCCGCTCTGCATGAAATGTGCAGGGCAGCGGGGCCTTTCTATGCCTGTGGGAAGAGGAGAGTGGCGCTTCAGCCCACGGTGAGGCTGGAATCGGTGAACCGGTGGGTCAGGACAGCCTCGGCATCCTCGCCGCCCATCGCCAGCAGCTCGTCCACCGAGAGGGTGGTGGAGCAGAGGATGGTCTGGAAGGTGATGGTGTCGATGCCCTCAGCCCGCAGCTGACGCAGGGTGGCCAGCGAGGCCCGGAGGGAGGCTGTGAGCCGTCCGACGCAGACGGTGAGAGTATTGCCGCTCTGGGTGCTCGTGTAGGAGATGCGCTGGCCGTCCTTGTCGGTGACAGTCAGGCCGGGGAGGGGAGAGGCGGGTGCGGACGGGGTGGCAGAGCCGCCGTCAGAAGAGGAAGAAGACTCCTCGGGGATAACAGGCTCAGGCTCTTCCGGCTCCACAGGACGGGGGATGGGGCTAGAGACCTGCTTGGTTTCGCCATTAGCGTCGGTGGCGGTGACTTTTGCGCCCGGGCCCAGCTTGTCCTTGATGGTGTCGAGGTCAAGCTCATGGCCGGCCCACGAGATGGCCTTGCCGTTGGGCCTACCGGCCTTGGCGGTCAGCTCGAGGCTGCCCGACAGATCGATATCGTTGCTGATGATGCCGTCGCTGCCGCCGTTGCTGTTTTTGCCGTTACCGCCAGCGGCGTTGACCGTACCGCCGGAGATGGCGACACGGGCGAAGCTGCAGATGCCGTAGCCGCCGACTTTGCCGCCGTTGCCGCCAGCGGCGTTGACCGTACCGCCGGAGATGGTGACGCCGCCGCTGCGGATGCCGTCGCCGCCGTAGCCGTCTTTGCTGTCGCCGCCAGCGGCTTTGACCGTACCGCCGGAAATGGTGACGTCGCCGCTGTCGCTGCGGATGCCGTCGCCGCTCACATTGCCGCCGTTGCCGCCGTTGGCAGTGACCGTACTACCGCCGGAAATGGTGACGTCGCCGCTGTCGCTGCGGATGCCGTCGCCGCCGTAGTCGTCTTTGCCGTCGCCGCCGTTGGCAGTGACCGTACTACCGCCGGAGATGGTGACGCCGCCGCTGCTCCAGATGCCGTCGCCGCCGTCGCCGCCGCCGCCGCTGCCGCCGTTGGCAGTGACCGTACCGCCGGAGATGGTGAGGCTGCCGCTGCTATAGATGCCGTCTGCGCCGCTGCCGCCTTGGGCCGTCAGGCTGTCATTTTCGCCGCCGGAGATGGTGAGGCTGCCGCTGCTGGAGATGCCGCTGCTGTAGATGTCGCTCTTCAGCGCGTTGTCGCCATCCAGCTCGATATTGGTATTGCCCTCGCCAGTCACGCTCACGGCGGCTTCGCTCCGGCTGCTGGTGTCGATGTTCACATCCTTGAGTGTGACCTCTACCTTATCGTCCTTATCTTTGGCCTCGATGGTCACGGTGTTGGAAGAAGCTTTGTCCTTGTCACTATTTGTGATAACGGTGTTGGTGTCTTCCACCTCCGGATTCTCCCCTTGTGAGACCTTGTTCGTCCCTTCGGTCTCACCTGCTCTCACGGTGATGTCACCTTCTTCGATGTACCATTCCTTTGCAAAGGCCGGGGCGGTAAGGGTAGTGAGCATTGCGGCAGTCAGGATAAGCGCCGCTGCCCGCTGAGAGGCCGGACGGGGTGAATCGTTACCCCCCCCGTATGGAGAGGCCGACCCAGAACACGCATCGCAAGCTTACGATAAGACAGCATACAAAAACCTCCTTTGAATGGTGAAAATAAATGGTAAAAACGGGGAACATCTGATTATTCTGAATGTACCACATCTGCGGGGGAAAAATCAAGAAAACCTGCGCGAATCGCCCTGTTTCCTGCGTGAACGAAGGAGTTCGGACAGATTTTGGCTCTCCCTTTAGGCTCTCCCTTTGGGAGAGCTGGCACCGAAGGTGACTGAGAGGGCAAGGACGCTGACGGAGAGGAACAGGCGCAGCGATAGCATCGCTCTGTCAAAGAACCTGCTTATCGCTGCGTAGCGGCTCTCGGGAGACGGGCTTGCCCTCTCCGTCATCGCTTGCGCGATGCCACCTCTCCCAAAGGGAGAGGCTTTTCTGCGCCTTTTTGCTCAAAAAACTTCCTGAAGATACATTTTATTGGACTTTTATTCTGCTATACTCCTGTCAGAACAAAAAGACACAGGAGGGAAGAGGAATGAAAGACGTAGAGCTGCGATATGTGGGCGGTCATGTGGAAGTATACACGGAGGCGGGGGCGTTCCTGTTCTCGGCGGACACCCTGCGGGAGGCGATGGAAGAGCTGGACGTTGCCTGACGCATTCCCGGGAATACCGGACGGCGGGTTAGAAAACACTAACGTAAAATCGAAGTAAAATCAAAGAAAAGAACAGTGCAAAAGAGGGCGGGAATTTTAAAATTCCAGTCAAAAAGGTGATTTTCCTGTAAAATAATGCTTGTTGAGCCGGGGGGGTCGATGATATAATAAAAAGGACGGCGTTTTGCATACGGAGAGCTGGGCGAAGCCGTCTTGTGCAATGGAGCAATAGGAAGATTTTAGGAGCATTGTTTTATGGACATTACACACATCACCTCTCTGCTGGGCGGTATTGCGCTGTTCCTGTATGGTATGTCGATCATGGGCGCCGGCCTCGAAAAGCTGGCCGGCGGCAAGATGCAGGGCGTATTACAGAAGCTGACCTCCTCCACCATCAAGGGCGTTATTTTCGGTACGCTCATCACCGGCGTGATCCAGTCGTCCGCCGGTACGGTCGTCATCTGTGTCGGCCTTGTCAACTCCGGCATCATGACCCTTACGCAGTCGGTAGGCGTTATCATGGGTGCAAACATTGGTACGACGGTCACGGGCCAGCTCATCCGCATGGCGGATATTTCGGGCGACAGCCTCATCCTGACCCTCATCCAGCCCAAGACGTTTGCGCCGGTGGTGGCGTTTATCGGCTGCATTTTTTATGTCTTTATCCGCAGCGCGAAAAAGAAGAACATCGGCCAGATCATGCTGGGCTTCGGCATCCTGTTCACAGGCATGAGCCTGATGGACACCGGCGTGTCCCCCCTGCGGGAGAGCGCCATGTTTCAGGAGCTGTTCGTCACCATGACCAACCCCATCCTCGGCGTTCTCGTGGGTGTGGTGGTCACGGTCATCATCCAGTCGTCCTCGGCGTCGGTGGGTATCCTGCAGGCTCTGTCCAGCACCGGCCTCGTCACCTTCAGTTCGGCCATCCCCATCGTGCTGGGTGCCCACATCGGCACCGCGTTCACCCCGCTGCTGACCATCGGCGGCTCCTCCAAGGACGGCAAGCGCGCCGCCCTCATCCACCTGTACTTCAACATCATCGGCAGCGTCATCCTGCTGGCGCTGGTCTATGCGCTCCAGTTCACCATCGGCATCCCCATGTGGGGCGATGTGATGAACAAGAGCAGCATCGCAAACATCCACACCATGACCAGCGTCATTGCGATGCTGTTCTTCCTGCCCTGCAGCGGTGTGCTGTCCAAGCTGGCCATGATGACCGTGCCCAGCAGCGCCGAGGAGGCGCAGGAGATGAGTATGCCTGTGCTGGATGAGCGTCTGTTCAAGAGCCCGGCCGTGGCTTTGCAGCAGGCCAAGAATGCCGTCGTCAAGATGTCCCGCCGTGCGGCCCGCAACGTCGGTCTTTCCACCCCGCTGCTGCTCAAGATGGACGAGGACGTGGTGAGCGCCATTGATGTCCGCGAGAACCTCATCGACCGGATGGAGGTCGAGATCTCAAACTACCTCATCAAGCTGGCGGATCAGGAGCTGGGCGACGCGGAGAGCCACGAGGTGACAGAGCTGCTCAACTTCGTCACCGAGTGTGAGCGCATCGGCGACTACGCCGTGAACATCAAGGAAAAGGCACAGGAACTGGCCGATAAGGAAGTTACCTTCAGCGAGATGGCCCAGCAGGAGCTGAAGCTTCTGGACAAGGCGCTGGAAAAGATCCTGACCCTTACGGCGGATGCATTCGAGGCGGACGATGGCCGGATGGCCAGTCAGGTGGAGCCGCTGGAGCAGGTCATCGACATCCTTGTGGAGAAGCTCCGCGCCCAGCACATCAAGCGCCTGAAAGACGGCATCTGCTCCATCGATACCGGTGTCGTCTTCCTCGATGTGCTGAACAACGCCGAGCGTATCTCCGACCACTGCTCCAACATTGCCGCCCGTCTGGTGGGCATGGAGGCAGGCGAGGACTACGACTCCCACACCCTCAAGAATATGATGCACCACAACCCCACGAAGGAATATATGCTCAACTACGAGCAGTGCCGCAAGGATTATCTCATCCCGCTGGAACAGCTCGAAGCCTGATGAAAGACGCAAAAAGCCTGACCGTCCGCAAGCGGTCAGGCTTTTTGCTTATCCGCCGAGGTCCTCCAGCTGCGCCCGCAGGGCGGTCTCCCCGGAGACGTAGAAGCCCTGCTTGAGCCGGATGGCGTCGGCCTCGGGCAGGAGGTTGACGTAGATGCCGGTGCGCAGGAGGCGCTTGTCGGGCAGGCCATTCTCCGTGCAGGTGTAGACCACCACCCGTCCGCCCTCGTCGCAGAGGTAAAAATCCGTGCTGCTCTGCCCGGCGCGGCCCTGTGCAGCCAGCCCCGGCTCGGAGGCGGGCGTTTCTGTGCCTGAGTCGGCAGGGAAGGGGAGCTTGGGCAGGGCCATCCAGAACAGGCTGAACACGATGGTGAAGATGCAGACGGCATAAAAAACGCAGAGCCAGACCTTGCGCATGGCAGTGGACTCCTTTCGGGGCAGAATGATGTTTCAGACGGTAGTATGTGCAAAAAACAACAGCCTCAGACAGAAGCGCAGAATTTTCACACCCGGGTGCTGTACTTTGGCGGGGCAGATGTGCTATACTAATATCGTATCCGGTCGATTTGCCCCTTGCAGAAGAGGATGGCGAGGACTATAATGTATTATTATGGCTGCGGGCGGACTCGTCCGCAGCAGGATGAACAGCGAACAGCACCCTTCGGCGGTGCTTTGATGCGAAAATTGCGATAGGAGGGGATCCTTATCTCAAACAACGAAAGACGAAAGATCCGCAGCAACGGTGCTCTCCGGGAGAGACGCCCCGCCGAGGAGACGCCCCGCCGCAGCCGTGCGCCGCGGGAGCCGGAGGAAAAGAGCGGCCACCCCGTCCTGCGGTTTCTGGGCCGCACCCTCGTCACCCTCGTCTGTCTGGGCATCATGGCAGGCAGTCTGGCGGCGGTGGGCGCAGTCTACTATGTGGTGCAGGCCACGGCCAACGACGGCGACCTGCTGGACCTCGACAACATCGAGCTGAGCCAGTCGAGCCTTGTGGTGGCCACCGACCCGGACACCGGTGCACAGGTGGAGTACGCCACCCTGCGCTCCTCGAACAGCCACCGCGTCTGGGCCGACCTCGAGCAGATCCCGACCAACCTACAGTATGCATTCATCTGCACCGAGGATAAGGACTTCTACACTGAGCCGGGCGTCAACTTCAAGCGCACCATCGGCGCGATGATCAACGAGTACCTGCTGCCCATCTACAGCTCCAAGCAGGGCGCTTCCACGCTGGAGCAGCAGCTCATCAAGAACCTGACCAGCGACAAGAGCGCCAGCGGCATCGAGGGTGCACTGCGCAAGCTGCGCGAGATCTACCGCGCCCTCATCCTGAGCCGCAGCTATTCCAAGGAGACCATTCTGGAAGCGTATCTCAACACCATCAGCTTCACGGGCACCATTCAGGGCGTCCAGACGGCGGCCAATGAGTACTTCAACAAGGATGTCAGCCAGCTGACCCTCTGGGAGTGCGCGTCCATCGCTTCCATCACCAAGAATCCGACCAACTACAACCCCTACACCAACCCCGAAAACCTCATCCACCGCCGCAACTTCCTGCTCTACAATATGTGGCAGCAGGGCGTCATCTCGGAGGATGATTACCGCAACGCAGCGGCGCAGCCGCTGATGCTGGCGGAGGAGGATGGCAGCAAGAAGAGCAGCTCCACCACCTCCTACTTCACCGACGCCCTCTTCAACGAGGTGGTGAAAGACATCATGGCCAAGGAGGGCGTGGACGAGTCCACCGCCCAGAGTATGCTCTACACCGGCGGCTACACCATCGAGGCCACCGTGAACCCCAAGCTCCAGACCGCGATGGAGAATCTGATGCTCAACGCCGACGACGCCTACTTCCCGGCCGGCTGGCATGAGGAAGAAGTGACCAGCATCTCGGACGACGATGTGCAGGTGTACAACGAGGACGGCACCCCCAAGACCCGCACCGGCGAGGACGGCACGGTCTACTACTACCGCAACGTCCGCACACAGGCCGCGATGGTCACGCTGGACTACGACGGCAATGTGCTGGCCATGGTGGGCGGTCTGGGCGAAAAGACCAAGAGCCTCTCCCTGAACCGCGCCTACGGCGTCACCCGGCAGACCGGCTCCACCATCAAGCCCATCGGTGCGTATGCGCTGGGCATCGAGTATGGTCTGGTCAACTGGTCCACCATGCTCAACAACTCGCCTCTCTACCTCAAACAGGATATGGTCATCCGCGACGAGGACTACTGCCGGAAGAACGGCCTGATGGGCCTGACCGACAAGCAGCTGAAAGCCTATCCCAACGCATGGCGCAGCTGGCCCCGCAACTACGGCGGCAACTACGGCGACAACTCCGACCTGCCGCTCTGGAACGGCCTTGCCCGCTCGCTGAACACCATCGCCATCCGGGTGGGCGACCTCGTGGGCGCAAGCAACATCTTCAACTTCGTCTACAATACCTTGCAGCTCAATACGCTGGACCCGGTCAACGACGTGGGCCTTGCGCAGATGGTCATGGGCAGCCAGACCCACGGCGTCACCCCGATGGCGCTGGCGGCGGCGTTCCAGATCTTCTATGACGGCGAGTACACCACACCCCATCTCTACACCCGCGTCCTCGACCGCGACGGCAACATCTATATGGAGAGCAACGACACCAGCTATCAGGCCCTGACCCCCCAGACGGCTTATGTCATGAACCGCCTGCTCAAGAACGTCCTGTTCTCCAGCGTCGGCACGGCCAGCGGCCGCTACCCCAACTCCAATGGTATGGAGGCCTTCGGCAAGACCGGTACGGCCAGCGACGAGAAGGACCTGTGGTTCGTGGGCGGCACGCCCTACTACGTCACCGCCGTGTGGTGGGGCTATGATGCGCCTTACGACATGACCAAGACCCTCGGCAAGCAGCAGGCTAAGACCCGCACCTGTGTCATGGCATGGAAGGCCCTGATGGAGCAGGTGCAGGCAGACCTGCCCTATAAGGCATTCCCGGCGGCAGGCGGCGTCGTGGAGCGCAGCTACTGCACCCAGAGCGGACTGCTGGCCAGCGGCTCCTGCCCCAGCACCGCAGTGGGCTACTACCGCGCCGACGACCTGCCCGATGTCTGCAACTACTCCCACGGTCAGGCCGCTGTGTCCAGCGCCCCCCTCACGTCGGAGCCGGATACCACCAACCTCGACACCGACTGAGCGAAAAAACTCATACTTTTGCGGCATCGGATAGCAATTCCGGTGCGCTGAGAGGGCACTTCACGGCACAAAACTGGATAATCTGCCAAAATAGCATCCGACCCCTTGCAATGCGGGGAGTCGGATGCTATTATATTTTCTGCAAGAACACTTGTGTTTGTGAGGTGAACAAGTTGGAACGCCGTTTTTATCTGGTGGACGCGCAGGTGCTGCCGGAAGTCTTTCTCAAAGTCGTCCGCGCCAAGGAGCTTCTGGCCAGCGGGGAGGCGCGCAGCATCTCGGCTGCGACCCGCAGCGTGGACCTGTCGCGCAGCGCATTTTATAAATATAAGGACTGCATCTTCGACTCGGAGAATGGCCGCGAGGTCATCACCGTTATGGCGACCCTGCGGGATGAGACGGGCGCGCTGCAGAGCCTTCTGGCCGGCATCAGCGCCGCCGGTGCTAGCATCGTGACCATCAACCAGTCTACCCCGGAGAACGGTGCGGCGCTGGTGGCTGTCACCATCCGCACCGACACCATGCAGATGACCCCCGAGGAGCTGACCGAAAAGCTTTCGCGTCAGCGGATGGTCGTGGGCGTACACTGCGGATACAATCTGTGAGAGTATATTGATAGAAAACAGGAACGAGGGCTGTATCATGGCAAAAATCGCGATCTTGGGCTTTGGCACGGTGGGCAGCGGCGTGTACGAGGTGCTCTGCCGCAACGCCGCAGGCGTCTCCCGCCGCGCAGGCGAGCCGGTGGAGGTCAAGTACATCCTTGACCCCAAGGATTTCTCGGCTCATCCGGCCGCACAGCTGTTCATCAAGAACTTCGATACCATTCTGGAAGACCCGGAGGTGAAGGTCGTCGTCGAGACCATCGGCGGCACCCGCTTCGCCTACCCCTACGTCAAGGCCTGCCTCGAGAGCGGCCGGAGCGTCTGCACCTCCAACAAGGAGATGGTGGCCACCTACGGCGCAGAGCTGCTGGCTCTGGCCAAGGCCCACGGCTGCGCCTTCCTCTTCGAGGCCTCTGTGGGCGGCGGCACCCCCATCATCACCCCGATGCATCAGTGCCTCGCGGCCAATGTCATCACTGAGGTGGAGGGCATCGTCAACGGCACCACCAATTTCATGCTCACCAAGATGGTGCGGGAGAATTTGGGCTTTGACGAGGCACTGAAGATCGCGCAGGAGCTGGGTTACGCCGAGACGAAGGACCCCGGCGATGATGTGGACGGCCGCGACGCCTGCCGCAAGATCGCCATCCTGTCCTCGCTGGTCTGCGGCCATCAGATCTACCCCCAGAACATCCCCACCCGCGGCATCCGGGACATCACGGCGGGCGATGTGGCGGCAGCGGAAAAGCTGGGCTGCGTCATCAAGCTCATCGCATGGATGAAGCGGGGCGAGGACGGCAGCGTGGCTGCGGGCGTCGAGCCCTGCCTCGTGCCGAAGGTGAACCAGCTGGCCGGCGTGGACGACGTCTTCAACGCCGTCCTCGTGAAGGGCGATATGCTGGGCGATGTGGTCTTTTACGGCAAGGGCGCAGGCAAGCTTCCCACCGCCAGCGCCGTGGTGGCCGACGTGGTGGACGCCCTCAAGAACGGCTCCAAGGTCCACGACAGCCTGTTTTGGCAGCCCGCCGAGCCGGTGGAAGGGATGCTCACCGACCCCGCGCCTGCCGCATACTATGTGCGTGTGGAGGGCATCGCCCCGGCCGTGGCCGAGGCCATCTATGGCAAGGGCCATGTGGTGGATGAGCACTTCGACGGCTGTGCCTACTTCGTGGACAGCGCCGACGGCAAGGCTCTGGCCGAAGCGGCCCGGAAGGTGGAGGCCGTGGGCGGCAGCGTGAAGCTGGTGCTCCGCCGTCTGCCCGAGGAAGTCTGAGCGGAAGAGGAGAGGGAACAGCTATGAAGATCAAAGTTTCCGTCCCGGCGACCAGCGCCAATATCGGCTCCGGCTTCGATGCACTGGGCCTCGCGGTGACGCTGTACAACACGGTGACATTTGAAGAGAGCGACCATCTGGACATCTCGGCGGCGGACGGCACCCGTATCCCCCGGGGCGAGAGCAATCTGGTCTATCGCTCGGCCAAGGGCCTGTTCGACAAGGTGGGCAAGACCATGCCGCCCCTCAAGCTCGTCCAGACCAACGCCATCCCCATGGCCCGGGGCCTCGGCTCGTCCTCGGCCTGCATCATCGCGGGCCTGCTGGGCGCGAACCGGATGCTGGGCGATGTGCTCAACACGCAGGAGCTGCTGACGCTGGCCACCTCCATCGAGGGCCACCCCGATAACGTGGCACCGGCCCTTCTGGGCGGCCTGACCAGCAGCGTCTTCGAGGACGGCGTGGTCTACTCCGTCAAGCGGGACGTGGACGAGAGCCTCTGCTTCGCGGCCATCGTGCCCGACTACAAGCTGCTGACCGAGGCCGCCCGTGCGGCCCTGCCGAAAGAGGTCACTCACAAGGATGCGGTGTATAACCTGTCCCGTGCAGCCCTCATCCCGGCGGCGTTCTGTGAGGGACGCCACGACCTGCTGGCCATCGCCACCGAAGATAAGCTCCACCAGCCCTACCGGATGCCCCTGATGCCCGGCTCGAAGGAAGTCTTCGACATGGCGCGGCTCTGCGGCGCAAAGGCGGTATACGTCTCGGGCGCGGGCAGCACCGTGATGGCGGTGGCAGAGAAGGCCAGCGCCGAAAAATTCTACTCCAAGCTGGAAAAAGGCCTCGAGCTGCTGGAGGGCTTGGACGGATGTGAAGCATTTACACTGCTGCGGCTGGATGCCGACAACACCGGTGCGACAGTGGAATGATAGACAGGGAGAGGAAGTGCAAGACCGCTTCCGCCCGGTGTACCCCTCAGACACTGAGGGAGCAAAAAGAGGAGAGTGACAAGATATGGCGTTGATCGTACAGAAGTTCGGCGGTTCTTCGGTGAAGGACCGGGACCGTATCTTCAACGTGGCCCGCATCGTGGCCAACACCCACAACGCGGGAAATGACGTGGTCGTGGTGGTGTCCGCACAGGGCGACACCACCGATGACCTTATCGCAAAGGCAGCAGAGATCACCCACAACCCTTCTGCCCGTGAGATGGATATGCTGCTGGCCGCAGGCGAAGAGATCAGCATCTCCCTGCTGGCCATGGCCCTGAACGAACTGGGCTGCCACGCCACCAGCCTGACCGGCTGGCAGGCGGGTTTCCGCACCGACCGTGCCTACACCAAGGCCCGCATCACCAAGCTGGAGACCGAGCGCATCTCTTCGGAGCTGGAGCGCAACCGCGTCGTCGTCGTGGCAGGCTTCCAGGGCCTGAACAAGCTGGACGACATCACCACGCTGGGCCGTGGCGGCTCGGACACCAGCGCCGTCGCCATCGCGGCAGCCCTGCACGCCGACCGCTGCCAGATCTTCACGGATGTGGAGGGCGTTTACACGGCCGACCCCCGCAAGGTGCGCAACACCCGCAAGCTGGACGAGATCACCTTTGACGAGATGCTGGAGCTGGCCTCTCTCGGCGCACAGGTGCTCAACAACCGCAGCGTGGAGCTGGCCAAGAAGTATAATGTGGAGCTGGAGGTCCTCTCCAGCCTGAACCCCGTGCCCGGCACGGTCGTCAAGGAGGTTGTAAAAGACGTGGAAGGTATGCTGATCAAGGGTGTCGCAAAGGACACCGATGTTGCTGTTATCACTATCCTGAATGTTCCCGATGAGCCGGGCACCAGCTTCAAGATCTTCGGCCTGCTGGCCCAGAAGAACATCAATGTGGACATCATCCTGCAGTCCACCGGCCGCGACGGCAAGAAGGACATCAGCTTCACCTGCGCTGAGAGCGAGGCGGAGACTGCCATGCGCGCCCTGCGCGAGGGCGCACACTTCGATCAGATCACCTGCGACGAGACCTGCGCCAAGGTGTCCATCGTGGGTGCCGGTATGCAGAGCCACAGCGGCGTGGCCTCCAAGATGTTCGAGGCCATGTCCAACAACAACATCAACATCAAGATGATCTCCACCAGCGAGATCAAGATCTCCTGCATCATCGACCGCGAGGACGCCGATAAGGCAGTCAGCGCCATCCACGATATGCTGTTCGAGTAAAAAAGGCTATAGAAGCCGCCGTGCCGTGCGCTCTGCGCCGGTGCGGCGGCTTTTTTGCGTACACAATTTTTTTACAGGGCCTGCCGTTTACACCCGGAGAAAAGGGGTGTATAATGTAACTATCTGCCTGCACCCCGGGCGAACGCCGAACAAGAGGAAGGAAGCTGCATCATGGAGCAAAATCGACCCGAACCCCGCCGCACGCTGCCGCCGGCCCAGCGCCGCCGGAGACACCGCATCCGCCTCGTGCGCAACTGGACGGTCTTTCTGCTCAGCTGCGGCGCGATGATGGCCGTGATGACCGGCGGCATCCTCTGGCTGCTGCCGAAGGCCTACGCCCTCATCGCGCCGCCGACGGCTTTCGAGGCCCGGGAGTATACGGGCGGCGCAGAGACAGACCTCTCCGACGCCCGTCTTGTGCTGGTGAATGGGAACCTGCCCCTGGCGGAAGAGCCGACGCCGGAGCTTGCCGTGGCCGACGAGGCCACCGGCGTTTCGCTGGAGGCCGAGGCCGCCGCAGCTTACCGCCAGATGGCGGAGGCTGCGCGGCAGGATGGGATCGAGCTGGTGCTGACGGCGGGCCATCAGGACGCCGCCGCCCGCCAGAGCGCCTATGAGGCCGCAGTCCAGAGCTACCGGGAGGCCGGAAGCAAGGAAGAGGCCGCTGCCGCCAAGGCCGCCACCGTCCAGCCCGCGCCGGAGGCCAGCGAGTACGCCACCGGCTACGCCGCCGACATCCTCGCAGCGGACAGCCTTGAGGAGAACACCGGCTTCGCCGACACCCGCGCCTACGAGTGGCTGGAGGCCTATGCGGCCGAGTACGGCTTCATCCTGCGTTGGCCGCAGGAGCGTCAGGCCGCCACCGGCATGGTGTTCGAGCCGTGGCACTGGCGGTATGTGGGCAGGGACAACGCCCTCGCCATCCGTGCCTCGGGCCTCTCGCTGGAAGAGTATCTGGCGCTGGAACAAACGAAATAACACAAAAGGACGATAGAACATTGAAACGAACCCAGATCGCGCCCGGCGTCCATCTCTCGTATGACGCCGCGCAGAAATTCAATCGCTGCCGCATCAGCATCCACTTTGCGTTCCCGGCCCGCCGCGAAACGGCCACGGCCCACGCACTGCTGCCGCTGGTGATGGAGCGGGGCTATGCCGACTGCCCCGATATGACCCAGCTGACCAAGAAGCTGGCCCGCCTCTATGGTGCCGACCTGACGGTGGACGCCCGCCCGATGGGATGCAGCCACAACCTCTGCGTCAGCATCACCGGCATCAAGGACCAGTTCGCGCTGGAAGGGGAGAAGCTGACGCAGGAGTACGCCGCACTGGCGCTGGGCACAGCCTTCCACCCCTATTTCGTGGGCGGAACCTTCGACCCTGAGGCCGTGGGCATCGAGAAACAGATGCTGAAAAAGGCGCTGGAAGACGAAGTGAACGACAAGCGGCTCTACTGCCAGCGGCAGGCCAACCGGGAATTTTTCGGCGACAGCCCCGCCGGTGTCCGGCAGGAGGGCTATCTGGAAGAGGTAGACAGCCTGACGCCTGAGATGCTGACCGAGGCTTATGACGAGATGCTCCGGACGGCGAACATCGAGCTGATCGTGCTGGGCTGTGACGAGGCCAGCACCGCCGCTGTGCAGGATGCCCTGCTGGCCGAGCTTTCGGCCCTCGACCGCGTCCCGCTGCCCCGGGCGGAGAACATCGCCATGCCCCGGCGGGAGCCGGTGCGCCGAGTGGAGCACTTCGACACCACGCAGGCCAAGCTCTGTATGCTCTTCACGCTGGGCCAGCCCATGCAGCCCGGCCAGCTGGCCGCAGTCCGGCTGGCGATGGCTCTCTACGGCGGCAGCGTCACCAGCCGCCTCTTCCTGAACGTCCGGGAGCGGGACCATCTGTGCTATTACTGCTCGTCCTCTTTCCAGAGCTTTACGGGCAGCATGGCCGTCAACAGCGGAGTCGAGCACGCGGACGCGGCCCGGGCCGAGGCAGCCGTGCTCAAAGAGCTGAAAGACCTCTGCGACGGCCCCATCACCGACGAGGAGCTGGAAGACTGCCGCCGGGGCCTGCTGGCCGGGATGAACGGCCTCGAAGATACGCTGGGCGGCATCGAGACGTGGTACTATATGGAGGTGCTGCGGGGCGGCCCGGTGCAGACGCCGGACGACGCCCGCCGCGCCCTGCTGGCCGTGACCAAGGAAGAGGTGCGGGACATCCTCCGGCAGTTCACCCTGTCGGTGAGCTGCCTGCTGACGAGAGAGGAGGGAGACGAGAATGGCTGAGAACACCCGGAGCGTGCTGGAACGCACCGCCGCAGACCAGTGGCAGACCCTGCCCTCGGGGCTGACTGTCCTCGTCCGCCCCATGCCGGGCTACTCCGGCACCCATGTCATCTATGCAACCCGCTTCGGCTCCATCGACCGGGACTTCCGGCTGGGGGAGCGGGAGGTACATCTGCCCGCCGGTGTGGCCCATTTCCTCGAGCACAAGATGTTTGAGGATGAGGACGGCGACGCCTTTGCAAAGTTTGCCAAGACCGGCGCCAACGCCAATGCCTTCACCGCTTTCGACCGCACCTGCTATCTCTTTACGGCCACAGAACAGCTGGACGAGAGCCTTGACGTGCTGCTGGGCATGGTGGGACGCCCCTACTTTACCGAGCAGACCATCGCCAAGGAGCAGGGCATCATCGGGCAGGAGATCAAGATGTACGATGACAGCCCTGACTGGCGGCTCATCACTGGCCTGTGCGAGTGCCTGTACCACAGCCACCCCATCCGCAGCGACATTGCGGGCACGGTGGAGAGCATTGCCGAGATAACCCCCGGGATGCTCTACGACTGCTGCAGGGCTTTCTATGCCCCGGGCAATATGGTGCTGGCCGCAGCGGGCAACACCAGCATGGAGCAGATCCTCGCGGCCTGTGCCCGCCACGGCCTGATGGACGAGCGCCCGGCGGAAAAGGTGGAGCGGCTGCTCCGCCCCGAACCCATGACGCTGGCGGCGGCGGAAAAGACCATCGCCATGCCCATCGCCAAACCCTGCTTCGGTCTGGGCTTCAAGGAAGAGCCGCTGCCCTTCGGCGACCTGCGCAGCGAGATGCTGTACGAGCTTATCCTCTGCTGCATCTGCGGCGGGATGTCGCCGCTCTACCGCCGCCTCTACGACGAGGGCCTGACCAACCCGGGCTTCGGCGGCGAGGTGCTGCGGGTGGAGGGGTGCTGCTGCATCCTCTTCACCGGCGAGAGCGACGCCCCCGACACCGTCCGCCAGCTTCTGCTGGACGAGATCGAGCGGGTGCGGCGCGAGGGGGTTGACCGGGAGATCTTCACCCTCTGCAAAAACGAAAAATACGGCCAGCTCATCGAAAATCTGGAAAATGTCGAGGATTCGGCCAGCCAGATGGCGGATTTCGCGCTGGCAGGCCAGACCGTGGCCCAGCAGATCACCATGCTGGCAGGCCTGACGGCAGAGGATGCCGACGCGGCCCTGCAGCACATCCTCCGCCCGGAGCGGATGGCCATGATGCGCATCGAGCCGGACGGCACGGTCGGCGATGAGGAAGAAGAGGAGACAGAAGAATGACGAATCTGGTACAGTTCCCGGGCCTTGGCCTCAGCTTTGAGCTGGACCGTGTGGCCTTCAGCATCGGCGGGGCCGATATTTATTGGTATGGCGTCTGCATCGCCTTCGGCCTCTGCCTTGCGCTGGTGTTCGCGTTCCGCCGCTGCACCGAGTTCGGCATCGACGCCGACGCGATGGTGGACGTCATCCTCGTCGGTGTGGTGCTGGGCATCGCCAGCGCCCGCCTGTATTATGTGGCGATGGCACCCTATAATTATGATACCATCTGGGATGTGCTGGCTGTCCGGGATGGCGGTCTGGCCATCTACGGCGGCATCATCGGCGCTTTCGTGTTCGGTGGTCTGGCCTGCAAGTGGCGGGGTGTGCCGGTGCTGCCCATGTTCGACCTCGCCGGCATGGGATTCCTCATCGGACAGGGCTGCGGCCGCTGGGGCAACTTCTTCAATCAGGAGGCCTTCGGCTGCAACACCACCCTGCCGTGGGGGATGTTCAGCGAGGCGACGGAGGAATACCTGATGGGCAGCACCGTTACGGTGCCCAAGGGCGTCACCATCGACCCCGCGATGCCCGTCCACCCCACCTTCCTCTACGAAAGCATCTGGTGCTTCGTGGGTCTGGCCCTGCTGACGGCGTACATCAAGAAGCGGAAGTTCAACGGCGACATCGCCCTGCGCTATCTCATCTGGTACGGCGCAGGCCGCTTCTGGATCGAGGGCCTCCGCACCGACAGCCTGCTGCTGGTGCCGTCGCTGGGCCTGCGCGCCTCCCAGCTAGTGGCGGCAGCGGCCGTCGTGGGCGGCGTGGCGCTGGAGATCTTCCTGACCCGGAAGTATAAAGGCAAGCCGCTCATGGTGACGTTGGCCCTGACGGCGGAGAACCGCACCCTTCTGGCGAAGGTGCACAAAGCGCAGCCGGAGCTTGTCCTTGAGCAGGAGCAGCTGGTGGCGTCCAGCCCCCGCAAGCTTTTCATCGAGCGCACCAACGCATATAACGAGCAGGTGAAGCAGATGCTGAAGGAGAAGCTGGCGGAGAAAAACTGAAAATATTTCCGAAAAAGCGGGATTTTCCTCTTGAAATCCGCACGCTTTTTTGCTATACTATTCTAGCCGCTTGGTGTGGGCGCCTCAAATGGCCCCTGTGAGGGCCTGCCTTTACGACCAGCGAGTACAACGAAAAGGAATGAACAAAATGTACGCAATCATTGTTACCGGCGGTAAGCAGTACCGCGTGGAGCAGGGCGACATCGTCTACATCGAGAAGCTGGACGTTGAGGCCGACTCCGAAGTGAAGTTTGATCAGGTTCTCGCTGTCGGCGAGGAGGGTTCGGTCAAGGTTGGCGCTCCTGTTGTTGAGGGCGCTTCCGTTTCTGCTAAGGTCATCAAGAATGGCAAGGGCAAGAAGCTGAACATCATCACCTATCGCGCAAAGAAGCACAGTGCTCGCCGCATGGGCCATCGTCAGCCCTTCACCAAGGTTGAGATCACTGCGATCAACGGCTAAGTAGGAGGTATATTACAATGGCACATAAAAAGGGCGTAGGCAGCACCAAGAATGGCCGTGATTCTGCGGCTCAGCGTCTGGGCACCAAGCGTGCAGATGGTCAGTTCGTTCTGGCCGGCAACATCCTCGTTCGCCAGCGCGGCACTCACATCCAGCCGGGTGAGAATGTCGGCAAGGGCAGCGATGATACCCTGTTTGCTCTGGTCGATGGCACCGTTCGTTTCGAGCGCGTGGGCAAGAGCGGCAAGAAGTGCAGCGTCAAGCAGTAACTTCTTCCTAAAATCTGCAACACAGAGAGCCGGACCCTCGTGGCCCGGCTCTTTTTGATGAATTTCTTCTTCCTTGATCTGGCTCCCCTCGCTGGGGGAGCTGGCCGCGCCAAAGCGCGGACTGAGAGGTTATTTTCCAATAAAAGCGCAAAGAATAAGCGCTGAGAAGAATCTTTTCTGAGAACAGGAGGGCCTGTATGGCAGCACAAACCAATTTTATCGACATCGCCACCATCTGGCTCCATGCGGGCAAGGGCGGCGACGGCGCTGTGAGCTTCCATCGTGAAAAGTTCGTGGCCGCTGGCGGCCCGGACGGCGGCGACGGCGGACGGGGCGGCGACATCATCTTCGTTGTGGACGACCACCTCACCACCCTGATGGATTTCCGCTACAAGCGCAAGTACACCGCTGACGAGGGCGGCAAGGGCGGCGCGAGCCTCTGCCACGGCAAGAACGCCGAGAACCTTGTCATCAAGGTGCCGCTGGGCACCGTCATCAAGGACGCCGAGAGCGGCCTTGTCATCGCCGATTTGTCCGACCACACCCCCGTGACCGTGGCCAAGGGAGGCCGGGGCGGCTATGGCAATGCCCATTTCGCCACCCCCACCCGCCAGATCCCCAAGTTCGCAAAGCCCGGTATGCCCGGCGAGGACATTCAGGTGACGCTGGAGCTGAAGCTGATCGCAGATGTGGGCCTCATCGGCTTCCCCAATGTGGGCAAGTCCACCCTCATCTCCACCATCAGCGCCGCCAAGCCGAAGATCGCCAACTACCACTTTACCACGCTGGTGCCCACGCTGGGCGTCGTGTCGGTGGGGGAGGGCGCAAGCTTTGTCTGCGCCGACATCCCCGGCCTCATCGAGGGTGCCAGCGAGGGCATCGGTCTGGGCCATGACTTCCTCCGCCATGTGGAGCGCTGCCGCCTGCTGCTCCACGTCGTGGATGTCTCCGGCAGCGAGTGCCGCGACCCCATCGAGGACTTCGAGAAGATCAACGAGGAGCTGGCAAAGTTCAGCCCTGCGCTGGCCGAGCGTCCCCAGATCGTGGTGGGCAACAAGTGTGACCTCGCCACCGAGGAACAGATCGACACCTTCCGCAGGTATGTGGAGGAGAAGGGCCTGACCTTCGTGCCCATCTCCGCCGCCACCATGCAGGGCGTGAGGGAGCTTCCGGGTCTGGTCTACAACCGCCTGAAGGACATCCCCGCCATCCCCGTGTTCACCCCCGAGTACAAGAAGCCGGAGGCAAAGGCTGGCAGCCGCGAGTTCACCATCAAGCGGATGGAGGCTCATGTCTGGAGCGTGGATGCGCCGTGGCTGGAGTATATCCTTGCCGGCAGCAATGTGGACGACTACGAGAGCCTGCAGTATTTCCAGCGTCAGCTGGGTGAGAGCGGTATTCTGGACGCTCTGGTCCAGAAGGGCGTGCAGGAGAACGACACCATCCTCATCGGCGAGTATCAGTTCGATTATATCTTCTAAGAGGTATCCTATGAACGAACCCGAAAAGATCGACCCCCGGGAGCTGAGTCCGCTGGCGCTGGCCTTTGTGGGCGACAGTGTGCTGGAGCTTCTGGTGCGGCAGCGGCTGGTGGAGCACCACCGGCTGTCGGCGGGAAAGCTCAACGCCGAAAAGGTCAAGTACGTCTCGGCCCGGGCGCAGTTCCGGGAGGAGCAGCTGTTGGAGCCGCTCTTCACAGAGGACGAGCTTGCCGTCTTCAAGCGGGGCCGCAATGCCAGCAAAGCCAGCGTCGCCAAGCACGCCTCCCCGGAGGAATATCGTGCCTCTACCGGCTTCGAGTGCCTGCTGGGCTGGCTGTATCTGAACGGCCAGCTGGGCCGGGTGCAGGAGCTGTTCGAGACGCTGTGGCAGTCCTTCGACCCCAACGAGAAGTAAGAAAAAACGCGAAAGCCCACTGCTTTCTGCACTGGGGAACAGTGCAAGGAGAGCAGTGGGCTTTTTGGGGTCACTCCGCCTTATCGGCTGTTGCGGGCGGAGTTGTGGGCCGAGTTCTTGCCGCCCTCATCGTCGGCACCCTTGGTGTACTGGTTGGGGTGCTTGTGCTCGTTGGTGGCAGAGTTCTGGCTGGAACTGGTGGTGCGGCTGTTCGTCTGATTGGTGGTGCGGTTCTGGTTCTTGCAGTTGGTGCTGCGGTTCTCGCTGCGATTTTCCATCGTATCGTCGCTCCTTTCGATTTCGGGAGGCGCTTTGCGCTCCCTGCCCATAGTTTGACCGGCTGCGGCGGCTTTATGCACCGCAGCCCGAAGGAGGTTTTGCAAAAATGCCTGCCGAATATTTTGAAGCCCGGGAGCGCGCCCTGCTGGGCGAACGGTACGAGCGGCTCTACGCCGCCCCGCAGGAGACGGCGGCCCGGGGCGTGACCGTCTCCGCACTCCGCACGACCCCGGAGGAGTTTGCGGCCCGGGCAGACTTCCCGCTCCGGCCCTCGCCCTTCTGCAAGGCGGCGTTCGTGGTGGAGTGTCCCGACTTCAAGCCGGGACGCCACCCCTATCATCACGCAGGCGTCTTTTACTCGCAGGAGCCGTCGGCCTCGTCCGCCGCGCCGCTGCTGGGCGTCCGGCCCGGGATGCGGGTGCTGGACCTGTGCGCCGCCCCCGGCGGTAAGAGCAGCCAGCTCGCCGCCGCCCTGCGGGGGCAGGGGCTTCTGGTCAGCAACGAATACGTCGCGGCCCGGGCGGAGATCCTGAAAAGCAACCTCGAGCGGATGGGTGTGCCCAATGCTGTGGTGCTCAACGAGACGCCCGCCCGCATCGCGGCGGCTCTGCCGGAGTTTTTTGACCGGGTGCTGGTGGATGCGCCCTGCTCCGGCGAGGGGATGTTCCGCAAAGAGCCTGCCGCGCTGGCCCAGCACTGTGAGGCGCTGGTGAAGCAGTGCGCGGAGCTTGGCGCAGACATCCTCGACAGCGCCGCCGCGGCCCTTGCACCGGGCGGGGAGCTGGTCTACTCCACCTGCACCTTCGCACCCGAGGAGGATGAGGGGCAGGTGGCAGCGTTCTTACAGCGCCACCCGGAGTTCGCGCTGGCCGACGTGCTGGGCCATGTGGACTACACCTTCGGCAGCGAGGGCGAGGCCAACCGCACCGGCGGACTGCCGCTGGATGTGAGCAAGGTGCGCCGTATCTGGCCCTGTCAGGGCGGCGAGGGCCACTTCATGGCCCGGCTGGTCAAGGCGGGCACGCCCCGCGCCCTGCCTGCCCCCGGCGGGTACACGCCGGAAGAACAGCTCTGGCTGGCCGCTGCCGCCGAGGCAGGCCGAAAGGCCAAGGGCGGCAAGCCCCAGAAAGGCGGCCGACCCGCCGATGCCCGCAGCGCACGGCGGGAGAACAGCCGCGCCTGCCGGGAGGCCGCGCAGGGCCGCAGCGTCCGCAGCCGGGACGGCGGGGCAGGGGAGGCAACGCCCGCCCAGAGCCTCGCCGCGTGGCGGGAGTTCGCGGAGGAATATTTCCCGGAGCTGGCCGGACGGCCCGCCGTGGTGCATGGCGGAGGCGTCCTGCTTCCGGCGGCCTTCCCCCAGACGAATCTCCACGTCCTGCGGGCGGGCGTCTTTGTGGGCAGCGTGCAGAAGGGCCGCTTCGTGCCGGAGCACCATCTGTTCACGGCCTTCGGCGCGCTCTGCAAGAACCGCGAGGAGCTGACCCTCGCCGACCCGCGGACCGTGGAATATCTCTCCGGCCGGGAGGCCGAAGCCCGCACCGCCGCCGACGGCTGGTGCTGCGTGACGGTGGACGGCTGGCCGCTGGGCGGCGGAAAAGTGTCCGGCGGCAGGGTCAAAAACCACTACCCCAAGGCGCTCCGGCTGCTGTAAAACGCAGTTTTTGGCAGAATAGGCCCGAAAACCAGCAGCACAAGGCTTGAACGCCGATGGCTGTTGTGATAGAATAATAGAGTTAGATTTTGTGTGCTGCCACAATGCGGGCGACCACAGCCCGTCTGCCCGCAGGCGGAGATCACTGATAAAATACAGGAGGCTCTTTCCCATGTCTGGACATAGCAAATGGAACAACATCAAGCGCAAGAAGGAAAAGACCGACGGCGCGAAGGCAAAGGTCTTTACCAAGATCGGCCGCGAGATCAGCGTCGCCGTCCGCACCGGCGGCCCCAACCCCGCTTCCAACAGCAAGCTGGCAGACCTGATCGCCAAGGCAAAGCGTATGAGCGTGCCGAACGATAACATCCAGCGCATCATCAAGAAGGCCGAGGGCGGCGATAAGACCGAGTACGAGGCAATCACCTACGAGGGCTACGGCCCCGGCGGCGTCGCTGTCATGGTGGAGACCCTGACCGACAACCGCAACCGTACCGCTGCCGACCTGCGCCACTACTTCGACAAGAACGGCGGCAATCTGGGCGCCATGGGCTGCGTGGGCTTCCTGTTCAGCCAGAAGGGCGTCATCGACATCTCTCTGGAGGACAAGGACGCCGACGAGGCCATGATGGACGCTCTGGATGCCGGTGCAGAGGACTTCGACGCAGGCGAAGAGGCTGCGGAGATCACCACCGACCCCGAGAACTACTCCGCTGTCGTCAAGGCTCTGGAGGAGAAGGGCTACGAGATCCTCTCCGACGATCTGGCCATGGTCCCCATGACCACCACCCGCCTGACCGACCCCGACCAGCTCAAGCTGATGGGCAAACTGCTGGATGCCCTCGAGGACAACGACGACGTCCAGAACGTCTGGCACAGCCTCGAGAACGAAGAGGATCTGCCGGAATAAACTTCCGCAGGCCGGAGGAATGCTGATTCGAAGCCGTTTTTTGTACTGCGAAGCACAGAAAGCGGCTTTTTGGCTTACGAAGGCCAAAAATCGGGAGCAGTCAAATATAGCAGTTTGCGTATTTAATGCACAAGCAACATCCGCAAACTGCATATCGCAAATATGCTATTTTGATAGGCACTATTTTTGAAAATTGCGATAAAAAATGCCGTAGAGAAGCATTTCCGCGGAATTGCCTGTTGCATCCTAGATTTTTCTATGCTAGAATGTGAGAAAGTGAGGAAGAGAAATCCATAAAAATGCGGAAAGGCGGTGATGCGGTATGGAGTCGGGAGCGCTGATCGAACTGCACGCCCATATCCTTCCGCAGATGGACGACGGAAGCGAGAGCGTGGAGATGTCGCTGGCGATGCTTCAGGCGCTGGCCGGGATGGGGGTCGGGACGGTCTGTGCGACCTCCCACTACTACACCCGGGAGAACAGCGTCACCATGTATCTGGCGCGGCGGGCGGCGGCCCTGAACGCGCTGCACAGCGCTATCCCGGCAGGGAGCAGCCTGCCCCGCATCCTTCCGGCGGCGGAAGCAGCCTATTTCCGGGGGATGGAAGAACATCACCCGGAGCGGCTCTGCATCGAGAACACCCGCACCCTGATGCTGGAGATGCCCTTTTCGGAGTGGACCGACCAGCAGGTGGAGACGGTGGCGGTGCTGTCGCTGGATTTACATTTCAATGTCGTGCTCGTCCATCCCGAGCGGTTCTGCTTCAGCTCGAGTAACCGCCGTCGGCTGGAAGAGCTGGCCAAGCTGCCGCTGGCCCTTCAGGTGAACGCGGATACCCTGCTCCGCTGGGGGACCCGTCGGCAGGGGCTTGAGCTTCTGGAGCTGACGGCGACGCCGCTGCTGGGCAGCGACTGCCACGACATGACAAAAAGACCGCCAAATCTGAAAGGGGGAAGAGAGATGGTGCGGCGCAAGCTGGGCGAAGCGTTCCTTGCACAGATGGATGAGAACGCCCGTCGGCTGACGGCACCGACTCTCGCGCAAGTGTGAGGTTCCGAGAGGAAAAACGACTCCGCCGGAAGGACGTCCTCAAGGCGGGCGTGGCGGCGGCAGTGGCGCTGGCACTGCTGGCCGGCGGCGCAGCGGCCCTCCATTTCTGGGAGAACGACCGCTATGCGACCGGCTCCGACGAGGTGGGCAGCGCCGTCATCGCGGCCCCGGAGGAGCAGAAGGAGATCACCTACGACGGCAGCACCTATCGTCAGCGCTCCGGCCTTGAGACGTACCTGATCATGGGCATCGACGTCAAGGGCAAGGCCGTGGCCGTGGACAGCTACGAGGGCGGCGGACAGGCCGACGTCCAGATGGTGCTGGTGGTGGACGACGCCAACAAGACGTGGCAGGTGCTGCAGATCAACCGCGACACCATCACGAAGGTGCCGGTGCTGGATGTTCTGGGCGGGGTGGCGGCGTATGCCGACGAGCAGATCGCGCTGGCCCATTATTACGGCAATGGCCGGGAGAACAGCTGCGAGAACACCGCGCTTGCCGTCTCGATGCTGCTGGACGACCAGCCCATCGACGGATATTTTGCATTGAACATGGACGCCGTGGGCATCGTCACCGACCTTGTGGGGGGTGTGACCCTGACCGTCACCTCGGATTTCTCCGAGATCGACCCCACGCTGGTGCAGGGCGAAGAGGTGACGCTGGACGGCGAGAAGGCGCTGACCTATGTGCGCAGCCGCCACCACATCGACGACCAGACCAACATCGCCCGCATGGCCCGTCAGCGGCAGTTCCTCGCCGCGCTGGAAGAAAAGCTCCGGCAGCAGGACAGCCAGTTCGCAGCCGAAGCCTATACGGCGCTGGAGGACTACATGGTGACGGACATCGCCAGCGGCACGGCCGCAAAGATCGGCGAAAAGCTCAAGCAGTACAAACAGCTCGACACCCTGACCATCGACGGCGAGAACGTCATCGAGAACGGCTACTGGGCCTACCATCTGGACGAGTCCAGCCGGGAGGCGACCGTCTTACAGCTGTTTTATGAAAAAGTACGATAAGGGAATAGGAAACTGGAAAGGTAGGATCAATCAGTGGGCAAGGAACAACAGGCACTCAATCCGGCGGCCATCAACGGCGCAGAGACAGAAGAAGAGATCGATCTCGTAGAGGTATTCTACCTGCTGTGGGGGCACATCCTGCAGATCATCGCCTGCTTTCTGGCGGGCGCACTGCTGGCGTTCGGCTTTACGTATTTCTTCGTGACGCCGATGTATCAGGCCTCGGCCAGCATCTACATCGTGTCTGCCTCCAACAACTCCATCGTCAACCTGACCGACCTGCAGATCGGCTCTCAGCTGACGGCGGACTATCAGGAGCTGATGCTCAGCCGTCCGCTGCTGCAGGATGTCATCAAAAATCTGGACCTCGACACCAACTACCGCAGCCTTGCAGGGCAGGTCAGCATCACCAACACCAATGACACCCGCATCCTCAAAGTGACCGTCACCGACAGCGACCCCGAGCGGGCGGCAGACATCGCCAACGAGCTGATCAAGCAGGCCCGCATCTACCTGCCCGAGATCATGGAGACGGAGACGCCCAACGTGGTGGAGGACGCTGTGGTGCCCACCCAGAAGTCCAGCCCCAGCTACGCCAAGAATACGGTGCTGGGCGCACTGCTGGGCGCTGTGCTCTGCTGCGGCGTGCTGCTGGTGCAGTACCTGATGAAGGACAGCTTCGATACGCCGGACGATGTGGCCAAGTATCTGGGCGTCCAGCCGCTGGCTACCATCCCGGAGGTCGATCTGGGCAGCTTCAACCACAATGACACCAAGAAGAAGAGCGCCTTCCGCTGGAACGACGTGATGAGCAGATAAGAGGGGGAGAACGACCATGAATAAGCTTCAAATCGGCAAGATGCCGCAGCTCCCCTTCGAGGTGAGCGAGGCCATCAACCAGCTGCGCATCAATCTGAGCTTCTGCGGCAGCGATGTCAAGACCATCATGATCACCAGCAGCACGCCCAATGAGGGCAAGAGCTTCGTGACCATGCAGCTGTGGCGGATGATCGCCGAGCTGGGCACGCCCGCCGTCCTCATCGACTGCGACTTCCGCAAGTCGGAGATGCGCAGCAAGTACGGGATGTCCACCTCCGGCCAGCTCATCGGCGGCGTCCATTATCTGGCGGGCAAGGCCGAGCTGGATGACGTCATCTATGAGACCAACGTCCCCAACGGGTATATCATCCCGGTGGCAAAGACCGTGACCAACCCCACCATCCTGCTGGAAAGCGAGCGCTTTGCGCAGATGATCGAGCATTGCCGCCAGCGTTTCGGTGTCGTGCTCATCGATACGCCGCCCCTCGGCAGCGTGGCCGACGCCATGAACATCGCCACCCACTGCGACGGCACCGTTCTGGTGGTGCGCGGCGGTGAGACGCCCCGCAAGGTCGTGGGCGATTCGGTCCAGCAGCTCAAGCGCACCGGAGTGCCGCTTCTGGGTGTCGTGCTGGACCGTGCAGAAATGAATAGTAAGTCGAGCCTGTATTATAAACGCTACTACAAGTCCGGCTACTATTATAAGGGATACGGCAGCGAGAAATCGCAGCCTGTCCAGAAATAAATATGGAGGTAATCGTTATGAAAAAGAAATTCGTAGTAGCAGTCGCCGCTGTGGTGATGGCAGCTGTCATGAGCGTTTCTGCTTTCGCAGCCGACGACGTGAAGGTGCCCAGCATCACCGGCGACGCCACCGGCCCTGCCAGCGAAATTTTTGTTCCTCAGTCTAACGCTGAGGCCAGCGCAACGGCCAATGCTGCTTATAATACCCTCGCTTCTACCGAGGGCAGCGTTGCCGATAAGCTGACTGCCCTTGCAGGCGGCAAGGCTACGGCTGACGCCGCAGCAGCAGCAGGCGTCAAGTCTGCAAATGACCTGTCCGTCCGTGCCATCGGTGATGTGCTGGTGGAAGGCGAAGTCTCGGTCAGCGTCAATGGGATCGGCAATGTTGCAGTCATCATGTATCTGGACAGCAACGGCAACTGGGTGGTCACTACCGCTCGCGTTGTGAATGGCCGCGTCATCTTCAGCGTGCCTTACCCCACCACCGTCGTCATCCTGTCTATCTAAAATGGACTCCTGAGCAGCATTCCGGGCAGGAGGGGGCGTTTATCTCCGGCCCGAAACGGCTCTGAGGGATGGGAAAGACCCAACCGAATGAAAAGGCCCACGGCTTCGTGCTTTCTGCACGGGCCGGGGGTCTTTTTGCGTTTGCGGAAAGAAGAGGGGGCTTTTTGGGGCAGTTAAGAAAGGGCGATACCATTTTTGCGCAGGCTATGCTATAATAAAAAGGAAACAAGAGGATGGGGAGGGGCCGACATGGAGCGAAAGCGCATTTGTCCATACTGTATGCAGGAGCTGGAAGAGGGGAGGGCACAGTGTCCCCACTGCGGCCGGGAGCTTGCAGGGCGCAACCCGGCGGGCAGTCTCCCCGCGGGCACGGTGCTGGCGGGCCGGTATACGGTGGGGGACATCAAGAGCGTGGACGGCGAGGGCATCCTCTACCGGGGCGTCGAGAATACCGGGCTTTTCCGCGTGACCATCAAGGAGTATATGCCCCTGACGCTGGCCGCAGAGCGGGGGAAGGACTGCATCCTCCGCCCGAAGCCCGGCAGCGAGGTGCTGTTCAAGACCACCCGGATGGACTTTGCCGACCTCTACCGCTTCATCCAGCGCATCACCCCGGCCAACGGCCTCGAGGCGGTGCTGGACGTCTTTGAAGAGAACAACACGGTCTACGCCGTCATGGAGAACCCCGGCGGCTGTCCGCTCCAGAAGTGGCTCGAAGAGCACGGCACTGTGACGCCGCAGCAGGCCTGCGCGATGCTCGAGCCGGTGTTCCGGGGGGTGGAGGCCATGCATCAGGTGGGGCTTGTGCACCGGGGCATCTGCCCGGCCAACATCCGCATTCTGGACAATGGCCGCGCCCGGCTGACGGGCTATGCGACGGTGGGCCTGCGGACGGCGGGCAGCGGCCTCCACGAGCAGCTGTACGAGGGCTACTCGGCCCCGGAGCAGTATTCCACAGCGGAGTTCGAGGGCCGCTACACCGACGAATACAGCCTTGCGGCGGTGTTCTACCGGATGGTCTGCGGGGTAAGCCCCGTCCCGGCGGCCCAGCGCCTCGTCTCCGACTCCAACCCCAGGGCCCGCACCGTCTCCTCGGCTGTGCCGCCCTACGTCTCGGAGACGCTGTATCTGGGCCTCCGCCTCAAGCCGGTGGAGCGCATCCAGACCGTCCAGCAGCTCTTCCGCGCCCTCTCGGAGCGGGAGTATGCCGAGGAGCTGGCCGGGAGTCTGGCCCCCCGGACGTCTCCCGCCCCGCAGGAGACGAGAGCGCCCGCAAAGGCCGAGCTGCTCAGCGTCCGCAACCTGCTGGCCGGCATCCTCATCCTGCTGAGCGTCCTCATTGTGCTGATCCTCTGGGGGCTTCTGAGCCGCCAGAACGACGCCCGCCCCGCGCCCTCGGAGCCGGACTCCGTCAGCGAGGCCGCCAGCGAGCCGGTAAACGAAACCGTCGCCCTGACGCCAGATCTCGTGGGCCGCGACTATGACGCGGAGGTGCGGAACAACCGCAGCTATATCAACGACTACCTCTTCTATGTTACGCTGGAATACAGCAACACGGTGGAGAAGGGCCGCATCATCCGGCAGACGCCGGAGGCGGGCGAGGTCATCCAGAAGGGGGACACCATCAGCCTCGTGGTCAGCCGAGGCCCCCAGATGATGGAGATGCCCGACATCATCGGCCAGACGCAGGACAGCGCCGTGCAGGAGCTTGCCGCCAAGGGGCTGAACGCCACCTGCTTCACGGTGGTCAACGACGGCTCGGAGGCCGCAGGCTGTGTCGTCTCGGCCAGCGAGGACGCCGGGACGATGGTGGAGGTGGGCACCACGGTGGTGCTCTATATCGCGGGCGATGCCGCCAGCGCCCCCGGCAGTACCGAAACGCCGCCTGACACCGAAGGCCCCGCCGTCGGCGGTGACGCCGTGCAGGATGGCATTGAATACGATACGGATTAAACAAAAAACATCTGCAATACGGTCTTCGGGAATCGAAGAAGTGTTGCAGATGTTTTCGGTTTTATGAAAAGCCTCTCCCTTTGGGAGCAACGGCGACGACCGCCGCCAGCAAGACGCAAACGAAGCGCTGCGGAATGCCAAAGCCTCTCCCTTTGGGAGAGGTGTCATCGCTTGCGATGACGGAGAGGGCAAGCCCGGCACGAAAGAGCCGCTGCACAGCGATAAGCAGGTCCTTTGTCGGAGCGATATATCGCAGTGTAAGAGCTGTTTGGCAGCGTCCTTGCCCTCTCAGGCGCTTGCGCGCCAGCTCTCCCAAAGGGAGAGCCTTTCGTGGGCGGGGCTTCAGAAAAAGCTCTTCATGAACGCAATATCGCTGGCGGCGCGGGCCGGGACAGCCTCCTCCCGCAGGACGGGGAGGACGGGCTGGGGCAGGGCGCGCAGCATCTCGAAGCCGCCTTTGTAGTCCACGCAGGAATCCTCGAGGCTGGTGGAGTAGAGGGTGCCGTCGGGCTGGAAGTTCTGGCCCTTGAAGTGGACGGCCACGATCTTATCGCCGTACCAGCTGCCGACCTTGTCCCAGATGCGGCGCTGGGCGTCCACCGAGGCGTTCTCGGGGCCGACGTAATTCGCAAGGTCGCAGATGACCCGGAGGTTGGGGCTGGCGATGGTGTCCAGCACCATCCGGACGGCCTCGGGGGTGTTCATGGAATGGTAATAGACGCACTCCACCGCGAAGAGCACGCCCTGCTCTTCGCAGATGGGGATGATCTCGCCGAGGCTGCGAAGCAGGGCCTCCTGCGCCTCTTTGCGGCTCACGGTGGGCTGCTTTGCCATGTTGGTGGTCTCGCTGCCCATGCAGCCGGCCCGGAGAGCCTTTGCCACCGGCACCTGACTCAGGGCCTTCGCCACCTCGGCGCGGCGCTTGTCCTCGTCTGCATAGCCCAGCTCGACGTAGGTGCCGTCTACGGCGATGGACACGCCGCTCTTCTGGACGGCGGCGTTGGTGGCGTCCACCAGCGCAGGGGTCACGTCTGCATAGCTCTTGACCCCCTCCACGGCCTTGGTGTAGGCCAGCTGGGTGCAGCGAAAGCCTGCGTCTCCGATGGAGCAGAGCAGCTCTTCCACGCCGTGACGGCCAAAATCATGGCCTCGTGCGCCGACGATAAATTCAGACATCCCGCATCCTCCTTACGCTCAGCCGAACAGACGCTCGGCAAACATCCCGAACTCCTTGCCCCACCAGTACCAGTCGTGGGAGACGTCGCCGCCCCAGACTTCGAGGTGGCAGGGCAGGCCGGTCTCCTTCAGGGTGTCGGCCAGCGCCTGCGTGTCGGCGAGGGCGTCGCCCTCGTAGCCGCCCTGACCCACGCAGAGCAGGAGGGTGTTCTCCTCGGCCTTGGCCAGCAGGTTTTTGTTGCAGATGCCGTTCTTCCGCAGGGCGGCGAGGGGGCTGCTGCGGAGGACAAGGTCGTCCTCACAGCCGCCGAGGAAGCGGCTCATGTCGTACAGGCCCGACAGACCCACCGCGCCCGCAAAGACCCCGGGGCGGCGCAGGCGGCACTGGACGGCCTGATAGGCGCCGGTGTCCACGCCAGCGCACCAGATGAGGGGAGGCTTTTTGGCCTCCGGGGCGTTCAGCGCGGCGATGCGGGGGGCAAGCTCGGCAGTCAGGTAGACGAAATACTTTTCCTGCATCTCGGCCCGGCGGCGGGGCGTCTCGTGGCCCGCCAGCAGGCTCTCGGCGTCGATGCTGTCGGCGCAGAAGAGCTGCATCTTTCCCTCGTGCAGCAGCCGTGCTGCGGCCTCGGGCATCCCGTTGTTCTCCCAGTCGTAGAAACGGCCGCCCCGGGCGGGCAGTGCCAGCACCGGCACGCCGCCGTGGCCGTAGACCTTGAACTCCATCGCGCGGTCGAGCACCGCGCTCCACTCTTTGTAATAAGTGCCTTCCATCCTGAAAAGCTCCTTCCTGTCAGATGAATTGATTGCGTGCTGCGTCGTAGGCGTAGCCCACGGCGGAAAGCGTCTTGCACAGGGCGTCCCTGTCTGCGTCCATGTCGTCGCAGAGGGCGTCGAGGCTGGGGTAGAAGTCGCGCAGCTTGAGGTTGACCACGCTCAGCAGCATGATCGGGTCGCTCGGCAGTGCCATCTCAGTTTCCTCCCAAAGTCCGGTGATAAAATAAAAAGCCGGCCACTCGACAAAGTGACCGGCAATACGCATCAGCTTAGACAGCGCGGGTGACTTTGCCAGCGCGCAGGCAGCGGGAGCATGCGTAGATATACTTGGGAGAACCCTCCACGACCGCCTTGACACGACGGACATTCGGCTTCCAGGTACGGTTGGAACGGCGATGAGAGTGAGAGACCTTGATACCGAAGGTAACACCCTTGCCGCAGCATTCACACTTAGCCATGGTACTTGCACCTCCTACAGTGAAGTTATGGAATCAAAATAATCAGCTTGACTATTTTACCAGAACAGCCGCCAAAAAGCAACCCCCTTTTCAATTTTTTTGCGGCTTTTTTTCGTCTGAGGGCCAAACGCTTGTCTAAACACGAAAAAAATAGTACAATAAACTCGTATATCTTATAGAAAATAGGAGAACACCATGACCCCAAGAATGTTTTATACCCTCGCACGGGTGCTGGCCGCTCTGACCGTCATCCCCTTCCACGAGGCAGGCCACGCGCTGGCTGCATGGCTGCTGGGCGACCCCACGGCCAAGCAGCAGGGGCGGCTGTCGCTGAACCCTTTCCGCCATTTCGACCTGCTGGGCACGCTGTGCATGGTGTTTGCGGGCGTGGGCTGGGCAAAGCCTGTCTCCACCGACCCCCGCAACTTTAAAAACCCCAAGCAGGGCATGGCCCTCACCGCGCTGGCCGGCCCGGTGGCGAACCTGATTTTGGCCTACCTGTCGATGGTGGTCTGGAAGCTGCTCTATTATTGGGCACCCGTCAACGAAGCGACGATTTTTTTGGCGCTCTTCCTGCAATACTTAGTGTACATGGACGTGAGCCTCGCGGTGTTCAACCTCATCCCCGTGCCCCCGCTGGACGGCAGCCGGGTGCTGCTGGCGGTGCTGCCCGAGCGCATCTACTTCGGGATGATGAAGTATGAAAAGGTCATCCTTGTGGTGATGCTCGCGGCGGTCTGGAGCGGCGTTCTGGACGGCCCGTTGAGCGTGATGAACAGCGTGGTGTGGGACCTGCTGGACGCAGGCACCCAGTACATCGACAGCATCGCCTATTCGGCCTACTACGCATCTCTGGGGGCGGTGATCTGATGGCGGAGGAGCTTACCTTTCATCTGGAGGAGTTCGAGGGGCCGCTGGAGCTGCTTCTGGCGCTGGTAACGAAGCACAAGATGGACCTGCACAACATCCCCATCCTTGCGCTGATCGACCAGTACACCCGCACCGTGGAGGCCGCACAGGCCGTGGACCCTGACGTTTCCAGCTCCTTTATCGAGATGGCGGCCCATCTCGTGGAGATGAAGAGCTACCTGCTGCTGCCCCGCAGCACCGAGGGTGAGCGGATGAAGCAGGAGCTGACCGGCCAGCTCATCGAGTACGACCAGTGCCGCCGGATGTCGGCCGCGCTCCGCGCCGCCGCCGAGGCGTCGCCCACCTTCGTCCGCCCGCCGCTGCGGCTGGAACGGGACGAGACTTACGCTCTCAACCATCTGCCGCAGGTGCTGGCCGACTGCTGGGAGGGGCTGATGGGCCGCACGCCCGCCCGGCGCGTCCCGACACAGGCGGTCTTTGAGCCGCTGGTGGCCGCCCCGCAGGTGTCGGTGAGCAGCCGGGTGGTGTACATCCTGCGCCGCCTCATCGCGGGCGGCGCGGCCCGGATGAGCCAGCTCTTCGCCCGCAGCCAGAGCCGCAGCACCAACGTGGCCACCTTTCTGGCGCTGCTGGAGCTGGTGCGCGGCGGGCGCGTCACCCTCGGCCCGAAGGGGGAGCTGGCCATGCAGCGGGGACGCCTGCCCCGTGAAAAGGCAAAGGAGGAAGAATGAACCAGAAACAGACCAAAGCCGCCGTCGAGGCGATGCTTTTTGCGGCGGGCGACCCGGTAAGCGCCGATAAGCTCGCCGCCGCCGTCCAGCTGCCCCAGACCGCAGTGGAGACTGCGCTGGAGGACCTGCGCGCCCGCTATGCCCGGGAGGATTCGGGCCTCTGCCTGCTCCATCTGGACACCCGCTGGCAGCTGGCGACCAAGACCGAGTGGGCCGACTGCGTCCGCCGCCTGCTGGACGCGAGGCGCTCGGTGCCCCTCGGCCCGGCGGCGATGGAGACGCTGACGGTCATCGCCTACAATCAGCCCGTCTCCCGCGCCTTCATCGAGCAGGTGCGCGGCGTGGATTCCTCGTCCAGCGTCAGCAGCCTTTTGCAGAAGGGGCTCATTGAGGAGGCGGGCCGCCTCGATCTGCCCGGCCACCCGGTGAGCTTCCGGACAACGGACGTTTTCCTGCGGTGCTTCGGCCTTTCCTCGCTGGCGGACCTGCCGCCCGTGCGGGGCCAGAACGAGGGAGCGGAAGGGGAGGCGGTCCGATGATGGCGGTGCTGGGGGCGCTGGGCTGGCTGCTGCTGACCCTGCTGAAGATCGTGGGCATCCTGCTCCTTATCGTATTGGTGCTGCTGGCCCTCGCCCTGCTCTGCCCGTTCTGCGCCGACTTTTGCTGGGAGAACGGCGTCGTGACGATCCGGGCCGGTGTGCCGGGCATCACCCTGCCGGTGTTCCGGTGGCCCGCCCCGCCGCCTGCGGGACCGGAGGAGCCGAAGGGCTTTTTCGGGAAGCTGAAGGCGAAGCTCCGGGCCAGCCGCGCGGAGCGGCGGCGGAAAAAAGCCGCCGAACGGGCCGCGAAAGAGGCGAAGAAGCCCAAAAAAGAGACGCCGCCCCGCAAGAAAGCGAAGCTCACCCTCAACATCCTCGTGACCATCCTGCGGGGGGCAGGGCGGCTGACGAAAGCCGTCTTCGGCTCCCTGCGGGTCACGAAGATCCGGGTCTGCCTCGGCGTCCGGGGCGAGGACCCCGCCGAAGCCGCCCGCGCCTACGGCAGGCTGAATGCGTGGCTCTACCCGTCTCTCGGCGTCATCGACCGCTTCGTCTACCTCGACTTCGAGGAGCTGCGCATCCTGCCGGACTTCGGCTCTGCCGAGCCGACGGTGGCCGACCGCGTCTCGTTCCGCCTCAGCGCCCGGCTGCTGTTCATCGTCGCAGCGGCGGTGCGGGTCCTGTACGAGTTCTGGCGCGAAAAAGTGCTGGACGTCTTCCTATAAAATGTGTTACAATAAACTCGTATGGTTATCCTTTGAAAAGGGAGCCTGCGGGTTTCCCGGAAAATAATAAGAGGAGGCCGATTTTATGGCTGAGCATCCGATTCAAGGTTTAATGAACGTCACAATGGACAAGATCCGCCAAATGGCAGACTCCAACACCATCATCGGCAAGCCCATCAAGACCGACGACGGCACCACCATCCTGCCGGTGTCCCGCATCTCCTTCGGCTTTGCGTCCGCAGGCACCGACTTTGACGGCAAGAACGCCGCCAACAAGGACCTGTTCGGCGGCGGCAGCGGTGCGGGCGTCAACATCCAGCCGGTGGCTTTTCTGGTGGTGAAGGACGGCTGCGTGCGCACCATCCAGCTGTCCGACGGCTCCAACACCATCGACCGCGCCCTGACCATGCTGCCCGAGCTGGTGGACAAGGTCAGCGCTCTGCTGAAAAAAGAGGAGAAGCAGGGGACTGCCGCTCCGAAAGCGGAGGAATAAACCCATCTACGCCGTACCTGCGGCCCGCCCGGGCCGCAGTGACTGAACTGAGGCTGCCCAAGCAGCCCTATTTGAGCGCCGGGAGGCGCACAAGGAGATTTTATTATGGCAGAAGAACGCATCCAGAAGATCATGAGTGAGCAGGGCCTGTGCTCCCGCCGCGCCGCCGAGCAGATCATTGCGGAGGGCCGCGTAAAGGTCAACGGCCACCCCGTGAAGGTGGGCGACAAGATGGACCCCAACCGCGACGTCCTCCACGTGGACGACGAGCGCATTTATATCCAGAAGAACCAGCAGATGTACTATCTGGCCCTGTACAAGCCCCGCGGCTATGTCACCACCGCCAGCGACGAGCTGGGCCGCAAGACGGTCATGGACCTCGTGACGGACATCCCGGCCCGCCTGTACCCCGTGGGCCGTCTCGACAAGGACAGCGAGGGCCTGCTGCTGATGACCAACGACGGCGCATTCGCACAGGCCGTCACCCATCCGTCGGGCGGCATCTCCAAGCTGTACCGCGTCACCGTCCAGCCCCGGGCCGACGAGAGCCAGATCCTGAAGCTCAGCTCCGGCGTCGTGCTGGATGACGGCACCAAGACCATGCCCTGCGCCATCAATGTCGTCACCGACGAGCCGGGGCGCACCGTCATGGAGATGACCCTGAAAGAGGGCAAGAACCGCGAGATCCGCCGGATGTGCGAGGCAGTGGGCCTCGAGGTCATCCGCCTGAAGCGGAACGCCGAGGGCGTCGTCAAGCTGGGGATGCTTCAGCCCGGCAAGTACCGTGAGCTGACCAAGGCAGAGGTGAACGGCCTGCGTGCCGCTGCGGCCAAGGGCCGTGCACAGACCCGCTCGGCAGCGCTGCAGTCCAAGGCAGCGGCCCGCCGCCCCTGCGGCCCGGTGGGCGGGAACAAAGCCGCCGTCGGCAAAAAGCGCAAGTAAAGCGGCTTCTGGGCAATGTGTCCGATATTTCCTCTCTTTTTGCCAAACTTGTGACATTCTCTGAAAAAAAGGAATGGAACAAGGCTTGAGAATCTTGGGGAAATCGGGTATAATATACCTAATTTTGAAACTCACACAGATAAGCAGGAGGTCTTACCATGGCTTCAAAGAGTACCAAAGGAGAAATCCTCGCCAAGTTTTTTGATGACGGGGAATACACCGCTCTGTTTGCGGACGGCGCGGTGAGCGCTGCCAGCGGCTATGCTGCAGGTCAGCAGGCTTACGCCGTCTTCCAGAACGGCGAGGCTGTTTCGGTCAAGGACGTTGAAAAGAACATCAAGGTCCTTGAGCTGGCTGCCCAGACGGGCTGCCCGGTCGTCACCTTCTACGACTCCGTCGGCGCAAAGCTGGCTGAGGGTCTGGACGTTCTGAACGCTTCCGCCAAGCTCAACGCCACCATCGCCAAGGTGTCCGGCGTCGTGCCTCAGGTGGCCGTCGTTCTGGGCGTTTGCGGCGGCACCAGCGCCCTGAGCGCTGCCAACGCAGACGTCTGCATCATGGCAGAGGGCGCAGAGCTGTTCTTCACCGCTCCCTTCACCGCCGCTGCCAAGGGTGACAAGGTGGCTGATGCCGGCTCTGCTGCTGCTGCCGCAAAGGCAGGCGTGGCCGCCATCGTGGCCGCTGACGCTGCTGAGGCTGCGGAGAAGGCCGCCCACATCGTGGGTCTGCTGCCTGCCAACAACCTGACCGGCCCCGCCATCTTCGAGTTCGAGCAGCCTACCGCTGTTCTGGCTGCAAATGCCGAGCCTGCAAAGGCCGCTGCTGCCCTCATCGATAAGGACAGCGCTGTGGAGATGTACGCCGGCTTCGGCAAGAGCGTCTACACCGCCTTTGCCACCATCGGCGGCAACGCTGTGGGCGTCGTGTCCACCGGCAAGCAGCTGTGCCACAACTGCGTGGCCAAGGCTTCCCGTTTTGTCCGCCTGTGCGACGCATTCAGCGTCCCGGTGCTGACCATCGTGAACACGGAGGGCTTCGTGCCCAGCACCACCGATGACATCGCCGGCGGCATCCGTGAGGCTGCCCGTCTGGCTGCGACCTATGCCGATGCTACCACCGCCAAGGTCGCGCTGATCGCCGGTAAGGCCGTCGGCCCTGTGTACACCGCACTGGCCGCAGCCGACCTGAAGATCGCCGTCAAGGGCTGCACCGTCAGCGCCCTCGAGCCTTCCGCAGCCGTCTCCGTGCTGTACAAGGACGAGATCGACGCCTCCGACAACATCGTCGCCGCCACCAAGGCCAAGGCTGCTGCCTATGTGGCTGAGGTCTGCAGCGCAGACGCTGCTGTGGCCGCAGGCGCTGCTGACATGACCTGCGAGGCCGCCAACGCCCGCGCAAGCGTCGTGGCTGCTTTCGAGCTGCTGAGCACCAAGCGTGCTGCCCGTCTGCCCAAGAAGCACGGCAACATGGCTCTGTAAGAAAACGTACATCTAACGAATCGATTTGGATTTTTCAGGAGGATTCTTCCATGAAGTACTACAACATTTCCGTCAATGGCGTTGCTTACAGCGTCTCTGTCGAGGAGACCGCTGCCGGCGCTGCTCCCGTGGCTCCTGCTGCTGCACCCGCACCCAAGGCCGCTCCGGCTCCTGCCGCCGCTGCTGCTCCCGCCGCACCCGCTGCTCCTGCTGCCGCAGGCGCTGTTGAGGTCAAGGCTCCGATGCCCGGCAACATTCTGGACGTCAAGGTCGCTGCCGGCGCTTCCGTCAAGGCTGGCGATGTGCTGGTCATCCTCGAGGCCATGAAGATGGAGAACGAGATCGTTGCTCCTCAGGATGGCACCGTTGCTTCCATCAACGTGCATAAGGGCGACACCGTCAACTCCGGTGACACTCTGGTTTCCATGAACTAAGAGAGAGGTGACAACAATGGCTAAAAAGCCCATCAAGATCACGGAAGTCGTCCTGCGCGATGCCCACCAGTCTCTGCTGGCCACCCGTATGACGATGGACGAGATGCGTCCCATCCTGCCCGAAATGGACAAGATCCCTTACTTCTCCGTCGAGTGCTGGGGCGGTGCGACCTTCGACAGCTGCATCCGCTTCCTCGATGAGGATCCGTGGGAGCGTCTGCGCATCCTGCGCAAGGAGCTGCCCCACCAGAAGCTGCAGATGCTGTTCCGCGGCCAGAATATGCTGGGCTACCGCCCCTACGCGGACGACGCCGTCGAGTACTTCGTCAAGAAGTCCGTCGCAAACGGCATCGACGTCATCCGCATCTTCGATGCACTGAACGATGCCCGCAACCTGCAGACTGCCATCAAGGCCGCCAACAACGAGGGCGCACACGTTCAGGGCTGCATCAGCTACACCCTCAGCCCCGTCCACAACAACGAGTACTACGTCAAGTACGCCAAGACCCTCGAGGAGATGGGCGCAAACTCCATCTGCATCAAGGATATGGCCGGTCTGCTGACCCCCTACACCAGCTATGAGCTGGTCAAGGAGCTGAAAAACACCCTGTCCATCCCTGTGGACATCCACAGCCACTACACCGCCGGTCTGGCTTCCATGTCCCTGCTGAAGGGCATCGAGGCAGGCGCGGACATCGTGGATACCGCCATGAGCCCCCTGAGCGGCGGCACCAGCCACATGGCCACCGAGAGCCTCGTCGCCGCCCTGCAGGGCACCGATTATGACACCGGCCTCGACCTCAAGCAGCTGAATGTCGTCCGTGCATATTTCGCAAAGCTGCGCGAGAAGTACATCGCCAACGGCCAGATCAGCCCCAAGTCTCTGGGCGTGGACGCAAACACCCTGCTGTATCAGGTGCCGGGCGGTATGTTCTCCAACATGCTCAAGCAGCTGAAGGATGCCGGCAAGGAAGACAAGCTGGACGAAGTGCTGGCTGAGATCCCCCGCGTCCGCGAGGATGCAGGCTATCCTCCGCTGGTCACTCCCACCAGCCAGATCGTCGGCACGCAGGCTGTCTTCAACGTCATCCTCGGCGAGCGCTACAAGATGGTCACCAAGGAGTTCAAGGGCCTCGTCCACGGCGACTACGGCAAGACTCCGGCTCCCATCAGCCCCGAGTTCACCAAGAAGATCCTCGGCGACGAGAAGCCCATCACCTGCCGCTTTGCTGACACCCTCGCACCTGAGATGGACAAGCTGAAGGCTGAGGCTGCAAAGTGGGCTACGCAGGAAGAGGACGTACTGACCTACGCCATGTTCCCGCAGGTCGCTCCCAAGTTCTTTGAGAAGCGCAATGCCAAGGCACAGGGCGTGGATGCAGACCATGCAGATTTTGCAAATAAGTCTCATCCCGTCTGATAAAACAGCATAAGCACCCAAGCCCCTCGCAGTGCTGCGGGGGGCTTTTTGCGTCCACTTTTTTATCTTCCCGGCTTGCAAAAAAGCGGCTATCAGAGTAGAATAATAACATATGTATCGTAACATGGGCTTGTGTACCCAAACGCGGATACATATACCGTGATCTGTCCGCATATCCACCCATAAAAAGAGAGGGAACGTACCGCATATGATCCTGAGCATGACCGGTTTTGGCCGGGGGACTGCTGTGTGCAATGGCCGCGAGATCGCGGTCGAGCTGCGCAGCGTCAACTCCCGGTATTTCGAGTATTCTTCCCGCATTCCCCGCAGCTGCAACTACATGGACAGCCGCCTGAAAAAGCAGCTCAACGAGCGGGTCTCCCGCGGCAAGGTCGAGCTGAGCATGACCGTCCAGAACGTGGAGGCTGCCGACGCCGTCGTCACCGTGAACATGGAGCTGGCCCGCAGCTATCAGCAGGCCCTGCGCAGTATTTCGGAAGAGCTGCGCATCAAAAACGACATCACGACCTCGGGCTTGGCCCGCTTCCCTGACGTGCTGGCCACCCGCCACGCCGACGTGGACGAGGAGCAGCTCTGGGCGGATGTCTCCGCCGTGACGGCGCAGGCACTAGACAATTTCATCGCCATGCGTGCCGCCGAGGGCGCAAAGATGAAGGCCGATGTGGAGAGCCGCCTTAGCTTCCTCGAGGAGTGCGTGGGGAAGGTGGAGACCCTGAGCGCAGGCCGGGTGGAGGCCTACACCAACCGCCTTTACGAGAAGCTCAAGACCATTCTGGAGGACCGGAACATCGACGACGCCCGCGTCCTGACCGAGGCCGCCATCTTTGGCGACAAGACCGCCGTGGACGAGGAGACCGTCCGGCTGCGCAGCCACATCGCCCAGTACCGCTCCATTCTGGAGCTGGACGAGCCGGTGGGCCGGAAGCTGGACTTCCTGACGCAGGAGCTGAACCGTGAGACCAACACCATCGGCTCCAAGTGTCAGGATCTCGACATCACCCGCATCGTGGTGGATATGAAGGCGGAGATCGAAAAGATCCGCGAACAGATCCAGAATCTGGAGTAACCAGAATACGGAGGAGTTCAGATGAAGCTCATCAACATCGGCTTTGGCAATCTGGTCAGTGCCGGGCGGGTGGTGGCTGTGGTCAGCCCCGACTCCGCGCCGGTCAAGCGTCTGGTGAAGGAGGCGCGGGAGCGGGGGATGCTCATTGATGCATCCTATGGCCGCAGCACCCGGGCCGTGCTCGTCATGGACTCCGACCATGTAGTCCTTTCGGCCCTGACGCCCGAGACGGTGGCAGGCCGCGCAGCGGGCCAGCCGGAAGGGAAAACGACAGAAGAGGAGCAGTAAAAAATGGAAAACGAAAAGTACCTGTTTGTCGTCTCCGGTGCCGCCGGCACGGGCAAGGACAGTGTGGTCAAAGCCCTGCGCACGGCCCACCCCGAGATCGAAAAGACCGTTTCCGCCACCACCCGTGCACCCCGCCCCGGGGAGCAGGAGGGCGTGGACTACTACTACCGCAGCGTAGAGCAGTTCCGGCAGCTCATCGACACCGATCAGGTGGTGGAGCACAACTTCTACAACGGCAACTACTACGGCACCCTCCGCGAAGAGGTGGATAAGCGCCTCGAGGCGGGCAAGCTGGTGGTGCTGGTCATCGACGTCCACGGCGCGGCCAACATCCGCCGGATGTTCCCGGGCGCGACCACCATCTTCCTGCTGCCGCCGTCTGTGGAGGAGCTGGAGCGCCGTCTGCGGGGCCGCGGCACCGAGACGGAGGCAAGCATCCTCGAGCGCCTCGACACGGCGAAAAAAGAGCTGGCAGAGCAGGATAAGTTCACCCTCACCCTCGTGAACGACGAGGTGGATGCCTGCGCCGAGAAGCTCTACGGCATCATCCGGGAGCGGGCAGGCCTCGACAAATAACAATTCAAGGAGCCGCGAATGCCAAAAACGGTAGGCGTTGCCGTGAGCAACGCGACCTTTCACTTCGACAAACTCTACACTTACGCCGTCATGCCCGACCAGCAGGAGGCCGTCCGCCTCGGCAGCATGGTCCTCGTCCCCTTCGGGCGGGGCAGCAAGGCCCGGATGGGGGTCGTGCTGGCCTGCGACGAGGAGCCGGAGCACGCAAAGCTCAAATACCTCTTCGACGTGGCCCCTGCCTCGGCCTGTCTGACGCCGGAGCTGCTGCGGCTGGTGCATTTTTTGAAAGAGCGCACCTTCTGCACCTACTACGAGGCCGTCAAGGCCGTCATCCCCTACGGCGCACAGTACAAGCCCGCCCTTGCGGCGGACGGCGTGACGCCGGTGCTCCAGAAGCAGCTGACCCGCCACACCGAGAACTGCTATAAGCTGGTGGGGACCTTGCAGCAAAAACCCAAGCCCACGGCCAAGCAGCTGGCGGCGGTGGCTCTGCTGGGCGGGGGAGAGCGCACCCAGAACGAGATGGAGGCCCACGGCATCAGCCGGGCAGTGCTCGACAACCTCTGCGCCAAGGGCGTCGTCGAATGCAGCAAGGTGAACAAATCCATCGACCTGTATTCGTCTATCCCGCTGAAAAACGAACCCATCCGCCTGACGGCAGAGCAGCAGGCAGCCTTCGACGCCCTGCTGCCCGGCCTTGAGGATGCCGCGCCCCACTCGGCGCTGCTCTACGGTGTCACCGGCAGCGGCAAGACGCTGGTCTTTCTGAAGCTCATCGAGCGGTGTCTGGCGCTGGGGCGGCGCGCCCTCGTGCTGGTGCCGGAGATCAGCCTGACGCCCCAGATGATCCTCCGGCTGAAGGGCCAGTTCGGGCGGCGGGTGGCTGTCCAGCACTCGGCGCTGAACCACACCGAGCGGCTGCTGCAATGGCAGATGATACAGGACGGCGGTGCAGACATCGTGGTGGGGACCCGCAGCGCCATCTTCGCGCCGCTGGAAAACATCGGTCTCATCATCATCGACGAGGAGCAGGAGCACACCTACCGCTCCGAGTCGTCGCCCCGCTATGCCGCCCACGAGGTGGCCCGGCAGCGTGCGGCGGAGAATGGGGCGCTCCTCCTCCTCGCCAGCGCCACCCCCAGCACCGAGAGCTTCTACGCGGCCCGGCAGGGCCGCACCCAGCTCGTCCGGCTCACCCAGCGCTACGGCGGCAACCCGCTGCCCAGCGTGAAGATCGTGGATATGCGGGCTGAGCTGGCGGCGGGCAACCCCCGGGAGATCAGCCTTGCGATGGAGGACGCCATCCGGCGCAACCTCGACGCGGGCAAGCAGACCATCCTGCTGCTCAACCGGCGGGGCTATCAGACCATGGCTCAGTGCGACGACTGCCGCGAGGTGCTCAAGTGCCCCAAGTGCAGCGTCCCCATGGTCTACCACAAGGCGGGCCACAAGCTGCTCTGCCACTACTGCGGCACCCAGCTGGACCCGCCCCCCAAGACCTGCCCCGCCTGCGGCGGAAAGCTGCTCTACCGGGGCTTCGGCACCCAGAAGGCCGAGGAGGAATTGGCGGAGCTGTTCCCCGAGGCCCGGGTGCTGCGGATGGATCAGGACTCCACCGCCGCTAAGGACGCCCACGAAAAGCTGCTGGCGAAGTTCGCCCGGCACGAGTACGACATCATGGTGGGTACCCAGATGGTGGCCAAGGGCCTCGACTTTGAGGATGTGACCCTTGTGGGGGTGCTGGGCATCGACTCGCTCCTCTTCGCGCAGGGTTTCCGGGCCTACGAGACGGTGTTCAGCCTCATCACGCAGGTGGTGGGCCGCTCCGGCCGGGCCAAGGACCCGGGCTTTGCCATCATCCAGACCACCGACCCTGACAACCCCGTCCTGAACCTCGCCGCTGCGCAGGACTATGACGCCTTTTTCGAGCAGGAGATCGCCTACCGCAGGTTAGGACTTTACCCGCCCTTCTGCGGCCTCTGCGTCGTGGGCTTCTCCGGGCCGAAGGAGATCGAGGTGGCCCGGGCCGCAGCCCGCTTTGCGGCGCTGCTGGGCCGTCAGGCCGCGCAGCAGCCCGACCTGCCCCTGCGGGTGCTCGGCCCCACCCCCGGCAACATCGAAAAGATCAACGAGAACTACCGCTACAAGCTCACCATCAAGTGCCGGGCGGACAGGCGCTTCCGCGACCTTGTCCGCCAGACCCTCGGCCTCTACGAGCAGGAAAAACTGCCCGCTAAGGCTACTGTGGCCGTGGATATGCACTCGGACGGTGATATTTGAGATAAGAATGATTTGGAGGTATACTTCATGGCTATCCGCAACATTGTGAAAGAGGGCGACCCCATCCTGAATAAGGTCTGCCGCCCTGTGACCAACTTCGACGACCGTCTGGCCACCCTGCTGGACGATATGCGCGAGACGATGATCGCCGCCGACGGCGTGGGCCTCGCAGGCCCGCAGGTGGGGATGCTGCGCCGCGTCTTCGTGGTGTGGGACACCACCGACGCCCCCGAGGAGATCCCCGAGAACTACGAGTACAAGTTCATCGACTTCGTGAACCCTGAGATCCTGGCCGTGTCCGAGGACGAGGAGACTGCCTACGAGGGCTGCCTGTCCTTCCCGGGCCACAACGGCGCGGTCACCCGCCCGGTGGCTGTCAAGGTGCGTGCACAGGACCGTCACGGGGAGTGGTTCGAGCTGGAGGCCGAGGACCTGCTGGCCCGCTGCATCCAGCACGAGAACGACCATCTGGACGGCATCACCATCATGGAGTCCAGCGAGTTCTTCTATGAGGACACCGAGGAGGGCCGCGCCGCTGCCGCCAAGAAGAAGGAGAACGACTGATGCGCATTCTGTTCATGGGCACGCCCGACATCGCGGCGGACTGCCTGAAGGCCCTGTATGAGGCGGGCCACGACATCTGCGCGGTCTACACCCGGCGCGACAAGCCCGTGGGCCGCAAGCAGGTGCTCACCGAGCCCCCGGTGAAGGAGGTGGCGCTGGCCCACGGCACCCCCGTCTTTCAGCCCCGCACCCTGCGGGACGGCGGCGAGGACGAGAACATCCGCGCACTGGCTCCGGAGCTCATCGTGGTGGTGGCCTATGGCTGCATCCTGCCCAAGTCGGTGCTGGAAGCCCCGAAATATGGCTGCATCAACCTCCACGTCTCTCTGCTGCCCAAGTACCGCGGCAGCGCCCCGGTGCAGTGGGCCGTGCTGAATGGCGACGCCGAGACGGGCGTCTCCATCATGCAGATGGACGAGGGCCTCGACACCGGCGATGTGCTGGCCTGCGAGAAGATCGCCATCGACCCCGAGGAGACCAGCGGAGAGCTGTTCGACCGGGTGACGGCTGTGGGTGCCCGCGTCCTCTGTGAGACGGTGCCCGCCATTGCGGCGGGTACGCTGAAGGCTGTGCCGCAGGCCCACGAGAACGCCTCTGCGGCCCCCATGCTGAGCAAGGAGATGGCCGAGTTCCACCTGACCGAGAGCGCCGTCCACATCCACAACTGGGTGCGGGGGATGAATCCGTGGCCCGGCGCATGGTTCGTCACCTCCGGCGGCAAAAAGCTCAAGGTGACGGAGTGCCGCGTGGCAGACAGCCACGGGGAGGCCCCCGGCACGGTGCTGGCGACCAAGCCCCTGACCGTGGCCTGCGGTGAGGGTGCCATCCAGCTGCTCCATGTCGTGCCGGAGGGCAAGAAGCCCATGGACGGCACTTCCTTCGCGGCTGGTCTCCGCCTCAAGGCGGGGGATACCCTGTGAGCGGCCCGAACCCCCGCGCGGCGGCGGTGGCGGCGCTGGTGCGGCAGGAGCAGGACGGCTTTTCCAACCTCATCCTCGACGCAGAGCTGCGCCGCCAGAAGCTGGAGGGCCGGGATAAGGCCTTCGCCAGCGCGATCTTCTACACCGTCCTCGAGCACCGGGGGACGCTGGACTATATCCTCGGGCAGTTCCTGCCCAAGGGTCTGGCCAAGCTCGACCCGCAGGTGCGGGAGATTCTCCGCGCCGCGCTGGCACAGGCGCGGTATATGCAGGTGCCCGCTTCGGCGGCGGTCAATGAGGCGGTCAAGCTGACCCGCACCTTCAAGAAGGCCAGCGCCTCCGGCCTCGTGAACGCCGTGCTGCGCCGTGCCATCGCCTACGACCTCGACACCGCCGTCTTTGCCGACGCGGTGGAGCGGCTGATGGTGCTGGGGTCGGCGGGCCGGGATGTGGCCGCCTTCCTCCACGCCAGCTACCCCGACGAGGCGCTGGACATCCTGACCCACACCGCAGACGGCGGCCTGACCAGCCTGCGGGCCAACCCCCTGAAAGGGACGCCGGAGGCCCTCTGCGAAAAACTGCTGGCATCGGGGGCGAAGACCGCCGCGCCGGGCCTCGTGCCGGGCAGCGTTCTGGCCCGCTTCGAGGGCAGCCCGGCAGAGAGCGGGCTGTTCCGGGAGGGATACTTCCACGTCGAGGGGCAGGCCAGCCAGCTTGCCGCCCTCTGCGTGGAGGCAAAGCCCGGCGACACCGTCCTCGACCTCTGCGCCGCCCCCGGCGGCAAGAGCCTGCTCCTCATCGAGGAGATGGAGGACGAGGGGCGGCTGGTGAGCTGCGACGTCAGCGAGAACCGCGTCCAGCTCATCCGGAAGGCCGTGGAGCGGATGGGCTTTGCCCATGTGGAGCCGCGGGTCTCGGACGGCACCAAGCCGGACGCAGACCTGCCCATGGCCGACCGCATCCTTGTGGACGCCCCGTGCAGCGGCCTCGGCATCCTTGCCAAGAAGCCGGACATCCGGTACAAGACCCTCGAAAAAGCGCGTCACGATGAATTATTGGCCACCCAGTCGGCCATTCTGGATACAGCCGCCGCCCATCTCAAGCCCGGCGGGCGGCTGGTCTACTCGACCTGCACCATCGACCCCTCCGAGAACGAGGAGCAGGTGAGGGCCTTTGTGGGCCGTCACCCGGAGTTCCGGGTGGTGACGCCGGAGGTGGCCTTCCCCTCCGGGATGACGGTGGGGGACTGGGGCGCGCTCTCGGTGCCCACCCGCACCGGCATGGACGGCTTTTTCCTCTGCGCGATGCAGAAAGTTCCCTGATAAAAGGAGATTCCAATGGATACAAAACGCTGTATATCCTCCCTGACGCTGGAACAGCTGACGGCGGAGCTGAAAGCGATGGGCCAGCCCGGCTTCCGGGCCAAGCAGATCTTTCACTGGGTGCACCAGAAGCTCGTGACCGACTTTTCGGCCATGACCGACCAGCCCAAGACCCTGCTGGCAAAGCTGGAAGAGGCCTTTTACATCGCCGCGCCCATCATCGAGCGGCGGCAGGAGGCCAAGGACGGCACGGTGAAATACCTGCTGCGGATGGCCGACGGCAACTGCATCGAGACGGTCGTGATGCGCTACCACTACGGCAACACGGTCTGCGTGTCCACGCAGGTGGGCTGCCGGATGGGCTGCCGCTTCTGCGCGTCCACGCAGGCGGGCCGCGTCCGCAACCTCGAGGCGGGCGAGATCTGTTCCGAGATCTATACCGCCCAGAAGGACATCGGAGAGCGCATCTCTCACATCGTGCTGATGGGCATTGGCGAGCCGCTGGACAATTTTGACGAAGTGATGCGCTTTCTTGAGAACATCTCTTCCCCCGAGGGCGTCAACATCGGGATGCGGAACATCAGCCTCTCCACCTGCGGCCTCGTGCCGAAGATCGACCAGCTGGCGGAGAAGAAATTGCAGCTGACCCTCTCCGTCTCCCTCCACGCCCCCAACAACGACATCCGCAGCGGCATGATGCCCGTCAACGATGCCTACCCGGTGGAGGTGCTGATGCAGGCGGTGCGCCGCTATCAGGACACCACGGGCCGGCGGGTGAGCTTCGAATACTCGATGGTACGGGGGGTCAACGACTCGGACGCCTGCGCCAAGCAGCTGGCCGACCTCATCCGGGGCATGGGCGCCCACGTCAACCTCATCCCCATCAACCCGGTGGACGGCAGCCCCTACTCGGCCACCGACGCGGCCAACGTCCGGCGCTTCCAGCAGAAGCTGGAGAGCCTCGGCGTCAACGCCACCGTCCGCCGCCGTCTGGGCAGCGAGATCAGCGCCGCGTGCGGCCAGCTCCGCCGCGACGAGATGAACGGCAAAGCCTAAAAAGGAGAAGCCTATGAAACTTGCAGGAAAAACAGACGTCGGCAGCGTCCGGCAGGAGAATCAGGACGACTACCGGGCGGGGGAGCTGCCCGGCGGCGCGGCATGGGGGCTTGTGTGCGACGGCATGGGCGGCGCAAGAGGAGGCCGTGAGGCCTCGCTGAGCGCCTGCGATGTCATCGAGCACTGCTTCCTTGAACAGTACGCCCAGTGTCTGCCCGGCGACGAGGAGAGCTTCCTGAAGCGGGCGCTCATCAGCGCCAACCGCTTCGTCTTCCAGAAAGCCTCCCGGGTGGAGGAGCTTGCGGGGATGGGCACCACGGCGGTCTGCGCCCTCGTGCGGGGCGGGACGGCCTACCTCTGCCACGCGGGCGACTCCCGCGCCTACCTCTGCCGGGAGGGGAAGCTCACCCAGCTGACCCACGACCACTCCTATGTGCAGGAGCTGGTGGACTGCGGCACCATCACCCCCGAGGAGGCCGAGCATCACCCCCAGAAGAACATCATCACCCGGGCGCTGGGCGTGGACTACCGCCTTGAGCCGGAGTTCACCAGCTGCCCCGTCCAGCAGGGCGACCTGCTGCTGCTCTGCACCGACGGCCTCACCAACGTCCTGCCCAAGGACAAGATGGAGGAGCTGCTGACCAAAGGCGGGTTCTACGACATCCCCGACCGGCTGGTGGACGCCGCCAACGCGGGCGGAGGCCCCGACAACATCACCGCGCTGCTGCTGGGTGTGGAGCCGCTGGAGGTGAAGCATGGATAATCTCATCGGGAAGACGCTGGATGGGCTTTACACCATCCGGGAGCTGATCGGCACCGGTGGGATGGCCAACGTCTATAAGGCTGTGGTGACGGCCCCCGGCGGGCCTGTGCCGGAGGGGACGGTCGTGGCCGTCAAGGTGCTGCGGCAGGAGCTGATGCACGACGCCGACCTTGTCCGCCGCTTCAAGAACGAATCCAAGGCCATCTCCCTGCTCAACCACCCCAACATCGTGAAGGTGTATGACGTTTCCGTCAGCGAGAACTTACAGTATATCGTCATGGAGTGTGTGGAGGGCATGACCCTCCGGGAGTACCTCAACGAGCGGGGCGGTAAGATCACCAGCCGCGAGACCGTCCACTTCATCGGCCAGATCCTCCGCGCCCTCGACCACGCCCACCGCAACGGCGTCGTCCACCGGGACATCAAGCCCCAGAACATCATGCTGCTGGACAACGGCCAGCTGCGGATGATGGACTTCGGCATCGCCCGCATCTCCCGGGCGGAGAACCAGATCCAGAACGGCCGGAAGGCGATGGGCAGCGTCCACTATATCAGCCCCGAACAGGCGAGGGGAGACGAGACCGACCCCAAGAGCGACCTGTACTCGGTGGGCGTCATGATGTACGAGATGCTCTCGGGCAAGCTCCCCTTCGACGCAGACGACATGGTGGAGGTGGCCCGCAAGCAGATCACGGACGACCCGAAGCCGCTGGCCGAGCTGGCCCCCGAGGTGCCGCTGGGCCTCGTCCAGATCACAGAGCGCGCCATGGCAAAGCTGCCGGTGAACCGGTACGCCAGCGCCGCCGAGATGCTGGAAGCGCTGGACGCCTATGTGCGCGACCCGTCCATCACGTTCGACTATCAGTATGTAAAAGAGGAAGTCCCCGAAAAGGCGGTGAATGAACCTATGGCAGAAAAGCGGACCATCCGCAGACCGCCCGAGGCGCAGAAAACGCGCACCAAGGCGAAAAAGAAGAAGCCCGGCGCCTTTATGCCGGTGCTGCTGGGCATCACGGCGGCCTTTGCGCTGGCCTGCGCGGCCCTGTGCTGGGTCATCCTGAGCGACTCGAGCAACATCATGAACAAGAAAGCCGACATCGTGCTGAGCGATTTCAGCGGCATGACGCAGGACGAGGTGAACGCCTCCCCGCAGGTGGCCTCCGGGCAGGTGGTCGTCAACTGGGAGCAGGAGTACAGCAACGACTACGCCGCCGGTCATGTCTACAAGCAGTCGCCGGTGGCGGGCCGCACCGTCCGCGAGGGCCAGAGCGTGACCCTCACCGTCAGCCTCGGCGTCCATTACGTCACCGTCCCCGACCTGACCAACTATGTGCAGGCCGACGGCGAACAGCAGCTCAAGGATCTGGGCGTCTCGGTGCTGGTGACGCAGGCCGTGGATGAATCGGTGGCCGCAGGCTCCATCATCCGCACCGATCCCGCCGCAGGCAGTCAGGTGGCCGCAGGCACCACCGTCGTCATCTACGTCAGCCGCCCGCAGGTGGCCACCACCACCAAGGTGCCCAGCCTCATCGGCATGAGCGTGAACGACGCCCGCACCCTGCTGGTGCAGAAGAAGCTGGGCCTCGGCGGCCAGACCGAGCAGTACAGCGACCAGCCCGTGGGCACCATCATCAGCCAGTCGCCCGGCGAGGGCGCATCGGCCAAGCTCAACACCCGCGTCAGCGTGGTGGTCAGCGCAGGGCCGGAGCCTGCACCGGAACCGGAAGCCCCCAGCGAGAGCACCAGCAGCTCCGGCGGCGGCTGGTGGAGCGGCCTGTTCGGCAGCGGCAGCTCGTCCTCGTCCAGCACTGCCGCCAGCGAGAGCAGCAGCGCCTCCTCCGGGAGCACCGGCGGCGGCCTCGGCGACTGGTGGACGTCGTGGCTGGGGTAAGGGAGAGACTATGACAGGTTATATCACAAAAGGCATCGGCGGATTTTATTACGTCAAAACGTCGGAAGGCATCGTGGAGTGCAAGCCCCGGGGCATCTTCCGCAAGCAGAAGCTCACCCCCGTGGCGGGCGATGTGGTGACGCTGGAAACGGAAAACGGCGCGGCGGTCATCGCGTCCATCGCGCCCCGGCGGAACGTCTTCGTCCGCCCGCCGATGGCCAACCTCGACGTGCTGTTCCTCGTGGCCAGCACCACCCAGCCCACCCCCAGCACCCTCGTGCTGGACAAGCTCTCGGCCATCGCCGTGGACAAGGGCGTCCAGCCCGTCATCGTCTGCACCAAGGGCGACCTCGCCGAGGCGGAGTTCCTGCGCAGTGCCTACGAGAAGTCCACGCTGCCCTTCATCCGCATCGACCACCGGACGGGGGAGGGCCTCGACGAGATCCGGAACTGGATCAATGGCCGTCTCTGCGCCTTCTGCGGCAACTCGGGCGTGGGCAAATCCACCCTCCTGAACGCCCTGCTGCCCGATGTGGAGCGGGAGACCGCTGCCATCAGCCAGAAGCTGGGCCGGGGCCGCCACACCACCCGCGAGGTGACGATCTTTGAAGCCTTTGGCGGGCGAATCGCCGACACCCCGGGCTTTGCCAGCCTCGAGGCCAGCCGGGCGGGCTTCATCCCCAAGGAGAACCTGGAGCACGCTTTCCCGGAGTTCGGCCCCTACCTCGGCGAGTGCCAGTTCACCGGCTGCTCCCACCGCTCGGAGAAGGGCTGCGCCGTCCGGGCCGCGCTGGCCGAGGGCAAGCTCTCCCAGACCCGCTACGACAGCTACTGCGCCATGTACGACGAGGTCAAGGACGTGAAGGAATGGCAGAGGCCGAGGGGAGTGTAAGGCAAAGCCTTCCCGTGAGCAAAAGCCTCTCCCTTTGGGAGAGGTGTCTGCGAAGCAGACGGAGAGGGCAAGCCAGTTACGACAGAGCTGCTGCGCAGCGATAGGCGGCCTTTTTGTCAGAGCAATACGATCGCTGTGTGGAGCTGTCTTGTCAGCGTCCTTGCCCTCTCAGGCGCTCCGCGCCAGCTCCCCCAAAGGGGGAGCCACTGGCGAGCCGGGCCACTCTGAACTGCCCGCTGAAAGTGTAATTTTACGCAAAAGGGTGGGCCTCGCTTACGGGGGCAGGCCCTAGAAAGAAGGAAATCAATGTCCCGCTGTGTTATTTTGTCGGCCTGCCCCGTCAGCCCTGCGCTGGCGGCGGCGCTGCGGCCCGACGACACCATCATCGCCTGCGACGCGGGCTACCGCAACTGTGAGCCGCTGGGCTGCCGCCCCGACATCATCGTGGGCGACTTCGACACCGCGCCCTGCCCGGCGCAGGAGGACGGCATCATCGTCCTGCCCCACGTCAAGGACGACACCGACACCGAATATGCGGCAAAGCTGGCCTCCGAGAAGGGCTTCGACGAGGCGCTTTTGCTGGGTGCGCTGGGCGGCAGACGCCTCGAGCACACGCTGGCGAACCTCTGCACCGGCCTCGGCCTTGAGCAGCGGGGCGTCCGGGCCACGCTCCTCGACGAGCGTAGCCGCATTACCTTCGTGATGCCCGGCGAGACCCGCCGCTACCCGAAGGGCAAATACTTCTACCTCTCCGTCTTCCCGATGGAGGGCAGGGCCGAGGGCGTCTCGGAGCGCGGCTCGTTCTACGAGCTGACGGACGCCGTCCTCACCGCAGGCTACCCCCTCGGCGTCAGCAACGAGTACGCCGACGGCTCCGACTGCATCACCATCTCCACCCGGAAGGGTGCGCTGGTGGTGGTGGAGACGGTGCCGGATGGCCCGATCCTGAGCTGAGAGTCACATTCTGCGCCCCGCCCGCCTATAATGGCATAGAAAACGAGAGAAAGGTGGTCGGCGCTATGCAGGTGGTCGTGCTCAAAAGCCCCAAGTGTCTGAGGGGGCTGCTCCGCAGACTGTTCGGGATAAAAAAGGAAACGCAGGACTAAAGAAAACAGAAGCCGCCGTGCCGCCCGGGAAGACCGGGGGCGCGGCGGCTTTTTCTGCGGTCTGGGAGTGGAATGATAAATCTAGGTTGAATTTATCCTACGATTTGAGTATACTAAAGACAGAAGGGAGTCTGATGTTATGAATATCAATACGGATACGATGGTGCCCATCTCGGTCGCAAACCAGAATTTTTCCAAAGTTGCGCGTCTGGTAGACCAGTTCGGCTCAGCGGTCATCCTGAAAAACAACGCACCCCGGTATATCATCTACGAGTTCAATCAGGCAGATGCCATGCAGGCCGCAGCAGACGACGATGTACTGGCTTCCTCGCTGAAGCTGATGGATCGCAACAAGCGTGTCTATGAGGAGCTTGCCAAATGAAGGTGTTGACCAAACGGCAGATACTTCTGCTGCATTCGGCACTGATCCGACAATCCGGCGGATCGGATGGCATCCGGGACGAGGGGCTTTTGGACTCGGCTGTCAGCACACCGTTCCAGACCTTTGCCGATCAGGAACTCTACCCCTCTCTGTTGGAGAAGGCCGCCCGGCTGGGGTTTGGATTGATCTGCAACCACCCGTTTATCGACGGCAACAAGCGGATAGGTACGCACGCGATGCTGGTCTTTCTGGACATCAACCAGATCACATTGTCCTATGAAGACGATGATCTGATCGAAACGATCCTGCGCGTGGCGTCGGGAACACTGGACTATAACGGTCTGCTGGGCTGGCTGCAAGAACACTTGGAGTAAAGCGGCCTTTTTCACCCCCCAAATCTGCGTGAAAGGCCTTGAAATCTGCGTGAATCGCACTTGCGGGGGGCGGCGAGGCAAGTTATAATAGAGCTACCGAAACACATCGCACGAATGGAGGTAACGACCATGAAACGGAAAAAATTCCTTGCCCTCGCCCTCGCGGGCGTGATGACCGCAGCGACCCTCACCGCCTGCGCACCGCTGGAGGACCTCTACGACTGGTTCTTTGGCAGCGGGAGCGGCAGCGCTTCCCACGGCAGCGAAAAGGGCCTTGTGAGGGAGTCCGAGGAGCTTAACAATAAGCTCGAGCCGCTCAAGGCGTATTTGGAACTTTCTGAAACCACAGTAAGCGACAAGGCCAAGGAGACGCTTGAGGCAGTGGCAAAAAAATTTGACGCGGAATGGCTCATCGACGGCGAGTTGGTGAACAAGCCGGCTATAGATGCTGCGCTCGGATCCATCATGAAAGACAAATTGTTAAACCAGCAGTTATGCGTGGACGTGATGGAATGGCCTTCCTCCGACGGGACAGCGGTTACTGATCCGGGTCACAGGATGATTTACGTAGGTAGCTATAAGGATCGAGGGCCTGATCCTGATACTGGTGTGCCTTCCTATGACTCTCGTCTGACAAAGTATTCTTTCTTAAAAGCTCAATTGAAATCCCTCAATATAAATAACGCTGAACTATACGCTGGTACGTTCCAGAAAGGCGATAAAACATACGCCGCGATGGTCATCATATTTTAGGAGCGAAAGCAGTGATTAGGCTCTGCTTTACACACCCTTTTCCGGAAAGAAAGCTTTTCCCCCTCGGAGCGGGCTAGCCCTCTCAGTCTCGCTCCGCTCGCCAGCTCCCCCAAAGGGGGAGCCACTGGCGTGTCGGTCAGGCCCACGCGGGACGAGCAAAGCTTACTCTATCCGAAAACGGTAGTGCCCTGCTACAGAGATTCACAACAGCTTGACAAGGGATATTGTCCCGAAGCTGCTGCCCTCTGTAGCAGGGCACTATTTTTTGCGCCATATTGAGCTTCCAGCGGTCAGCGCAGAGTTGCCCGACATGCCAATGCCTCTCCCTTTGGGAGAGGTGGCATTGCGAAGCAATGACGGAGAGGGCAAGCCGCGGGGAGAGCCTTTTCAACTGCACGATACGGCTCCACTGCGGTGGAACAAGTGGCGAAGTTCCTATAAATTAAACGATACATCATTAAATATCAGTTGTTCGCCAACGTGGCGAAGTTCCCCCGATTGGCGAAGTACCTATTTCGCCAGCTGGGCACAAGTTCGCCACCTTGGCGAAGTTTGTTTTATGGCGTTGGTACGCTGATATTTGGGAACTTCGCCAGATAACCTGCATGGCTCGGAGGTGCAGCTCCGTCATACCGCCCTTCCTGCCCGCATACACTTTCCCAAGAGCAAGGACAGGAAAGGAGCATCACCATGGAGCTGAAAGTGTTCCGGGACGTTCTGCCTGCGGCGGGTGCGGACTGCACGGCCAAGGCAGAGCTGCCCCTTGAGACCGAACTTCTCATCTCGGACTATCTGCCGCCGGTGCAGCGCATCGTCAAGTGCTTCGCGCAGCCGGTGGTGCTGCAAAAGCAGCTGGCCCCCGGGCGGCTGACGCTGGAAGGGTATCTGCGCTGCACCGTCTATTATCAGGGCGAAGAGGGGGCGGGCCTGTGCCAGACCGAGCAGAAGCTGCCCTTCACCAAGACCCTCGAGCTGCCCAGCTTCGGGGCCACCGCGTGGACGGCCTGCGTCGAGGGCCAGACCGAGTACCTCAACTGCCGGGCCGTCAACTCCCGCCGCATCGAGGTGCGGGGGGCCTATGGGCTGGTGGTGAGCGTCCACGCCCAGCTGTCCACCGAGGTCATCACAGCCCTCAGCGAGGGCGGCATCGAGCAGAAGCTGACGACCCTTGGGGGCGTGCGGCGGGCCGCCACCCTCGAAAAGCTCGTCACCATCGAGGGGGCGCTGACCTTCCCCAAGCCCCCCGCCGCCATCCTCGACATCACCGGCACCGCCGAGGTGAGGGAGCTGAAGCGGATGCAGGGCAAGGCCGTGGCGAAGGGGACCCTCCGCGCCCTCTGCGCGTGGCGGGCCGAGGGGGACGCCGCCCTCCTGAGCCAGACCGCCGAGCTGCCCTTCCATCAGATCGTGGACGTGGAGGGGCTGAGCGAGGACTGCCAGTGCCTGTGCACCCTTGCGCCGGTGGGCTTTGCCGCCGCCGAGGGGGAGACCGCCGAGGACGGCAGCGCCTCCACCACCCTGACGGCCACCGCCCTGCTCCGGCTGAGCGGCTGGCGCCCCTACCAGCTCCAATGCGTGGCCGACGCCTTTTCCACCCGCTTCGCCGCCGAGGTGACGCCCCAGACCATCGCCACCGAGGGGCTGCTCTGTACGCTGGACGAGACGACGGTGCTGCGGGGGTCCGGGCCGCTGCCCGATGCGGGCGCGCACATTCTGGCCTGCTTTGCTTCCTTCGGGCCGGTGAGCCTGACGCGGAGCGAGGGGAGGGCCGCGCTGACGGCCCGGGCCGTGGTGTCGGCTTTCGCCGAAAACACCCTCGGGGAGATCGAGTGCTACGAAAAGGCGCTGGACTACGCCCTGCCCCTGCCCGCCGATCTCCCGCCCGACGCCCAAGCCTACCCTGAGTGCTGGCTGACAGTGCAGGACGTACAGTGCACCAGCGCGGGCGGTGCGCTGGAGGTGTCCCTCACCGTCCGGGCCGAGGGCGCAGTGCTGGTGCGGCAGACGTGGCCGCTGGTGGGCGGGGTGGAGCTGGGCGACCCGCTGGCCCCCGCCGACCCCGAGGTGTCGCTGCGCATCTGCTATGCGCAGGCGGGGGAGGAGCTTTTCGCCATCGCCAAGCGCTACCACGTCTCGCCGGGCCAGATGCTCGCCGCCAACGACCTGCCCGAGGGCACAGAGCGCCTCGATGAGGCTCAAAGACTGCTGGTGCCGGGGGTGTAGGGGGAGCGGGAGAAGTACGACTTATGACGAAAAGAGGAAGAAAAACTTCGAAAACATCTACCGTTTCCGCCGCTGGTCTGCTATAATTTTCTATGCTTGTTACAAAACCCGGAAGTGAAGCAAAGGAGCTAGGATATGATAAAGAGCGCTGAACTGGAAAATTCGGCATATGATTTCGAGGCGAAGATGCCGCTGCGCCACGCCGTCCCGCTGGGCCTGCAGCACGTTTTCGCCATGTTCGTGGGCAACCTCACCCCGCTGCTCATCATCACCAGCGCCTGCGGCATCGCAGGCGGTGAGTTTGCAGACCTGCAGGTGAGCCTGCTGCAGAACGCCATGTTCGTGGCGGGCATCGTCACGCTGGTGCAGCTGTACGGCCTTGGCCCGGTCGGCGGCAAGGTGCCCATCATCATGGGCACCAGCTCGGGCTTCCTCGGCGTCTTCAACAGCGTCGCGGCCACCATGGGCGGCGGCGTCACGGCCTACGGCGCCATGATGGGCGCATCCATTCTGGGCGGCCTGTTCGAGAGTGTGCTGGGCGTCTTCCTCAAGCCCCTGCGCAAGCTCTTCCCCCCGGTGGTCACGGGCACGGTGGTGCTGTCCATCGGCCTGTCCCTGATCTCCGTGGGCGTCAACTCCTTCGGCGGCGGCAACGCGGCCAAGGACTTCGGCTCGGTGGAGAACCTGCTGCTGGCCCTCTTCGTGCTGGTGGTCATCCTCTTCTTTAAGCACTGGACGAAGGGCTTCCTCAGCTCCTCCTCCATCCTCGTGGGCATCGTCGCGGGCTATCTGGCCGCCATCGTCATGGGCTTCGTCCTGCCCACCACCGGCGTCACCGCCGAGGGCGTGGAGTTCACCAAGGCATGGGTGCTGAACTGGCACAAGGTCGCCGAGGCCAGCTGGTTCGCCATCCCGAAGCTGGTGCCCGTTAAGATCGTCTTTGACCTCCGCGCCATCCTGCCCGTCATCATCATGTTCATCGTCACCGCTGTGGAGACGGTGGGCGACATCTCGGGCGTCATGGAGGGCGGCATGGGCCGTGAGGCCACCGATAAGGAGCTGTCCGGCGGCATCATCTGCGACGGCCTCGGCTCCACCGTGGCCGCCTGCTTCGGCGTCCTGCCCAACACCTCCTTCAGCCAGAACGTGGGCCTCGTGGCCATGACCAAGGTGGTCAACCGTGGCGCACTGGCCACCGGCGCCATCTTCCTGATGCTCTGCGGCCTCATCCCCAAGCTGGGCGCACTTATCTCCATCATGCCGCAGGCCGTTCTGGGCGGCGCAGCCGTTATGATGTTCTCCTCCATCGTGGTGTCCGGCATCCAGCTCATCACCAAGGAGAAGATGACCCCCCGCACCCTGACCATCGTTTCTGTCGCGCTGGGCGTGGGCTACGGCATGGGTGCGAACGCCAGCATCCTCGCCAACACCCCCCAGTTCGTCCAGCTCATCTGCGGCGAGAGCGGCATCGTGCCCGCCGCCTTTGTGGCGATCATCCTCAACTGCCTGCTGCCGCGGGAGGAGAAGTAACTCTTTCTCTGGAACATAGCAAAGCCCCCTTTCGGAACGCTCCGAAAGGGGGCTTTGTTTGTCACCGAACGGCCTGCTTCAGCCGCGCCAGATCGTCGGCATCTGGGTGAGAGAGGGCCTTGTCGAAATTCTCGATCAGCATATCCAGATTCGGCATATGGATGGGCTGCTTCTTCATCGCTTCATACCGCTGGCGCACCGACAGCGGCATCTTGCCCTGACACATGAAGCTGCCGATGAGGGTGTTGCTGCGGTCGAGAGACTTTTGGACGGTCTTTAAGATCTTGTTGAAATAGCCCTCGCTGCCGCCAAAGCCTGCTGTGCCGAAGAGAAAGACCTTCTTTCCGTGCAGCTGTTCCAGAAATTCCAGAATTGCGGCGTCGGCGGTGCCTTTGTCCGTCCAGAAGCCCACATAGAGGGTGTCGGCGTCCAGAGCAGCAGGGTCCGGAGCGCCGAAATAAGCGCAGGTGTCCTGCGGCAGACTGTCGTGGAGGGTGTCTGCCAATAATTTCGTGTTGCCTGTTTTGCTGCTGAATACGATGGCGTAGCGCATAGATTCTCCTTTGGAGCCGTTGGCTCTCTGAAATGATGATGGTACGGGCGGCTCAGGCTTCTTTCACCCGCAGCGCATCGTAGATGCAGCGGGTGCCCTGATGGGCCATCAGCCCGCCCAGACACTTTTTGTTGCAGCGGACACAGCGGTGGATCTGTGCCGCCTGTCCGTTTTTCAATTTGTTCACTAAGTCCGGGTCAGCCAGAAGCGGACGGCTCATGGCGGCGCACTGGATGCGCCCGCTGGCGAGCTGCTGCTCCACGAAATCGGGGTCGTTCAGGCCGCCGACCCCGCAGAGGGGCAGGGCGGTATACTGCCGCACCTCGTCGCAGAACTTGAGGAAGCACCCCGGCTGTCCGAAATAGGGATGGCTGGCCGGGGGGATGGTATCCTCCAAGGCCGAGTGGTTCGCCAACGTCACATGGAAGCTGGTGACGCCCGCCTGTTCCAGCAGCGGGACGAAGACCGAAAGCTCTTCCTCCGCCACACCGGCGTTGCCAAAGTGCGGGCCCTCCTGCCGGACGGCCAGCTTGTAATCAATGGGCATCCCCGGGACAGCCGTCCGGACGGCCCGGACGGCCTCCACCGCAAAGCGGGCGCGGTTCTCTGCGCTGCCGCCGTATTCGTCGGTGCGATGATTGAAGAGGGCCGAGCTGAAGCTGCCGCACATCCGGTCGCCGTGCACCTGCACCATGTCGAAGCCCGCCTGTCTGGCCAGCAGGGCGGCTTTCCCGAAGCCGTCGAGGATGTTCTGGAGCTTGCGCTTGGGCAGCTTGGTGATGTAGGGGCCGACGGCTTCGTTCAGCTTCTCCCGCAGCTGGTCGGGGGTGAGCTTCTTCGTCAGGAGGGCGGGAAGGTACTTGAACATCGCCAGCAGGTCGGAGTCGCTCTGGTGGAGCTGGGCGCAGAGCTTGCAGTCTGCGGCGTGGGCGATCTCTGCGAGCTGCTGATAAAAGGCAAAGCCCTTGGCATCGAAGAGCGACTTCTCAAACCTGCTTTTGCCCACCGGGACATCCCCGACGATGATCATGGCGCAGCCGCCCTCGGCGAGTGCGCGGTATTTTGCAAGGGTCTCCTCGTCCGACAGGCCGAAGGTGGTGGGCGCAAAAAGAATGCGGTTCTTCAGCCGCAGCCCGCCGTAATCGACGGGGCTTAAAATCGTTTCGTACATCGTTTCACCCTTTCTTTTTTGCTGCTTTTTGCAGGAGGGCTAGCAGCTGCTGCCGCTCCGGGGCCGTCAGCCCGCTCAGCGCCTCCGCGTCCCAGTCGGCAAAGACCCGGTGACAGACCATAAAGGCCTGTTCGCCCTGCGAAGTCAGCCGCAGACGGTAGCTGCGCCCCGGCTTTTCCCTCGTCAGAAAGCCGTCCTCGACCAGCTTGACAAGGCTGCGCTGGGAGTGTCCCCAGTCCAGATGCAGCTCCTTGGTCAGCTCCGAGGGGGTGCAGTCCGGGTGCTTTCCGACGTAGAGGATGAAATACATCTGCCCGAAGTTCAGGCCCAGCTCCTGCAGGCGCTGGCTCGTATAAGCGGCGAAGGCTCTGTGCAGGGTCAGGATGCAGGAGGATACGGTATAAGGCTCCATGTGCTCAGCTCGCTTTCTTCTGCTTTCTTATCTAGGATGGAATGCAGTATAGCACATTAACTTGACAAAGTCAAGTAATGCGGCATCAAAAATCGCCGGGGGTGCTGTCGGGCAGCTCCCGGCGATCTTGTACAGCGATATTCCGGCGCGAAGACCGCTTTTTACAGCTCCGCCAGAGCGCGCTTGAGATTCTGGGCGATCTGGTCGGGGCAGCTGGTGGGACGGGGGCCGCAGGTCGTGCCCTCCATCCGGGCGATGGCGTCCTCCACCTTCATGCCCTTGAGCAGGCGGCTGATGCCCTTCAGGTTGCCGTTGCAGCCGCCGACGACTTCGATGGACTCGATGGTGTGGTCATCGTTCAGCACGATGTGGGTCTCTTTGGAGCAGGTGCCCTTGTTGGGGTAGCTGAAAGACTTGCTCATATTCATACATCCTCTCTCTATGGCCGATTGACAGTCGTATTATACACCCGCAGGGCAGAAAATGTCAATGTGACCCAGTCACAGTGTGCCGCCCCGGCGCTGGCGGGCCAGCGCTTCCACCCGGGCGATCTGGTCGTCGGCGGTGACGCAGGCCCCCACAGGGTGGGGCTTGCCGTGGTTCGCGCCGTGGAAGTCGCTGCCGCCGGTGACGATGAGGCCGTGGGCCGCGCAGAGGGCGGCGCACTCGGCCCTGTCCTCGGGGCTGTTGCGGGGATGGTCCACCTCGATGCCGTCGATGGCCCCTTCGGCCACCAGCTCCCGCACAAGGGGCATACTCTTGTACACCGTCGGGTGGGCGAACACCACCACCGCCCCGGAGGCTCTGGCTGTGGCCAGCACCTCCCGCACCGGCGGGTAGGCGGGGGAGTGGAGGCATCTGCCCCGAGGCTCCCAGCCGAACAGCTCATGGTACAGCCCGGTGTAGATGCCGTCGCACAGGCCCAGCTGCTGCAGCGCCTGCATGATGCCGCTCTTGAAGAGGACGCCGCTGTCCTGCGCGTACTCCAGCGCCTGCTCGGTGCGGAACTGGGGGTAGAGCGCCTCGATCTCCCGGCAGCTCTGCAAGGCGCACTCGTTGCGGCGCTGGCGCATGATGTCGCAGTGCCGCCGCAGGGCGGGGCTGTCAGGGTCGGGCCAGAAGGCCAGAATGTGGACGCGGTGGCTCCGTTGGAAGTCGTAGCCGGTCAGCTCGGCGGCGGGGATGAGCCGCACGCCGTCCTGCACCGGGTGGTCGTAGGCGTACTGTGCGCTGAGGATGGTGTCGTGGTCCGAGAGGGCCAGAGCGCTCAGGCCCAGCCGTGCTGCCATCAGGGGCAGACGGTGGATGGGCACAGAGCCGTCAGAGCAGGTGGAATGGGTGTGAAGATCGCCAGCCATAGTTTCTATTCCCTCGATTTGCGTGTGATTTTTCTACGCCCATAGTGTAGCACAAAACGAATCGGGGGACAAGAGCGCCTCAGCCCACGGTGAGGCTGGAAGCGGTGAGCCGGTGGGTCAGGACGGCCTCGGCGTCCTCGCCGCCCATGGCCAGCAGCTCATCCACCGAGAGGGTGGTGGAGCAGAGGATGGTCTGGAAGGTGATGGTATCGATGCCCTCAGCCCGCAGCTGACGCAGGGTGGCCAGCGAGGCCCGGAGGGAGGCCGTGAACCGCCCGACGCGGATAGAGAGGACGTTGTTGCCCCGGATGCTGGTGTAGGAGATGCGCTGGCCGTCCTTGTCGGTGACGACGAGACCCGGGAAGACCGACTCCTGCACAGAGGCGTCCGCAGAGCCGCCGCCCGACGCGGAGGGAACCGCAGGAACAGGGTCGGTGGGGAGGGTGATGTTGTTGCCCTCGGAGTTGTAACGGGTGATGGAGCTGCCCTCAGCAAGGCCGGAGAACTCCTGCTCGATGCCGTTGGCACCGATGGCAACATTGTCTTTTCCAGCGGTGGCTGTGATAGTCACTTTGCCCTCGAGGGTGATGTCGGCATCTGCATCGCTTTCGCAGCCAGCACCGATGCCCGCGCCGCCAATAACGATTTCTTCCTCTTCATCTGTACCGCCGCCGACCGCTTTGACGGTGGGACTGCCGTTCGCATTGCTCTTGATGGTGATTTGATTGCCATTGTTATTGCTGCTGTTTTTAGCGCCAGCACCGCCGCCGATGGCCGCGCCGCCTGCGCCTCCGGCAGCGTTGACTTTGGTGTTGCCCTCGATGGTCACATTGCCGAGACCAAAAATACCACCGCCGATACCTGCGCCATAAGCGCCGCCCTGCACATTGTCGATTTCGGCATTATCCTTGATGACCACGTTACCGTTGCCGATTTTATCGGGGGAACTAAATGCGCCGCCGCCGATGCCTGCCGCACCGTAGCCGCCGGTCACATTCTCAATTTTTGCATTGCCGGAGATCGTCACATCACCGTCGTGGCCATAACCGCCGCCAATGCCTGCACCGTATTTCGTGCTGGATGCATTTTTAATAACAGCGTCGCCGGTTACCGTAACGGTCGCACCGTTATAATAACCACCGCCGATGCCCGCGCCGCCGCCACTGTCATCACCGTCACCACCGCCTACGGCAGTGATGGTGCCGCCGCTGATGGTCACATTGCCGCTGCCGTTGCAGCCGCCGCCGATGCCAGCGCCTAAATAACCGCCGGTCGCATTGATCTCGCCGCCGGTGATCTCTACATAAGCCGTACCGTCCGTGCCGTTGCCGTCGGAACCACTGCCAATGCCTGCACCCCAATCGTCACCGGTGGCCGTGATATTGCCGCCAGTGATCTTTACCTGAGTGTCATTGCTGCCAGCGCTGCCGATGCCTGCGCCTTTGAATCCACCGGTAGCGTCCAGACTGCCGTTCTTATCTTTGTCCTGAATGGTCAGTTCGCCGCTGGTGTCGGTCTTGTTGTACTCCAATCCGGCATGGCCAGCGCCGCTCTTCAGCTCGTTGTCGCCATCCAGCTCGATATTGGTATCGCCCTTGCCGGTCACGCTCACGGCGGCTTCGCTCCCTCTGCTGGCGTCGATGTTTACATCTTTGAGCGTGACCTCTACCTTATCGTCCTCGTCTTTGGCGTCGATGGTCACGGTGTTGGAAGAAGCGGTGTCCTTGTCATGATTTGTGATGACGGTGTCCTTATCGTTGTCGACCGTATCCTTGCCGGTCTGCTCCACCTTGTTGGTGCCGGCCTCGGTACCTGCCGAGATGACGATGTCGCCATCCTCAATATAATAGGTGCCTGCAAAGGCGGGGAAGGCCGCCCCGGTCAGCAGAGCGGCAGTCAGGATAAACGCCGCTGCCCGCTGAGAGGCCGGACGGGGTGAATCGTTACCCCCCCCGTATGGAGAGGCCGACCCAGAACACGCATCGCAAGCTTACGATAAGACAACATACAAAAACCTCCTTTGAATGGTGAAAATAAGTGGTAAAAACAGGGAACGTCTGACTGTCCTGAATGTACCACATTTGCGGGGAAAAATCAATAAAACCTGCGCGAATCGCCCTGTTTCCTGCGTGAATGGAGAAGATACGACCAAAAGAATGCCTTTTGGCGAAGAAGAAGCGCCACTTTTGCTTTTCCGGGGTAGACATGGTATACTGGGAAAGGAAAAACCCGCCGATCAGGCGGGAAAAAGGAGAATGGTATCATGAAAACGAAATTTGGCATCGTGGGCTGCGGCTTCCTCGGAAATATTGTGGCCGACGCGTGGAAGAGGGGCCTGCTGGAAGACTACGAGCTGGTGGGCGTCACCAGCCGCACCTTCGCCTCGGCAGAGAAGACGGCGTCCGCCGTGGGCTGTGCGGCCTGCGCGGACGTGGACGCCCTGCTGGCGCTGGAGCCGGAGTACATCGTGGAGGCGGCCTCGGTGGAGGCGGTGCGGGCCATGGCGGTGCCGGTGCTGCGCCGGGGCGTGAGCCTCGTGGTGCTGTCCATCGGTGCGTTCGCCGACCTCGCCTTCTACGAGGAGGTCAAGCAGGCGGCCCGGGAGGGCGGGGCCAAGGTGCATCTGGCCAGCGGTGCCATCGGCGGCTTCGACGTATTGCAGACCGTCACCCTCATGGCTGAGGCCCAGAAGCTGGACGAAAAGGCCGGTATCGAGACCCACACCGGCGCGAAGGGCTTCCGCAACACCCCCGTCTGGGCTGACCATCTGCTGACCGACACCGAAAAGACCACCGTTTTCACCGGCAGTGCCAAGGAGGCCATCGCCACCTTCCCCCGCCGGGTGAACGTCGCCGTGGCCACCTCGCTGGCCACCACCGGCCCGGACGTCACCGGCGTGACCATGCACTCCGTCCCCGGCTGGGTGGGCGACGACCACTGCATCACCGCTGAGATCGAGGGCGTCAAGGCTGTGGTGGACATCTGCTCCTCCACCAGCGCCATCGCCGGGTGGAGCGCCGTGGCCCTGCTGCGCAACCTCGCCTCGCCGGTCTGCTTCTATTAAATAAGGAGGGAAAGCGCTATGTTCCAGAAACTGGTCGCCATCGAGCCGGTCAGCCTCATCCCCTCGGCGGAAGAGGCCCTGCATCAGTACGCTAGGGAGGTCGTGCTCTTCCGGGACGTCCCCGCCGACGCGGACGAGATCGTCCGCCGTATCGGGGACGCCGACGCGGTGCTCCTGAGCTATACCTCCCGCATGGGCCGGGACGTCATCGCCCGCTGCCCCGATCTGTGCTACATCGGGATGTGCTGCAGCCTCTACTCCGAGAAGAGCGCCAACGTGGACATCGCCTTTGCCCGGGAAAAGGGCATCCGGGTGCTGGGCATCCGGGACTACGGCGACCGGGGCGTGGTGGAATATGTCCTCCACGAGCTGACCGGCCTGCTCCACGGCTTCGGGATGCCGATGCTCCGGGACGAGCCGGTGGAGATCTTCGGCCTCCAGGTGGGCGTCGTGGGTCTGGGCGTCTCGGGCCGGATGATCGCCGACGCGCTGGCCTTCCTCGGCGCGGACATCTCTTATTACAGCCGCAGCCGCAAGCCGGACGCCGAGGCTGCGGGCATGAAGTACAAGCCTCTGGACGCCCTTCTGCGGGACAGCGAGGTGGTCTTTACCTGCCTGAACAAGAACGTCCTGCTGCTGGGCGGGCCGGAGTTTGAGGCGCTGGGGGAGGGCAAGGTCCTCTTCAATACCTCCATCGGCCCCGGCTTCGACTCCGCCGCCCTCGAAGCGTGGCTGGACAAGCCCGGCACCCACTTCTTCTGCGACACCTACGCCGCCGCCGGCCCGGTGAGCGAGGGCTTCTTCGCCCGTCCCAACGTCCACAGCCCGGGCGTCTCGGCCGGACGCACCAAGCAGGCCTTCGTGCTGCTGAGCGAGAAGGTGCTGGCAAACCTGAAAAAGGCGCTGGACGGCTCAGAGGAAACGCTTCAGCGCCTCTAAGCGCTCCACCGTATCCGCATCTTCCAGCTCCTCGGCGCTCTGGGCGTACACGGCCCGGACGCAGCCGGGGTGCTGGCGGATGACTACGCCGCCGCCCTTGCCCTCGGGCAGGGCGCGCAGGGCGTCGAAATGACCGCTTCCGAACAGGACGGGACTCCCCAGCAGAGGCTCTGCGCCCCCGGCGCGCCAGCCCAGACGGAGGATGACCCGTTCTGTTTCTTTTTGCGCGTGGAAGTCGCGCACCATGGCCTCGAGGCTCTCCCGCCGCAGCAGCGGCTGGTCGCCGGGCAGGAAGATGCACCCCCCGAGGCCGGGGCACTCGCCCAGCAGCGCGTCAAGGCCGAGGCGGACGGTGTCGTTCCGGCCCGGCAGGCTGTGGAGGACGGTCGCTGCACCCGCCGCCCGGGCGAGACGCGCCACCTCCGCCGACCGGGTGACGACCACCCGGGCCGCAAGGGCGGGGGAGGCCGTGACGGCCAGCGCCCGGGCGATGAGGGGCGCGCCGCCGAAGTCGGCCAGAAGCTTATCCGAGCCGAAGCGCACCGCCCGCCCCGACGCCATGATGACGCAGCCCACCGCCGCCTGCTTCGTCTGTTCCATCGTCTCGTCCTCCCCTGCATGGAAAAGTTGAATCGCTACAGTGGCATTATAGCGGATTTTGTGATAGAATAAAAGCAAAAGGCCAAAAAAGAGAGGAAACAGCAAAATGATGACCATTCGGGAATACAAAAAGGCCGAAAGTCTCGAGGAGGCGTGGCAGCTCAACCAGAAAAAGCAGAACCGTGTCCTCGGCGGCATGATCTGGCTCAAGATGGAGAACATCAATGTGGGCACTGCCATCGACCTGTCGGGCCTCGGCCTCGATACCATCGAGGAGACGGAGGAGGGCTTTGCCATCGGTGCGATGGTGACGCTGCGCCAGCTCGAGCTGCACGAGGGCCTCGCCGCCTACACCGAGGGCGCAGTGCGGGAGTCGGTGCGCCACATCGTGGGCGTCCAGCTGCGCAACCTCGCCACCGTGGGCGGCAGTCTTTACAGCCGCTTCGGCTTTTCGGACGTGCTGACCATCTTCCTTGCGCTGAACGCCTCGGTGGAGCTGTACAAGGGCGGCGTCGTGCCCCTTTCGGAGTACGCCCAGCGCCCCTATGACCGGGACATCCTCGTGCGGGTCCTCGTGCCGAAGGAGCACGCCCGCTTCTGCTACCAGTCGGTGCGCAACAGCCAGACCGATTTCCCGGTGCTGACCTGCGCCGCCGCCCGCCTTGCCGACGGCAGCATCCGCGCCGCCCTCGGCGCACGCCCGGGCAAGGCTGTGCTCTACACCGCCGCACCGCAGGCAGGGGAGACCGCCGAGGCCTTCGCCACCCGCTTCGCCGCTGAGGTGAAGGCAGACATCAAGACCGAAAGCAACATCCGGGGCAGCGCCGCGTACCGCCGCCATCTGGCCAGCGTGCTGACCAAACGCGCCGTCTGCCGTCTGGAAGGCTGAGGAAGGGGAACACCATGCAGATCACACTTACCTTAAATAATAAGAAGCTCACCGCCGACGTTGCGCCTGACGCGCTGCTCATCGACTTTGTGCGCAGCCACGGCTGCCTGAGCGTCAAGCGGGGCTGCGAGACCTCCAACTGCGGCCTGTGCACCGTCTTTCTCGACGACAAGCCGGTGCTGTCCTGCTCTGTCCTCGCCGTCCGGGCCGACGGCCGCAGAGTGACCACTCTCGAGGGCCTGCAGGACGAAGCCGCCGAGTTCGGCGCCTTCATCGCCGATCAGGGCGCAGAGCAGTGCGGCTTTTGCAACCCGGGCTTCATCATGAACGCCCTCGCCCTCTTCCGGGAGAAGGAATATCCCACCGAGGAGGAGATCAAGGAATATCTCGCCGGAAACCTCTGCCGCTGCTCGGGCTATGAGGGCCAGCTGCGGGGCATCCAGAACTTCCTCGCATGGAAAAAAGCCAAGAAGGAGGCGGCAGAATGAATACGGTCAACAGACCCTTCCGCAAGAAGGACGCCATGCAGCTGGTGACGGGCCAGCCCGTCTATATGGACGACCTCGTCCCCGCCGACTGCCTCATCGTCAAGCTCCTGCGCTCCCCCCACGCCAACGCCATCGTGAAGAGCATCGACACCGCTGTGGCCAAGAAGGTGCCCGGCATCGAGGCCATCTTTACATGGGAGGATGTGCCGCAGGACGCCCGCCGCTACACGCAGGCAGGCCAGACCTACCCGGAGGCCAGCCCCTACGACCGCCTCCTCATCGACCGCCACGTCCGCTTCGTGGGCGACGTTGTGGCCATCGTGGCGGGCAAGGACGACAAATGCGTCGATAGGGCGCTGAAACTGATAAAGGTCGCCTATGAGGTGCTGGAGCCGGTGCTGGACTATCACACCGCCAAGGACAACCCCATCCTCGTCCACCCCGAGGACAACTGGGAGAGCCTGTGCCCCGTGGGCGCGGACAACAAGCGCAACCTCTGCGCCCACGACGAGTGCAGCGACGGCGACATCGACGGGGTGCTGGCTGACTGTGACATCGTCATCGACCATGTCTACCACACCAAAGCCTGCCAGCAGGCCATGATGGAGACCTTCCGCACCTATTGCAGCATCGACCTCTATGGCCGTCTGAACGTCCTCAGCTCGACCCAGATCGTCTTCCACGCCCGCCGCATCATTGCCAACGCCCTCCACATCCCGAAGTCCATGGTGCGGGTGACGAAGCCCCGCATCGGCGGCGGCTTTGGCGCGAAGCAGACCGCCGTCTGTGAGGTCTACCCGGCGTTCGTGACGTGGAAGACCAAAAAGCCCTCCAAACTCATCTTCACCCGGGAGGAGAGCCAGATCGCCTCCACCCCCCGCCACGAGATGGAGATCCACCTCCGCCTCGGCGCGGACAGGGACGGCACCATCCGCGGCCTCGACCTCTACACCCTCTCCAACACCGGCGCTTACGGCGAGCACGGCCCCACGACAGTGGGCCTTTCGGGACATAAATCCATCCCCCTCTACGGCAGGGCCGAGGCCTTCCGCTTTACCTATGATGTGGTGTACACCAACCATATGTCGGCGGGTGCCTACCGGGGCTATGGTGCGACGCAGGGCCTGTTTGCGGTGGAATCCGCCGTCAACGAGCTGGCCGCAAAGCTCCATATGGACCCCTTCAAGCTCCGGGAAATGAATATCGTGAAGGAGGGGCAGGTCATGCCCGCCTACTACGGCGCGGTGAACACCAGCTGCGCCCTCGACCGGTGCCTTGCGAAGGTCCACGAAATGATAAACTGGGACGAAAAGTACCCCCGCCGCGATATGGGCAACGGAAAGATCCGTGCCGTCGGCATGGGCATGGCGATGCAGGGCTCCGGCATCTCCGGCATGGACGTGGGCAGCGCCACCCTGAAGATCAACGATGAGGGCTTCTATACCCTCCTCATCGGCGCTGCCGATATGGGCACCGGCTGTGACACCACGCTGGCCCAGATCGCCGCCGAGGTGCTGGAATGCGGCATGGACGACATCACCGTCTACGGTGCCGACACCGACACCTCCCCCTACGACTCCGGCTCCTATGCGTCCAGCACTACCTACATCACCGGTAAGGCCGTCGAGAAGTGCGCCCTGAAGCTGCGCGGTCAGATCTGCAAGCTGGGCGCGCAGCTGCTGGGCTGTGGGGAGAGCGACGTGGAATTTGACGGTAAGACGGTGTTTGTCTCTGCCGACCCCGCCCGGAGCGTCCCGCTGGCCGACATTGCCACGGCCTCCATGTTCGGCCACGATGTGCCGCTGGAGGTCACGGAGACCCATATGTCGCCCCTGTCGCCTCCGCCCTATATGGTGGGCGCGGCTGAGGTAGAGGTGGACACCGAGACCGGCGAGGTGAAGCTGCTGGAGTTCGACGCCTGCGTGGACTGCGGCACCCCCATCAACCCGAACCTTACCCGTGTGCAGGCCGAGGGCGGTCTGCTGCAGGGCATCGGTATGACCCTCACCGAGAACATCACCTACGACCAGCGGGGCTGGCCCATGGAAAATTCGCTCATGCAGTACAAGATCCCCACCCGCGCCGACGTGGGCCATATCCGGGTCGAGTTCGAGAACAGCTATGAGCCGAACGGCCCCTTCGGCGCGAAATCCATCGGCGAGGTGGTCATCAACACCCCGCTGCCCGCCATCTCGGACGCCATCTACAACGCCATCGGCACCCGCTTCTACGAGCTGCCCATCACCCCTGAGAAGGTCGCTATGGCTGTGGCCGAACAAGCAGGCGAAGTCTGATGAACGGCCTCGAAGCGCTGCCCTTCCTGCGGGAGAAGGGCCATGTCGTCTCCCTCGTGGGGGGCGGCGGAAAGACAACGCTTCTCTACGGGATGGCCCGCCTCTGCGCCGCCGAGGGGCAGAGGGTGCTGGTCTCCACCACCACCCATATCCAGCGCCCCAGCGCGCATTACGCCCCCGATGAGGCCGTGCGGGATGCCCTCTGGCAGGCCGGGACCTATGCCGTGGCGGGTTCGCCCGCCGAAAACGGCAAGCTGACCCAGCCGCCCGGCCTGTCCGGATGGATGGCCGGGGCCGATACCGTCCTTCTCGAAGCCGACGGCGCGAAGCATCGCCCCTGCAAGGCCCCGGCGGCCCATGAGCCGGTGCTCCTGCCCGAAAGCGACATCGTGCTGGCCGTGGCCGGGCTGTCGGCTCTGGGCAGGCCCCTCGCGGAGGTCTGCTTCCGGCTGGATGCGGCCTGCGCCCTGCTGGGCGTGCCGCCCGAAGCCTCTCTGACGCCTGAGCGGCTGGCAAAGCTGCTGGCAAGCGGCGCAGGCGGGAGAAAGAATGTCGGCACCTGGGCATTTTATGTCATCCTCAATCAGGCCGACGACGCCCCGCGCCGCGCAGCGGGGGAGAGAACGCTGACGATTCTGAAAGAAACCTACAATGCATCGGGATTTTTGACCCATTTTGAGGAAGGAGAGAGGGCCTGATGGCACAGGAGGATAAAATCATCTTCTGCACGGGCGGCGGCTGTACCGCCAAGCTCGGCGCAGGAGTGCTGAGCCATATTCTGGAAAAGCTGCCCCGGGGCGAGCCGGACCCGAACCTTCTGGTGGGCTATGACAGCCGGGACGACGCCGCCGTCTACCGCATCACCGACGAGATCGCGCTGGTGCAGACGGTGGACTTCTTCCCGCCCATGGTGGACGACCCCTATACCTTCGGGCAGATCGCAGCGGCGAACGCCCTCAGCGACGTCTACGCCATGGGCGGCGAGGTGAAGACCGCACTGAACCTTGTCTGCTTCCCGGAGAGCATGGACCTGAACGTCCTCGGCGAGATCTTGCGCGGCGGCGCGGAAAAGGTGGCCGAAGCGGGGGGCATCCTCGCGGGAGGGCACTCCATCGCCGACACCGGCGTGAAGTACGGCCTGTCCGTCACCGGACTCGTAGACCCCCGCCGCCTTACCGCCAACGACACCGGAAAACCCGGCGACAAGCTCATCCTGACCAAGGCGCTGGGCGTCGGCCTCATCTGCACCGCCAACCGGGTGGGCGAGGCCGCCCCCGGCGCGATGGACGCTGCGGTGGCCTCCATGACGACCCTGAACAAGTCCGCGGCGGAATGCAGCCGCCGGTACGCCGTCCACGCCGCCACCGACGTCACCGGGTTCAGCTTCCTCGGCCATCTCCATGAGATGATGGGCGGGCGGCTGTCCTGCCGGATCGGCGCCAGTGCCGTGCCCGTCCTGCCCGGTGCATGGCAGGCAGCGGACGACTGTCTTTTTACCGCCGCCGGTCAGCGAAACCGCAACCACACAGGCCCCTTCGTCCGGTTCGAGGGGGTGCCCTTCGCCATGGAGGAGATCCTTTTCGACCCTCAGACCTCGGGCGGCCTGCTGCTGGCGGTCGCGCCGGAGGACGCGGCTCCGCTCGAGACAGAGCTGAAGGGGGTCGGCCTGCCCGCAGCCATCGTGGGCGAGATCACAGAGAGACAGGACACCGAGATATTGGTGTCTTATCCGGAATATAGCAAACCAATTTTTTAATGCAACGGCAACAACATTGGTTTGCATATCGCAGATATGCTGTTACGGTTGCGCTAATTTCTAGCCTTGCGATAAAACGTACGATAGAGAGGAAAAATTATGCTGAGAGTAGATGCCAGAGGAGACGCCTGCCCGCTGCCCGTGGTCAAGGCAAAGAAAGCCATCGCCGCGCTGGCTGGCGCAGGCGAGGTGGAGGTGCTGGTGGACAATGAGATCGCCGTCCAGAACCTGACGAAAATGGCCAAACAGAAGGGCTGCCAGTCCACCGCAGAGAAGCTGGGCGAGCGGGAGTACCGCGTCCTCCTCACGGTGGGCGAGCCGGTCGAGGCCGAGGCGGAAGCCCCGGTCTGCACCCCCGACGCCCGCACCGACACGGTAGTGGCCATCGCGTCCGACAAGATGGGAGAGGGTGCGGAGGAGCTGGGCAAGACCCTGCTGAAGGCCTTCGTTTTTTCGCTGACCCAGCAGGACAAGCTGCCCAAGACCATCCTCTTCTACAACGGCGGCGCTCACCTCACCTGTGCAGGCTCGCCCATGCTGGATGACCTCAAGGCACTGGAGGCCGAGGGCGTCGAGATCCTGACCTGCGGCACCTGCCTGAACTTCTACGGCCTGACCGAGCAGCTGGCCGTGGGCGGCGTGACGAATATGTACGTCATTGCAGAAAAAATGCTCACTGCCGGGAACGTGGTCAAGCCGTGATCTACCTTGATAACGCCGCCACTACCCTTCAGAAGCCGCCCTGCGTGGGGCAGGCTGTGCTGGATGCACTGGCCCATGGGGGAAACCCGGGCCGTGGTGCCCATGAGCCGACCCTTCACGCAGCCCGCCTCGTCTACCGCGCCCGGGAGGCTCTTGCAACACTTCTCCATGCCGAAAGCCCCGACTGCATCGCCTTTGCGGCCAACGTGACGCAGGCGCTGAACACGGCGCTCTCCGGTCTTGTCCGCCCCGGCGACCACGTCATCACGACGGTCTGTGAGCACAACTCGGTGCTGCGCCCCCTCTACCGCCTGCGGGAGCAAGGGGCACAGGTCAGCTTCGTGGAGGTGGACAACGCCGGGCGGCTGTGCTACGACCAGTTCGAACGGCTTCTCCGCCCAAACACCCGCTTTGTGGCCGTGACCCACGCCTCGAACGTGACCGGAAATCTGACCGACCTTGCATTCGTCTCTGCTTTTGCGGAAAAGCACGGTCTTACGCTTATCGTGGACGCGGCCCAGACCGCAGGCGCGCAGCCCATCGACGTACAGGCACTGGGGGCGGATGTCCTCTGCTTCACCGGACACAAGGCACTGCTCGGCCCACAGGGCACAGGCGGATTGTATGTTCGGCCCGGCCTCGCCGTCCGTCCCCTTGTGGTGGGTGGCAGCGGCATCCATAGCTTCGATGAGGCCCACCCGTCCCAGATGCCCACGGCACTGGAAGCGGGGACTCTGAACGTCCCCGGTCTCGCAGGCCTCGGGGCAGGGGTGGAGTGGCTCCTGTCGCAGGGCGTCGAGGCTCTGCACAAAAAGGAGCTGGCCCTGACGTACCTGTTTTATGAGCGGATCGTCCATGCCCCCGGCGTGAAGGTCTACGGCAGCTTCGCCGAGGCCGACCGCGCCCCCATCGTCTCGCTGAACTTCGGCGGGGAGGACGCTGCCCGCGCCGCTGACATCCTCTGGGAGGACTATAAGCTCTGCGTCCGGGCCGGGGCGCACTGTGCCCCCCTCATCCACAAGGCCCTCGGCACGGCGGAACAGGGGATGGTGCGGTTCAGCTTTTCCCATCAGAACACCGAGGCCGAGGTGTTCGAGGCTGCCGAGGCGGTCTGTCAGCTGGCCGAGGAACTGTGAGATGCGGAAAAAGAGACAATATATCGTGCTTTCATTTGCCTCCACCGCCCGCGCGATGGGCTGGGAGAAGGAGTGCGCCGCCCGGGGCATCCCGGGGCGCATCATCCCGCTGCCCAGCGAGATCACGGCGGGCTGCGGCCTCGGCTGGCGGATGCTGCCGGAGGACTGGGAGGCTTGGAACCCCCGGCTGGACGGTGCAGGCTACGACGCCGCAACGCCGGTCATGCAATAAAACTCCATAAGGAGAAGTTCTATGTCGATTCGTGAGTTTGCACAAGCGCTGCGTACCACGCAGGGCCAGCATATTCTGGCATCTGTGCTGGAAGGCCCCGAGCAGGGGCAGCGGCTTTTGCTCTGTGAGGGTGTGCCGGTCTGGCCCCCGAAGCCCGAGGGTCTGCTGGCCCGGAATCTCCCGGCACTGGCCGGGTGTGGAGCCAGCGGCCTCCTGACGCTGGAGGGCGTGCGTGTCTTCGTGGAAAAGTTCGGCGGTACGTCCCGGCTTGTCCTCTGCGGCGGAGGCCATGTGGCCGAGAGCGTCGTCCGGCTGGCCGTCATGCTGGGCCTGCCTGTCACCGGGCTGGAGGAGCGCCCCGACTACGCCGACGCCCTCCGCCGCGCGGGGGCGGAAACGGTGCTCTGCGGCCCCTACGCGGAGACGCTCGCCCGGGTGGAGGGCAGCGCGGAGACCTACTTTGTCGTAGCTACCCGTGCCCACGCCTTCGACGTGGAATGCCTCACGGAGATATGCAAAAAACGATCTGCCTACGTCGGTATGCTGGGCAGCAGGAGCCGCGCGGCCCTCGTCCGGCGTCAGCTCACCGAGGCCGGGGCCGACCCCGTGCGGGTCGAGGGGCTCCATGCCCCCATCGGCCTTGCCATCGGGGGACAGACCGCGCCGGAGATCGCCCTGTCCATCCTTGCCGAGATCGTCCAAGTGAAAAACAGCCGTCAGCAGACCGAGGGCTTCCCGCCCGCCCTGTTGAACGCGCTGGACGCCTGCGCCGGGCAGGAACCGCCCCCCGTCCTCGTGACTATCGTTTCCCGCCACGGCTCGACCCCCCGGGAGGTGGGCGCAAAGATGCTGATGCTGCCGGATGGGAAGTGCGTCGGCAGCGTGGGCGGCGGCATCATGGAGTACCGCATCCAACAGCTTGCATCCAAAATGCAGGCAGGCGAGGCCGCACCCTGTCAGCTGGCGGAGTATTCGGCCAGCGCACAGGAGGACGACGCGGCGCTTGCAGCCTGCGGCGGTTCGATGAAGGTATTTTTGCAGCTGCTCAAGGAGGAAAAGAGCAATGAAGCGTGATGAAGTCATCCTTGTGCGGGGCGGCGGCGACCTTGCCACCGGCACCATCCACCGGCTGTGGTCGGCGGGGCTGAAGGTGCTCGTGCTGGAAGCGGAACAGCCCGCCGCCATCCGCCGTCAGGTCTCGGTAAGTGAGGCCGTCTATGAGGGCGAGGCGGTCGTAGAAGGGATGCGCGCCACCCTCGTGCAGACGCTGGACGAGGCCGTGGTCATCTGGTGCCGCGGCGATGTGCCGGTGATGGTGGACCCGAAGGGAGCGTTGATCCCGCAGGTGCGGCCCGCCGTTGTCGTGGACGCCATCCTTGCGAAGAGAAATCTCGGCACGACGCGGGATATGGCCCCGCTGACCATCGCCCTCGGCCCGGGCTTCACTGCGGGGGAGGACGTTGATTTCGTGGTGGAGACCAAGCGCGGCCATCGTCTGGGACGCATCATCCGGGAGGGCATCGCCATCCCGAACACCGGCGTCCCCGGCGTCATCGGTGGCTACAGCGCAGAGCGGGTCGTCCGCGCAGCGCGGGAAGGCATCTTCCATGAGCTGCGCGCCATCGGCGATGTTGTGGAGCCGGGCGACGTCATCGCCGAGATCGAGGCCTTTGACGGCACCCGCACCCCGGTCACGACCTGCATCGGGGGTATCCTGCGGGGCCTGCTGCGGGACGGGTATCCCGTCACGATGGGCTTCAAGGTGGCCGACGTGGACCCCCGCCGCGAGGAGCTGGAAAACTGCTTCCTCATCTCGGACAAAGCCCGCTGCATCGCCGGAAGTGTGCTGGAGCTGGTGGCAGAACAACTGTGGAAATAAGCAAAACAGGCTCTCCTTTTGGGAGAGCTGGCGCGAAGCGCCTGAGAGGGCAAGCCCGGCTCGAAAGAGCCGCTGTGCACAGCATGATTTTTGGCCTTTGTTATAGCAATATTATCGCTATGTGTGTGCTTCCCGGTCAACTTCCTTGCCCTCTCCGTCATCGCAAGCGATGACACCTCTCCCAAGGGGAGAGGCTTTCTGCATAGCGGAATTTTGTAAAAAATAAAATCATCTGCAAGTGCCGCTCCGACTCGAAAAACCGAGAGAAGCATTTGCAGATGATTTTTTTGTTTTGGAATCAAATGTCCGTCCCGTGATCTGCAAGGCACTGCCGGAATGCCTCCTGTGTAGACCGGAACACGATGCCATGTTCTTGCAGCTTTTGCCCGTCCATCACGAGGTTTCGGACAAAGTCCGCCTCTTCGATGCGCACATCCACTTGGAGCAGGTGTGCGAAATACAGCGCAGTATCGACCATATCCTTGTCGTTTCCGCTGCCGAAGTTGTAGACGCCGCCGGGCAGCGCCATCGCGGGGAGAAGGTTTGCGATGACCTCCCGCACATAGCCCACGCCCCGGTGGTCGCGACGGGAAAAGTGCAGCACTTCGCCGGTCTTCGCGGCCTGCAGAAGGTTCAGCGGCAGATTGCCCCGGATGGGCAGCCGACCGCCCGGGAGATCATACATCCACGGCAGACGGAGCGCCACAGCGTCCGGGCAGCGGGTCATCACCCGCGCCTCAGCCTCAAGCTTGTGCCGACCGTAGATATTGGCGGGGGAGAGGGGCAGCGCTTCGGCCAGAGGCCCGGGCTGCTGTACCCCTGCGTAGACCTGATCGGAGCTGAAGGAGAGCAGCTTTGCGCCGGTCTCCGCTGCCGCCGCTGCCACCCACTCGGGCAGCAGGACGTTGGCCCGGAAGGACTCCTCCGGATGCTGCTGGCAGACCTGCGTGTTGGAGAGGGCTGCGGTGTGGACGATAACGTCCGGGCGCTCTGCGGTGATGAAGCGGCGCACGGCGGTCTCGTCGGCGGTACGCAGAAAATCGGGCGGAAAGGCGGAAAGCTCGAACCGGCCGCGCCACATCTCCAGAATGCGCGCGCCTACGAAGCCGCCTGCGCCGGTCACAAGGATCTTTTTCATCGGGTCGTCACCTCACAAGAAACAGCTCCAGCACAAAGACGACGGCACAGCAGGCCACCGACACCTGAAACAGGCTGGCCCCGTACCATGCCGCAGCGATGCCCACCACCAGCGCTGCCGCACCGGCCACCGGGCTTTGGGTGGCGTTGACGATGGCCGGGAAGGTCATGACCGCCAGCGTGACGTAGGGGACATAGTAGAGGAAGGACTGGATGAACTGGTTCCGGATGGGCTTGCGGATGAGGGTCAGGGGCAGGATGCGGATGGTGTAGGACACCGCGAACATCACCGCGATGTAAAGCCAGTTGCTGCGGATCATTGTTCAGCCTCCTCACTCTGGGTCTTGATGGGGAACAGCAGCGCTCCGGCACAGGAGATCGCCACCGTCAGAAGGATGGTGCGGGTGCCGTCCGAAAGGGCGGAGATGCCCGGTAGGTAGGTGCAGACGAAGCTCAGCGCAAAGCTGAGGACCACCAGCCCGGCGACGACCTTATCCTTCCGGGCCGGGGGGATGATGATGGCGAGGAACATCCCGTAGAGCGCCACGCTGAGGGCGCTGACGGCCCGCAGAGGCAGCAGATTGCCCGCGATGATGCCCAGCGCCGTGCCCGAGGCCCACGCCGGGGCGGCCAGCGCGATAGCGCCGTAGGTGTAGAAGGGGTTCAGGTAGCCGGGCCGGGCGATGGTGATGCCGAACAGCTCATCGGTGACGTCGTAGCCGATGATGAGGCGGTGGAAGAAGGGGGTGCCCGGGGCGAACCGCTGGGCCAGCGCACAGCTCATCAGCAGATAGCGGGCGTTGGCGATGAGGGTGATGATGGCCACTTCCAGATAGGTCGCACCGCTGGCGATGAGGGCGAAGGCGGCGTACTCGCCGGCCGAAGCGTTGTTGAGCAGGCTGGCCACGAAGCCCTGCAGGGGCGTGAAGCCCGCCGTCCGGGCCGCGATGCCCAGCGAGAAGGACACCGCAAAATATCCCAGCGCAATGGGCACACCGTCCCGCATCCCCTCGCAGAACACCTTGCGGCTGAAGGCGTAGGGCCTGGAGAGCTGTGCGGAGCGGAGGGTCTGTCTCGACGACTCATGCGTTGTTTCCATGAGAAAAGCTCCTTTCCAATTTCAAACACAACGCTTATTATAGCATAGTTTGCCGGAAAATGACATTCGATTCCACTGAGACGAAAAAGCCGCAGCTTTCACCCCCGAAAGCTGCGGCTTTTTCAAGACAGACGGCTCAGTGGAACAGCTTGTTGTCGATCCAGATGCAGACACAGGCGCCCACGACCGAGATGACGAAGGAGCTGAAGCTGCCGGTGGCGTAGATGTGGAACATCCCGAACAGAAACTCGCCGACAAAGCTGCCCAGAACGCCCAGAACGACATTGCGCAGGAACGAAGTCTGCGTGCCCATAAAGCGGCTGGCAAGATAACCGGCCAGTGCGCCGACCAGAATGCCGATCAGCAGGGAAAAGAAGAGGCCGATGATCGAAAAAAGCCCCATCAGGCAGCCGAACAGGGCGACCATAACGGCGAGGATAAGTAAGATCGTCAGAGTGAACATAAGCAAAACCTCCTTGCTTTATCCAATGGATGCCGCTTCTTCCCGCGCATAGCGGCAGATGTCAGAGAGACAGCACTTTTCGCATTCGGGCTTCCGGGCGCTGCAGACGGCACGGCCATGCATCACGAAGCGGTGGCACAGGTCGCTGCCCTCCTCGGGCGGGATGATCTTCCACAGGGCCATCTCCACCTTCTGCGGCTCCTTGATGCCATCCACGAGGCCGATCTTGTTGCACAGCCGGATGCAGTGGGTGTCGGTGACGATGGCGGGCTTGCCGAACACATCGCCCATGATGAGGTTGGCGCTCTTGCGGCCCACGCCGGGCAGGGTCAGCAGCTCGTCGAAGGTGGTGGGCACCTTGCAGCCGTAGTCGTCCCGGAGCCTGCGCATACAGGCCGAGATGTCCCGGGCCTTGCTGCGGCCCAGACCGCAGGGCTTGACGATGGCCTCGATGTCCTCCGGCTCGGCTTCGGCCAGCGCGGCCACCGACGGATATTTTTCAAACAGGTCCTGCACCACCACGTTCACCCGGGCGTCGGTGCACTGGGCCGCCAGACGGACGCTTACCAGAAGCTGCCACGCATGGTCGTAGTCCAGCGTACAGTCTGCGTCGGGGTATTCGGCCTTGAGCCGCCGGATGACCTCCAGCGCCAGTTCCTTCTTGGCCGTCAGGTCTTCGGCGGCAGCGGTCTTTCCACGCATACGCTCTCCCTCGATTCTTGACTGGAATGGTACAAGCATATCACGTTTTGCGAAATTTGTAAATCCTTTGCGGATTATCTGAGAATCATTTTTATTATTTCTCTTGCCCCGGCGTGTAAAATGCGCTATACTAGAAAAAAGAACGAACCGCATCCTATGCTTGGAGGGAAGACCCATGAACGAACCGCTGGCGCAGCGTCTGCGCCCCAAAACGCTGGCCGATGTCTGCGGCCAGCAGCATCTTCTGGCCGAGGGGCAGGTGTTCCGCCGCACCATCGAGAGCGGCCGCATCCCCAACATGATCTTCTACGGCCCTTCCGGCACGGGCAAGACCACCGTGGCCCGAATCATCGCCGAGAACAGCGGGATGACCCTCCATAAGCTCAACGGCACCTCCTGTGGCACTGGCGACATCAAGGCCGTGCTGAAGGACATCGGCACACTGGCCGGGGCAGGGGGCATCCTGCTCTACCTCGACGAGATACAGTACCTCAACAAAAAGCAGCAGCAGAGCCTCTTGGAGTGTATCGAGGACGGCTCTGTCACCCTCATCGCCTCCACGACGGAGAACCCCTACTTTTACATCTATAATGCGCTGCTGTCCCGCTGCACCGTGTTCGAGTTCAAGCCTCTCTCTGCCGCCGATGTGGAGCGGGGCATCCGCAACGCCCTGAAAAAGCTCTCGGCGTCCGAGCCGCAGCCCGTGACGATGGACGAGGACGCCTGTGCCTACCTCGCCGAGAGCGCGGGGGGCGATCTGCGCAAGGCGCTGGGCTGCCTCGATTTCGTGGTGACGGCGGCCCCTGTGGACGAGGGGGAAAAGCACGTCACCCTCGGGATGGTGCAGCAGGTCACCCGCCGCACCGCCATGCGGTACGACCGGGACGGCGACGACCACTACGACATCGTCTCAGCCTACCAGAAGTCCATGCGCGGCTCTGACCCCAACGCCGCCCTCCACTATCTGGCCCGTCTGCTGGAAGCAGGCGACCTGCCCTCGGCCTGCCGACGCCTCATGGTCTGCGCCTGTGAGGATGTGGGCCTTGCATACCCGCAGATCATCCCCATCGTCAAGGCGGCGGTGGACGCCGCCAACATGGTGGGCCTGCCCGAAGCCCGTCTCCCGCTGGCGGATGCCGTCATCCTCGTGGCCACCAGCCCCAAGTCCAACAGCGCCCACGACGCCATCAACGCCGCCATCGCCGACGTGCAGGCGGGCCGCACCGGCCCCATCCCGCGCCAGCTCCAGAACAAGCACTTCGACGGCGAGGATGCGGCAGTCAAGGGCCAGAACTACAAGTACGCCCACGATTTTGAGAACCACTGGGTCGAGCAGCAGTATCTGCCGGATGTGCTCAAGGATGTGAAATACTATACGTTCGGAGACAACCGCACCGAACAGGCTGCCCGGGCCTACTGGGCAAAGATCAAGGGGGAGGACAAGCTCTGACCCCGGCCTTGATCCGGCCCCAAAACGATAAGAAAGAGGAGAAAGACCATGCGTTATTCCAAGCAGCGCGAGCTGGTATTGCAGAAGGTGGAGCAGCTGTGCGACCACCCCACCGCAGAAGAGATTTTTGACCTTGCGGCCAGGGAGTGCCCCGGCCTGAGCCTCGGCACCGTCTACCGCAACCTCAACAGCCTCGTGGAGGCGGGCCGCGTCCGCCGCGTCTCCATCCCGGGCAAGGCCGACCGTTTCGACCACACGCTGGGCTGGCACAGCCACCTCTACTGCAACTGCTGCGGCGGTGTCGTGGACGCCGACGTGGACGAAAAGCAGGTGATGAAGCTGGTGCGCCACCAGAAGGGCGTCGTGGAGGACTGCGCTGTGGTGCTGTTCGGCCTGTGCGAGGCCTGCGCCGCCAAGCAGGCACAGTAAAAATAAGCTCTTGCCCTCCAAGGCCAAAAAGGGTATACTATAAGGAGCTTTTTATAGTATAACGATGTCTGCCGCCGGTGCGCGGCGGCAGAGAAGGATGGTTCCATTGGAGTACATAGCATTTGAACATAACAACGCGGCGGCTGAGCTGGTCAAGCTGGCCTACGACACCCCGCCGCTGGCTTTCGTCCACAGCTACGGCTGTCAGCAGAACGTCAACGACGGCGAGCGCATCAAGGGCGTGCTGATGGATATCGGCTACGGCCTGTGCGACAAGCCCGAGGATGCCGACCTCATTCTCTTCAACACCTGCGCCGTCCGTGAGCACGCCGAGCAGCGCGTTTTCGGCAACGTGGGCGCCCTCAAGGGCCTGAAGGAGAAAAAACGCGGCCTCATCATCGGACTCTGCGGCTGCATGGCCAACCAGAAGCACGTCGTGGAGAAGCTGCGCCAGAGCTACCCCTACGTTGACCTCGTCTTCGGCGTGGACGGCATCGACACCCTGCCTCAGCTCATCGCCCAGAAGCTGCAAAAGCACAAGCGGGTGCTGATGGAGCCGGCCCAGCGCCCCGTCATCGTGGAGAATATCCCCATCCGCCGCGAGAGCGAGTTCCGCGCATGGCTGCCCATCATGTACGGCTGCGACAACTTCTGCACCTACTGCATCGTGCCCTACGTCCGCGGCCGCGAGAAGAGCCGGAAGCCCGGCGACATCCTCGCCGAGTTCAAGGGCCTCGTAGAGGCAGGCTACAAGGAGATCACCCTGCTGGGCCAGAATGTCAACAGCTACGGCAAGGGCCTTGAAGAGCAGGTGGATTTTTCCGACCTGCTGAACCTGCTCTGCACCGTCCCGGGGGACTATCACATCCGCTTCATGACCAGCCACCCGAAGGATGCCAGCTTCAAGCTCATCGACACCATCGCGGCGCAGCCGAAGATCTGCAAGCACCTGCACCTGCCGGTGCAGTGCGGCTCGGATCGGCTGTTGGTCCAGATGAACCGCCACTATACCGTGGAGCACTATCTGGAGCTGATCGAGTACGCCCGGAAGAAGATCCCCGGCATCACCTTCTCCAGCGACATCATCGTGGGTTTCCCCGGTGAGACGGAGGAGGACTTCCAGAAGACCCTCGAGCTGGTGCAGAAGGTGGGCTATATGCAGCTGTTCACCTTCATCTACTCCAAGCGCACCGGCACCAAGGCCGCCGACCTGCCCGACCCCACCCCCCGCAAGGAGAAGACCGACCGGATGACCCGCCTGCTGAAGCTGCAGGACGACATTGCAATGGCCCTCGTCAAGGCGCAGGTGGGCCAGACTGTCCGCGTCCTCGTGGAGGGCTATGGCCGGAACGAAGGCACCCTCTCGGGCCGTCTCGACAACAACCTCACCGTCGAGTTCAAGGCCGACCCGGCCCTCATGGGCAGCTATGCGATGGTGCATCTCACGGATGCCCGCGCCACCGTCCTGCTGGGCGAGCTGACCGAATAACGATATTCTGGATATACTATCCTAAGGTGTATCTGAAAACAAAGAAAATGACGAATATTTCGCAAGCACAAGCGGGATTTAAGGCAAAGAGCCGCAGGAATCCTTTGTGGATTTCAAGGCTGTTTAACGCAAAATCCAGCTGTGCTTGTAGAAATAGACTAGATTTTCGACTTTTCAGATACACCCTAATAGAATATAGAACACAGGAAAAAAGGAGACTATTACAATGGATTGCATCGACCTCTTCAAGCGTGCCGCGATGGCACTTCAGACCGACCCCCGCTATCTGGCCATGGACCAGGCCCGCAAGATGAACGATAAGGACGAGGAGCTGCAGAACCTCATCGGCGAGTTCAATCTGGCCCGGATGGACCTGAACAACGAGATCGGCAAGACCGAGCGCAGCGATGCACGCATCGCCGAGCTGAACGAGAAGGTGAACGACCTCTACGGCAAGATCATGGCCGACGAGGGCATGGTGGCCTACAACGAGGCCAAGCGCGACTGCGAGAACCTCGTGAACTATATCGACGCCATCATCAACACCGCCATGAACGGCGGCGACCCCATGACCGTGCAGGAGCCTTCCGCTTCCTGCACCGGCAGCTGCTCCACCTGCGGCGGCTGCCACTAAAGGCATCCCCATCCAAGGCTTACAAAACGCGGCTGTGCAATGCAGGGCCGCGTTTTGCTTGCAAAAGACGGTTTTGGATGCCAAACCCACACCCACGCGACAACAAGGGGAGGAAGGTGAACGGTCATGGCAGAGCTTTCGCCCATGATGCAGCAATATCTTGAGATAAAAAAACAACATAAGGACGAGATCCTTTTCTATCGCATCGGCGATTTCTACGAGATGTTCTTCGACGATGCGCTCACGGCCTCGCGGGAGCTGGACCTGACCCTTACGGGCAAGCAGTGCGGCCTCGAGGAACGTGCGCCCATGTGCGGCGTGCCCTTCCACAGCTACGAGGGCTATGTGGCCCGCCTCATCGCAAAGGGCTATAAGGTCGCCATCTGCGAGCAGGTGGAAGACCCGGCCAAGGCCAAGGGCCTCGTCAAGCGGGACATCATCCGGGTGGTCACGCCGGGCACCGTCATCGAGAGCAGTATGCTTCAGGATGACAAGAACAACTACATCGCCAGCATCTTCCTGAAGGGCGGTGCGGCGGGCCTCTGCTTTGCTGACGTCTCCACCGGCACGGCCCACATCACCGAGCTGAAGCGGGAAAAGATCGCCCCGGCGGTCATCGCAGAGCTTTGCCGCTACCACCCCAGCGAGGTGCTGATGAACCCGGGTCTGCTGGACTGCCGGGAGATCACCGCCTACCTCAAAAAGAACATGATCTGCGCCGTCGAGCTGGTGGAGGAGGAACGGTATGCCCCGGGCCTCGTCTCCATCGCCCTCGAGAACCAGTTTGGCCGCGACTGGCCTGCCAAGACCGGCATGGCCGAGGACGGTCTCGTCCGCTTTGCGATGGCGGCGCTGCTGGAATATCTCCACGATACCCAGATCAAAGGCGTCGAGCGGCTCAAGACGGTCATCACCTACAACGAGGCTCAGTTCATGAGTCTGTCGCCGGTCACACGGGCCAACCTTGAGCTGACCGAGACGCTGCGGGGCCGCGAAAAGCGGGGGACGCTGCTCTGGGTGCTGGACAAGACCAGCACTGCCATGGGCAAGCGGATGCTGCGCAGCTGGATCGAGCAGCCGCTGGTGTCCAGCGCTGCCATCAACCGCCGCCTCAGCGCGGTAGAGAGCCTCGTGAACCAGACCATGCAGCGGGGCGACCTCATCGAGCAGCTCCACTACATCGCCGACCTCGAGCGCCTCATGACCCGTGCGGTCTATGGTTCGGCCACGCCCAAGGAGATCTACACGATGGCCCAGACCTGTGAGCGCCTGCCTGACCTGCGGGCGCAGGCCGAGAGCTGCGGCTGCCCTGAGCTGACCGCCCTTGCAGGTCAGATCGATCTGCTGGACGACGTCAAAACAGCCATCCTCGCAGCCATCGACCCGGATGCCCCCTCCACCCTGAAGGACGGCGGCGTCATCGCCAAGGGCTACCACTCCGAGGTGGATGAGCTGCGCTCCATCCGCGACAACACCAAGGGTGTCCTCGCCCAGCTGGAGACGCGCCTGCGGCAGGAGACGGGCATCCCCAAGCTGAAGATCGGCTACAACCACGTCTTCGGTTACTTCATCGAGGTCAGCAACTCCTATAAGCAGATGGTCCCCGAGACCTACATCCGCAAACAGACCCTCACCTCCGGCGAGCGCTACATCACGCAGGAGCTGAAGGAGCTGGAAAACAAGATCCTCGGCGCACACGAGCGCCTTATCGCACTGGAGCACCGGCTCTTTGCCGAGCTGCTGGAAAAGATCGGCGGTCAGCTCGACCGCATCCAGCGGACGGCCAACGCCGTGGCCGAGCTGGACGTGCTGGCGGCGCTGGCGCAGGTGGCGGCAGAGAACAACTACTGCCGCCCCGTGGTGGACGACAGCGACGAGCTGACCATCACCGAGGGCCGCCACCCGGTGGTGGAGCAGATGCTGAAGGGGAGCCTCTTCGTGCCCAACGATACGAAGCTCAACTGCACCACCGACCGCTGCCTCATCATCACCGGCCCGAATATGGCAGGCAAATCGACGTATATGCGTCAGAACGCGCTGATCGCGCTGATGGCCCAGATCGGCTCCTTCGTCCCGGCGTCCAGCTGTCATGTGGGCGTCGTGGACGCCATCTTCACCCGCATCGGCGCATCGGACGACCTCGCCGCCGGACAGTCCACCTTCATGGTGGAGATGACTGAGGTGGCCGAAATCCTGAAAAACGCCACCCCCAAGAGCCTCGTCGTGCTGGACGAGATCGGCCGCGGCACCTCCACCTTCGACGGCATGAGCATCGCCCGCGCCGTGGTGGAGCACATCTCCGACCCGGCCAAGGGCCTCGGCTGCAAGACTCTTTTCGCCACCCACTACCACGAGCTGACCGATTTGGAAGGGTCCATCGAGGGGGTCAAGAACTACAACATCGCCGTCAAGAAGCGGGGAGAGGACATTACCTTCCTCCGCCGCATCGTCCGCGGCCCTGCCGACGACAGCTACGGCATCGAGGTGGCGAAGCTGGCCGGTCTGCCCGGCACTGTGACCCGCCGCGCCCACGAGGTGCTGCGTGCATTGGAAGCTTCTGCCCCGAAAAATAAGGTGGAGCAGATGGACTTCGACGCCTTGCAGGAGTATTCCTCGCCCGTCGTCCCCAGCGAGATGATGGAAAAGCTCGAGGCGCTGGACGTGGAGACCCTGACCCCCATCGAGGCGCTGAACTTCCTCTATGAGCTGAAAAAGACCCTGAGCGGCAGCCTGAAGGGCTGAGTTTATCTGAAACGGAGGGAAATGAATGGCAGAGATACACGTTCTGGACAAGCACACCGCAGAACTCATCGCCGCCGGTGAGGTGGTGGAGCGGCCCGCGTCGGTCGTGAAGGAGCTGCTGGAAAACGCCATCGACGCAGGCGCGTCCCAGATCACCGTCTCCATCGAGTCGGGCGGCGTCCGCCTCATCGAGATCAGCGACAACGGCACCGGCATCGAGGCGAAATACATCCCTACAGCCTTCATCCGCCACGCCACCAGCAAGATCCGGACGGAAGACGACCTCAACAGCATCCACACGCTGGGCTTCCGGGGCGAGGCACTGGCCTCCATCGCCAGCGTGGCCCGGGTCGAGCTGCTCACCCGTACCGAGGCCGACGAGTGCGCTTCCCTCTACCGCATTGAGGGCGGGGAAGAGCAGCCCATCGAACCGGGTGCCCGGGGCGTCGGTACCACCATCCGCGTCCGGGACCTCTTCTTCAACACGCCCGCCCGGATGAAGTTCCTCAAAAAGGATTCCAGCGAGGGCACCTTCGTGGCCGACCTCGTGGGCCATGTGGCCCTTAGCCACCCTGAGGTGAGCTTCAAGTTCCTCCGCGAGGGCAAGCTGCAGTATGTCACCCCCGGTGACGGCCAGCTCCGCAGTGCGGCTTACGCTGTGCTGGGCCGGGAGTTCAGCCGCGACCTGATGGAGGTGGACAACCGTGAGGGCGTCTACCGGGTCTGGGGCCTGATCACCCAGCCCCGCAGCTGCCGCGCCAGCCGCAGTATGCAGTATTTCTATATCAATGGCCGCTACGTCCGCAACCGCACCATGATGGCGGGCATGGAGATGGCGTTCAAGGGCACCATGATGCAGGGCAAGTTCCCTGGAGGGATCTTGCTTCTTGAGATGCCTGCCGACCTCGTGGATGTGAATGTCCATCCGGCCAAGACGGAGGTCCGATTTGCCCGGGAAAACGACATCTTTGACCTTGTCTACCACGCCGTCAAGCTGGCTCTGAGCCAGCCGGGCACGGGGGAAAGACGATTCGTTTTCGACGAAGATAAAGACAACGATGCATCCCAAGAATCAAAAAACAGCGAAACGAAAGAAAATATAAATGTAAAGAATAACTGCTTTACAGGGCTTTCCGCAGTCATTTCGGGGCAGGCAGAGCCGGGAAGCCTGCCGCACCCGACCGAAAGCCCCCTCCGCCCTGCGGCGTCGGCAGTGCCCCGCCCGGCACAGCCCTCTGCCCCGGAGCAGGACATCCTCCCGCTGCCTGCAAAAGCCCCGGAAACGGCGGCTCCGGAGTCGGAGCACAGCTGGACAACGGTTGCAGCCGATGCACTGCTGCCGATGGACGCCGCTCTCCACAGCCCGGAGCCTCCGGTGCAGGACAGCACCCTTGAGCCGCCGCCCTTCCGGGCTGCGTCCAGCGAATCCCAGCTGGATGTGGAGCCGGACATCGACCTGCCGGACGTCACCCGCGACCACATGGCCGCGTGGGAGCCGGCCCCGGTGGGAGCGGAACGCCCGCCGCTGCCGTCCCTGCCCGATGTGCCGGACGCGCCGCAGCAGAGCACGGCCCCCGAGCAGCTGGGCTTTGCTGTGCAGGACGGCCCTGAGCCGCTGCGGTATGTGGGGGAGCTTTTCCGCACCTATATCCTCGCGGAGCGGGGCGATGAAGTCTGTATCATCGACAAGCACGCCGCCCATGAGCGCCAGCTCTTCGAGAAGCTGGCTGCGAACTACGGCGACGTCCCCAGCCAGCTCCTGCTGGAGCCGCTGGTCATCGAGCTTTCGGCGGAAGAGAAAACGGCTCTCCTTGCGAACCTCCCGCTGCTGGAAAGCGCGGGCCTCGAGGTGAGCGATTTCGGCGGCAGCTCGGTCTGTCTGCGCTCTGTGCCTGCCGACGTAGAGCAGGGGAGCGCCGAGGACCTGCTGGTGGAGCTGGCGGCAAAGCTGGCTCACGGCAGCCGCGACGCCCTGAATGAGCGGACGGAATGGGTGCTCCACTCCATCTCCTGCCGCGCCGCCATCAAGGCGGGCGACCACACCTCGCCGCAGGAGCTGATGGCGCTGGCCGAGAAGATCCTTTCCGGCGAGGTGCCACCCTTCTGTCCCCACGGACGCCCCTGCGTCCTGAAACTGACCCGAAAGGAGCTGGAAAAGCAGTTTGGCCGAATCGTGTAACAAAAAGCATCCGGTGCTGGCCGTCGTAGGCCCTACGGCCACCGGCAAGACCGCCCTCGGCGTCACGCTGGCCGAGACGTTTGGCGGCGAGGTCATCAGCGCCGACTCGATGCAGCTCTATAAGGGTCTGGATGTCGGCACGGCAAAGGTCACGCCCGACGAGACCCACGGCATCCCCCACCACGCGGTGGACCTCCTGACCCCCGATGAGCCGTTCAGCGTAGCGGATTTCGTCGCGCTGGCCGGGCGGCTCGAAGTGGACATCTCCGCCCGGGGCCGTCTGCCCATCCTTGTGGGCGGTACGGGACTCTATGTTCAGAGCTTTTTATATGGTGTGCGCTTTGCCGCCGAAAAGACGCCGGATGGCCTGCGGGAGCAGCTGGCCGCCGAGCTGGCCGAAAAAGGCCCGGAAGCCATGTACAAGGAGCTTCAGGAGGCCGACCCGGAGGCCGCTGCCGCCATCCACCCGAACAATCAGGTGCGGGTGCTGCGGGCGCTGGAACACTTCCGCGCCACCGGCAAGCGTCTGAGTGAACAGAAAGCCCAGTCCCTCCCGCCCGAGCGGCCCTATCGCTCGCTGGTGCTGGGGCTGGATTTCCCCGACCGCGCCCAGCTCTACCGCCGCATCGACCTGCGGGTGGACAAGATGCTGGATGCCGGTCTGCTGGACGAGGCGAAGCTGGTCTACGACCACCGCCAGACCTACCGCACGGCGGCGCAGGCCATCGGCTACAAAGAGTTTTTTCCCTTTTTTGAGGGGACGGCTGCGCTGGAGGAGTGCGCCGACAAGCTCAAGCAGGCCTCCCGCAACTACGCCAAGCGTCAGCTGACGTGGTTCCGCCATATGGACGGCGTGGTCTGGCTGGACGCCTCCGCGCCGGACGCTGCGGCCCGGGCTGTCCGACTGACCCGAGAATTTTTAGCGAAAGGGTGACCTTTTATGGCCGATAAAACGCATTCAGAACCCGGAACGCCGGGTGTGCTGAGCCGTCTGGCGGGCATCGCTGTGGTGGCGGTGGTTCTGGCGGGCATCTATGTGGGCTATCAGGCCTTACAGGTGCTTTTCCCGCCCAGCACCTACGAGACCGCGATGCTTGCCACGGTGGCGGATACCGTGAGCGCCGACGGCGTCCTGCTCTTCGACGAGACCTACATCTCCGGCAGCGGGACGCTGGGCTACCTCGCCGCCGACGGCGAGCGCGTCTCGGCGGGCGCTGCGGTGGCCGAGATCTACAGCAGCCCGGAACAGGCGGGCCTCCGCCAGCAGCTCACGGCCCTGAACGACCAGATCGAGCTGCTGCAGCGGTCTCAGAACACCACCGCCACCCAGTTGGACTCCCTGAGAAAAGAGCGTTCCGGTGCACTTTATGACCTGATGGATGCGCTGGACAGCTCCGCCTATGACGAGACGGCGCAGGGCGAGGAGAATTACATCCTCGCCCAGAACAAGCTCTGGGTCATCACAGGGGAAGTCTCGGATTTTTCGGCCCAGATCGCGGCCCTCACTCAGCAGTCGGCGCAGGTGCAGGCTCAGCTGGGCGCGCCCACCCAGATCGCCGCCCCCCAGACCGGCTACTTCATCCGCAGCACCGCCGCCAGACGGCTCAACGCCGGGGCGGACGACATCCTCGCGCTGGATGCTGCCGGTCTTGAGGCCTATCTGAACTCCGACCCGGAGCTGCCGCTGGACGGCTGCGCGGGCAAGCTCGTCTCGGGCTTTACGTGGAGGTATGTCGGCCTCTGCTCGGCCAAGGAGGGGGAGAAGCTGCTGGGGGACAACGGCAAGCCCCTGACCCGCTCGGTGAAGATCAAGTTTCCCGGCCAGATGGAAACGCCCCTCAAGGCGTCGGTGTCGGAGGTGAGCATCGACGAGGCCAGCGGCTTGGCCCGCTTCGTCGTTACCTGCGAGGTCATCAACGGCGATGTCCTCCGCCTCAGCCGGGCCAAGGCCCAGATCATCGTGGACGAGACTACCGGCCTGCGCATCCCCATCGAGGCTGTCCATTATTTAAAGGAAGACGGCACCGAGTCTGAGACGCAGGGCGAAAATTACATCCCGGGCGTCTACGTCAAGTACGGCAATCTCGCCCGCTTCTGTAAGATCGACCCTGTGGACAGCGCTCATCCGCTGGTGACGGATGGCGACTACTGCATCGTCATGCCCAGCAGCACCGATAAGACCAAAACCATCAGCGAAGTCCGCCTTTATGACGAGATCATCGTCTCGGGACAAAATTTGTATGATGGAAAGCTTTTATAGTTATTGACATCTGATGCAAAAAATCAGATAATAGAAAAAGCTATTAGCAGCTCTTTGTTCACAAAGGGGTGCCGGGCGGCGTGAGCTGCCTGAATGAAAGGAGCAAGTTTCTATGTCTTTTGTGGATAGTCTGAAAAAAGGACTTTTTGGCAGTGAGGACGATTACGACGATCAGTACATGGACGACGGCCCTCAGATGGTGAATAACAACAACGGCATCGGCACCGCAGGTGCCGACGAGGAGGACGCCCCCGAGGAGGCCGCGGCCCCCAAGCGGAACGGCAAGGTGGTCAACATCCATGCCACCACCCAGCTGAAGGTCGTTCTGGTCAAGCCCGAGCACTTCGAGGACGCCAGCACCATTGCAGACCACCTGAACAACAAGCGCACCGTTGTGCTGAATCTGGAGTCCACCAACAAAGAGGTCTCCCGCCGTCTGGTGGACTTCCTCTCCGGTGTGGCCTACGCCAACAACGGCCAGATCAAGCGGGTGGCCAACAGCACCTTCATCATTACCCCCTACAACGTAGACATCATGGGCGACCTGCTGGACGAGCTGGAGAACAATGGCGCGTTCTATTGATGCACAGCCCGGCGTGCGGGGCTTCGTCCCGGCGCAGAACGATGAGGAACGCTTCCTCATGCGCCATGTGGAGGATCTGGCCCGCGCCGCCTTTGGCCGGGGCATCGCCCGCTATTCGGCCTTTCTGAGCGACCGGGAACAGCAGCTGGCGCAGGCGGCACTCAACCGCGCCGACGCGCCGGAAGAGAGCTGCCGCTTCGAGGGCGGCTGGCCCGGGGCAGAGCGCCGGGTGCTCTGCCTTGAGCCGGAGGACTGCTATCCGGCCTGCCCGGTCTGCTGCGTCCGGCTCAGATGCCGCGGGCTGGCCGGGGCACAGCTGCCCGTCCACAAGGACTATCTGGGCAGCCTGATGGGTCTCGAGCTTCGCCGGGAGGCGCTGGGCGACATCGTCCTGCCGCCGGAAGAGCCGGGCACCGCCTATGTGTTCGCGCTGGAGCCGGCCGCAGACCTCATCTGTCAGGAGCTGCGCAGCGTGGGCCGCACCGAGGTGACGGCCCAGCTGCTGGCACTGGACGAGGTGCCGCAGTTCGCCGAGGCCGAGCGCCGTTTGCAGACGGCCACCGTGTCGTCCCTGCGTCTGGACGCTGTGCTGGCGGCCATGCTGCGGTGCAGCCGGGGCATGGCCGCAGAGCTTGTGGCGGCGGGACGGGTGGAGATCAACCATCTGCCCGCTTCCAGCGCCCACGCGCCGGTGTACCCATCGGATGTGTTCACCGTGCGGGGCAAGGGGCGCTTCCGCCTGACGGCTCTGCCGGGCAAGAGTAAAAAAGACCGACAAATCATCGAGTTCTTCCAGTATTGATGCGAAGGACCGGAATAAATGGAGGAGATCACTATGCTGACACCGCAGGACGTGCGCGCTGTCCAATTCGAAAAGAATCTCCGCGGCTACCGCACCGAGGACGTGGATCGTTTTCTGGATAAGGTAGAACAGCAGCTCGAGCAGGATGCAGGACAGATGGAGGCGCTGCGCAAGCAGGTGGCCGATCTGACTGCGGAGAACGAGACGCTGCGCCGCAGTATGCAGAGCTATGAGGCCGACGGAGATATGCTCAAGAGCGCCCTCATCAATGCCCAGCGGATGGGTGAAAATGTCATCCGCGAGGCCAACCAGAAAGCCGAGGACATCCTGCACCGTGCGAATCTGCGCGGCGACGACATCATCCGGGATGCCAACGAGCTGCTGCAGAAGGCCAGCGACCGCGCCGATGAGATCATCAGCGAGGCCAACGACAAGAAGCTGGCTGAGGAGCGGGAGTATGACCGTGTCCGTCTCGAAGTCACCCGCTTCAAGTCCGACGTGCTGAACCTCTACCGCACCCACGTGGAGTCCCTGAGCCGTCTGCCGGAGTTCCAGCAGAAGGAAGAGGCGGCCGCGCAGGATGCAGACGAGGAGCTGCCCGAGGCAGAGGCTGCTGACGCTGAGAACGCAGCAGAGACCGCACCCGCTGCGGACGCCCCCGAGGCCGAAGCTGCCCCCGCCGCCCCTGCTTCCGATAAGGGCGAGGACTTCTGGGAAAAGGATGAATCCCAGCTCAAGCTCGACCCGCCCCCCGCAGACCCCAACGCTGCATTTCAGGGCGTGAGCTTCAGCGAATAAAAAACCATGCATCGACAGCAAAACGCTGTTTTCGATAATCATCAGGCGCACAACTGCGCTGCTTGCGATTGCAAAACCAATAGAGGAGAGTGTAAACCAGTGGCTAAGAATAAGTCTCAGTACGATAGTACTCTGAACCTGCCCAAGACCCTGTTTGAGATGCGTGCCGGTCTGCCCAAGAAGGAGCCGGTCATGCTCAAGGATTGGGACGACAACGACCTGTACAACCAGCTCATGAAGCACAATGAGGGCAAGCCTCAGTTCATCCTGCACGATGGCCCTCCGTATGCCAACGGCAACATCCACATGGGCACCGCGCTGAACAAGATCATCAAGGACATCATCATCCGCGAGAAGAACATGGAGGGCTTTCAGGCTCCCTATGTGCCCGGCTTTGATACCCACGGCCTGCCCATTGAGCTGAAGGCTCTGTCCTCCGTCGGCGAGAAGAAGAAGGACATCTCCAAGCTCGAGCTGCGCCAGATCTGTGAGAAGTTTGCCACCGAGCACATCGACATCATGAGCGACCAGTTCAAGCGTCTGGGCGTCATCGGCGACTTTGAGCATCCCTACCTGACCCTCAAGCCCGAGTTTGAGGCACGTCAGATCGAGATCTTCGGCGAGATGGCCAAGAAGGGCTACATCTACAAGGGCCTGAAGCCGGTCTACTGGTGCCCCGACTGCCGCACCGCTCTGGCAGAGGCCGAGATCGAGTACGGCGAGGACGAGTGCGACTCCATCTTCGTCCGTTTCCATGTTTCTCAGGATCCCAACGGTGTGCTGGCAAAGCACGGCATCCCGATGGAGAAGACCTACTTCGTCATCTGGACCACCACCACTTGGACCCTGCCCGCCAACGAGGCCATCTGCCTGAACGGCCAGTTCGAGTACTCCTTCGTCAAGATCGGCGATGAGTTCCACATCATGGCCACCGACCTCGTCAAGAGCGTCATGGATTCCTGCCACATCACTGATTACGAGGTGGTGGGCGAGCCGGTCAGCGGCGCTGAGTTCGAGCTGATGCGCTACAACCACGTCTACCTGCCCAAGGAGGGCTGGGTCATCCTCGGCGACCACGTCACGCTGGAAAGCGGCTCTGGCTGCGTCCACACCGCCGGCGGCCACGGCGTCGATGACTTCAACGTCTGCCAGAAGTACCCCCAGATCCCCATCACCGTCCCTGTGGACGACGGCGGCTATCTGACCGAGCAGGCCGGCAAGTACGCTGGTCAGCGCGTCTGGGCTTCCAACAAGACCATTCTGGCCGACCTGACCGCCTCCGGCGCTGTCATGGGCCAGCTGCACATCAAGCATCAGTATCCGCACTGCTGGCGCTGCCACAACCCCATCATCTTCCGCGCCACCGAGCAGTGGTTCTGCTCCATCGCCAAGTTCCGTGAGGACGTCTACAAGGCCATCGACACCGTGACCTGGATGCCTGACTGGGGCCACGACCGGATGCACGGCATGGTCCGTGACCGCAACGACTGGTGCATCAGCCGCCAGCGCACTTGGGGCGTGCCCATCCCGGCCTTCTACTGCAAGAAGTGCGGCACCTACCACATCACCGATGCCACCATCAAGGCTGTCAGCGACCTGTTCCGCAAGGAAGGCTCTGACGCATGGTACAAGTACGACGCCGAGCAGATCATCCCCGCCGGTGAGGTCTGCGAGAAGTGCGGCGCATCCGAGTGGACGAAGGACACCGACATCATGGACGTCTGGTTCGACTCCGGCTCCACCCACGCCGCCGTTCTGGAAGAGCGGCCTGAGCTGCGCTTCCCGGCCGATATGTATATGGAGGGCGGCGACCAGTTCCGCGGCTGGTTCCAGTCCAGCCTGCTGACCAGCGTTGCAAGCAAGGGCTGCGCACCCTACAAGTCCGTTCTGTGCCACGGCTGGGTCGTGGACGAGCAGGGCAAGCAGATGCACAAGAGCGCCGGCAACGGCGTCGAGCCGAGCGAGATCATCAAGGACTACGGCGCAGACATCATCCGCCTGTGGGTGGCTTCCTCCGACTACACCGTTGACGTGCGTGCAGGCAAGAACATCTTCAAGCAGCTGAGCGAGGCCTACCGCAAGATCCGCAACACCGCCCGCTTCATTCTGGGCAACCTCGACGGCTTCGACCCCAACACCGACTGCGTCTCCGATGACCAGCTGCAGGACATCGACCGCTGGGCACTGGCTGCGCTGGATGACCTCATCGTCAACACCAACGCAGGCTATGCCGTCTACGACTTCAACAAGGTCTACCATGCGGTCTACAACTTCTGCGTCGTGGCCATGTCCAACTTCTATCTGGACGTCACCAAGGATCGTCTGTACTGCACCAACGGCACCGGCCGCAAGGCTGCACAGACCGCGATGTACAAGATCCTCGTCGCTCTGGACAAGATCATCGCCCCCATCCTCTGCTTCACCAGTCAGGAGATCTGGGACTTCCTGCCCAAGACCGAGGGCATGAACAAGTACGTCGTCTTCGAGGATATGCCGAAGGCCGGCCAGTATGCAGCCGACGACGCCTTCAAGGCCAAGTGGGCACAGCTCATCGCTGTCCGCGACGAGGTCAAGAAGGTGCTGGAGCAGGCCCGTGCCGACAAGCAGATCGGCGCTTCTCTCGAGGCTTCCGTCACCCTGTACTGCAATGATGCCGTCTATGCGCTGCTGAACAGCATCCCGATGGACGAGCTGGCCGACCTGATGATCGTCTCCCATGTGGAGCTGGTCAAGGGCGAGGGCGGCGCAGCCAGCGCAGTCGAGGGTCTGGGCGTTGCTGCTGCACACGCCACCGGCGACAAGTGCGAGCGCTGCTGGAAGTACTCTGCCGACATCGGCACCCACTCTGCTCACCCCACCCTGTGCGCACGCTGCGCCAGCGTTGTGGAGGGCTGATCCATTTTAGATCTCTGGCGGCGCACCCGGCGCAAAAGGGGGCGCCGCCTTTTTCAAAAAATCAAGCGTTGGGAGAAACTATGGCATACGTCATTCTGAATCTGGTCTGTGTGGCCGCGCTGGTGGGCATCGATCAGGCCATCAAGCTCTGGGCCGTTCAGGCGCTGGCTCCGGTGGAGTCCATCACCCTCATCCCCCATGTGTTGGAGCTGCGCTTCGTGCTCAATCAGGGCATGGCCTTCAGCCTGCTCAGCGGCAGGCAGCTCTTCCTCATCCTCACCACCACCGCCGCGCTGCTGTTGGTGGCCTATATGCTGTTCTTCCGCAGCCGGGGCAAGCTGCTGCAGCAGACGGCGTTCATCCTCGTGCTGGCGGGCGGCATCGGCAACCTCATCGACCGGGTGCTCAACGGCGAGGTCGTGGACTACATCAACCCTCTGTTCATCGACTTTGCGGTCTTCAATTTTGCCGACATCTGCGTCTGCGTCGGTGTGGCGCTCTGGGTGCTGGTCATCCTGCTGGAAGAGGTGGACGACAAGCCCTCGAAGGAGCGCTGAAGCATGGAACAGCGTGAATTTATCGTGGAGGCGGAGGCCGCAGGCCAGCGCATCGACCGCTTCCTCAGCGGGGAGGACACCGGGCTTTCCCGCAGCGCGCTGCAGGGCCTCGTGGCCGAGGGCCATGTGCTCTGCAACGGCAGGAGCATCGCCAAGAGCCTCAAGCTCAAGGCGGGGGATACCATCCTGCTGGAGATCCCCGACGCAAAGCCCATCGAGGCCGTGCCGCAGGACATCCCGCTGGACATCGTGTATGAGGACGACCATCTTCTGGTGGTGAACAAGCCCAAGGGGATGGTGGTCCATCCGGCCCCGGGCAACCCGGACGGCACGCTGGTGAACGCCCTGCTCTGGCACTGCAAGGGCAGCCTCTCGGGCATCGGCGGCGAGATACGCCCCGGCATCGTCCACCGCATCGACAAGGACACCAGCGGGTTGCTGGTGGTGGCGAAGGACGACGCCACCCACATCGGCCTGTCCCAGCAGATGGCCGTTCACAGCGTGGAGCGGGCCTACCAGACCGTCGTTTACGGCGGCTTTGCACAGGACGAGGGCTTTGTGGAGGCCAATCTGGGCCGCTCCAAGACCGACCGCAAAAAGATGGCGGTCTACCCGGCCAGCGAGCCGCACACCAAGTATGCCTACACCGGCTACAAGGTGCTGGAGCGCTTCGGGGGCTTCACCCTGCTGGAGTGCCGCCTCAAGACGGGCCGCACCCACCAGATCCGCGTCCATATGGCGTCCATCCAGCACCCCGTGGCGGGCGACCCTGTGTATGGCCCGCACAACTGCATCACCAAGCTCCACGGCCAGTGCCTCCACGCCAAGACGCTGGGCTTCATCCACCCCATCACGGGGGAGCAGCTCCGCTTCGATTCGGAGCTGCCGGAGTATTTCACCCACTTTATCGCATCGCTCAGGAGGGGGACTGTATGACAAAACTTCTCGATTCTGCGCTCGTGCTCTGCGATCTGGACCACCTTCTCTTGGCCGGTGACGGCAATATGCCGCAGGTCGTCCGGGACGTGCTGCAGCTGTTTTCCAGCCGGGGCGGCCGCCTGACCGTCTTCACCCAGCGCTCGCCCCGGGCTGTCCGCGCCGTGCTGGGCGGGGTGCGCCTCGCCGCGCCTGCGCTGACCTGCGGCGGCACGCTGGCCTACCGGTTCTCGGAGGGCGGCGGCCAGCCGCTGTGCAGCTTCGCGGGCTGTGAGGAGTCCATCTTCAAGAAGCTGCCCGCTGCGGTGGGGCTTGGCATCGCGCTGCAGATGGCCGACGGCTCCACCCGTGTGCTGCGGATGAGCACCGCCCTTGAGCGCCATCTGCGCCGGGAGTTCACCCCCTTTACCCTGTGCAGCCCCGCCGATGTCCGGGGCGAGGACGTGCTGCGCATCCTGCTCTATCAGGACCGCCAGCAGCTGCCCATTCAGGCCCTGCTGGAACGGGCGCTGGGGGACAATGCCGCCATGCTGCGCTCGGAGCGCATCGGCATGGACGTCATGGTGCTGACGCCGGGCACGGTCTCGGCGGAGGCGATGCTGGGGGCGGTCTGCCTGCCCATCAACTGCACCGCAGACCAGCTCACCGTCGCCGCCGGATGCGGCCAGATGCTGGAGCTTGTCCGTCAGGCTAGGCAGAGCGTCGTCCCGGCCGATGCCCCGGTGGAGCTGCGCCTTGCCGCCAGTCAGACGACCCTGACCGACCACGACACCGGCGCGGCGGCAGAGTTTTTCTACGGCCTTGTGCGAAGTGCTGAAGCTGCTTCGTAAAAATTGTGTAAAGTCTCCTGCAAATTTTCCGCAGGAGACTTTCTTTTTGGAGGGATTTCTAGTACAATGAAAGAAACTATGTCCGCGCCCCGCCAGCGCCGCTTTCTGGCGCTGGCAGCAGCGGCGGCAGCGTGCATCGTCGGGCTGGCACTGTGGTACGCCGTGCCGCCCGCCCCGGTGCAGGATGCTCCGGCGTCCGCGCCGGAGGCGCTGCGGGAGTCCTTCCGGGTGGACCTCAACACCGCCGGGGTGGACGCGATGACCACCCTGCCCGGCCTCGGAGAAAAGAAGGCGAGAGCGATCTTGGAATACCGCCTCACCCACGGCCCCTTCCGGAGCCTCGGCGAGGTGGCGCAGGTGCCGGGCGTTACGCAGGATATGATAGACGGATGGCAGGGCCTCGTCTATCTGAGCTGAGGGGAGACCCCCCTCGCAGGAAAGAGGAATCATCATGAGTGAAGAGAGCATCTTTATCAACCGGGAACTGAGCTGGCTGGATTTCAACCGCCGCGTGCTGGTGCTGGGCAAGGATAAAAATGTCCCGCTGGCCGAGCAGCTCAAGTTCCTGTCCATCTATGGCTCCAATCTGGACGAGTTCTTCATGGTGCGCGTCGGCTCGCTCCAAGAGCGGGCAAACCTCATGCGCGGCAAGAAGGAGAAGCGGGAGAATAAGACCAACATGACGGCGGAGGAGCAGCTTGCCGCCATCATGCCCAAGACGGCCCAGCTTCAGGAGGACTGCGACAAATATTACGCCAAAGCGCTGGAAAATCTGGCCGCCTGCGGCTACCGCAAGGTGGACTTCGATAAGCTGACCAAGGAGGACGAGCATTTCTGGAAAAAGTATTTCCAGAGCGAGCTTTTCCCCATCCTCAGCCCCCAGATCGTGGACAGCCGTCATCCTTTCCCGTTCCTGCGCAATAAGGAGATCTACCTCGGCGTCCTCCTCCACGAAAAGCACTCTGCGGAGAACACCCTCGGCATCGTGCCCATCTCGAGCCAGATGGAGCGGATGCACCTCGTCCGGAAGGACAACGAGACGCTTTTTGCCCTGACGGAAGAGCTGGTGCTCCACTATGCGGCTCTTATCTTCGGTAAGGAGAACGTGCAGGAAAAGTGCCTCTTCCGGGTCACCCGCAACGCCGACATCGACGTGAAAGAGGGGATGATGGACCATGACATCGACTACCGCGAGATCATGGCCGACCTGCTCAAGCGCCGCCGCAAGCTGGCCGCGGTGCGGCTGCAGGTCATCCCTGCCGCGCCGCAGGTCACGCAGCTGCTGTGCAGCCGCCTCGAGCTGACCCACAAGCGGGTCTTCGTCCAGAAAAGCCCCCTTGACCTGAGCTTCTTCTTCAAGCTCACGAGCCGGATGGAGTCCGACGGACACCCGGAGCTGTTCTATTCGTCGGCCCGGCCCATGCTGCCTCCGCAGGACTACGACCTCACCGCCGAGGTGGAAAAGCATGATGTGCTGCTGAGCTATCCGTACCAGTCCATCCGCCCCTTCATTGCGATGCTCAAAAAGGCCGCGCAGGACCCCGACGTCATCTCCATCAAGATGACCCTCTACCGGATGGCCCGGGAGTCCCAGATCGTGCAGGCCCTCGTGGAGGCTGCCGAAAACGGCAAGGAGGTCGTGGCGCTGGTGGAGCTGCGCGCCCGCTTTGATGAGCAGAACAACATCGACTGGTCGAAGCACCTCGAGGAAGCGGGATGCACCGTCATCTACGGCTTCGACGACTACAAGGTGCACTCCAAGCTGACCCTCATCACCAAAAAGAGCGCCCATGGCTACTCCTACATCACCCAGATCGGCACCGGCAACTACAACGAGAAGACCAGTGAGCTTTATACCGACTACTCCTTCATCACCGCCGACCTCGGCATCGGCGAGGAGGCTTCCAATGTCTTCCAGAACCTCGCTGTGCAGAAGCTGACGGAAGAGAGCGAAAAGATGCTGGTGGCGCCGCTGCGATTCAAGAGCGTCCTGCTGGACGAGATGGACCGGGTCATCAACGCCGCCCGTCTGGGGCGTCCGGCCTCCATGATCCTCAAGAACAACTCCATCTCCGACCGGGATATCATCCTGAAGCTCGAGGAGGCCAGCTGTGCGGGGGTCCGCATCGACATGATCGTCCGTGGCATCTGCTGCGTCCGCGCCGGTGTGCCCGGAAAGACCGAGAACCTCCACATCCGCAGTCTCGTGGGCCGCTACCTTGAGCATGGCCGCATCTACAGCTTCTTCGATGGGGTCAACACCCGCACCTATATCGCCTCCGGCGATTTCCTCACCCGCAACACCGAGTGCCGCGTGGAGGTGGGCGTCCGGGTGGAAGACCCCGTCCTGAAGGAAAAGCTGGACAGCATCCTCCGGCTTCAGCTCAGCGACAACGTCAACGCCCGCGAGATGCAGCCGGACGGCAGCTACCAGAAGGTCAAGCCCGCCCCCGGCGAGCCGCTGGTGAACAGCCAGATGGGGATGTACGACCTTCTCCGGGACGACTGGACCGCCCGGGACAAGGCAGCTGCGCCCGTTGAACCGCCGAAGCCCAGCAAGGCCCCGGAGAAGCCTGCCGCACTCGCAAAGGCTGTACCTCAGCCCGCCGCTCCCGCCCCGGCAGAAAAGCCGCAGGCGAAGGCCGCTCCTGCACCCATGCCCGTTGTCGTCACCGAGAGCCGCTCCCGCAGCACCGGCTTGCTGGGCCGTCTGCTCGGATATTTCCGGAAATAATGAGACCTGCTGCCGTCAGCCCCAAAGCTGGCGGCAGCTTTTTTGTGTTCTGGCTGCCCCTTCTGCTGCATACAGTGCAGAGAGCAGGAGGGACGCCGATGCGGACAAGACAGCAGAGCACAAAGGGGTGGGTCATCTTCGCGGCGTTCTGCGCCGTTTTGTTCTGTATGACTGTGCTGCGGGCCTGTGCCGCCAAGACTGCGCCGGAGGGCTGCTCGCTGGAACGGGTGCGGCCGACGCAGGCCGTCTGCTTCCCACTGGGGACGAATGGATGGCGCGTCTCGGACGCCTACGGCTGGCGCACCGACCCCCTCACCGGCGAAGAAACCTTTCACCGGGGCACAGACCTCGCCTGCGCGGAAGGGACGCGGGTGCTGGCCGCGATGGACGGCGTCGTATCTGCCGCCCGGCGGAGCACGACCTACGGCAACTATCTCCGCCTGAGCCACAGTGGCGGGCAGGAGACGCTTTACGCCCACCTCCAATACCTCTTCGTCCGGGCCGGGGAGGTAGTGCAGGCGGGCCAGCCGCTGGGCACAGCAGGGGAGACTGGCCGCTCCACCGGGGCACACCTCCATTTCGAGCTTCTTGAGCAGGGCATCCGCTATGACGCCGGGGCGCTGCTGGGTCTGCCATGAGGCGGCTCGTCCGGGCAGGGCCGCTGGTCTTCCGTGACCCGCTCTTGCTCTGCGGGGCGCTGTATCTGCTGCTCTGGTCCGACGCCAGCGGCTTTCTGCGCATCGGCCTGTATGCCGCTGTCCTCCATGAGCTGGGGCATATCCTCGTCTATCTGGCCCTCTTCCGCCGCCTGCCGGTCATCGAAGTGACCATGACCGGCTTTTGTATGCGGACGAGGGGGCAGGCCCTTACCCGGGGGCAGACCTTTCTTCTCGCTGCCGCCGGGCCGGGGACGAACGCTCTGCTGGCCGCTGTCTGGGCGGTGCGGATGGGGCAGTACGCTGCCATCCGGGACAGCGCCTTTCTCGCGGCCAACGTCCTCACCGGGGCATTCAATCTCCTGCCCATCCCGCCGCTGGACGGGGCGCAGATGGTGCGCTGTCTGTTGCAATCCTCCTCAAAATAGGGTACAATAAGGAAACATGAAATCCGTATTGTCAAATGGAGGAGCTTGATGTTTGATCCGAAACTGAAAGAAGCGCTGTCCCGGGTGCAGAAGCCGGGCCGTTATACCGGCGGCGAACCGGGCAGCGTGTATAAAAATAAAGATGAGGTGGACGTCCGCTTTGCGTTCTGCTTCCCGGACACCTACGAAGTGGGAATGTCTTTTCTGGGCGAAAAGATACTCTATGAGCTGCTGAACAGCCACAAGAACTGGTGGTGCGAGCGCGCCTTCATGCCGTGGCTGGATATGAAGGCGGAGATGGAGCGTCTGGGTCTGCCCCTCTACACGATGGAGAGCAAAGACCCTCTCACCGACTTCGATGCCGTGGGCTTCACGCTCCAATATGAGCTGTCCTACACCAACATCCTCGCCATGCTGGAGCTGGCGGGCATCCCGTTCTATTCGAAAGACCGCGACGAGCGCTGGCCGCTCATCGTGGCAGGCGGCCCCTGTGCCTGCAACTCTGAGCCCATCGCGGATTTCTTCGACGTCATCCAGCTGGGCGAGGGCGAGAACCAGCTGCCCGGTATCTGTGCCGAGATCGAAAAGGCGAAGAAGGAGGGCGGAGTCTCCAAGAAGGAGCTGCTGCGCCGCATCGCCAAAATTCCCGGCGTCTATATCCCGGCGTTCTACGATGTCGAATACTGCGAGGATGGCCGCGTCAAGTCCATCACCCCCAACGAGCCGGGCATCCCGGCCGTCGTCACCAAGGCCATCATCAAGGACCTGAACGAGTTTGCACCCCCGACCAACTTCGTCGTCCCCATGGTGGGCGCGATCCAGGACCGCGCCAGCGTCGAGGTGCTGCGGGGCTGCGTGCGGGGCTGCCGGTTCTGTCAGGCCGGTTTCCTCTACCGCCCCATGCGCCAGCGCGACGCCAGCCTGCTGAATAAGGCAGCGCAGGACCTCTGTGCCAACACCGGCTATGAGGAGCTGAGCCTTTCCAGCCTGTCCACCTCCGACCACAGCCAGCTGGAAGAGCTGCTGGACGACCTGAACGAGTGGGCACCGAAAGAGCACGTCAGCCTGTCGCTGCCCTCCCTGCGGATGGACAACTTCTCCCAGAGCCTCATCGAAAAGACCACCAAGGTGCGCAAAAGCGGCCTGACCTTTGCCGCCGAGGCCGGCACCCAGCGCCTGCGCGACGTCATCAACAAGAACGTCACATGGGACGAGATCGAGAAGACATGCTCGCTGGCCTTCGCCAACGGCTACACCTCCGTCAAGCTCTACTTCATGATGGGCCTGCCCACCGAGACGATGGAGGACATCGAGGGCATCGCCGAGACGGCCCAGAAGGTGGTGGACCTCTACTACTCCAACCCCAAGCACGCCAAGGGCCGCGGCGTGCAGGTGACCATCAGCTGCGCCTGCTTCGTGCCCAAGCCCCACACTCCCTTCCAGTTCGTCCCCATGGACACCGAGGAAATGCTCAAGGCCAAGCAGAAGCATCTGCTGGAGAGCGTCCACAGCCGGAAGATCAAGGTCAACTACCACGACAGCACCACCAGCTTCCTCGAGGGCGTCTTCGCCAAGGGTGACCGCCGCTTGGCCCCGGTCATCCTCGAGGCCTACAAGCGGGGCTGCTACTTCGACGGCTGGGAGGAGTGCTTCCAGTACGACACATGGCTGAAGGTCTTCGAGGACATGGGCATCGACCCGAAGTTCTACTGCCAGCGCCCCATCGGTCTGGACGAGGTGACGCCGTGGAGCCATATGGACTATGGCATCACCCACGAATATCTGGTGCGGGAGTACAACAAGGCCCTCGCAGCCCAGACCACCCAGCCCTGCAACCGTGCCTGCCACGGCTGCGGCGCCAATCATCTGTTAGGAGGGCCGTGCTTTGATTACAGTCAGGATCTCGTTTAAGAAGAGGGACGAAGCCTCCTACATCTCCCTGCTGGATCTGCAGCGGGTGATGCAGCGGGTGCTCAAGCGCAGCGGACTGCCGGTGTGGCACACACTGGGCTTCAACCCCCATATCTATATGACCTTTGCCTGCCCGCTCTCGCTGGGGCAGGAGAGCGAGTGTGAATGCGTGGACGTAAAGACCGAGGCCGAAGCCCCCGACTTTGCCCAGTGGCAGACGGCGCTGAACGCCATCATGCCCACTGGCATCGAGGTCTACCGGGTGGAGCCGGTAAAGATGAAGGCCGACGCCATCGCCTACGCCTGCTACCGCATCCGCTACCCGGCCTCTGCTGCGCCGCTGCTTGAGCAGTACAACACCCTCGACAGCGTGCCGGTGGAGAAGAAGAGCAAGCGCGGCGTCCGGATGGTCGAGATGAAGGACTACGTCCCCGCGCTCACGCTTGAGCCGGAAGGGGAGGACGTGAGCTTTGCCGTCTGTCTGCCCGCTGCACAGGAGCTGAACCTGAACCCTTCGCTGCTGACGGCGGCGCTGGAAGCAAGATTCGGCCTGTCTGCGGCGAGCGCCTCCATCCTGCGCACCGAATTCCTGACGGCGGACAAGCAGAAGTTTCAGTAAGAACGGCCCGGCGGGGCCGGAATGAAAATTTCCCGCATGAATTTGCATAAAACCCTTGCTTTTGCGGGCGGTTTGTGCTATCCTATTAAGGCGTTAGTGTCCGCTGAGACCACAGCGGGGTTAATGACACATATCATTAAACGGGCGGTCCTCTGACGGCAGTTCGCCGTGCATGAACGTCTAAAAACAAATGGAGGAATTAAAATGGACGCACTGAAGATCATTTCTGAAGGCAGCATCAAGGCTGAGAAGCCCCAGTTCAACGTCGGCGATACCGTCCGCGTTGATGTTCGTATCAAGGAAGGCGAGCGCGAGCGTATTCAGGCCTTCGAGGGCACCGTCATTGCAAAGAAGCACGGCGGCGTCGCAGAGACCTTTACCGTTCGCCGCGTTTCCTACGGCGTCGGCATCGAGCGTGTCTTCCCCATCAACAGCCCCTTCGTCGAGAAGGTCACTGTTGTCCGTAAGGGCAAGGTCCGCCGCGCAAAGCTGTTCTACCTGCGTGGCCGCACCGGCAAGGCTGCCAAGGTCAAGAGCGATATTTGATGATTCCCCGTTTCAAAGCGGGAGAAAAGGGGGCAACTTGTTTGTCCCCTTTTTTCTGTTATACGGCGCTTTTGGCGCAGGGACAGAGAAAATAAAAACGGGCGCAAGCCCGGACAAAGAGGTGCATCGGATATGGAACAGTCACAGCCTGCTGCCCGTGGGCAGAGCCTGCTGGAATGGTACGAAGCGCTCATTTCGGCGGCGCTGGTGTTGGTGCTGGTGTTCTCCTTCTTTTTCCGCATCATTCAGGTGGATGGCGAGTCGATGGTGCCTACGCTGGAAAACGGAGACAAGCTCATCGTCTGGGGCGCAGGATACGAGCCGCAGCGGGGCGATGTGGTCATCGTGGACAGCTACACCAGCTATGGCCGGCCGCTGGTCAAGCGGGTCATCGCCAAGGGCGGCGACACCATCTCCATCGACTACGCCGCCGGCACCGTGAAGGTGAACGGCAAGGTGCTGGAAGAGGATTACATTGCAGAGCCGACCTATCTGGGCTATGACGTGGAGTTTCCCTACACTGTGCCGGAGGGGACGGTCTTCGTTATGGGAGACAACCGCAACGCCTCGCTGGACAGCCGCTCGAGCTATGTCGGCTGCATCGACGAACAGGATATACTGGGCAAAGTGCTGCTCTGCTTTTTGCCCTTTTCGGATTTTGGAGTAGTAAAATGAACAATCAGGACACCCGGTTTGCAAACCAATATACCATCCAATGGTTTCCGGGCCATATGACCAAGACGCTGCGGATGATGGAGCAGGAGATCCTGCACGTTGACGCCAGCCTTGTGCTGCTGGACGCCCGCATCCCGCTGTCCAGCCTCAACCCGGAGATCGAGCGCATCACGGCCCGCAAGCCCAAGCTCTATGCGCTGAACAAGGCCGACCTCGCCGACCCCGCCGTGACGGAGGAGTGGATCCGCTACTTCCACGAGGCCGACGCAGGCTGTGTGGCCATCAGCGCCAAGCAAAAGGGCGGCGCGAACGCCGTCAAGGCCGCCATCGAGAAGGAGCTGTCCGGCCTGCTGGCCCGCCGTCAGAACCGCGGCATGGGCGGCGCGAAGACGCAGGTGATGCTCTGCGGCATCCCGAATGTGGGCAAATCCACCTTCATCAATACCTTCGCAGGCTCGGCCCGTGCCAAGGCGGCCGACCGTCCCGGCGTGACCAAGGGCAAGCAGTGGGTCAGCACCGAGAAATTCGACCTGCTGGATATGCCCGGCGTGCTCTGGAAGAAATTCGATTCCAAGACCATCGCCTCGAATCTGGCCTTCATCGGCTCCATCAAGGACGACATCCTTGACGTCGAAGAGCTGGCTATGAACCTTCTGGATGAGGTGCGCCGCAACTATCCCGACCTCGTGGCCCAGCGGTACAAGCTGGACGCCGAGACGCTGGCTCTGCCGCCCTACGAGCTGATGGAGGCCATCGGCCGCAAGCGCGGCCTGCTGGTGCGGGGCGGCGAGGTGGACACCGAGCGCTGTGCGATCATGCTGGTGGACGAGTTCCGCGCCTGCAAGTGGGGCCGCATCTCCCTCGAGCGCCCGCCCCAGCGGGACGATATGGCGGACTTTGCCGAGGAGGACGAGGAATGAAGCGCCGGACAGACGAGGAGATCTCTGCGCCGCTCTATGCCTATGATGCCGACATCCGGGCGCAGTACGGCTGCTTTGCAGGCGTGGACGAGGCGGGCCGCGGCCCGCTGTGCGGCCCGGTCTGTGTGGCTGCCTGCATCCTTGACCCCGAGGCTCCGGTCTACGGCATCAACGACTCGAAGAAGCTGACCGAGAAAAAACGGGAGGCCCTCTTCGAGCAGATCATCGAAAAGGCGCTGGCCTATAAGATCGTCTTCGTCGGCCCGGATGTCATCGACCGCGACAACATCCTCAACGCCACCATGGGCGGGATGCGTCAGGCCGTGGAGGGGCTGGACATCGTGCCCAACCTCGTCCTCGTGGACGGCAACCGGACTCCGGCAGGGCTGACCATGCCCGCACAGCCGGTGGTGAAGGGCGATGCCACCAGCGCCAGCATCGGCGCGGCATCAGTGCTGGCGAAAGTCAGCCGTGACCGCTATATGCTGGAGCTGGACAAGCAGTATCCCCAGTATCAGTTGGCGAAGCACAAGGGCTACGGCACAAAGCTGCACTATGAACTCATTGCACAGTACGGCATCCAGCCCTTCTACCGCCGCAGCTTCCTCAAAAAACAGGGCTACTGGCCCGAAGGCAAGTGATGGGCCGGGCCGAGACGGGCCAAAGAGGAGAGGCCGCCGCGGCCCGCTTCTACCAGAAGCAGGGGGCAGAGCTTCTCGGCCATAATTATCACACCCGGATGGGGGAGATCGACCTCATCCTGCGGGAACCGGACGGGACACTGGTGTTCTGCGAGGTCAAGACCCGCGCCAAAGACTCTCTGGATACCCCTGCCGCTGCGGTGAATGCCGCGAAGCAGAGGCGTATCATCGCATCTGCCGCATTGTATCTCCAGAGCACCCGTCAGAGCGACGAACCGGTGCGTTTCGACGTGGCTGAGGTCGTCCCTCTTGACAGCGGGCGCTGGATGGTACATATTATAAAGGGTGCTTTCTGGGCAAAAAGCTAGACGCGCACAGAAAAACCCGGTGGGAAAAGGCAGAAAACGGCCTCGGGCCGCTGCCGCAGGATGAGGCCGAGTGATGGGCCTTCTGGCAAAAAGGAGCGATAATGATGAAATTTTTCAGCACGAGAGACCATGACCGCATTGTGACCGCCTCTCAGGCGATCGCACAGGGCCTGTCGGATGAGGGCGGTCTGTTCGTCCCGGAACGCTTTCCGCAGGTGGACGTCAGGGCGCTGTGCCAGCTGGATTATCCCGCGCTGGCCGCTGCCGTCGTCAGCGAATATCTGACCGACTACTCCAAGAACTTCCTCGCTGAAGCCACCCGCACCACCTACGGGGAGGCGTTCGGCGGCAAGGCAGGCTATCTGGCCCCGGTGGAAGGGGATACCTATGCCCTTGAGCTGTGGCATGGCCCGACCTGTGCGTTCAAGGACTACGCCCTCCAGCTGATGCCCAAGCTTCTCGTGGAGGCAAAGAAGAACCTCTCCCGCACCGAAAAGACCCTCATCCTCGTGGCCACCAGCGGCGACACCGGCAAGGCTGCGCTGGATGGCTACCACGACATCCCGGGCGTCGAGATCGCCGTGTTCTACCCCACGGGCGGCACCAGCGAGATCCAGCGCCTGCAGATGGCGACGCAGGAGGGGGCGAACGTCGCGGTCTACGCGGTGCGGGGCAACTTCGACGATGCCCAGACCGGCGTGAAGCGGGTCTTCGGCGACAAAGCCATCGCGGCCAAGCTGGCCGAGCGGAACATCCGCCTTTCCAGCGCCAACTCCATCAACTGGGGCCGCCTTGTGCCCCAGATCGTCTACTATTTTGCCGCCTACGCCCAGCTGCTCAAGGCCGGGAAGATCGCCTTCGGCGACGAGGTGGATTTCTGCGTGCCCACCGGCAACTTCGGCGATATTCTGGCGGGCTATTATGCAAAGCAGATGGGTCTGCCCGTGGGCAGGCTGGTCTGTGCCTCCAACCAGAACAATGTCCTGACCGACTTCCTCTCCACCGGTACTTACACCGCCAAGCGGGAGTTTTATAAGACCACCTCGCCCAGCATGGACATCCTCGTCTCCTCCAACCTCGAGCGTCTGCTCTACCACGTCACCGGCAGCGATGTTGAGGTGGCCGGTCTGATGAAGAGCCTGAATGAGACAGGCAGCTACACCGTCCGTCCCGAGACGCTGGCGGCGATCCGGGAGAGCTTCGACTGCGGCTGGAGCAGCGAGGAGCAGGTGGCAGGGGAGATCCGCGCCCGCTACGAGAAGGACGGCTACCTCTGCGACACCCATACCGCTGTGGCGTTCCACGTCGCTGCCCAGAAGAAGCGGGACGGCGTGCCGATGGTGGTGCTCTCCACCGCCTCGCCCTTCAAGTTCCCCCGCAGCGTGCTGGAGGCTCTGGGTCATACCGCACCGGAGAACGATTTCGAGGCCATGCAGGCGCTGGAAGAAGCTACCGGCCGGACCGCGCCCGCAAGCCTTGCTGCCCTGCGGCAGAAAGCCGAGCGGTTCAGCACCGTCATCGACCCGGCGGGGATCGCGGAGGTGGCGCTGGGCTATCAGGCGTGATGAAAACCAGAACAGGAGTAAATAAACTATGGCACTTTTTGTGCTTGGCGATACCCACCTCTCCCTAGGTGCCTCCAAGCCGATGGACGTTTTCCCCGGCTGGAACGGCTATGTGGAGCGGCTGGAACGCAACTGGCGCAAGCTCATCAAGCCCGAGGACACCATCGTCCTTGCAGGCGACATCAGCTGGGCCATGCGGCTGACCGACACCCGGAAGGACTTCGCGTTCTTGCAGCAGCTGCCGGGGCAGAAGCTCATCATGAAGGGGAACCACGATTATTGGTGGACCACCGCCAACAAGATGAACGCTTACCTGAAGGCCGAGGGCTTTGACACCCTCCACATCCTGCACAACAACTCCTACGCCGTGGAGGGTTACGCCATCTGCGGCACCCGGGGCTGGCTGTTCGATGTGGGGGAGGCCCACGACGAAAAGGTGATGAACCGGGAGATCGGGCGGCTCAAAATGAGCCTTGACGCCGCAGAGCCGGGGCTGGAGAAGCTGGTGTTCCTGCATTATCCGCCGGTCTACACCGGCACCAGTGCCCCTGAGATCGTGGCGACGCTGAAGGCCTACGGCATCCGGACCTGCTACTACGGCCATCTGCACGGCAACGCCATCCGGTACGCCGTACAGGGCGATGTGGACGGCATCCGCTACAAGCTCGTCAGCGCCGACGGCCTGAAGTTCTGCCCCTACCGCATCAACTGAGGCCGGGACGGAAAGGTCAGAAATAACAAAAAGTCAAAATTTGGGGTGGCAATTCTATCACAAGCGTGTTATAATAGGTTGTGACGCGATTGTTGCACCCAATTTGAGCGCGCGCGTCCCCGCATTTCGCAACAGCAAGGACGCGGTGCGCGGTTGCAGGCGGCAGTTTTCCCGCTGCCCCAACGCAATACAATATTTGAGTGGAGGATACACAAAATGAATTTCATCAAGTGCGAAAAGCTCGAGAAGAGCATGGCAGAGCTGCAGTTCTCCATCGACGCTGAGGCCTTCAAGGCAGCAGTTGCCGATGTCTTCAAGAAGGAGGGCAAGAAGTACCCTGTTCAGGGCTTCCGCAAGGGCAAGGCTCCCAAGGCTCTGATCGAGAAGATGTACGGCGCTGATGTCTTTACCTATGACGCCATCAACGAGCTGTTCCCCGCAGCTTACGAAGAGGCTGTCAAGGCTGCCGGTATCGAGCCGGTGGGCCGTCCTGAGGTCTCCGTCGATTCCGCCAGTGAGGCTGAGGGCGCTACCCTGACCGTCAAGGTCGCAGTCAAGCCCGAGGTGAAGATCGGCGCTTACAACGGTCTGACTGTCGAGAAGACGGTCCATACTGTTTCTGACGAGGCTGTCGAGGCCGAGCTGAAGCGTGTGCAGGAGCGCAACGCCCGTGAGCTGACCCGTGAGGGCGCTGCTGAGAACGGCGACATCGTTGACATCGACTTCGAGGGCTTTGTGGACGGCGTTGCATTCGAGGGCGGCAAGGCAGAGCACTACAGCCTGACTCTGGGCAGCGGCAGCTTCATCCCCGGCTTCGAGGATCAGATCATCGGCCACGCTGCTGGTGAGGAGTTCGACGTCAACGTCACCTTCCCCGAGCAGTATCAGGCTGCCGAGCTGGCTGGCAAGCCCGCTGTCTTTAAGATCAAGCTGCACGAGGTCAAGTACAAGGAGCTGCCCGCTCTGGACGACGAGCTGGCAAAGGACTGCTCCGAGTACGACACTCTGGACGAGTTCAAGGCTTCCATCCGCAAGAACAATCAGGAGCAGCTGGACAAGCAGGATGATCTGGCCGTCGAGAACGCTCTGGTCGATCAGGTCATCGAGGGCATGGAGGCTGAGATCCCTCAGGCCATGTATGATGTCCGCATGGACGAGCTGGTCAACGACTTTGCTTTCCGTATGGAGCAGCAGGGCCTGCGCCTCGAGGACTACCTGAAGTATATGGGCCAGTCCGTCGATCAGTTCCGCGCTTCCTTCATGCCGCAGGCTGAGAAGCAGGTCAAGATCCGTCTGGCTCTGGAGGCTGTCGCAGCTGCCGAGAACATCGAGGCCACTGAGGACGAGCTGAATGCCGAGGTCAAGCGCATTGCTGACCAGTACAAGATGGAAGAGGACAAGGTCCGCGAGCTGATCAACGTGGATGAGGTGAAGCACGATCTGGCCATCAATAAGGCGATCGACTTCATCAAGAGCCACGCAAATGTCGTGGAGAAGGCCGCTGAGGCCGAGAAGACCGCTGACGCTGAGTAATTCCGGCGCACAAGGTCATGCAGGGCAGGGGAAGTCCCCGGCTCTGTAAGTGAAGGTTGTTGAAATTGACCGATACGGCTACGGCCCTGTGTGCTTGCCGTATCGGTCAATTTTGCAAATACAATAATTTTTCATTCAGGAGGCGAACCCTATGAGTTTTGTTCCTTACGTTGTCGAGCAGTCGGCGCACGGGGAGCGTTCCTATGATATTTTCTCCCGTCTGCTGAACGACCGCATCATTGTGCTGAGCGAGGATGTCAACGATACCTCCGCCAGCCTTGTCGTGGCACAGCTGCTGTATCTGGAAGGGCAGGACCCCGATAAGGACATCAGCCTGTATATCAACAGCCCCGGCGGCTCCATCAGCGCAGGTATGGCCATCCACGATACCATCCAGTATATCAAGTGTGACGTCTCCACCATCTGCATGGGCATGGCCGCCTCGATGGGTGCGTTCCTGCTGGCCAGCGGCACCAAGGGCAAGCGCTTCGCCCTGCCCAACGCCGAGATCATGATCCACCAGCCCCTCATCGCCGGCGGTCAGGGCGGCGGTCTGTCCGGACAGGCTACCGACATCAAGATCCATGCCGACCATCTCGTCCGCACCCGCGCCAAGATGAACCGGCTGCTCAGCGAGTACACCGGCCAGCCGCTGGAAAAGGTGGAGCTGGATACCGAGCGCGACAACTTCCTTTCTGCGCAGGAGGCCAAGGAATACGGCCTCATCGATGAGGTCATCACCCACCGCTGAGCGGCAGAAAGCAATACACCCAGGATAAGGAAAAACGGTTATGGCTAATAACAATTCCGGCAGAGATAAAAACGAAAAGGATCTGGTCTGCAGCTTCTGCGGCAAACATCAGGATGAAGTGGAGCGGATGATCATCGGTCCCGGCGTGAACATCTGCAGCGAATGCATCGGCCTCTGTGCCGATCTGCTCTCGGACAAGCCGGATCACGCGGGCAGCAGCTCCCGCCCCAGCCGCGGCAGTGCCAGCCGGGCGCGCATCCAGCCGTCTGACGAGCTTTCTATCAACATCAAGACCCCTGCGGAGATCAAGGAGGGACTTGACCAGTACGTCATCGGTCAGGACGAGGCCAAGCGTGTGCTGGCCGTCTCGGTCTACAACCACTACAAACGCATCCTGAGCGGCAAGGGCGCCGACGTTGAGCTGCAGAAGTCCAACGTCCTGCTCCTCGGCCCCTCCGGTGTCGGCAAGACCCTGCTGGCCCAGACACTGGCCAAGATGCTGGGCGTGCCCTTCGCCATCGCAGATGCCACCACCCTGACGGAGGCCGGCTATGTGGGCGAGGACGTGGAGAACATCCTGCTCAAGCTCATTCAGGCCGCAGACTTCGACGTCCAGAAGGCGCAGATCGGCATCATCTATATCGATGAGATCGACAAGATCACCCGCAAGAGCGAGAACCCCTCCATCACCCGTGATGTGGGCGGTGAGGGCGTCCAGCAGGCTCTGCTGAAGATCCTGGAGGGAACGGTCAGCAATGTTCCCCCGCAGGGCGGCCGCAAGCACCCTCAGCAGGAGTTCATCCAGATCGACACCACCAACATCCTCTTCATCTGCGGCGGTGCCTTCGACGGTCTGGACAAGTATATCCTTCGCCGCACCGATAAGTCCGCTCTGGGCTTCGGCAGCAGCCTGAAGGACAATTCCAGCGAGGCCCAGAAAGCCCTGCTGCAGAAGGTCGAACCCCACGACCTCGTCAAGTTCGGCCTCATCCCCGAACTGATCGGCCGTCTGCCGGTCATTACGGTGCTGGATGATCTGGACGAGGATGCGCTGGTGCGTGTCCTGAAGGAGCCTCGAAACAGTCTGGTCAAGCAGTACAAAGAGCTGCTGGCCATGGATAATGTGGAGCTGAACATCACCGATGAGGCCCTCCACGCCATTGCGCGGAAGACCATCGAGCGCAAGACCGGTGCCCGCGGTCTGCGCAGCGTGATGGAGAACATCCTGATGCCCGTCATGTACAATGTGCCCACAGACCCCACCATCATCCGCGTCACCATCGACGAGGATACGGTAGAGGGCGGCGAGGCACACATGGAGTACGGCGCAGTGCGCAAGCGTTATAAGAACCAGCCTTCCCTGAGCTGAGCGGCAGCGCGCAGCAGGGGAGAACAGGCCCCGCTGAAAGCTTTTTACTTTTTGGCGGGGTCTTTTTGTGCCATCCGACTTGTTTCCGAGGTCAAATTGTAGTAAACTATAAAAGTCTGGAACTGTGAGGGTAAAAATCGGAGCGGCCCACTGGCATGAACCTGCTTCGCAGAGATACAGTACCGGACCCTGTGGGAAATAGAACGTACGATAAAGGAGTGTGTGTTATGGCAAATTATTTTGAGATGACCCGCGACGAACTGGCTGCCGAAAAGGCGGCTCTGGAAGAAGAGTACAAAAAGTTTCAGGCGATGGGCCTGAAGCTGAACATGGCCCGCGGCAAGCCCGGCCCTCACCAGATGGATCTGGCAATGGGTCTGCTGCAGATGACGGATTACACCACCGACGCCGGCACCGACGCCCGCAACTACGGCGATCTGGAGGGCCTGCATGAGGCCCGCGAGCTGTTCGCCGACGTGATGGGCGTGAAGCCCGAGGAGGTCTTTGTGGGCGGCAACTCCAGCCTGCAGCTGATGTACAACCTCATCTCGATGGGCTACAGCTTCGGTTTCCCGGAGTCTCCCTGCCCGTGGTCTCAGGTGGAGAAGCGGAAGTTCCTCTGCCCGGTGCCCGGCTATGACCGCCATTTTTCCATCACCGAGGAGTTCGGCTTCGAGCTGATCAGCGTCCCCATGACCCCAAACGGCCCCGACATGGACGTCGTCGAGAAGCTGGTGGCCGAGGATGACACCATCAAGGGCATCTGGTGCGTGCCGCAGTATTCCAACCCCGACGGCTACACCTACAGCGATGAGACCATCGACCGCTTTGCTAAGATGAAGACCGCCGCCCCCGACTTCAAGATCTTCTGGGATGAGGCTTACATCGTCCACCATCTGACGGAGGAGATCATCGAGACCCCCGTCCTGCTGAACGAGTGCAAGAAGTACGGCAACGAAGACCGCGTCTTTATGTTCACCTCCACCAGCAAGATCACCTTCCCGGGCGCTGGCGTCTCCGCTCTGGCTTGCAGCGAGGCCATGATGAAGTACATCTGCAAGCGCTTCTCGGTCATGATCATCAGCTACGACAAGATGAACCAGCTGCGCCACGTCCGCTTCCTCAAGAACAAGGAGGGCGTTCTGGCCCACATGGCAAAGCACCGCCGTCGTCTGGTGCCCTGCTTCGATGCCGTCAAGACAGCCTTCAACGAAGAGCTGACCCCCTGCGGCGACATCGCCCACTGGACGAACCCCAAGGGCGGCTACTTCATCAGCCTCTATGTCATGCCCGGCTGCGCAAAGCGGGTGGCTCAGCTGTGCAAGGAGTGCGGCCTGACCCTCACCGGCGCAGGCTCTGCATACCCCTACCACAAGGACCCGGATGATTCCCACCTGCGCATCGCGCCCACTTATCCCAGTCTGGATGAGGTGGAGACCGCATCCGACCTGCTCTGTGTCTGCGTCCGTCTGGCAGCAGTCGAGAAACTGCTGACGGAAAAGGACTGATCTTTCCACTGCACAAATCTCCGCTGTGCTGCCGCTCAGACGGCGCAGCGGAGATTTTGAAGTTGTTTCCAAGACCGGAAAGCAGCTTCATATTATATTTGGAGGTTTCCCGATTCATATGAAAACGAAAGGCAAAGCATGGCAGCTTATCCTCACGGTGCTTGTGATCGCGGCGTTCGTCTATACGGCGTTCTTCGGTGTTGCGGTCAAGTACGGTGATGTGACCACCACCTACATCAAGGGAGCGAAGGACATCCGCTTCGGTGTGGACATCAAGGGCGGCGTCAACGTCACCTTCGTCCCCTCCGACGGCTACGACGCCACCGACGACCAGCTTGAGGCTGCTCAGCTGGTCATCGAGAACCGTCTGGTCGCCCTCAACGTGACCGACTATGAGCTGTATGTGGACAACAACTCCGACAGCCTCATCCTCGAGTTCCCGTGGCAGTCGGGCGAGACCGAGTTCGACCCCGAAGCCGCCATCGAGGAGATCGGCACCACCGCCTACCTGACCTTCCGGGAGGGGAGCAGCGCAGACGGTGCGCTGGTGCTTGACGGCTCGATGGTGGAGAGTGCTGCTGCCCAGTACGGCCCCGTCAACGGCAGCAGCTCCGAGTACTATGTGGCGCTGAAGTTTACTGACGAGGGTGCCAAGGCATTCGGCGACGCCACCACCCGTCTGTACCAGAACGGCGGCAGCATCAGCATCTGGCTGGACGACGAGAACGTCAGCACCGCCAGCGTCAACGCCGCCATCACCGACGGCTCTGCCATCATCACCAGCTCTGCGGCGAATCCCTTCACGCAGGAAGATGTCGTCAAAATGGCCCGCCAGATCAACTCCGGCTCTCTGCCCTTTGCGCTGAGCGTGGACAGCTACTCCACCATCAGCCCGAGTCTGGGCGAGAACAGCCTGAGCGCCATGGTGCTGGCCGGTGTCATCGCCTTTGCCCTCATCCTCGTGCTCATGACGGCCCTCTACCGTCTGCCCGGCTTCCTCGCCTGCATTGCGCTGGCCGGTCAGGTGGCGGCCACGCTGGCCTTCGTCTCCGGCTACTTCCCGGTGTTTGAGAGCTTCACCCTGACCCTGCCCGGCATCGCTGGCATCATCCTCGCCATCGGCATGGGCGTGGATGCCAACGTCATCACCGCCGAGCGCATCAAGGAGGAGCTGCGCAGCGGCAAGAGCCTCGACGGCGCGCTCAAGAGCGGCTTTGCCCGCGGCCTGACCCCCATTATCGACGGCAATGTGACCATCGTCATCGTTGCGGTCGTCCTGATGGGTGCCTTCGGCCCCTCGGACGGCTTCTTTGCCAAGGCCCTGCACTTCGTCTTCTTTGCTTTCGGCCCCTCGACCGCAGGCACCATCTACGCCTTCGGCTACACGCTGCTCACCGGCGTGCTGCTCAACTTCGTGTTTGGCATCTTTGCCACCCGTACCATGATCCGGGGCGCTGCTTCCATCAAGGCCCTGCGGAACCCCCGTCTCTACGGTGCGGATGCTCCCGGTAAGACTCCCACCGAGAAGAAGCAGGTCAACTTCGTTGGTCTGCGCAAGCGTTTCCTGACCTTCTCCGCCTGTCTGATGGCGGCGATCGTCCTCTGTGCGGTGGTGCTGGGCGTCCATCTGGACACCGAGTTCACCGGCGGTGCGATGATCACCCTGAGCTACGAGAACAGCTTTGAGATGTCTGCCGTCCAGAAGACGGCCTCCGAGGCGCTGGGCAGCAACGGCCTGACCCTGCAGACCGGCGAGAACGTCGCAACAGGGGAGCAGGCCCTGAAGATCTCGATGCCCGGCACCGAGACTGTCACCACCGACGAGGTGCAGACCCTGCTGGACTCTCTGAACGAGAGCTACCCTGACAACTCCTTCGCACAGCTCTCTCTGAGCAATGTCAGCGCCGCAATGGGCATGAAGTTCCTCCAGAAGAGTCTGGTGGCCGTGGTGTTCGCGCTGGTGCTCATCCTCGCCTACATCGCATACCGCTTCAAGAGGATCGGCGGCCTGACCGGCGGCATGATGGCCGTTCTGGCCCTGCTCAACGACCTGATGGTGGTGTTCGGCACCTTCGTGCTGCTGCGTGCCCCGCTGGATGGCAACTTCATTGCGGCGATGCTGACCATCCTCGGCTACTCCATCAACGATACCGTCGTCGTCTACGACCGCATCCGTGAGAATCGCAGCCTGCTGGGCAAGAAGGCCAGCTTCGAAGAGCTGGTCAATCACTCTGTCAACCAGTCGGCCCGCCGCACCATCATCACCACCGTCACCACTGTGATGGCGCTGGGCGTGATGTGCGTCGTCTCCAAGCTGTATGGTCTGGACAGCATCTTTACCTTTGCCTTCCCCCTGATGATGGGTATGCTCAGCGGCGTGTACACCTCGCTGTGCGTCTCCACCTCCGCTTGGGTGGCATGGAGCGAACGCAAGGGCGCAAAGAAAAACTGAGCCGCTGGACCCTGATGCAAATCTGTCCCGATTTTTTATCGCAATTTTCAAAAATAGTGCCTGTCAAAACGGCATCTTTGCGACATGCAGTTTGCGGATGTTGCCTGTGCATTAAAAACGCAAACTGCTATAGGAGGAACGACCATGAAATGCCCCTATTGCGGCGATGAGGAGTCCAAAGTCATTGATTCCCGCCCCACCGAAGACAGTGAGCGCATCCGCCGCCGCCGGGAGTGTCTGAACTGCCATATGCGGTTCACGACCTACGAGGTGGTGGAGACAGTGCCGCTCATCGTCATCAAGAAGGATAATTCCCGCGAGCCGTTCGACCGACAGAAGCTGCTGAACGCCATGCTTCGCGCCTGCGCCAAGCGCCCGGTGAGCTACGAAGCGCTGGAACGCGCCGTCAGCAGCATCGAGCAGACCCTGATGAGCACCTACGACCGCGAAGTGACCAGCGTGCGCATCGGTGAACTGACCATGCAGGAGCTGAAAAAGATCGACGAGGTGGCCTATGTCCGCTTTGCCTCGGTCTACCAGCAGTTCGCGGACGTCGAAAGCTTCTTCAATGAGCTGAAAAAGCTGATGGGCGACCGCAAGAAATAATCTGGCTCCAAAGCCATAAGCGCCTCATTCTCTGCCGCAGGGCAGGGGATGGGGCGCTTTTTTGTGCACGTTGTATCCGGACGGGAAGGGTCTTTGGGGAATTGCCGAAGATGCCCCATATAAAAATCTATATAGGGTGCAGATAGAGGGCGATGATTTCAGAACGAGGCATTTAATATGAAAAAATGAATGATGAACCGATTAAAATTGCGGCAACTCTCTGCATAAAATCCGGTTTATAGCTCTTATTTCTCGGCAGGCTGGGGCAAATAAATTTCAGATAACGAAGATTACACGAAATAAAAACGAGTCTCGGAGATTTAATTAAACGAATCTCCGGGAAAGCCATTCCAGAGTTTCCACCTGAACCTGTGCCCGGCGCAGTTCGCCGAGGGCTTCCTCGGGAGCATTCATCTCGAGGTGGCCGTCGGCGGCACGGAGAGCGCTCTCCAGTTCCGTGAAGTCCTGCGTGCGGAGAAGATGGTTCATCCCTTCCCGCATCTCGTCGCAAAGCTTTGCTCCCTCGGCCAGAGCCTGCCGTGCGGCAGGGAGATCCTCGTCCCGGAGGGCCTCCACGGCGTCGTCGATGTCATCCGAAATATCCTCGGCAAATTTCTGCACCCGCCAGCTGCTGTAGAAGGCGATGCTCAGCAGCACTGCCACGATGCACAGACACGCATAGATCCGTTTCATTCCGTACCTCTCACCGGGAGCTGCCCTTGCGGCGGCTCTCTTTTTTCAGCAGAAAATAATCCTCCGTCTCGTTGCCGACCAGAAGCAGGATCTCTTCCGGCAGCAGGGTGTTGGCCTGCGCGGTCCGCTCGAGCCAGCTTCTGTCCTTGCCGCACCATTGGAGGTTGTCCTCGAGGACTTGGCCGTCCAGCACGAAGGGGATGGTGGCGTGGCTGTGCTCGACCTTCAGCCGCAGGTCAGCGAGGGTGGCCGTCTCCTTTTCGGGGCGGAGCGCTGCCGAGAGACTGCCGTTCGTCTCGACCACGGCGTAGGAGACGTCCCGGGGGTCGAAGATATTCTTGCCCCGCAGGGCCTCCATCAGGTCGGCGGTGGTCAGCCGGAGGGTGCGCAGAGCATTCTGGTCGATCTGTCCATCCAGAATGACCGTCTTGGGGCGACCGGACATCAGATTGAAAAATTTCTGGCTGCGAAAGCTCAGCGCTGACCCCAGCAGCTCCAGAGCTGCAATGAGGAAGAGGGGGATGAGGCTGGCCGTCACCGGCACTTCCTCCGACTCGATGGAGATGGACGCCAGATTGGAGATGAGGATGGTGGACACCAGCTCTTCGGGCTGCAGCTCGCCCAGCTGACGCTTGCCCATCAGCCGCATGGCGAACAGGACGCAGAGGTAAATGAGCAGGGTGCGGAAAATCAGAAGCTTCACAGAAGGCCCTCCTTGTGGGTTGAATAAGCGACTCCGACGGGGGAATACTGGCAGGCAAAGGGGGATACCGTATGCTGCAGCTTTCCTCGTTGCTGGATGAGAATCTGGAGGCGCTCAACGCTAGGTTTGGCGCTTCGGCGGATTTTTATGCCAAGCGCATCGAGCTTTATCACTGCCCGGGGGCCATCGTGCTCTTCGACAACATGGCCAGCCTCGAAGCGCTCTGGGCGCTCCTGCTGGACGCTGCCACCCGTCATACGCCCGGCCTCGAGCCGGAGCGGCTGGCCCACAGCGGCGCACAGGTCTATGAACTTCTGATGCACCACTCCGGTCTGCCCGCCGAGAACAGTTCGGTCAAGGAGATGGAGGACCTCGTCCGCCGCCTGACCGCCGGCATGGCGGTGCTTTTGCTGGATGGGTGCAAAAAGGGCATCGTCTTCTCGGTACAGGGCCTCAAGTCCCGGTCGGTGGAAGAACCCTCCGGAGAAGGAAACCTGCGTGGCTCCCGGGAGGGCTTCGCCGACCTTCTGCGGGTCAATCTGAGCCTGCTGCGCCGCCTCATCCGCACCGACACCCTTGTGATGGAGACGGCACAGGCCGACTGTGCCATGAAGACCGAGTACGCCATCTGCTATTGCAGGGACAGAGCCAGCAGGCAGGCGGTGGCCCGGGTGCGCCGGACCCTCCAAGAGGCAAAGCCGGAGCTTTTGCTGGACTCCAGCTACTTCGTGCCGTGGCTTTTCCCGGCCAGATGTCGGCTGTTCGCTCCGGTGAGCTACACCGAGCGCCCGGCTTCCGCCGCGGCAAAGCTCTGTGAGGGGAAAATCGTTGTTTTAGTCAACGGCAGTCCCTCGGCGCTGGTGCTGCCCTCCCTCTTCTGCGAAAATTTCGACTGCCTCGACGACTACGCGACTACGGCGCTCTTTTCGTCCTTCCTGCGCATCCTGAAATATGGTTCGTTCTACCTCAGCATCTTCCTGCCGGGGGTCTTCGTCTGTCTCGCAGTCTACCTGCCCGAGCTTATCCCGCCTCAGCTGCTCTATAAAATCGAGGCGGCGGAAAAGGCCACGCCGCTTCCGCTGTTCGCGGAGATGCTGCTGGTCATTCTCCTGCTGGAGATCATCCGGGAGGCCGGGCTTCGGATGCCCCAGACGCTGGGCCACTCGGTGAGTCTTGTGGCGGCGCTTATCATCGGCGATGCCGCCGTCGGGGCCGGGCTGATGAGCACACCGGTCATCCTTGTGGCCAGCATCACGGCCATCTCCGTCTTCGTCACCCCTTCGCTGTACGAGCCTGCCACCCTGCTGCGGCTGGGTGTCACGCTGGCGGCGGGTCTGGCCGGGCCGGTGGGGCTGGTGTGCGCGGCTCTGGGGGTGCTGGCGGCGCTGACGTCCCTCTCCGCGATGGGGGTGCCCTACCTTTCGAGCGTTGTCTTTTCAGGGGATGGTATCATCCGCCGCAACTACCGGGCGCTGTCCCGCCGCCCATTCGCCATCTGGAAAAGGAGGGGGTCTTAAATGCAGCAGAGAGAGGGGTTTTCAGCCCGGACGCTGGCCCTCAGCACTGCGGCAGCAGAGCTGGGCCGCGTCATCCTCAGGGCAGGGCAGAGCGGCTCTGTCCGCGCCGCCCTGCTGGGGAATGTGCTGGCGGCAGCGGCGTTGATACTCCTTGCGGTGTTCGTTTCCTGGAATGCCGCCCGACTGCGCCGTCCGGGCTTTGTCGGTAACTGCTGCTGCGCCGCCTTCCTGTTCTGGTATCTCTGGGAGCTTGTCCGCACGGCGGCTATGATCCAGCAGATCTGCTGGGAACAGTTCTCGTCGATGGCCTTTTTCGGCCTGCTGCCGCTGCTCCTCTGGGCTGGATGGAGCTTCGGCTGTGAGCTGTATGACCGGATGGCCGCTGTCCTCGGGGCATTCGTGGTGCTGGGGAGCTTATTCTGCCTGCTGGGGCTGGCAGGTCAGCTGGAATGGCAGAATCTCGTGATGGGCGAGGCAGGCAGGTCGTTCGCATTACCAGATGCGTTTTTTTACCCCGAATATTTCTCGTTTCCACTTCTTTGTATGGGCGAAAATACTTCGAAAAACAGTCAAAAATCAGCGCTGTGGCTTCCGCTCATCCCTGCAATCATTTCTTCCGGCTATACGCTGGGGCTGGCGCTTTTGTTTGGTGCGCCGCAGGACTATCCGGGCTATGAGCTTCTGCGGGCGTGGAGCTTCGGGGGCATCTCCCGCTTCGATGCCGCATTCCTGCTCCTCTGGCTGGCGGCGGCGGTCTTTCGTCTCTGTTTTCTTGTCCGCACAGCGCGGCTGCTCTGTGAGCGGCTTGCCGGGCGGCCCTCAGGCACAGCTGGCGCGGAGGCTGCACGATGAGCCGCCGGAAAGGGCTGCGGCTTCTGGCCGCAGGCGTGCTGACCGTCTGGCTCTGCCTTTTTCTCCACTGGGACAATACCGAGAAAAGCATGATCCGCACCCTTCTCGTCGAAACGAAGGACGACAGCTGGACGGTGGGCCTGCTGTACCAGTTCCCGGAGGCCTCCGCCGATTCCTCCGAGGCCGAAGCCGCCATCCGCCTCTGCGTGGGCCGCGGCCCACAGCTTTCCGCTGCCATCGCTGCCGCCGAAAAAGCCCTGCCTCAACGGGCGGACTGGCGGCTCTGCGAATATCTTTTTGTCGAGCAGGACTCGGTGCGGCGTGCGCTGCCTGTCTGTGAGGAGCTGTTCCTGCATCAGCCCTGCGGGAGGCTGGCGTCCCGGATGTTCGGGGCGGGCTTTTCGGTGGAGACGCTGGAAGAGCGGGCCGGGGCGTCGGATGTCCTGCCCGAAAATCTCCTGCAATGCGTCAAAAATTCCGCGCCTTCCGCGCCCCGGCTGTATGAGCAGGGCGGCGGCTTCGTCCTGCCCATCGTGGAGCTGGAAGAGGAGGGGGCACACTGCAGGCCCGAGGCTCTCGTCGTGACCCCAGAGCAGACTGCTCAGCTGACCGAAGCACAGACCGAGATGGCACTGTTATTGCAGGGCAGGAGCCGGACGACTGCCGGGGAGCACCGCTTTATGCTGAGCGCGGGAACGCTCCGCCTGCACCGGGCCTTCTGCGGCGTGGAGCGGGAAGGGGAGGGATTTCTTCTCCGGGTGAATGCTCTCGCCCGAGGTGAGCTGCCCCCGGACGCGGAGAAGGAGCTGAAAACACTCTGCGAGGATACCATCCGCCGCTGCTGGGCGCTGGGGCTGGATGTTTCCGGCCTCGGGGCCTATCAGGCCCTGCGGGACGGAGATCTTGGCCTCACAACAAAAAACGTCTGCCCGGAGATCCGGGCAGACGTAAGGCTTATGCAGTTTTAAGAATTTACAGACTCAAAGATAACGGTGATGGTCGTTCCCTCGTTCACGGCGCTATCCAGTTTGATGCGGGCGTTATGGATGCGGGCAATGTGCTTGACGATGGCCAGACCCAGACCGGTGCCGCCGGTGGCCTTGCTGCGGCTCTTGTCCACCCGGTAGAAGCGCTCAAAGACGCTGGCCTGCGCCTCCTTCGGGATGCCGATGCCATTGTCCTTCACGGTCAGAGTGCAGTGACCGTCCCGGGTGCAGGCCGTGATGATCTGGACCTTGCCGCCGGGACGGTTGTAGCGGATGGCGTTGTCGCAGAGGTTCTGGCACAGCTCATCCAGCAGGCTCCGGCTGCCCGTCACGGGGGCGCTCTCGCCGAGGTAGGTCAGGGAGATGTAAGAGCGGCGGGCGTTGACCTTCTGGCGCTCCACACACTCTCGGGCCACATCCAGAAGATCGACCGTCTCCATGGTGGGGGAAGCCCCCGTCTCGCTGACGTTGTCGAGGTTCGAGAGCTGGAGAATATCGTTGACCAGCTGGATCATCCGGCTGGCCTCTACATGGATCTTGTGGGCAAAATCCGGGGTGTCCTCGGACTTAGCGATCCCGGTCTCGATCAGCTCGGCATAGCCGGAAATGCTGGTCAGGGGCGTCTTCAGCTCATGGCTGACGTTGGCCGTGAACTCCTGCCGCATCTTCTCGTTGTTTTCCCGCAGCATCCGGTCGGAATGGATGCTCTCCGCAAAGGGGATCAGCTCTTTGTAGGGAACATTCTCCTGAATGTGGTCAAGGTCGTCGGTCATCTTCAGCACGGGCTGAACGAGGCTCTTAGTCAGCAGCCCAGCGATGATGGCGGCGGCACCCATCATCAGAAAGCAGCTCAGAACGATGGCGGGCAGGGCAGCATCATAGATGGACCAGATGGTCTCGGAGTCCTGCGCCACACGGAGGATGTCCCCGTCGGGCAGCAGCATGGCGTAATAATAAGTCTCATAGCCCATCGTCTGGGAGTCGCGGCAGTCACGGCCGACGCCGCTTTTCATGGCCTGCTGGATCTCAGGGCGGCGCAGATGGTTCTCCATCGGCTGGTCCGTCGCAGACTCGAAGAGCACGCTGCCGTCCGACGCGATAAGGGTGATGCGCAGCGAGCCGTCCACATAAGCCTTCAACTGGCTTGGGTCATCCACCTGTGTGCACCCGGCGGCCACGAGATCGGCCTCCCGCTCGAGGGCTGTCCACGCCTGCGCACGGAAAGCCTTGTGGAACACAAAAATGCAGAGTGCAGCGGTGCACAGCAGGCCGGCAAAGCCCATCAGAAACAGCAGATAACTTATTTTTTCTTCCATGCTGCGTGGTTTCATTGCTCAAGCTCCTCCTCACTGTCGGTCAGCTTGTAACCGACCTTCCGCACCGTGCAGATGTACTTTCCGGCATCGCCCAGCTTCTTGCGCAGGGTGCGGATGTGCATATCCACAGTCCGGCTCTCCACCGAGATGTCGGTGCCCCACACCACCTGCAGGATGGTCTCGCGAGTGACGACGAGATTCGTATTTTCCAGCAGCAGCCGGAGCAGGCTGTACTCTTTGTAGGTCAGCTCTACCGGCGTGCCGCTGACGGTGACGCTGTGGCGGGCGTTGTCGAGAAGGATCTCCCGGAAGCTGTAGACGTTGGGCCGTGCCTCCGGCTCAGCCCGGCGGAGTGCTGCACGCACCCGGCTCAGGAACTCCATGATGCCGAAGGGCTTGGTGATGTAGTCATCTGCGCCGCAGTCAAGGCCGCGCACCGTGTCCAGCTCGCTGGACTTGGCCGTTATCATGATGATGGGCAGACGCCGCAGGGAGGGGGCGGCGCGCAGCTTTTTCAGGATGGAGAAGCCATCCTCGCCGGGCAGCATCACATCCAGAATGACCAGCTCCGGCGGCGTGGTGCGGACGGCCTGCCAGAACGGCTCCGAGGACTCAAAGCCCACGGCCTCGTAGCCGTTGGACTGCAATGCATATTGTTCCAATTCACGGATGGCTGCATCGTCTTCTACGATATAGATCATGCCTGTTTATCCTCCGTTTCATCCGGAGCAGCTTCATTGGGGAAGAGGTAGCGCTCGCGGTAGCGGTTCAGACGGCGCTGGAACTGCTCGCTCTCCTTGGTGGAAGCGTGGCCGCTGCGCAGGTCGTTGAGGTAGGCGTGGGTGTCGAAGCTGTCCTGCGCTACCTCGATCTGGGCGACGGCCACGTTGCTGCAGTGGTCGCAGACGCGCTCGTAATTGGTCAGCAGATCCTCCAGCACGAAGCCGTACTCGATGGAGCAGCTGCCGGCCTGCAGACGGGCGACATGACGCGCCTTGATGGCGCGCACCAGCTCGTCCACGACGGTCTCCATAGGCTCCACCTTGCTGGCCAGATGCAGGTCGTCCTTGCGGAAGGCGTCGGTGGTGCGGTTCAGCACATCCTGCACGGCATCCTCAAGCACCTGCAGCTCTTCGCGGGCGTCGGCGGAGAAGTTGATCTCTTTGGCGTGCATCTCCTGTGCAGATTCCAGAAGGTTCACGGAATGGTCACTGATGCGCTCGAAATCGCTGATGGTGTGGAGCAGGGTGTTCACGCTCTGACTGTCTGCATGGTTCAGCTCACGGCTGGAGAGCTTGACCAGATAGGTGCCGAGTGCGTCCTCGTACTGGTCCACCTTGCTCTCCTCGTCCCGGACCTTCTGGGCCAGCGTGTCGTCCCATGTATGGGTCAGGCTCATGGCCTGCATGACGCCCACACGGGCCAGCTCGGCCATATCGGCGGTGGCAGAACGGGCGCGGGCCACCGCCACAGCGGGGGTGTTCAGCAGACGATCGTCCAGCAGGGCAAAGCTCTCTTTCTGGGCGTCGTCGGGGATGGTGAGGATGGCCAGCCGTTCCAGAACATTCGCAAAGGGGAGCAGGATGAGGGTGGCTGCGATGTTGAAGGCAGAGTGCACGACGGCAATGCCCCATGCGGCGATGGTCTCATTCACAAAGTCGAAGTGCACCACAGCGTTCAAGCCGTAGAAACCGGCCAGAAAGACCATGACGCCGATGATATTGAAGTAGAGATGGACCATGGCGGCGCGGCGGGCGTTCTTGTTCGCGCCCACAGAGGAGAGCAGCGCCGTCACACAGGTGCCGATGTTCTGGCCCATGATGATGGGGATGGCGCTGCCGTAGGTGATGACACCGGTGGCGCTCAGGGCCTGCAGGATGCCGACGCTGGCACTGGAGCTCTGGATGATGCCAGTGACCAGTGCACCCACCAGAACGCCGAGGATGGGGTTGGAGAAGCGGACGAAGAGGTTGGTGAACCATGCCTCGCCCTGCAGCGGCTCGACGGCATTGGACATGGTGGTCATGCCGGTCATCAGGATGGCAAAGCCGATGAGGATGGTGCCGACGCCCTTTTTCTTCTCGCTCTTGCCCATATAGAGCAGGATGCCGATGAAGGCGAGGAGCGGGCTGAAGGAGGTGGGCTTGAGCATCTGGATCCAGATGCTGTCGCCCTGCAGGCCGGAGAGGCTCAGCAGCCAGCTGGTGACGGTGGTACCCACATTGCTGCCCATGATGATGCCGATGGCCTGATGCAGCTCCATGATGCCGCTGTTGACGAAGCCGACCACCATGACAGTGGTGGCGCTGGAGCTTTGGATGATGGCGGTCACGCCGAGACCGAGGAAGAAGCCCTTGATGGGATTGTCGGTCAGCTTGCTTAAAATTTTCTGTAAGTGTCCGCCGGCCTGTTTTTCAAGGGCTTTGCCCATGATGTCCATGCCGAACAGGAACAAAGCCAGACCGCCCAGCAGAGAAAAGACATTGAATAGAGTCATGTTTTTACTCCTCACTTGTTGAAGCTTACGTTTACACATCGGCATCGACGGCGAGGACGGTACACGGATATGTCCTAACTTTTTACATGACCTTGCACCGCATTTCACCGGTCGTATCCCTGATTATGAGTATACGGGTTGAATGTAAAATCGGAAACCGGCGAAATGTAAAAGCCATGTAAAATGTAAAGAAAAAGTAAACTCTACCCCTGTCTCCTATTATAAAGGTTTGGCCCTCGGATGCAAGCCCTGAGACAAAACCAGAAAAGATTCCTGCAAGAATTGTTGTTTTTGCCGTCCATCTTGATTATAATATAAGGAAGGATACGCTGTGCCGCCGTCTTGGGGCACACAGAGGATGCAGGAGGAAAAACGAATGGGGAATTTCGCTGTTTCGCTCAAGCGGCTGGTCGAGAAGGTCAGCCTTGAGGTCACTTATGCGCCGTGCGAGCTGGACAAGATCAGCGTCGAGATCGCTGAAGTCAACCGCCCGGGTCTGTTTCTGACCGGCTACTATGACTACTTCGACAAGCTGCGCTTGCAGATCATGGGCCTCGCGGAAATGAACTTTCTGGCCGGGCTTGCCCCCGAAAAGCGCCGCGAGCGCCTCGACCAGCTGTTCCGCCAGCAGCCGCCAGCCGTCATCGTCTGCCGCAGCGAGGAGTTGGAGCCTTTTCCGGAGATGCTGGAGCTGGCGCAGCAGCACAAAGTGGCGCTGCTGCGCTCCAACGAGATGACCTGCACCCTGATGGGCAGCCTCATCAGCGTGCTGAACCTTGAGCTTGCGCCCCGCATCACCCGCCATGGCGTGCTGGTGGAGGTCTACGGCGAGGGCATCCTGATCCTGGGCGACAGCGGCATCGGCAAGAGCGAGCTGGCCATCGAGCTGGTCAAGCGCGGCCACCGCCTCGTCGCCGACGACGCCGTGGAGCTGCGCAAGCTCTCCAACCGCCAGATCATGGGCACTGCGCCGGAGAACATCCGCCACTTCATCGAGCTGCGCGGCATCGGCATCGTCAACGTGGCCCGCGTGTTCGGCGTGGGCGCGGTCAAGGTGAGCGAGAGCCTCGACCTCGTCGTCCAGCTGGAAGCGTGGGACCCCACCAAGAACTATCAGCGCACCGGTCTGGAGAGCGAGTACTACGACATTCTGGGGGTCAACATCCCCAGCACCATCATCCCGGTTTCTCCGGGACGCAACCTTGCCGTCGTGCTGGAAACGGCGGCCATTAACAACCGTCAGAAGAAGATGGGCTACAACGCGGCAAAAGAGCTGCTCATCCGTCTGGGCCTGAACGACACCATGGACTGAGCGCAGGCATTGCACACCGCCCGGTGCTCACCAAAAACGTCTGATTTCCAAAGAGGAGTACGAATGGAACGATTGAAAGAGGCTTTGTCCGCTGCGGGCATTGCATACAAGGAGAATGAGCCGCTCTGTGCCCACTGCACCTTCCGCATCGGCGGCCCGGCAGACCTGTTCGTCCTGCCGGAAAACGAGGAGCAGCTCTGTGCCGCCATCCGGATGGCAAAAGAAGCAGGGGTCAGGAGCTATCTGCTGGGCAACGGCAGCAACATCCTGTTCGAGGATGCGGGCTACCGCGGGGCTGTCATCAACGTGTCGGCCATGAAGAGCGGCATCGGCGTTATCGAAAATATCAGTTTCCCGGGGAAAGACCCGGCTCTTACTTACGATGCGGTCGTCGTGGGGGCCGGTCAGATGCTCTCGTCCCTCTGTATGGCGGCGCTGGAAAACAGCCTCACCGGACTCGAGTTTGCCTACGGCATCCCCGGCACGGTGGGCGGTGCGGTCTACATGAACGCCGGTGCCTACGGCGGCGAGATGAAGGATGTGCTGGCCTCGGTGCGGTATCTGACCGGGGAGGGGGAGATCGTCGAAGCCCCGGCGGAGCAGCTCGACCTCCGCTACCGTCACAGCATCTTTGAAGAAAACGGCGGCTGCATCCTCTCGGCAAAGTTCTATCTCGCCAGAGGCAGTGCCTCTGACATCCGGGCCAAGATGGACGACCTGATGGCCCGCCGACGGGACAAGCAGCCCCTCGACAAACCGAGCGCCGGCAGCACTTTCAAGCGGCCGGTGGGCGCGTTTGCGGCGGCCCTCATCGACCAGTGCGGGCTGCGGGGCTATCGCCACGGCGGCGCAGCGGTCAGCGAGAAGCACTGCGGCTTCGTGGTCAATCTGGGCGGGGCGACCTGCGCAGATGTGCTGGCGCTCTGCGACGAGGTGCGCGCCATCGTAAAGGAAAAAACCGGCTACGACCTCGAAAAAGAGATCCGTGTGGTCGCAGCCTGAACAGAAAGAGGACAAGAAGATGAAGCTATTGATCGTCAGCGGCCTTTCGGGCGCTGGAAAATCCGTCGCCATGAATGCGCTGGAGGACATCGGCTTTTTCTGCATCGATAACATCCCGTCGGCGCTGCTGCCCAGCATCACGGCCTTCTCGAAAGCGGGCGACAACCAGCTCAAGCGGGTGGCCCTCTGCATGGACGTCCGCGGCTGCCGCACGCCGGAGGAGATCGAGCACGCGCTGGACCAGATGGACGAGCAGGGGGTAGAGTATGAGATCCTTTTCCTCGACGCGCCGGACGAGGTGCTGATGCGCCGCTACAGCGAGACGCGCCGCCGCCACCCCATCAGCATCGCCGAGGGCCTCTCCACGCGGGAGGCTTTCCGGAAGGAGCGTGCTATCCTGCAACCCCTCAAGGAGCGGGCCGATTATACCATCAATACCGGCCTGCTCTCCACCTCCCAGAACAAAGAGCGGATCTGCGACCTGTTCAACCCGAACGGCGGGGCCAAGAACGCCATGCGCCTGACGGTCATGTCCTTCGGCTTCAAGTTCGGCGTCCCGCCGGAGGCCGACCTCGTGCTGGATGTCCGCTGCCTGCCCAACCCTTTCTACGTTCCGGAGCTGAAGCACAAGACGGGACTCGATCAGGAAGTCGTCGATTTCGTCATGGGCCATCCGGAGGCGCAGGAGCTGCTGAAACGCTATGAGTCGTTTCTGGAATACGCTCTTCCGCTCTACGTCAAGGAGGGCAAGAGCCAGCTCACCATCGCGGTGGGCTGCACCGGCGGCAAGCACCGCTCCATCACGTTTGCGCGGAAGATCGCGGAATACTGCGACGCGCTGGGCTATCGGCCCGGCGTCCAGCACCGCGACGCCGTCCGCTGAAAGGATCACCATATCATGAGTTTTGCATCCCAAGCGAGGGAGGAGATCGCCCGCCGCAGCTTACAGAAGGACTGCTGCGTCCGTGCCGCTGCCTACGGCATCGCCTGCTTTGCCAAGTATTTTGACGCCAGCGGGCTGGTGCTTCAGACGGAGCAGGAGCTGACCACGCAGGTGGCCGCGCAGCTGTTTGCACGCTGCGGTGTGCAGGGCGAGATCGTCCGGAAGGAGCGCCCCAGCGGGGTGGTGTATGAGTTCAGCATCCGCGCACCGGAGCAGGTGGCGCGGATGCACGAGCTTTTCGGCACCACCGGCACCGAGACGAGCCTGCAGATCGACCCCGGGCTCATCCGCTGCCAGACCTGCGTCAGCGCCTACATCGGGGCGGCTTTTTTGTGCAGCGGCACCGTCACCGACCCCCAGAAGGAGTACAGCATCGAGTTCCTCACCAGCCGCACGAACCTTGCCCGCGACTTCGAGGCGCTGCTGGCGGAGCATGAATTTGCGCCCCACCGCACCCGCCGCAACGGCGTGAACCTCGTTTACGTCAAGAGCTGCGACAATGTGGAGCGCATCCTTTCCTTTATGGGGGCGGCGGATGCCTCGACCCGGCTCAGCGCCCAGAAGGCCGTCAAGCAGGTGCGCAACCAGATCAACCGACACACCAACTGCGACACTGCAAACCTCAGCAAGACGGCCCGCGCCAACGCCCAGACCCTCAAGGCCATCCGCTTTCTGGACGAACAGGGGGCGCTGGAAACGCTGCCGGAGGCGCTGCAGCAGGCGGCGGCCCGGAGGCTGAAATATCCCGACCTGTCGCTGGCGGCGCTCTGTGCCAGCTTCGACCCGCCCATGAGCAAATCGGGTCTTTCCCACCGGATGAAAAAGCTGGAAGCTCTGGCCGACGCACTGCGCCAGCGGCTTGCAGAACAGAGCAGCAAAACGGACACAGAGGAGGTGCGGGCATGAGCGAAGGCAGCCGCGCGGGGAGAGACTTCGTCCATCTCCACATCCATACCGAATACAGCCTTCTGGACGGTGCCTGCCGCATCGACCAGCTCATGGACCGTGTCAAGGAGTGCGGCCAGAACGCCGTCGCCATCACCGACCACGGCGTCATGTACGGCTGCGTCCAGTTCTACAAAGCGGCCCAGAAGGCAGGCATCAAGCCCATCATCGGCTGCGAGGTCTATGTGGCCACCCGCACCCGCTTCGATAAGGTAAATAAGATCGACGGCAACAACCATCTCATTCTCCTGTGCAAGAATGAGATGGGCTACAAAAACCTCATCAAGATGGTATCTGCGGCCTTTGTGGAAGGTTTTTACTCCAAGCCCCGTGTGGACAAGCAGCTCCTCGAACAGTACCACGAGGGCCTCATCTGCCTGTCGGCCTGCCTTGCGGGTGAGATCCCGCAGGCCATTCTGGCCGGAGATTATGAGAGGGCCAAGTCCACGGCGCTGTGGTATCAGGACCTGTTTGGCAAGGGAAACTATTACATCGAGCTGCAGGACCACGGCCTCGAGGAGGATAACATCGTCCTGCCCCAGCTCATCAAGCTGGCCCGGGAGACCGGCATCCCGATGGCCGCCACCAACGACGCCCACTATCTGCGGAGGGATGATGCCAAGATGCAGAGCATCCTGCTCTGCATCCAGACCGGAAAGACCATTCAGGACGCCGACCGGATGGAGTTCCAGACCGATGAGTTCTACGTCAAAACCACCGATGAGATGTATGATCTGTTCGCAATGGTGCCGGAGGCCTGCGCCAACACCCAGAAGATCGCAGACGAGTGTAAGTTTGACTTTGATTTCGGTCACACCAAGATCCCCTATTACAAAGCCCCGAACGGGATGGACAATCAGGCATTCTTCGAGAAGCTCTGCTGGGACGGCCTCGAGCGCCGCTACGGCCCCGATGCTCCGCAGTCCAACAAGGACCGGCTGACCTACGAGATCGGCGTCGTCAAGTCGATGGGCTACACCAACTACTACCTCATCGTCTGGGACTACATCAACTACGCCAAAAGTCAGGGCATCCCGGTCGGCCCGGGACGTGGCTCGGGTGCGGGCAGCATCGCGGCCTACTGCGTGGGCATCACTGACATCGACCCCATCCGCTACAACCTCATCTTCGAGCGTTTCCTGAATCCTGAGCGCGTCAGTATGCCCGATTTCGACGTTGATTTCTGCTACGAGCGCCGTCAGGAGGTCATCGACTACGTCAACCGGAAGTATGGCGCGGACCATGTGGCCCAGATCGTCACCTTCGGTACGATGGCGGCCCGCAACGCCATCCGCGACGTGGGCCGCGTGATGGGACTGCCTTACCAGAGCGTGGATGTCGTGGCAAAGCAGGTGCCCATGGAGCTGAAAATGACGCTGAAACGCGCATTGGAAGTCTCGCCGGAGCTGAAGCGGATGTACGACAGCGACCCGCAGGTCACAGAGCTGATCGATACCGCCCTGAAGGTGGAGGGAATGCCCCGCCACGCCTCTACACACGCGGCTGGCGTCGTCATTACACCGGAGCCGACGGACTACTATCTGCCGCTGGCCACCAACGACGGCCTGCCCGTTACCCAGTTCAACATGACCGAGAT